>CABRBC010000037.1:0-122517 GCA_902469055.1 uncultured Collinsella sp.
AGGGCCTGGACCTTCTCGTCGTGCCCTCCGCCGAGCTCTCCCGCGGCCGCGGCGGCCCGCGCTGCATGAGCATGCCCTTCTGGCGCGAGGACCTCTAAGTCTTTCCGTTTCCGGTGCGGTCCCCCTACAACCGCACCGGCTTCGCCCGTTAAACGGGCAACACTAATACTTACGTAATTCATTTCTTCGAAAGGAATCGAACCATGGGTGTTAACCTCTCCGGCCGTAGCTTCCTCAAGCTTCTCGACCTCACCACCGAGGAGATCGAGTACCTGCTCAAGCTCTCCAAGAACTTCAAGGATATGAAGCGCGCTGGCGTTCCGCACCGCTATCTCGAGGGCAAGAATATCGTTCTGCTCTTCCAGAAGACCTCCACTCGTACCCGCTGCGCCTTCGAGGTCGGCGGCATGGATCTGGGCATGGGCGTCACCTACCTCGATCCGGGTTCGTCGCAGATGGGCAAGAAGGAGTCCATCGAGGACACTGCCCGTGTTCTCGGCCGCATGTATGACGGCATCGAGTTCCGTGGCTTTGCCCAGGACGACGTCGAGGAGCTCGCTGCTAAGTCCGGCGTGCCCGTGTGGAACGGCCTGACCACCGAGTGGCACCCCACCCAGATGCTCGCCGACATCCTGACCGTCCAGGAGAACTTCAACTACGATATCAAGGGCAAGACCCTCGTCTTCATGGGCGACTGCAAGAACAACGTCGCTCGCTCCCTCATGGTTGTCTGCTCCAAGCTCGGCATGAACTTCGTGGCCTGCGGCCCCGAGGAGTGCATGCCCGCCGACGACGTCATCGAGGCTTGCAAGCCCATCGCCGAGGCTAACGGCTGCACCATCAAGCTGACCACTGACGTCAAGGACGGCGTCACCGGTGCCGACGTTATCTACACCGACGTGTGGGTCTCCATGGGCGAGCCCGACGAGGTCTGGGCCGAGCGCATCGCTCAGCTCACCCCGTATCGTGTCACCTCCGAGGTCATGGCTATGGCCAACCCGGGTGCCATCTTCCTGCACTGCCTGCCCAGCTTCCACGACACCAACACCACCATTGGCGCCGAGAAGTGCGAGCAGTTCGGCATCACCGAGCAGGAGGTCACCGACGAGGTCTTCGAGAGCCCCGCTTCCAAGGTCTTCGACGAGGCCGAGAACCGCATGCACACCATCAAGGCTGTCATGTACGCCACGCTCAAGTAAGAGCATCTAGCATCTCGCTCGGGGTGTATTGCTGCACACCCCGAGCGGTTTTATCTGGTAATAATCTCGCATCAAGCGGCAGGCACGGCACGGAAGAGCCGCTTCTGGCGAGATCAGCAAATGATTTATGAAGGGGGGATGAGAACTATGACTGAGACCGCTAAGAAAAAGCGCGGTATGCCTTCATCGTTCACCATTCTTCTTGCTCTGCTGGCAATTGTTGCAGTGATTACCGTTATCGTCTCCGGCACGTCCGGCGGCGCGGTTACTGCCGCCCGTCTGAGCGATTTCTGCACCGCCCCGATTAAGGGCTTCGCTGACGCTCTGCCCGTCTGCCTCTTCGTTATGATCCTGGGCGGCTTCCTCGGCATGATGACCGAGACCGGCGCCCTGGACAACGGCATCGCCGTCCTGGTGCAGAAGCTTAAGGGCAACGAGATCATGCTCATTCCCGTGCTGATGCTCATCTTCTCCCTCGGTGGTACCACCTATGGTATGTGCGAGGAGACCGTTCCCTTCTACGCCCTGCTTGCCGCTACCATGATGGCCGCTGGCTTCGACCCCATGGTCGGTGCCGCCACCGTCCTGCTCGGCGCTGGCTGCGGCTGCCTGGGCTCCACGGTTAACCCGTTCGCCGTCGGCGCTGCCGTCGACGCTCTGACCGGCGTTGGCATTGAGGTCAACCAGTCCATCATCATCGGCCTCGGTGCCGTCCTGTGGATTGTCACTACCGCTATGTCCATCTTCTTCGTGATGAGCTACGCCAAGAAGGTCAAGGCTGACAAGGGTTCCACCATCCTGTCGATGCAGGAGCTCAAGGACGCCGAAGAGGCTCACGGCAAGGCTGCTTCCGAGGTCCACAAGGAGGTCAAGCTCACCGGTCGTCAGAAGGGTGTTCTGATTGCCTTCGCCTTCACCTTCGTCGTCATGATCGTCGGCTTCATTCCGCTGGCCGACCTCAACGAGGGCGTCGCTAACTTCTTCGACGCTGGCGCTGTCTACGACGCCGACGGTAACGCCGTCGTCCAGGGCTGGTCTGCCCTGATCACCGGCCTGCCCATTGGCCAGTGGTACTTCGACGAGGCTTCCACCTGGTTCTTCCTTATGGCCGTCCTGATCGGTATCATCGGTGGCCTGTCCGAGAAGCAGATCGTTAACACCTTTATCACCGGCGCTGCCGACATGATGTCCGTTGTTCTCGTCATCGCCCTCGCCCGTGGTATCTCCGTCCTCATGGCTAACACCGGCCTCGACGTCTTCGTCCTCGACGCTGCCGCCAATGCTCTGGCTGGCCTGTCCGGCGTGATCTTCGCTCCCATGAGCTTCCTGGTCTACTTCGGCCTGTCCTTCCTGATCCCCTCGACCTCCGGTATGGCCACCGTCTCCATGCCCATCATGGGACCGTTGGCTGTTAAGCTCGGCTTCTCGCCTGAGGTCATGGTCATGATCTTCTCCGCCGCCATCGGTGTCGTGAACCTGTTCACCCCGACCTCCGGCGCCATCATGGGCGGTCTCGCCCTGGCCAAGATCGAGTGGACGACCTGGCTCAAGTTTGCCCTTAAGCTCATCGTCGCGCTCTCCGTCGTCTGCGCCATCATCCTGACCGTCGCCTGCGTGTTGATCTAAGTACCCAACGGGTACCCCACGGAAACCTTGACGATCCTGTAGAGGATCACCTGGTCATCGTCTGTCCGGTGGGGTAAACCCACCGGTAGACTCCTACCTTTAGCCCCCTTCCGTTCCGTGCGCGGGAGGGGGCGCTCTTGTGTTCCGGCGTTTTACCAAACGCCGGAACCGCTCGACGCTGCAAGCCCGCCAGAGCGGCAATCTGACGTTCAATCGTCGGGCATGGCCAAAAGGCCTATGCCCTCCTCTTTCACGTCACCTTGCTCGCTCTGGCGGGCTTTCGCTGGCTTATGCTCAACCTGCGGCGCTGCCATCGTTGGTGCTGAGCGACTTGTTCCCCGCCTCAAATTAGCCATCCTGGGTCCCCGGTGGTTGCGGTGGGCGTGTTTGGTTGGTGCCTGTTGATGGTTTGGATATCGGGGAGGGCGGGCTCCGTTATAATCGCCTAGAACATTAATTGGAAACGGGACGGGAGCCATACATGCGCCAGGGTTTCGACAACGCGAAGTATATCGAGCTGCAGGCCGCTCATATTAAAGAGCGTATCTCGCAGTTTGGCGGCAAGCTGTATTTGGAGTTTGGCGGCAAGCTGTTTGACGACTATCACGCGAGTCGCGTGCTGCCGGGTTTTGAACCGGACAGCAAGTTCCGCATGCTCAAGAGCATAGCCGACGACGTTGAGGTCATCATCGCGATCAACGCGAACCACATCGAGAAGAATAAGGCCCGTGGCGACCTGGGCATTACCTATGACGAGGACGTCTTGCGCCTGGTCGACCTGTTCCGCGGCAACGGTTTTGCTGTCGCGGCCGTGGTTATCACCCAGTACGCCGGCCAGCCCGCCGCCGATGTCTTCCGCAATCGCCTGAACGCGCTCGGCATTCCCGCCAAGCTGCACTATCCCATCGAGGGCTATCCCCACGACGTCGATCTGATCGTGTCCGACGACGGCTACGGCAAGAACGAGTTTGTCGAGACCACCCGTCCGCTCGTCGTGGTCACCGCGCCGGGTCCTGGCTCGGGTAAGCTCGCCACCTGCCTGTCGCAGCTTTATCACGAGCACAAACACGGCACCGCCGCCGGCTACGCCAAGTTCGAGACCTTCCCGGTCTGGAACCTTCCCCTCACGCATCCGGTCAACATCGCCTACGAGGCGGCCACGGCAGATCTCGACGACGCCAATATCATCGACTCCTTCCACTTGGAGGCCTACAACAAGACCACGGTCAACTACAACCGTGACGTCGAGGCTTTCCCGGTGGTCCGTGCTCTGATGGAAAAGATCCTGGGCAAGAGCCCCTACCAGAGCCCCACGGACATGGGCGTCAATATGGTCGGTTTTGCTATTACCGATGACGATGCCTGCCGCGACGCTTCCAAGATGGAGATCGTCCGCCGCTACTTTACCGCGGTCGAAAATGTGCGCCGTACCGGCGTGGGCGATGAGCAAGTCGACCGTCTCAAGATCATTATGAAGAAGGCCGGTATCGACAAGAACTACTCGCCGGCACGCTCGGCCGCCCTTACCAGGGAGCAGCTGACGGGTGGCCCCGTAGGCGCCATGGTCATGCCCGATGGCTCCGTGGTGACCGGCAAGACTTCCACGCGCCTGGGCGCCGCGAGCTCGCTCATCATGAACGCACTTAAGCATGTCTCGGGCGTTGACCTTGAGCTCGAGGTCATCAGCGATGAGGCGATCGAGCCTATCAGCAAGCTCAAGACGCATTTCCTGGGTAGCAAGAACCCGCGCCTGCACACCGACGAGACGCTTATGGCGCTCTCGATCACCTCGGCAACGAGCGAGACGGCGGCCCGCGTCCTTTCGGGCCTGGAGCAGCTGCGCGGGTGCGATGCCTTCTTTAGCGTGATCATCTCGCCGACGGACGAGACGGTGCTGCGCAAGCTGGGCATCAACGTGTGCTGCGAGCCCAAGTTCGAGCGCCGTGGTTTCTTCCACCGCTAAGCCTGGATAAATTGGTCTGAAAGGGGCACATCGGGTATGCATTCGGTGTGCCCCTTTTATCAACTAAGCTACCGTTTAACCTAAAAATAGCCCGCTTACCTGCCTATAAGCGATTTGGGCGGTATACAATAACCCTAATTGTTTCATCCTTTTGCGGGGATGCCGCATGATGGATGTTGCCGGCCATCATGGGGTGTGCCGGTCGCGCACGGTGCAAGTGATGCCCGTGCTCGGTTTGAGGAGGCTGCCATGGCTGGCAAGGGTCGTGCGAGTGTCAACGATATGAAGCGTGTCGAGGTGCAGGTGCTGATGGAGATCGCACAGCTGTCCGAAGACAACGGCGGATTTTATGGCTTTTCGCGCAAGACGCTTGCCGAGCGTGTGGGGGTGTCTCCGTATCGCGCCCGCGCGGCAATTGAGCGCTTGGAATCCGAAGACATCATCGAGGTCGTCTCGCGCTACAGCGACGACGGCGGCCAGCTCGCAAATGGTATTTGTCTCACGGAGCGTGGCGAGTGGTATCTAGAGGGCATCCGTGCCGGTATGCTTGTGCAGGACTTGATCAAGGACGAAGTCGCCGATCGATAACAGCGTGCATTCATAGTGGAAGCGACGCCGCCTGGGCAACCGGACGGCGTTTTGTTTCGAGATGGAGAAATGCGATTGCGCGTAAGAAAAATTGCGTGCGGCGCGCGTCGCGAGTATTACAATGAAGACCCGTAAGATGTGTATGGACAACTTCTACGGGAAGCGCAGGTAACTCAATATGACCAAGCATGTGTTCGTGACCGGCGGCGTGGTTTCATCTCTGGGCAAGGGTATTACCGCGGCCTCGCTGGGCCGTCTGCTCAAGTCGCGCGGCTACAAGGTAACGATGCAAAAGGCCGACCCGTATCTGAACGTCGACCCCGGCACCATGAGCCCGTTCCAGCATGGTGAGGTCTTTGTGACCGAGGACGGTTACGAGTCCGATCTGGACCTGGGCCACTACGAGCGCTTTATTGACGAGAACCTGACCCGCGATTCCAACTTTACGACTGGTGCCATCTATAAGAGCCTGATCGCCCGTGAACGTCGCGGTGACTTTTTGGGCGGCACCGTGCAGGTGATTCCGCACGTCACGAACGCCATTAAGGATAAGTTCCGTCGTATTGAGGAGCAGACCGGCTCCGACGTGGTCATCACTGAGTTGGGCGGCACCATCGGTGACATCGAGTCGCAGCCGTTTGTCGAGGCCATTCGTCAGTATCGCAAGGAGGCCGGCCCCGAGAACGTCTGCTACATCCACGTGTCGCTCGTTCCCTATATCGCCGCCGCCCACGAGGTCAAGACCAAGCCGACGCAGCACTCCGTTAAGGAGCTCCGCAGCTTTGGTATCCAGCCCGATATTATCGTGCTGCGCTCCGACCACCATATCGACGATGCCATCCGCGGCAAGATTGCAAGCTTCTGCGACGTCGACACCGACTGTGTCTTTACCAACGAGGACTGCGCGAGCATCTACGATGTTCCGCAGCTGCTCGCCGAGCAGGACTTTGACCTGCGCATTTGCGAGCGTCTGGGTCTGGACCCGCGTGAGCGCGACATGAGCGAGTGGAACGAGTTCCTGCGCAAGCAGAACCATGCCAACCAGCACGCCGACAAGGTGAAGATCGCCGTCGTGGGCAAGTATACGCAGCTGCCCGATGCCTACCTGTCGGTTATCGAGGCCCTACACCACGCGGGCGTGTTCTACGATCGCCACGTTGACGTGCAGCTGGTCGATGGCGAGAGCCTCGACGAGCAGAACGTCTCCGAGGTCCTGGGTGACGCCTCGGGCATCTTGGTCCCTGGCGGCTTTGGCAAGCGCGCCCTGGAGGGCAAGATCCTCGCGGCCGAGTTCGCCCGCGAGCACAAGATTCCGTATCTGGGCATTTGCCTGGGTATGCAGGTAGCCGTGTGCGAGTTCGCCCGCAACGTGGTCGGCCTTGCCGGCGCCAGCTCTTCCGAGTTCGATCCGGACGGCCCGTATAGTGTCATCGACCTGATGAGCTCGCAGGAGGACGTGACCGAGAAGGGCGGCACCATGCGCCTGGGCGCCTATCCGTGCAAGCTCGCCGCCGATACCCTCGCGCGCGAGGCATACGGCGAGGAGCTCGTCTACGAGCGTCACCGTCACCGTTTTGAGTTCAACAACGCCTTCCGTGACCAGCTCGAGGACGCCGGTCTGGTTATCTCGGGTCTTTCGCCCGACGAGCGTCTGGTCGAGATGGTCGAGCTGCCGCGCGACGTACATCCGTGGTATGTGGCCACCCAGGCTCATCCCGAGTTCAAGAGCCGCCCGACCAACCCGCAGCCGCTGTTCCGCGAGTTCGTACGCGCCTCGATCGGCCAGCATGAGGGCGTCGACCGTCTGCAGGTGACGCCCAAGAACCTCGCTACGGACTAAGGGTGCCGGCGAATAAGGAACATACCGAAGCTACTCCCTCGTCGCTCGCCGTGGCGGCGGGGGAGTATCTCGATTACCTCGCGGTCGAGCGGGGCTTGGCGCGCAACACGATTGCGGCCTATCGTCGTGACCTGGCGACGTACTGCGCCTATCTGGAGCGGGCTGACATTGCGTCTTTTGAAGATGTGAGCCGTCAGGTCGTGGAGGGCTTTGTTGCCGATCGCCGCGACGGAGGCTATTCCGACGCCTCGGTGGAGCGCGCGCTTGCTGCCGTGAAGGGTCTGCATGCCTTTTTGGTGCGCGATGGGGCCGTGGCCCAAAACCCGACGGCGGCGTTGCGCCTGCCCAAAAGGGCAAATCGCCTGCCGGAATACCTTTCGGTGGAGGATGTCTCGGCACTGCTCGATCAAGACTTTCCCGAGGGCGAGATGGGACTGCGCGATCATGCCATCTTGGAAGTGCTTTACGGTTGCGGCTTGCGCGTGAGTGAGCTGGTTGGGCTCGATGTGGGCGATATCCATATCGATGACGGGTTTGTCCTGGTGCGCGGTAAGGGCTCCAAGGAGCGTCTGGCCCCGTTGGTGGGAAGCGCGGCGCGTGCCCTGACACGCTATATAGGTGACGGGCGCACTCTCCTGGCCGCCCATGCTCACGGGACGGAGACCTCGGCGGTCTTTTTAAATAAGAACGGACGTCGCCTGTCGCGCCAGGCCGTGCATGCGATATGCGAGCGGTATGGGCGCCAGGTGGGGCTGGTTGGGCTCCATCCCCACACCCTGCGCCACTCCTTTGCCACCCACATGCTCGCGGGCGGTGCCGACCTGCGTGTGCTGCAGGAGATTTTGGGCCATGCCGATATTTCGACCACGCAGGTCTACACGCATGTCGACCGCACGCAACTGACCGAGGTCTATCTGGCGGCGCATCCGTTGGCACATCGCTAGTACCTCGCTGACCTGCATATTTATAAATATTAAAGGGGACGGGCCCCAGATTGCCGAGACGCACTTTTGCGCACGTGGGCAATCTGGGGCCCGTCCCATTTTTCGCCAGACACCGACGCGTTGGTGGGCCGTGTGTACCGTGGGTGGGGGAGTTTGGGGGCGATGTGAACGGTGTGTAAAGGGACGTAAAAATCGCCTCAAGGTCAACTTGAAGGTTGAGGTTCGCGGGTGTGGTTCTACAGGTGGCATCCCGCCTTTGCTGCAAACACAACATATTGTGTTTTCGAACATATGCTCGGGGGTGTTTTACAACATATTGGGGGTGGAGTGGTGGGGTGGGGTGGGGGAAGGGGTGGGGAAAGGTGTTGAAAAATGGGGCGGTTCCCCATATTATTGATAACGTCGACAGGCGGGGGGGTTCCCCGCGTACGTGCCATCTGAGTAACCGAGGGGAGGGCGCACATGGGAATGACGGGTGCATACGAGCGCAATCTCGATGCAAAAGGTCGTCTATCCCTGCCTGCACCCCTTCGTGAGGAGCTTGGAGAGCACGTTCGCGTGTTTAAAGCCCTGGATGTCGATGCTCTGTACGTGTTCTCTGCCGAGGCCTTCGATAAGTGGGTCGAAGGACTCTTCGCGGGTCGTGAGGGCCACGAGGGTTTTAACCCGCGTGACATCAACGACCAGAAGCTTATGAGGGCGATCAACAAGCGCACCACGTCGATGGACGTGGACAGCGCAGGTCGTATCGGTCTTTCTGAGTCTCTCCGCGAGCAGGCGAACCTCGACCGCGAGGTCACGGTTGTGGGCAACTACGACCACCTTGAGGTTTGGGACCGCGCTACGGCCGATGAGGACGATGATGACGAGGCCCTGCTGGACCTCTTCTTCTCGTAAGGGCAAGGCACGAGTAACGGATGGAGCGTGGGATCTTGACACAAGAATATCGGCATGAACCTGTCATGCTCGGCGAAGTGCTTGAGTCGCTGCAGCTAAAGAGCGGTTCCGTCGTCTGCGACTGCACCCTTGGCGGTGCCGGCCATTCGGTAAAGATGGCCGCGCAGGTGGGGGAGACCGGCCTTTTGCTCGGCGTCGATCAGGACGACATGGCCCTCGAGGCCGCTGGCGCCCGTCTGGACCGCGAGGTTCCCGGCGTACCGCACCAGCTGCTGAAGGGCAACTTCGGCGACTTGGACGAGCTGCTTTGCTCGGCCGAGGTGCCTGGGGTCGATGGCTTCCTGTTCGACTTGGGCGTTTCGTCGCCGCAACTCGATATCCCTGGCAGGGGCTTTTCGTACAACGAGGACGCCCCATTGGACATGCGGATGGATCCGGGTAACAACACCTTAAACGCAGCTGAGGTCATCAACACCTATAACGAACACGACCTCGCCCGGATTCTACGCGTCTATGGCGAAGAGAAGTTCGCCTCACAGATCGCGCGTGAGATCGTGCGCCGCCGCGAGCATGAGCCGATCGAAACCACCGGTCAGTTTGTCGAGATCATCAAGGCTGGTATCCCCGCTGCCGCTCGTCGGCATGGCGGACACCCAGCCAAGAAAAGTTTCCAGGCCATTCGCATCGAGGTCAATCACGAACTCGATGTGCTCGAGCGAGGGCTTGACGCCGCCACAAGGTGGCTCAACCCGGGTGGACGCATCTGCGTCATCTCGTATCACTCGCTCGAGGACCGTATCGTAAAGAACCACTTTAAGGAGATGAGCCAGGGGTGCACGTGTCCGCCGGAGATTCCGGTGTGCGTGTGCGGCAACGTGCCGATACTCAAGGTCATCACCCGCAAACCCTTGGTTGCCCAACCCGATGAGGTTGCGCGCAACCCTCGGGCGAGATCAGCCAAGATCCGCGTGGCGCAGCGTCTGTAGACGCGACCGCGCGATATTGGACCTCCCGCTCGTACCACAAACGAAGCTTAAACACACTACCAACGTACTCGGGATGGGAGGCGGCATATCATGGGCTACAACACCTCAAACGCAGCACTCGCCTATGATATGAACGCCATGCCCGCCTATCGTGAGGCACCGCAGGCTCCCGTTGCTCCCCGCGAGCAGCGCATGCCGCGCTTTGATGTCTACACCGGCGCGGGCCGTCAGGCAAACCAGGCGGTAAGCCCGGTTTTCATGAGCGTTCTTAAAACGTTTTGCATCATTGCGGCCATCTTCATGACGATCGGTGTCGCCCGTGTGGCGCTCGCCGGCGTTACGGCCCAGGTGCTCAACAGCAACGCCGCGCTTACCAACACGCTCGAGAAGGCGACCGATGAGAGCTCCGACCTGGAGGTCATGCATTCGGTCTATGGTGCCGACACGCGCATTCGCGACCTTGCGGGCGCTTATGGCATGGTGGAGCCCAGCGAGAGCGTTACACTTGATTTTTCGCAGGATGCAGTCGCGGGCGCTAGCTCGACCGCGACCGCTCAGTAACAAGACGGTAGCTGAGTATGACAAATGACTATCGCCGCGGCTCCGACGGGGGTCGCGGTTCTGGACGTCCCTCATCGCGGGGACGTTCTGGTTATCAAGGAACGGGTCGGCCATCTTACAACGCGAGGCCGTCCTATGGCAACGACCCTGCGTCGCGTCTCCGTGGCTCGAGTGGTCCTCAAATGCATAACACCAGACCGCGCAAGAGCTCGTCGACCGAATGGCTCACGGGCACGCCGCTGCCCCGTCGCAAAGCCGTCATGGGCTTCATCGGGTTTGGCTTGGGTTTGGGCGTCCTTCGCCTTGCCGACTATCAAATCGTGGAAGCCGATAAGTTACGCGACCGCGCCGATGCACGTCGCTTGCTCGCGCAGACGCTATATGCCAAGCGCGGTACCATCTACGACCGTAACGGCAACGTGCTGACGTCGTCGGTCGAATGCCGCAACATCGCCGTGAATCCTCAGCTTATCGAGGACGTTGACAAGACGGTATCGGCACTGGTCAAAGCTACGGGCATCGATAAAAAGACCTGTCGCGAGCTCGTTGAGTCGGATGGCACCTGGGTGTATATCAAACGTCAGGTGGACGAGGATGATGTCGCGGCGCTGGAGAAGAAGAACCTGCCAGGCGTGCTCTTTGAGCAGGCCATGAAGCGCGTGTACCCCTACGGCAACCTGGCATCGCAGGTGCTTGGCGTGGTAAACGTGGACAACGACGGTCTGACGGGCATCGAAAAACAGTACAACAAGCTTTTGACCGGAACGAACGGTTCGCTGGTGCGCGAGCGGGCGAGGGACGGTAGCTATATCGCGGGCGGCGCCTATAAGAAGGTTGCCGCGGTGGACGGCGTGGACATCGTGACGACGCTCGATGTCAATATCCAGCGTGCCGCCGAGGACGCCCTGGCCGAGGCGGTCGAAAAGACCAAGGCCAAGAATGGCTCGGCCCTGGTCACCGATCCCACGACGGGCGAGATTCTGGCGGCATGCTCGTATCCGACATATGACCAGACTGATCTGGAAAACGCTAAGACCGAGGACATGAACTTGCGTCTGGTTACCGATGCCTACGAGCCCGGCTCGGTCTTTAAGACGCTCGTGGCCGGTGCCGGCTTTGACTTGGGCGCCGTGCGTTCGAGCACGTCGTTTGAGGTGCCGGCGAGCATTAAGGTTGGCGACGACACCGTTACCGACGCCGATAAGCGCGACTACACCATGACCATGGACGTGCGTGAGATGATGCGCCGTTCGTCCAATGTGGGCTTTGTCCTGGTGGGACGCAAGATCGGTGCCGATGATTTTGCCACCTATGTGGACAAGTGGGGTATCGGTCATAGCTCCGGTGTCGATTTTCCGGGTGAGAGCCTGGGCATCGTCAAGGAGCGCGACCAGTACGACGGCGCCACGCTGGGCTCGATGAGCTTTGGCCAGGCGCTGTCCGTCTCGCCGATTGAGGTCGCACGTGCCGTGGGCGGCATCGCGAACGGCGGCGTGATGATGACTCCGCACTTCTATAAGTCCAGCAAGGGCGATGAGAAGGACTGGGGCGAAGGCGAGCGTGCGATTTCGGAGGACGCTGCCGCCCAGGTGACATCGTGCATGCAGACGGTCGTGTCCGAAGGCACGGGCGTTGGCGGTGCGGTCGATGGCTATGACGTGGCGGGCAAGACCGGTACGGCCGAGCGTGCTGACGAGAACGGCGGTTACCTCAAGGAGAACTACATGTCGTCCTTTATGGGCTTTGCGCCGGCACAATCGCCCAAGGTGCTGTGCTATATCACACTCGATGGAACGCCGAGCGGCTCGGATGCCGCCGCGGTGCCATTCCAGTCCATTATGGCCAACGCGCTCGACGTGCTGGGAATCCCGCGCACGAAGTAGGGGGTTACAATCTTGAGCGTGGTCTGCCGTTTGATCTGAAGGGTGTTCACATGCCCTGCACCACGCGCGCATGGCACTGGGATACAATACGCCGATAGCATTATTAGGTTTACAGGGGAGCTGCAATGATAGAGATCGCCGTCAACAACCTCGCGGCCTCAACGGGGGCCCGAACCGTGACGGAAGAAGTCGATCGGGTATGCCGCGGGTGCGTTATCGACTCGCGTCAGGTCGAGGAAGGGACGATCTTTGTCGCCTTCCCCGGCGAAAAGGTCGACGGCAATGATTTTGCCTCCCGTGCCATCGAGTCGGGCGCCGGTGCCGTCGTGATGACGCGCGAGCCCGATGCCGAGCTGGTCTCGCTGGCGCAGGACAAGGGCTGTGCCATCCTGCTGACCGATGATCCCGAGGAGTTTCTGCTGCGTTTGGCGCACGCGTATCGCCTGGAGCTTGGCTGCCTGGTCGTTGGTATTACCGGTTCCATCGGCAAGACGACGACCAAGGACGTGCTCGCCGCCGTGCTCGCCAAGCGCTATCGTGTCTGGGCCACCAAGGGCAATTTCAATAACCTGATCGGCATGCCGCTCACGGTGCTTTCCGCTCCGGCCGATACCGAGGTCCTGGTGCTCGAGATGGGCATGAACCATTTCCACGAGATTGAGCGCCTGTCCCAGTCCGCCAATCCCAACCTTGCCATCGTGAGCAAGATTGGTACCTCTCATATCGGCATTTTGGGTAGCCGCGAGAACATCGCCCGCGCTAAGGCCGAGATTGTCCAGGGTATGTGCGCCGCCGGCGACTTCTTGCCGCTGCTGGTTTTGGGCGGCGAGGACGACTATACACCGTTCATTCGCGATACGTTCGCCCAGCCTGCTGGTATCGACGTGATGCTGGCCGGCGTCTCGGACGATGATGAGGTCCGCGCCCGCGACATTCGTGTTGATGACGAAGGCCGTCCGGTCTTTACGCTCGATTTTGGCCAGGGTGAGACGACCGATACCATGCTTGCCATCCCCGGCGTGCAGTCCGTCCCAAATGCCGTTAAGGCCGCCGCAGTTGCCTATCGCCTGGGCGTGACGCCCGAGCAGATCGATGCTGCCTTTAGAGGCCTCACGATCACCGGTCACCGCCAGGAGATCAAGCGCGCCAAGAGCGGTGCCCGCGTCATCGACGATTCCTATAACGCCAGTGCCGAATCCATGGCTGCTGGCCTCGATCTGCTGTGCTCGCTTTCGTGCACGGGGTCTCGCATGGCGATCCTGGGCGAGATGGGCGAGATGGGCGATGAGGCTCCTCGCATGCATGAGCTCGTGGGCGCCTATGCCGCCGCCAAGAAGCTCGACATGCTGGCGTGCGTGGGTGGTGAGCTGGCCCAGCTTATGGCCGATGCCGCGCGCATGATGGGCATGGACGAGGACCGCATCCAGGTGTTCTCCGATTATCAGCAGGTGCTCGACCGCATGGGCGGCGCGCTTGAAAAACATGATGTTGTACTGGTCAAGGGTTCCCGTTTTGTTGAGCTCGACCGCTTTGTGGAAGGTGTGTGCTAGCCCATGTTCGGCAATCCCTCGTATCCAACGTATCAGGCTTTTTTGGGGCTTGGCATCGCCGCTGCCATTGCGCTGCTGCTCATGCCGTGGTGGATCAAGCTGCTCAAGGTCGAGGGTATCGGCCAGCAGGTTCGTGCCGACGGCCCCAAGCGTCATTTGGTTAAGCAGGGAACGCCCACCATGGGTGGCGTTGTCATCCTCGTCGCGATCTCGCTGACCTGCCTGCTGATGGGCAAGCTCACCACCGAGCTCGTGCTCGTGCTGCTCGCCACGCTGGCGACCGGCGTGCTGGGCCTGATCGACGACCTGACCTCCGTTACGCACGGGCGCTCGCTCGGTCTGACGCCTCATGCCAAGATGATCGGCCTAACCATTATCTGTGTCACCTTTACGGTACTTGCCGTCAACTGGTGCGGCGTCGCCCCCGAGATTCGTTTTCCCGGCGGCCTGACGATTGACCTCGGTGTTCTTTCGACCACCATCTGCGGCCTTTCGTTCCCGTGGCTCTACATTGTCTTTTGCTGGCTGATGATCGCCGGTCTTTCTAATGCCGTGAACCTGACCGATGGCCTTGACGGTCTTGCTGGCGGCACCTCCATGATCGCCATGCTCGCCATGGCTGCCATGGCGTTTTTGCACGGAGACGTGAACCTGTCCATCTTCTGCACCGCGTGTGCCGGTGCCTGCTTGGGCTTTCTGTGGTTCAACTGCTATCCGGCGAGCATCTTTATGGGCGATACCGGCTCGCTTGCCCTGGGCGCCGCGTTTGCCTGCACGTCCATCATGACCAACACCGAGGTCGTCTCCCTCATCATCGGCGGCCTGTTTATCGTTGAGACCCTGTCGGTCATGATTCAGGTTGTCTACTTCCACTTTACGCACAAGCGCGTCTTCCTTATGGCGCCCATCCATCATCATTTCGAAAAGAAGGGCTGGGCCGAGACCAAGGTCGTCATCCGTTTTTGGATTATCGCTGCGGCCTTTGGTGCCGTTGGCCTTGCTCTGTTCTTCCAGTTGGGATAGTGGTCTTTCATGTCTCTTGCTGATGTCTTTAGCCTGCTCGTTTTGGGTCAGGGCAAATCCGGTCTCGATGTCGCCCGCTGGGCGTTGGCACATCCCGAGCGCGTAAGTGCCGTTACCGTGTATGGCGGTGGCACCTCTGAGCCCAATGACGCCACGCGTGCGCTCGAGGCTGCTGGTGCGTCGTTTGTCTATGGGACCGAACAGGTCGAGGGCGCCTATGACGTATGCGTGACGTGCCCGGGCATCTCGGAGTTCTCGGGCTTCTTTAAGGCCGGGCGCGAGCATGCCGCCCAGATTATGGGTGAGCCCGAGTTTGCCTATCGCCTGTCGCCCGATAACTGGATTGCCATCACGGGCACCAACGGCAAGACGACCACCACGTCGCTGACTGATTATCTGCTTAAGGCTGCCGGCGAGGCCAGCGTTGCTGTCGGCAACATCGGCGAGCCGCCGGTCAACGAGATTGACGGCCGAGCCCACAACGAGTGGTTTGTGGCTGAGCTCTCGAGCTATCAGATTGCTACGACTACCGAGCTCCATCCTCGCGTGGCGGTGCTGCTCAACATCACTCCCGACCACTTGGGCTGGCATAAGAGCCATAACAACTATGCGCTTGCCAAGATCAAACTGTTTGACAATATGGTTGATGACGATCTGGCGGTTGTCGACGTCGAAGACGCCGGCATTCACGAGTTCGATGAGTACATCTACACGCCGGGTCGTCGCATCTGCAAGGTTGCCTTTGACGAGCCTGAGGGCGAGGATGCCGCCTTTGTGCGCGATGGCAAGATGATCGTGCGTCTGAAGGGCGTCGAGACCCCGCTCATCGCTACATCCGAGCTCAAGATCTCGGGCCATCACAATGTTATCAATGCCCTGTGTGCTGCCACGGCTGCCTTGGCAGTCGGTGCCGATGTCGATGGTGTCTGCCGCGGTCTGGCCTCGTTCCAGCCGCTCGAGCACCGCGTGGAGCCGTGTGGCGAGATTGACGGCGTGCGCTACGTCAACGATTCCAAGGCGACCAACACCGATGCGGTCGAGAAGGCACTGACGGCATTTCCCGATGACGACGTGATCTTGCTGCTCGGCGGCCACGATAAGGGCACGCCGCTCACGGACTTCGCGCGCGTTGTTATGGATAACGTACGCTCGGTCGTCTGCTTTGGCGATGCGCGCGAGCGTTTCACCGCCGCTATGGACGAGGCCGATGTCGATGGCGATGTGGATATCGCCCAGGCGGATGACCTGCGCGATGCCGTGGACGTCGCCCGTTCGCTGTCGAGCCGTGGCGACGTGATCTTACTTTCTCCTGCCTGCTCTTCGTTCGATGAGTTCTCGGGCTATGAGGAGCGCGGCCGCGTGTTTAAGGACTATGTGGCCCAGCTTGCCGCTGCGGCGAAATCGCAAATGGAATAGGGGTTGCCGGTGAGAGAGGAGAGCCCCCGACAAGGTATGAGGAGGCCCGACTCGGACCGTGCTTCCTCGCGGCGCAGCACACCGCGTTCCGGTCGCGGCGGGCTGACGTTTAGCGAACGCTATATTGCCGGCGTTCCCGCCCGTATCATGCGCCCCCGTTTGATATTCATGGCCTGCCTGTTTACCTTGGTGTGCTTTGGCCTGCTGATGGTGTACTCGGCGTCTTCGGTCGAGGCGCTGCACGAGAATGGCTCGGCGACGTTTTTTCTGTTTCGACAAGCCGCGTTTGCCGGAGTTGGCGTGCTGGCTATGGTTGCCATCGTGCGCATCTTGCCGGACAGTTGGTTTGGGGAAGACGTGCTCAGGATCTTCCTCATAGGCATGATAGGGCTACTGTTTCTGGTGTTCTTGGTGGGCAGCGGCAGCCGTGGCGCCACGCGCTGGCTCAACATTGCCGGTATTCAGTTCCAGCCTTCCGAGTTTTTAAAGCCATTTGCCATTGCGTATTCGGCCATCATGCTTGATCGTTTCTTTTCGCCCGGTGGCAACATCAACGAATTCCTTCGCAAGATGGGCATCTACCTGGGCATTTCGCTCTTTCTGATCTTTATCCAGCCCGATTTCGGTACCGTTCTGATCATCCTGTTGACCCTCATGTGCATGGCGTTGTTTGCAGGTCTCGACCCCAGATTTATCATCGGCGTGCTAATCTTCGGCATTCTCGTGATCGTGATTGCGCTTGTCGCAGAGCCATACCGTATGGTGCGTATTCAGGTTGCCTTGAACCCTTGGGCCGACGAGTATGGTGACGGCTATCAGGCCACGCTTGCCATCATGGCGTTTGCCTCGGGCGGTCTGTTCGGCCGTGGCATCGGCAACTCAACCATGAAGTACTCGTATCTGCCCGAGGCGCACAACGACTACATCCTGGCCATCATTGGCGAGGAAGTCGGTTTTGTCGGAACCGTGCTGTTCTTCTTGGTGTTTGCGATGCTGATCTACTCGGCGTTTCGCATTGCCGAGCAGGCGACCGATCGTCGGGGCGCGCTCATGGCGTCTGGCTCCGCAGTCATTCTCGCGGTGCAGTTTTTGATTAACGCGCTGGGCATCCTCAACGTATTTCCCATGACGGGCAAACCGTTGCCGTTTATTAGCTACGGCGGCTCTTCGATTATTGTGTCGCTTATGCTCGCCGGTCTGATCCTGCGCGTTTCGTATGAGAGCGCCCGTCGCGATGAGTACGACCGTCGCCGCGAGAGCTTTGCCGTTATGGATGAGAGCACCGCCGGCGTGCCCCACGTGCGCGGCGAGCGATCTACGCGTAACGGTTTTACCGTCCTGGATGGCTCTGCGACCGAGCCGGCAGCCCGCCCGGGTCAGCGAACGGCGCCGCAAGGTCGTCCTCAGCGCCCCACTCCTCGCAATGCGGGCGGCGGATATAATCGAATCGATTTGAACTCGGACCCGTCGGCGCGTCTGCGCACCGACGACCAGGGACCGCGTGTACGAAGGGACTACCATGACCGATAAGATGACCGTTGCTATTGCAGCCGGCGGTACGGCAGGACACATCAACCCCGCGCTCGCCTTGGCCGAAGAGCTGCGTGATCGTGGCCACCACGTTGTGTTCGTGGGCCAGTCGCGCAAGCTCGAGGGTCGTCTGGTCCCCGAGGCTGGGTTTGATTTTGTGCCCATCACGGTCACGGGCTTCGACCGCTCCCGTCCTTGGACGGCGCTGACCTCGCTGTGGCGTGTCAACAAGGCCAAGCGTGCGCTCGCTGGTCATTTCTCAAAGGTCGGCAAGCCCGACGCTGCCATCGGTTTCGGTGCCTATGTCGAGGTTCCGCTGCTGGGGTGGTGCAAGGGCGCGGGCGTTCCGTATCTGCTGCATGAGCAGAACTCTGTTCCGGGCCTGGCCAACACGATGATGAACTCCCACGCCGCCCGCGTGTGCATCTCGGTGCCGGCAGCGCGTTCGGTCTTTGAGCGCGAAGGTGACCCTGGCCACGTGCTCATGACCGGCAACCCCGTACGTCGCTCGGTGATCGAGGGCGATCGCGCTCGCGGCCGCAAAGCACTTGGCGTTCCCGAGGACGCTACGCTGCTGCTCGTCTTTGGCGGTTCACTTGGCGCCCAGCACCTCAACGAGCGCGTGGTTTCGCTCAAAAACGAGCTGCTTTCGCGCAAGAACCTCTATGTGTTGCATTCGACGGGTGCCGACGGCTTTGAGGAGACCGAGCGCGCTTTGGCGCTGACGCCCGAGGAGGCGAAGCGTTACCGCGTCCTGCCCTACATCGACAACATGGGCGATATGCTGGCTGCTGCCGATTTGGTGCTCTCGCGTTCGGGCGCATCGAGCGTGGCCGAGATCGCTGCACTCGCCGTGCCTTCGGTGCTCGTGCCGTACCCGCATGCGACGGCCGACCACCAAACCACCAATGCCCGTTATCTGGTCGACGCTGGGGCCGGCGTGCTCTGCGCCGATGCCGATATCGACGGTTCTGCCTTTGCCGATGAACTGCTGCACCTGGTCGATGACGCGGCGGCGCGCGACGCCATGCGTCAGGCGGCGCGTGGTCTGGCCCAGGATAGGGCCGCCGCTCTTCTGGCGGATGCGGTAGAGGGTTTGCGTTAGTTAGACGGGATATCGTCGGTCGCCCTCGCGCTGATGCGGTAGGTGCGGTACAGTTAACGGGTTACAGGCAGTGTTTACGCAAGGAGTACACGAGCACATGGCTGATTCCCAGACTGCAACCTCCGCGCCCGAGTTTAAGAGCGCCCACTTTATCGGTATCGGCGGCGCCGGCATGAGCGGCATCGCCCTCGTTCTGCACGAGCGCGGTTATGCCGTTACCGGCTCCGACCTTAAGACGTCACGTTATATCCGCCAGCTTACCCGCGCTGGTGTGAAGGTGCATGTGGGTCATGAGGCCGCCACGATCGACGAGGTCAAGCCCGACGTGGTTGTTGTCTCCACCGCTATTCCGGAGTCCAACCCTGAACTCGTGCGCGCTCGCGAGCTTGGTATTCCCGTGTGGCCCCGTGCTAAGATGCTCTCTGCTTTGGGCCACGGCTACACCACCGTCGCTGTTGCCGGCACGCATGGCAAGACCACCACGTCTTCGATGTGCGCCACCATGCTCGACCGCATGGGTCTGGATCCGAGCTTCTTGATCGGCGGCATCGTCGAGGGCTATGACACGAACGGCAAGAACGGCTCGGGCGACTACTTTGTCGCCGAGGCCGACGAGTCCGACAGCTCCTTCCTGTTCCTGAACCCCAACGTAGTCATTGTGACCAACGTCGAGGCCGATCACCTCGATCACTACTCGGGTATCGAGGAGATCGAAGCGACTTTCGCCAAATTCATGAGCCTGGTGGGCGAGGACGGCACCGTCATCGTCTGCGGTGAGGACCCGCATCTGGTCGAGCTCGCCAAGTCGACGGGCCGTCACGTGCTTTCCTACGGCTTTGCCGAGAGCAACGACATCGTCTGCATGCACCCGGATGTCAAGGGTATCCAGAGTGACTTTATCGTTCGCTTTGAGGATGGCACTGAACATGCCGTGGAGATCAAGAGCAATCCCGGTCGCCACAACATGCTCAACGCCACGGCGGTGCTCACCGTCGCCCATGTCCTGGGCCTTGACATCGACGCCGCCGCCAAGGCGCTCTCGAGCTTTGAGGGCGTTCGCCGCCGCTTTACCCACGTGGGCGATATCGATGGCATCACCGTGGTCGATGATTACGGCCATCACCCCACCGAGATCAAGGCGACGCTTGCTGCCGCTTCGTCGCTGGGCTACAAGCACGTCGACGTCGTGTTCCAGCCGCACCGCTATTCGCGCCTGCAGGCCCTGTGCGACGACTTTGCCGATGCATTTGCCAATGCCGATAAACTGCTGCTGATTGATGTGTTCTCGGCTGGCGAGATGCCCATCCCGGGTGTCACCTCTAAGATGCTCGCCGATACCGTGCGCGCCAAGCATCCTGGCAAGGAGGTCGTGTACTGCTCCAGCCGTCTTGAGCTCAATCAGGAGCTCGAGCAGATGGTGGGCGAGGGCGATCTGCTGCTCACTATGGGTGCCGGTGACGTTACGACCGTCGGCCCCGAGTTCATTGAGTATCTGACTGCCAAGAAAGACGCTTAAGTCTAATGGGTCTGTTTAACGCCGTCATGGCGCTCTCGGGCATGATCGACACGGATGTGATCGAGGACGAGCGCCTTGCGCGTCATACGAGCTATCGTATCGGCGGCAAGGCCGACCTCTTTGTGACGTGCCATAGCTATCATGCCCTCCGCCGCGCCGTGGCGGTGCTCGATCGCGAGCAGGTGCCGTGGGTCATCATCGGCAAGGGCTCCAATCTGCTGGTTGCCGATGGCGGTTATCGCGGCGCCGTCATTTCGCTCGGACGTGAGTTTCAGCGCACGGTTGTTGCCGATGACGGTTGTACGCTGACGGTCGGTGCGGGCGTGATGTTTGCGCGCCTGGTCAACGATGCCCTGTCGCGTAGCCTCTCGGGCCTTGAGTTTGCCGTCGGCATCCCTGGTTCGGTCGGCGGTGCGATATCTATGAATGCCGGCACACGGACCGAGTGGATTGGCTCGCTGGTTGAGGATGTCGTAACGTTTGACCCGGCATCCGGTATCAAGCATTATGCGGGGTCCGAGATCACTTGGGGCTACCGCGAATGTAGCCTTCCCCGCAATGAGATCATCCTCGAGTGCGTGCTCAAGCTTAAACCGGCGCCCAAGGCCGACATTCGCGAGCGCATGGAACGGTACCTGACGAGGCGCAAGCGTACGCAGCCCATGGGTCGCGCATCCTGCGGGTCGGTCTTTCGTAACCCGCCCGATGCGAGTGTGGGCAAGCTTATCGAGGATTGTGGATTAAAGGGTTTTTCGATTGGCGGCGCGGAAGTTTCGCCCGTTCACGCTAATTTTATCGTTAATAACGGAACTGCCTCGGCCGATGACGTTGCCGCGGTTATCAGACATGTGCACGGAAAGGTGAGGGAGGCGTATGGCATCGAGCTCAGACCGGAAGTTAAATTCCTCGGCTTCTAGAGCATCGAAACCCACCTTCCGCCGCGCCGGAGGGCGTTCCGGCGCGCCTGCCAAACCTCAACGCAATACCGTCGCGCACTCTAAGTCTGTCGGGCATGCTCGACAGACCAGTCGTCCGGTTGTCGGCTCGCAGCTCGGTAATCGTCCGGCCGCAAAAAAGTCCTCGCGTCCCTCGGTGACGTCAAAGCCTGTTATGGGCGCCAAGCCTGCCCGTCCTATGGCAACTCCTAAGCCCTCGACAGGAACTAAGGCGGCGCGTCCGAGTCGCACGCTGGGCGCATCGAAACCGCGCTCGCTGACATCGGTGCCGGCTACCGCCAAGAAGCCTTCGGGTAAAAAAGGCGTCAACCCGTTGTCTTCACTTAGGGCGATGGCAAATAAAACATCAGACGCCGCTTCTGTCGTTACAGGCAAAGGCAAAATCGTGGGCGGCGTTTTGGCCGTCTTGGCCGTGCTCGTCGTCGTTGCTATCGTGGTGATTAACTCTGGATTGTTTACCGCCACTGATATTCAGATTCAAGGAAGCGAGCATGTGACGAAGCACGATGCTATCCAGCTGATCGATTTGCCCGAGGGAACGTCGCTTTTTAACGTCGATCCCGACCAGATTACCGAGGACCTCAAGCAGAACCCGTGGGTCTCGGGCGTGGATGTCCAGCGTCAGTTCCCACATACGCTCATCATTACGCCGATGGAGCGCAAGGTCATTGCAATTGCCTATATCAGCTCCGATGACCTTGCCTGGGCCATCGGGGATGATGACACCTGGATCGCCCCGCTGTCGACGTCGGTCGAAGTGGATGACCAGGGCAACGTCATCACGACGGGGCAGGGTTCAAATACCCTGACCGGCATTGATGCCGCGCTGGCGCTCGCTAAGCACTATGGCGCGGTGTTGTTGACTGATGTCTCGGCGGATGTCGCTCCGGTTTCCGGCCAGGCGGTGAGCTCCAAGGCCGTTAAGGCTGGCTTGGATTATGTGCGTGGTTTTTCGAGCGAGTTCTTGGGACAAGTCAAGGATATTTCCACGCCTTCGGTCGAAGCCATCTCGGCAAACCTCAATAACGGCATTGAGGTGTCGCTGGGCGATTCGAACGATATCGTCAAGAAGGAGCGCGTAGTCACCAAGCTGCTTTCGCAGGTAGAGGGCGTAACGTATATCAATGTGCGCTCTCCGGGTAACTATACATTTAGGAACGCTCCGACCTCGTAGCGCTGGTTGATGCTTTGTTGAGGGGCCATACCACGCCGTTTATCTGGTTTGTTTGGTTTTCACGGTCAATTATTTGACTGATACGTTCATAATGTGCAAACATAATACGGTTTACCTTTGCATTTACTTTCAACCTGAAGGTTAATGTGCGCAGGGGTCGACCCATGCTATGGCTATAACCTTTGTTCGGAGGACCGACATGCACGAGACAGAGATCAACAACTACCTTGCCGTCATTAAGGTGGTCGGCGTCGGCGGCGGTGGTACCAACGCGGTCAATCGAATGATCGAAGAGGGCATCCGCGGCGTCGAGTTTGTTGCCATCAACACCGATGCTCAGGCACTCGCGATCTCTGATGCCGATATCAAGGTGCACATCGGCACCGACCTTACCCGCGGCCTGGGCGCCGGCGCCAACCCCGAGGTTGGCCGCAAGGCTGCCGATGAGTCCCGCGACGACATTGCCGAGGCGCTCGCTGGCGCCGACATGGTGTTCATCACCTGCGGCGAGGGCGGTGGCACCGGTACCGGCGCTGCTCCCATCGTTGCCGATATCGCGATGAACGAGGTCGGTGCGCTGACCGTCGCCGTCGTGACCAAGCCCTTCACCTTCGAGGGCCGCAAGCGCAAGAAGAGCGCCGAGGAGGGCATTAAGACCCTCTCCGATTGCGTTGACACCATGATTGTCATCCCTAACGATAAGCTGCTCGACATCGCCGAGAAGAAGACCACCATGCTCGAGGCCTTCGCGATTGCCGATGGCGTCCTTTCCCAGGGCACCCAGGGCATCACCGACCTCATCACCGTCCCCGGTATCATCAACCTGGACTTCGCCGATGTTAAGACCATCATGAAGCAGGCCGGTACCGCCATGATGGGTATCGGTACCTCTTCTGGGGATACCCGTGCCGTCGACGCTGCCCAGCAGGCCATCTCCAGCCCGCTGCTCGAGAGCTCCATCGATGGCGCCACGCGCGTGCTGCTCTCCATCGCCGGTTCCAAGGACCTGGGCATCCAGGAGATCAGCGACGCCGCCGACGTTGTTGCCAACGCTGTCGACCCCGAGGCCAACATCATCTTCGGTACCGTTGTCGACGAGTCCCTGGGCGATCAGGTGCGTATCACCGTCATCGCTACGGGCTTCTCCGACTCCAACGTCAACCGTCAGGACGAGCTCTTTGCTGCTCAGCAGTCTCAGAGCAAGGCCGCTGCCTCCGCTGAGCCGCAGCGCACCGCTCCTGCCACGAGCCCGGCTCAGGCCGCTCCGACCCGCAACGTCGGTGGCACCGAGCTTCCTAACTTCGGCAACGATCAGTTCGAGCTTCCCGACTTCCTGAAGCGCGGTAGCTTCTAAGTCGTTCTTTGCATTGTTGTGCACAGGGGCGTGTCCGTATGGACGCGCCCTTTTTATTTCGACTTTGTAAACTAGAACCTCCAATCTCTTTACGTTCCCTTTACGATTGCCTCCAGTGCAGCAGGTATCCTTTTAGAGAAGTATGACAGCCGTATAAACGCGGGCTGTAGCGGCGATGCCGCGGTACTTGTGTTATTAGGAGGCTTTAGTATGGCAGCACGTGCGGACAAAGTTTCGCGTGTCGACCATGATGGAGTTACGTTGGTGGAGGGCGCGACATCCGATGTTCGCTTTGCCTTCACCGAGCGCGCCGGTGGCGTTTCCGAAGATGCGTACTCCTCACTCAACTTGGGCTCGCATGTTGGCGATGATCCCTTTGCTGTTCAAGAAAATCGTCGTCGTGCGCTCGAGGCTATGGGTGCCGCCGAGTGTGAGCACAACCTGCTCGTTCCCAATCAGGTCCATGGTGACCATATCGTTGCGGTGACCTCGAACGGCGCCGATGACCTTGAGGACGTTCGCGAGCAGATTGCCGAGGGCTGTGATGCCATCGTCTGCACGGCGCATAACGTGCCCGTGCTGCTCTGCTTTGCCGACTGCGTTTCCGTGGTGCTGGTGGCCCCCGGCGGATTTGCCGTGGTGCACTCCGGTTGGAAGGGCACGATTGCACGTATTTCCGCCAAGGCGTGCCAGGCGCTTTGCGATGCTGCCGGTTGCGATGCGAGCGACGTTTCCGCCTATATCGGCCCCCATATCTTGGGTGACGAATATGAGGTATCCCAGGAACTCATGGATCGCTTTGCCGCCGAGTTCTCTTGCATCGATGCGAATACCTCTCGCATGCTCGATCTTTCCGCTGCCATTCGCGAGGCGCTGGTAGATGTCGGTGTCGACGCGGATAATATCGTGGATACCCAGCTTTCGACCGTGCGTCAGAACGACCGCTTTTATTCCTACCGTAACGAGGACGGCACCTGTGGGCGCCATGCTGCGATCGGCGTGATGCTATGAGAAAGATCGTATCGGTCCTGAGCGCCGCTGTGCTTACGCTTACGCTGTGTGCCTGTTCTTCGGGATCTTCTACCTCTTCCATTACCGTCGCTGGCTCCACGACCTGCCTTCCTATCGCCGAGATTGCGGCCGAGGGCTTTAAGGAGGAGACCGGCATCGACGTGCTCGTTTCCGGTTTGGGTTCTTCCGCTGGCATCGAGGCCGTCAGCGCCGGAACGGCCGATATCGCCAGCTCCTCCCGTGGGCTCAATGCCGACGAACAGGATCTGGGCCTGACCCCCATCGTAATTGCCCACGACGGTATCGCGGTCATCGTGAACGACGATAACCCGGTCGATAACCTCTCGACCGAGCAGCTCCGCGATATCTACGCCGGCAAGATTACCAATTGGAAAGAGGTCGGTGGCGAGGACCTGAGGATTCAGGTCATCAACCGAGACGAGGCGTCCGGCACGCGTGAGGCCTTTCGCACCATCATGATGGACGGCACCCCGTTCGATCGCCGCTCGGCCGTTCTTTCGGGCACGGGCCAGGTGCGCGACGTGGTATCTCGTTCGCGCGGTGCCATTGGCTACATTTCGCTGGGCTTCGTCGATAGCCTCAACGCCAAGACCTCGGTCAAGGCCGTCTCGGTCAATCATGTTGAGGCGTCCGAGAAGACGGTCGCGAGTGGCGGCTATCCCATCTCGCGCGACCTTTACTTCTTTGTGAAGGGTGCGCCTTCGCAGCAGGCGCAGGATTACATCGACTATGTGACGTCCGAAAAGATGGACAAGCAGATTCGCGAGGCGGGCTTTATTCCCGTCACCAACGACGAGAAGGGGAGTGAGTAGCATGGAAGCACAGGAAAACTCCCAGACTGAGCAGAATGTTCAGACGCCCAAGAAGCGCGAGCTGGCGCTCGTATCGCGCAGTACCTATATCAAGGAGAAGGCGCTGCAGTGGATCTTCTTTGCCTGCGCGTTCTTGGCGGTCGTTACCGTCATCCTGATTTTTGTCTTTACCACGTACTCGGCGCTGCCCGTCTTTACCGACATCGGTCTGGCGGACTTCTTTAGCTTTACGTGGGCGCCCTCTGAGGGCCACTACGGCATCTTGTCGCTGCTTGCCGGCTCGGGTCTGGTGACCGTCGGTGCGCTCGCCATGGGCGTGCCGCTGGGCGTGGGTACGGCCGTTTACCTGGTCGAGATTGCCAGCAAGCGCGTGCGCAAGCTCATCAGCCCTGCCGTCGACCTGCTGGCCGGCATCCCTTCTATCATCTACGGCTTTTTCGGCATGATCATCATCCGCCCGTTTATCGCACAGCTGACCGGCGGCCTTGGTTTTGGTGCGCTGACGGCGTGGTTTGTGCTCGCCATCATGATCGTCCCTACCATCACCACGCTCACCATCGATGCTCTCAATTCCATTCCCATGGGCATTCGCGAGGCATCGTATGCCATGGGCGCCACCAAGTGGCAGACCATCTATAAGGTCGTGCTACCTGCCGCGAAGCTGGGTATCGTTGATGCCATCGTGCTGGGTATGGGCCGTGCCATCGGCGAGACCATGGCCGTGCTCATGGTCGTAGGTAACGCCCCGGTTATTCCCGACAGCATTGCGAGCCCCATCTCGACGCTCACGAGCCAGATTGCGCTCGACATGAGCTATTCCTCGGGTCTGCACCGCTCGGCGCTGTTCGGCATGGGTGTGGTCCTGTTTATCATCTCCGCCACGCTGGTGGGCATCGTCCGTCTGATTTCCAAGAAGAAGAGGGGGTAGGCTATGTCCGATTCCGTTGACACGACGGTCGATACGACCTCGTCGCGCGAGCGCATCAAGCGTGCCCTTTCCCACGGCAAGAAGGGCCGCATCAACAAGGACCTGTCCAACAAGATCATGCTTGGCGTGTTTCGTGCCGCTGCCTACATCACCACGCTGGTGCTGGTCGCTATCATCGCCTACGTGGTCATCAACGGCCTGCCACACATCTCGCTCGACTTTATCTTCGGTTGGCCCCAGGGCGTCAACGCCGAGGGCGGCATTTGGCCCACGATCGTCTCGACCGTCTACGTGACGGCGCTCGCCATGCTTATCTGCACGCCGATCGCTGTGCTGGCAGCCGTCTATCTGGCCGAGTACGCCAAGCAGGGCAAGGTCGTCGAGCTCATTCGCTACGCTGCTGACGCTTTGGCCTCGGTGCCCTCCATCGTTATGGGTCTGTTTGGCTACGCCTTGTTTGTCGAGGCCATGGGCCTGGGCCTTTCGATGGTCTCGGCCGCTCTGGCACTCGCGCTCTTGATGCTTCCCATCGTCATGCGCACCACCGAAGAGGCCATTCGCGCCGTTCCGCGCTATATCCGTTGGGGCGCGTACGGCCTGGGCGCTACCAAGTGGCAGGTTGTCTCCAAGATCGTGCTTCCTTCTGCCTTTGGCCGTATTGCCACGGGCATCGTCCTCGCCATCGGCCGTGCCATCGGCGAGACCGCGGTGGTGCTCTACACCATGGGCCAGGCCATCAATCTACCTATTTCGCCGCTCGATTCCGGCCGCCCCATGACGGTTCACCTGTACCTGCTTGCCAACGACGGCATCAACATGAACGCAGCCTACGGCACCGCGCTCTTGCTGATGGTGATCATTTTGGCCTTCAACCTGTTTGCGCGCTTCCTGTCGCGCAAGCGTCGCTAGTTAAGGAGTCCCATGTCCGTTTATCAGTCCGCTCCCACGTTGGAGCAAGCGGCCATTACGGCCAAGGATTTCAACTTTTGGTACGGTGACTTTCATGCGCTGACGGGGCTTGACCTCAACATCGCCAAAAACGCCATCACCTCGTTTATTGGCCCTTCGGGCTGCGGCAAATCGACGTTTTTGCGCTGCATCAACCGCATGAACGACCTGATCGAGGGCACGCGCATCGAGGGCACCATGACGCTCGACGGCAACGATATCTATGCCGAGGGTGTCGACCCGGTCGATCTCCGTCGTCGCGTGGGCATGATCTTTCAGCAGCCCAACCCGTTTCCTAAATCCATCTACGAGAATGTCGCCTTTGGCCCTCGTCTGCAGGGCGTGACTAGCAAAAGTGACCTCGATGACATCGTGGAAGAATCGCTCAAGCGCGCCAACCTCTGGAAAGAGGTATCCAATCAGCTCAACAAGGATGGTTTGGCGCTCTCGGGCGGTCAGCAGCAGCGTCTGTGCATCGCGCGCGTGCTCGCGGTGCAACCCGATGTCCTCCTGATGGACGAGCCCTGCTCCGCCATCGACCCCACGTCCGTCTCTAAGGTCGAGGATCTGATGGCCGAGCTGGCGCCCGAGATGACGATCATCATCGTCACGCATTCAATGCAGCAGGCAGCTCGTATTAGCGACTACACCGCATTCTTCTTGCAGGAAGTTGCCGGCGAGCCCGCCACGCTCATCGAGTATGGTCAAACCGACGCGATCTTCACCAGTCCGGTGGACTCGCGGACGGAAGACTATATCACCGGCCGCTTTGGCTGATCGGTGCGACTAGTCCCAAGCCGATCGGATCTGGTCCGGTGCGTATTCACTGTGCGGGCGGCATGACCGCACCCAACTGATTGGAGTGAACCATGCGCAAACTGTTTTCCCGTCAGCTCATCGAGGCCCGTCACGAGATGCTGAGCATCTACGAGGCCGTCGATCTGGCCCTCCATGATGCCGTGAAGGCCTATGTGACCGACGACCGCAAGCTCGCCACCAAGACCAAGAAGCGCACGCTTTCGATTGACGCACGCTGCGCCAACCTGGAGGCCGTCTGCTACAACCTGATTGCCACGCAGTCACCGGTCGCCTCCGACTTCCGCTTGCTGCAGACGATCATCTACGTCGACTTTAACCTGCAGCGCATGACCGATAAGGTTCGCCAGATTTGCCGCGCCACGCGTCATATGATCAAGGCCGACATCTCGCTGCCCAAGGAGCTTGTCGGCACGGTCGAGGCCGAGGCTGAGGCCGTCTACCAGGTACTGGGCTCTTCGCTTTCTGCGCTCGTCACCAACGACATGTCCATCATCTGCAACTTGGCCGTCGAGGACGAGCCAGTGCACGCCGCCTACGAGAAGTTCTTCCGCACCTTTAACCGCATGGACACGGGCGATTTTATGGACGACGACAGCAACTATGACGACCTGCGCCGCGCCATCATGGTATCGCGCTATCTCGATCGCATCGCCTCGATTTCCATCGATGCCGCCTGCCGTCTGACCTTCCTGTTGACCGGACAGCGTATGACTGCCGGTGATATCGCCTGCACTGATGAGGATGAGCTCGAGAGCATGCGCGTGCCTTCGGGCGAGGGTGTTATCATGAGGCCCGCCGTCGATGCACGCTACGTTGCCAAGGTGCCCGTTAACGAGGTCAGCGAGGGTCTTCGCTACCTGCTCGATCATCTTGAGGATGAGGACGATGGCGAGGACGACGAGGAGTAAGTAACCCCGTTCGTCGAAAGATTGTAAATACCTAAGTGAGCGCGGCCTTGCACATGCGGGGCCGCGCTCTTGCGTTAGCATGGGACTACTTGTTTGGCTGTCAGCGGAGGCGATTGGCAATGGATAACTATTTGGACTTGATGCGCGCTCGCCGCGAGCAGATTCTGGAACGTTTTTATGCGGCGCTCGATCGCGCGGGCCGTCCCCACGACGCCGCGAGCCTCATTGCCGTGTCCAAGACCGTTGGTGTCGATGAGACCGTTGCCGCCATCCAGGCGGGGTATCGCCATTTTGCCGAGAACCGCCCGCAGGAGCTGGTTCGCAAGCTCACGGGTCTGGCGGAGCATCCGGAGCTGCCCGAGGTGCGCTTCGATATGATCGGCAACCTGCAGACCAATAAGATCAATGCGGTGCTGGGCTCAGCCGAGCTGATTCACTCGGTGGGTTCGCTGCATCTGGCGCAGGCGATCTCGAGCCGTGCTGTTCGCAAGATTGAGGCAGGCGAGCTCGTCGGCCCCCAGCGTGTGCTCATTGAGGTCAATGTGAGTGGTGAGGAGTCGAAGGGAGGCTTTTCACCCGATGAGATTCGCGCCGCCGCGGGTGAGCTTGCAGAACTTGAGGGAATTTGCGTACAGGGGCTTATGACTATGGCGCCCCGGGGGAATAAGAATGTGGCACGCCGCACCTTTGCGGGGCTTCGTGAGCTGAGGGATGAGCTGGAGGCGGCGCATCCCGATTTGAACCTGCCTGAGCTTTCCTGCGGTATGAGCGAGGACTTTGAGTCTGCCCTTGAGGAGGGCTCTACGCTCGTTCGCCTGGGCAGGGTAGTATTTAGCCCGGAGTTTGCAGTAAAATAAGGCTCTGAAGTGCGCACTGATTATCGGGGCGCCTGCACTAAACCGCGAGAGGACACAACCATGGGCTTCCTTGACGAGATTAAAAATAAGATGCACCTGGGCGGCCAGCAGGGTTACGACCAGGGTTATGGCCAGGACGACGACTACGGCTACGATGACGGCTACGACGATGGCTATCAGAACAACGGCTACAGTGGTGCTTCGGGCGAGGGCTTCTACACCCAAGACGAGCCGAGCAACGGCCTGCTTGGCCAGACGCGCCGCGGTGAAGCTGAGTCGGTTGCCGTGTATACGCGCTCCGGTCAGCTGGTCGGCGATGACTCCCGCCATGCCACGACGTATAACCCGCCTTCGCGCTCGCAGGACAGTGTTGCGAGCGGTTATCGTCCTGGTGCCTATGACACGCCGTCGAGCTACGCCGAGAATACCCGCGCCCGTGCCGCCGCTGCACCCGCGCCTGCACCGAGCGATGCCTCGGCCTATGCGAGCAATATCATCAACGCCACGCCGCAGCTGCCGGCCTATGTCCTGCGCCCCGAGAGCTATGACGACGTGGAGACCGTGGTGCGCCGCGTTCGCACCAAGCAGCCTGTCGCACTGATTTTTGTGGGCGTACGCACCGAAGTTGCCAAGCGCGTCTTGGACTTCTCTTACGGCTTTGCCTGCGGTCTGGGTGCCACGGTCAAGGAGGTGGGCGACCGCGTGTTCATGGTGCTGCCCGCCGGTTGCGAGGTCAAAGATTCCGATCTCAAGAAGCTTCGTGCCGACGGCTACCTTAAGTAAAGACAAGACGAGGAGATTCCCATCAACATCTACACTATCGTCCAGCTGGTCAACACGCTGTTCAACTTCTATTCCACGCTCATTGTCGTCTACTGCTTTATGACGTGGATTCCCATGAAGCAGGGTGGTTTGCTTCAGGATATTGCCGCGGTGCTTGATAGCGTGTGCGGTCCGTGGCTCAACCTGTTCCGTCGTTTCATCCCGCCGATGGGCGGTATCGATTTTTCGCCGGTCGTTGCGATTATTGCGTTGCAGTTGGTGCAGAGGCTGGTTCTGCAGCTTCTTATAGGTATACTCGTGTAGAACTGACTTAGTAACTTACGTCGGGCGTGTAGCGCCGAGGCGATGAAAAAGGAGACTTGTTATGGCTATTACCCCTGCAGACATCCAGGCTCAGACTTTCTCTGAGGCCAAGCGTGGCTACGATCCTGCTGAGGTCGACGTCTTCTTGGAGACGCTGTCCTCCGAGGTTGACGCTATGCTCGCTAAGATCGTCGACCTTAAGGGTCGCCTGACTGCTACCGAGCAGCAGCTTGCCGATGCGCAGGCTCAGCTTGCCCAAGCTCAGGATGCCACCGCCCAGGCCGTTCCTGCCGCCCCCGTGGCTGCTCCCGCCCCTGACTTCTCCGCTCAGGAGCGCCAGATTTCCGCTGCCCTGATCGCTGCCCAGCAGACCGCTGAGACCATCGTCAACGATGCCAACGAGAACGCTGAGCGTATCCGCAACGAGGCTGACGCCAAGGCCCGCGAGGTTATCCGCCAGGCTCTGACCGAGAAGCAGGCCGAGCTCGAGGAGATCGATCGTCTCAAGGCTTCCCGTGAGGAGTTCAAGGCAGAGTATCTCAAGCTCATCCAGCACTTCATGGACGATGCCCAGAATTCCTTCCCGGCCGATCTGATGGCCTCCACGCCGGTCGGTTCTGCCGCTTCTCCTGCAGTGACTGTTCCCGCCGAGCCGCTGCCCGTCGCTGACCCGGTTGTCCCCGTGGCCGATCCCTTCGCCCCGATCGACAACTTTGCTGCCGACGACCTGGACTAACATTCGGCCTACAATTTAGTGCCTAGAAAGGACCCGCAGCTTGCGGGTCCTTTTTTATGACTGTGCCGGAGTGCGTAACATAAAAAACCGAGCCCTGCACATAATGGCGCAGAACTCGGCGAACGGGTGAGCGGTCAAGGGTAGGTTTTAAGGCATGTCCCAAAACCTACTTGAGGAGGAAGTCGGAGAGGGGAATGGTACGGGCCTCGCGATGCTCGGGATCGGCAATGTGATCGGCAGGATAGCCGCAGACGAGCATGTGATAGGGATAAATGCCTTTGGGCAGATTGAACTGCTCCTGTGCCACCTCAGGCTTAAAATGGCATACCCAGCACGTTCCCAGACCCTGCTCGGTGGCCTCCATCATCATCTGATCGCACACGATGGACGTATCGATTTCACTGGAATTCATCTGGTCATACGGGCGCACCCAAGCATCATCGGTAACGCTGCAAATAAGGAAGACAAGCGGAGCCCCAAAGATAGACCCATCACGAGCAAACCGAGGCTGACAAGCAGCAGCCTTCTCCAACAACTCGGGCGTATCCAACACCATCACACGAGAAGGATGATTATTACAAGCAGAAGGAGCAATACGCCCAGCCTCAACAATGGCATCCACCACAGCCTGCTCCACAGAACGATTCTCAAAAGAACGACAAGAATACCGATCCCGAGCCAGATCCAAATAACTCACAACCAAGCCCTCCAAATTCAGTGTATCAACCCAAAGCAAAACAAAGGGTACCCAAAGCCCGATCCAGCCAAACGTTTAAGGCGGTCCCAAAGTTCCCAATCGGGCTCAAAGGCCCTGTCAACAAAAGCCTCATTGCTTTCAAAGTATCAGCCAAAGTTCCCAATGGTGGTACGTAAGGCGAAGGGCCGGCCACGGTTTGCTTTCGAACGACTCTGCAAAGCAGCCGGAGTGAGAAAGCAAACCGTGGCCGGCCCTTCGCCGCCGGGACACGTACCCCCAATTAACTGTTCTTCATGACAATCGAATCCACGACATCGGCCACATTCTCACAGCAGTCAGCGCAGTACTCCAGGAAGGCGTACACGTCACGCCAAGCGATGACCTCGAGCGGGTCCTTGCCGTTAACGTGCAGGTTGCGCATGGCGTTGATATAGAGCTCGTCGGCTTCGGACTCGATGGTGTTGATCTGGATGACGAGTTCGCGCAGGGTCTTGGACTTGCGGTAGTTGGGCAGCTCGACCATCAGGTCTTTCATGGCGCGGCAGGCGTCAGTCACCTTGTGGGCGATGACGATGGCGTCGGGATGGATGCTCTGGATGTTGGTGAAGTAGACGCGCTGCACGACGCCCTCGATGCGGTCGAGCACGGTGTCGAGTGAGCAGCTCATCAGATCCAGATCCTCGCGCTCGAGCGGGGTGATAAAGGCGGTGAGCAAGGCGTCCTCAAGCTCATGGTGCTTCTTGTCGGCCGCATGCTCGATCGCGTGCATCTTGTTGAGCATATCGTGAATCTTTGCGGGATCGAAGTTCTCGAAAATCTTGGTGAGCAGCTCGGCGGCCTGGACGGCAAGGTCGGCGCAGGCGACGTAGTTGTCGAAGTAGAACGAATCGGGTTTCTTTGCCATGGGTGGGTCCTTTCGAGGCGAAGACGGGTGGGCGAGGTAATGCAGTCCGGATGGACGTTCGGTTTGACTAGAGGAACATCATGAACAGCTTGGCCATGACAAAGCTGATGAGTCCGCAGGCGGGGAAGGTGAAGAACCAGGTGAACATCATGTCTTTGACGACGCCGAAGTTGATGGCTGAGAGGCGCTTGACGGCACCGACGCCCATGATGGCGCAGGTCTTGATGTGTGTGGAGGACACGGGGATGCCGGTAAGGGTGGCAAGCAGCAGGTTTGCGGCGCCTGCGAGGTCGGCGGAGAAGCCCTGATACTTTTCGAGCTTGACCATGCTCTGGCCGACGGACTTGATGATGCGCTCGCCGCCCACGCTGGTGCCGATACCCATAGTGGCCGAGCACAGCAGCATAATCCAGATGGGGATGCCTGCATCGCCGACGCTCGTCTGGCCGCTGGCAAAGGCCACGCCTAAAAAGAGCACGCCGATGAACTTCTGTCCATCCTGCGCGCCGTGCATAAAGCTCATGGCCGCAGCGCTCGCGATCTGAGCGTATTTAAAGAAGACATTGGCACGTCGCCTGTTGGCGGCGGCGAAAAGAATCGAGACGAGCTTGCACAGGACCCAGCCCATGACAAAGCCCAGGCCGATGGAGAGCGCCAGGCCGTAGATGACCTTCATCCACTCGTGGACGTTGACGCTGCTCGCACCGCCGAGGGCGATGGCGGCACCGGTCAGGCCGGCGATAAGGCTGTGGCTTTGCGAGGTGGGGATGCCAAAACGCGACGCTGTGGCGCCGTAGACGACGATGGAGAACAGCGCCGCGCATAGGCAGGCGAGCGCCATGGTGCTGTTTCCGCCAAAGTCGACGATATGTGAGATGGTGTTGGCGACGCTCGCGTTAAAGTGCGTCATGATGAGCACGCCGAGGAAGTTGAATGCGGCGCTCATGAGAATGGCGGCGCGGGCGGGCATGCAACGCGTAGTGACGCAGGTCGCGATGGCGTTGGGCGCGTCGGTCCATCCATTGACGAAGATGGCGCCCAACGCGAGGATCACGGTGACGGCAAGGACTGGGTTCGACACAATTTGGCCGAGGAAGGTTGAGAACGTTACGTCCATATATGGGCTTTCTCGAAGTTTGCAGACACGTTACAAAAACATGATAAATCGTATCACCTCCTGCGGGTCTCTTTACCGAGTTCTGATGGGAGAAGTGAACTTTTTGGCACTAAAATTGAATATTAGCCCTGTTGACCGCGGGTGTTCTTTTTGCTAACACGCCATGCGGACACGTGCGATTACTACGACACTCCAAAACCACAGTCTGTTCGCTTTACAACATGCAAACATGCGTTCGATAATAGGAGGCATGGAATATCGACAGACAGATGGCAAAACTCGGCGCGTGCACAAGCAGTATGTGGACGTCGTGGCTCGCATCCTCGCGGGCGGACAGGTCGTGCCGGTCACCGTCTGCTGGGTCGACGGTCGTTGCTTTACGATTGACGAGATTGTCTCGACCACTGGGTTTGGCCTGACGGTTCACGGCATCCGTACGGCAACCTATAAGGTGCGTTTTGGCGGGCACGCGACCGAGTTGTATCTGGAGGACCAGACGCGCGAACGACCAGATGGTTCGCAGGCCCATCTGATGCGTTGGTGGGTGTGGGCATTCGACCGTACGCTCGAGTGCGAGCGCCGTGGGTAAGGACGTACGGCATTCGGGTACAATGACAGGAATCTTGTCACCTGCTGCGCCGTCTTTCACGGCACTTTTTGAAAGGACGAACCTATGAACGATATCCAGGGCTATCAGAACGGCCCCGTCGAGAGCGGCGCAAGCCGCGCCAAGGAGATGTCGCCGCGCGCGTACAATCTCGCCATGTCTGCCCTGATCTTCTTGGGCTTTTGCGCCATGGGCGCCGGCGCCTACTTTACGAGCACCATGTCGTTTGCGCACATGATGATGAGCGGCGCCGCCCTGCCGCTGGTCTTTGGCTCGTTTATTTTGACCATCGTCGGCATGGTCATGATGTCGGCCGCCGCCAGCAAGCAGTCCGTGGGCCTGTCCCTTGTGGGCTACGTAATCTTTGCGAGCACCTTTGGCCTGACCGCGTCGTTTGGCCTTGCCAACTACGACCTGCCCACCATCAACACTGCCTTTATCGCCACGGCCGCCATCACCTTTGTCTTTGGCGCCTTGGGCGTGACGTTCCCCAAGTTTTTCCAGCGCGTATATGGCATCGGTTTTGGCATTCTGCTCGCTACTATTCTGGTTGAGATCGTGCTGATGTTCATGGGCGTCTCACAGACCATCACCGACCTGATCGTGATCGTGGTGTTCGCCGGCTTTATTGGCTACGACACCTATGTTGCCACGACGGTGCCGCCTACGCTGCCCAACGCCGTGCTTATGGCCTCTAACCTGTTCGTGGATATTATCAACGTGTTCCTGCGCATTCTGAACATCCTCGGCCGTCGCGACTAGTGGCGAATTGCGGCGGTGCTTGCCGTGCGTGCAAATCGATGCGAAAGGCGGTCCTTCGGGGCCGTCTTTTTTGTACGCGGCGGGGTATCATGGATGGGAAAAGCCGATAGCGGCAGAGACCGAGAAAGGTGACCACTTATGGCAGACGTCGACAACAGGAACCGTAACCGCAGGTCCAACCGAGCGGGTCAGCCCAATCCCAAGCGCGAGGCCCGTGCCAAGGCAGCCGAGCGTCACGTGGCAACTGTGTCCGAAGCGTGCGCCAAGGATATCGAGCGTTCGCTTGCCGGTGTTCGCGAGTTTGACGGTATGCCTGCCGGCTTTGTCTCGGCGATGAAGGCCAAGGTTCAGAGTGCTGTGGCCACCGAAGAACAGGTTGCCGAGGACGTCGAGGGCGCGGAGGCTGCCGAGGTCGAGGCAGCGCTCGAGCCCGTCGAGGAGCCTGCCGAGGAAATCGCCGAAGCTGAGTCCGCGCCTGCTGAGGAGCCCGCTCCGGTTCTGCCCGAGGTCACCGTGCTCGATGCCTCCACCACGCAGGCCATCTTGGACAACGGTCGTGGCTATGCGCAGTTCTGCGACATGGCCGTGCTCGCCTTTGCCTCGTTCACCAATCCGGGCGGTGGCTATATTCAGGGTTATCTGGGCCAGGAGGCCACGCTGTGCGCCGATTCGTATCTGTACAACGTTCTCGATAAGCAGCGCAAATGGTACGGCGAGAACCGTCGCCGCAACATCAACTGCGAGCTTTACCGAAACCGTGCGCTGGTGGTGCCTGCGGTGCGCTTCGACCGCAACCACGTGCATGCATACGCCGACGTGATCGTGGCCGCCGCGCCCAACGTTAAGCGCGCCCGCCAGGAGTATCGCGTGAGCGACGATGCTCTGCTGGATGCCCTGCGCGACCGCATTCGCTTTGTGCTTGCCATCTGCGACGAGCTAGGTCGCGAGAAGCTCGTGCTGGGCGCTTGGGGCTGCGACAACAACGGCTTTGACGCAGAGGCCGTGGCCGAGCTCTTCCGCAAGGAGCTCGCGTCGGGCGACTTTAAGGTCAAGCAAGTCTTCTTTGCCGTGCCTTCTACGCGCTGGGATGAGGATTTTGCCAAGTTCGAGCACGTGCTGGCAAACTTCCCCGAGCGCAACGAGGAGTCCTATGCCCAGGTTGCCGCTCGCGCTGCGGCAGCTCGCGCCGCCGAGCAGATCCAGGCTGCTACCGAGGATGATGAGGACGAGGACGACTGGCGCAAGTACCTGTAATCGGTACGTGCTGACAGATGGGTCGAGCCGGCGGGAGAGGCTGCTTCCGTCGGTTTTTTACTGAGCGAGGGGCTTACGATGAAAAACGTTCTATGCTTTGGCGACAGCAACACCTATGGTTACGATCCGGCGGGCATGCGCGACGGCACCGCGGTGCGCTATGCGCAGGATGTGCGCTGGTGCGGCGTGGCCCAACGTGACTTAGGCGAGGGCTGGCATGTAATTGAAGAAGGCCTCAACGGCCGCACGACGGTACGCGACGACATGTGCCATCTGAACACCAATCTTAACGGCATCCGCGCACTGCCGATGCTGCTCGAGGCCCATAAGCCGCTGGATGCGATCGTTATTATGCTGGGAACCAACGATTGCAAGACGGTCTTTGGTGTGACGGCCTCCGATATTGCCCGTGGCACCATGGCACTGATTCGCGCGGTGCGCGCATTTCCCTGGACCAATGCCGCGCCCTGCCCGCGTATTCTGCTGATGGCGCCTATCAAGATCAAGCCGCAAATCGCCGATGTATATATGACCGATTTTGACGAGCGTTCCGTCGAGGCCTCGGAGCATTTTGCTGAATACTATGCGCACGTAGCCGAGCAGTTTGGCTGCGACTTTTTGAATGCAGCGGAGTTTGCCGAGCCGGGCGATATCGATTATCTGCACATGATGCCCGAAAGCCATGAGAGCCTGGGTCACGCCGTGGCAGCCAAGCTCCAAGAGATGCTCGGAGAGTAGCGCGACCCCAAGCCACCGCAAAGGGGACGGGCGCCTTTGCGGTGGTTTTGGGCTGCAAATCTTAATACTGCCACATGTGATTGACGGGGCCGGAGCCTTTGCCCATGTTCAGGCCGGCGGCCAGAGCGCCTGTCAGGTAGGCCTTGCCGGCGTTGACGGCATCGGCAAGATCCATGCTCTGGGCCAGCGCGCAGGCGATGGCGGACGAGAGCGTGCATCCGGTGCCGTGCGTGTTGTCGGTCTCGATGCGCTTGTGGCGGAACCACGTGGTGAGTGGATCTCCAAGATGGTTGCCCTCGTCATCGAGTGGCGCGGGTTCGGCCAGTACATCGTTGGCCTCGTTGACAAGATGCCCGCCCTTAACGAGGGATGCGCAACCAAAGCGGCGGGTGAGGAGCATGGCAGCATTTTGCTGCGTGCGCTCGGAGTCGACCTCGTAGTCGAGCAGGGCCATGGCCTCGGGAATATTGGGCGTGATAACCGTCGCTAGCGGGAACAGGCGGCGGGTGAGCGCCTCGGCGGCATCTTCGGCAATCAGCCGTGCGTCCGAGGTGGCTACCATGACGGGGTCGACTACCACGTTTGTCGCGTTCCAAGCGCTCAGGCGGTCGGCGATAACATCGATAATCTCGGCAGAGGAAACCATGCCAATCTTAACGGCGTTGGGGCGGATATCGTCAAAAACGGCATCGATCTGCGCCGCGACAATATCCGGGGAGATGTTCTGCACGGCGGTGACGCCCAGGGTGTTCTGTGCGGTGATGGCGGTGATGGCCGTCTCGGCATACAGGCGGTGTGCCGTGATGGTCTTGATGTCGGCCTGAATGCCGGCGCCACCGCTGGAATCGGATCCTGCGATGGATAGAACGGCAGGTACCTTACTGCGATCCATGTTCGCTCCCTTGTTCGGTCGGAATCAAATGGGTCTATAAGCCAGCATTATAAAGATGCCCGGGCCGACTCTATGTCGAACCCGGGCGGGCGATGCAATCTTTACGCAAATGCAAGCAAATGTTCACACGTCAACAATTGACAGGCACCAGCTCGCCGCCAGAGGCGGCCGCGGCGACAGGGTTAGTCCTCCATGCCGAGGTCGATCGTGGTGCCCTCGAAGATCTTGTTGACGGTGCGGACGGCGCACATCTTGCCACACATGGTGCAAGTGCCCTCGGTGGCGGCGGGCGACTCCTCGTAGCGCTTCTTGCCCGTAACCGGGTCGAGCGCGCACTCCCACATGGCGTCCCAGTCAAGCTTGCGGCGTGCCTGGCCCATCTTGTCGTCCATGTCGCGGGCGTGCGGCACCTTTTTGGCGATGTCGGCGGCGTGTGCGGCGATCTTGGTGGCCATGAGGCCGTCGAGCACATCCTGGGCGTTAGGCAGGCATAGGTGCTCGGCCGGCGTCACGTAGCACAGGAAGTCGGCGCCGGAACTGGCGGAGATAGCGCCGCCGATGGCAGCGGTGATGTGGTCGTAGCCCACGCCGATATCGGTCACCAGCGGCCCGAGCACATAGAACGGGGCATTGTGGCACAGGCGCTTCTGCAGTTTCATGTTGGCGGCGATCTCGTCGAGCGCCATGTGACCCGGGCCCTCGACCATGACCTGGACGCCGGCGGCCCAAGCGCGCTTGCACAGCTTGCCCAGCTCGATCATCTCAGCGGTCTCGGTGGCGTCGTTGGAGTCGTAGAGGCAGCCCGGGCGGCAGGAGTCGCCGAGCGAAATCGTCACGTCGTACTCGTGGCAAATCTCGAGCAACTCGTCGTAGAACTCATAGAATGGGTTCTCGTTACCGGTGACCTCCATCCAGCCAAACAGCAGCGAGCCGCCGCGGCTCACGATGTTCATGAGGCGGCCGGTCTCCTTAAAGGTCTTTGTGACCGACTTGTTGATGCCGCAGTGGATGGTCATAAAGTCCACGCCGTCCTCGGCGTGCGCGCGCACGACCTCGAACAGGTCGTCCTTGGTAAGCTTGACCAGCGGCTTTTCCATGTAGCCGATGGCGTCGTACATGGGGACGGTACCTACCATGAGCGGCGTCTCGTCGATGAGCTGCTGGCGGAACTGGCGCGTCTTGCCCGAGTTGGAGAGGTCCATGATGGCGTCGGCGCCAAAGTCCTCGGCGATCTTGACCTTCTTCCATTCCTCGGCGGCATCGGCCTTGTCGCCCGAGATGCCCAAGTTCACGTTGACCTTGGTGGACAGGCCCTCACCGACGCCAAAGGCGCGCATGCCTTTTTTGATGTGCACGATGTTGGCAGGAATGGCGATGCGGCCGTCGGCCACGCGCTCGCGGATGTACTCGGGGTCGCGATGCTCGCGCTCGGCGACCTCCTTCATCTGCGGTGTGATCTGCCCGGCGCGGGCGAAGTCGATTTGCGTGACGAGCTTGGGCTCGGTCTGTGTGCTCATTGGCACGGCTCCCTTCGTTGGCATTACCCATATCAGGTTTGCGGGTCAGGGCGGGCGCGCCCAATCTCAGCCTGCCGTCTTGTCCTGCAAGCCCCCCGTTTATGTAATGGGCTCAAGTATAGCTCGAATGGGTACGATTGGCCTAACGAGCGTGCCTGTGAGGAGGCGAACATGGAAGACAAGCATCTATATCGAGAGACGCAATGGGATGTATCGGCCGAGGAAAGCCGTGCGCACCATGGCCTTGTCGCGATCGGTTTTGCGGTGCTTGCCGTGCTGGTGATTGCCTTTTGTATCTGGACGTTTGGTGGTCGCGGCGGCGCTGCATGGGAGTTCGAGGCTGATGATAGCCTACCGATTATGACGGTGAGGAGTACTGGCGGTAATGCCAATACGCTCGCCGTTCCGGGCGATTATTGGTACCCGTGCGATGAGTTTGTGCAGTTGCAGCTGAGTGGTGGGTCTATTCCTGGTGAGGAAATCGAACGCGTGACGTATGATGCGACGTTCAAAACGTTGACGGTGAAGCTCAAAGATCAAGGGGATGTGCCCACGACGATGGATATCGCGCTGACGGAATGGCGCCTGGAGCCCCCGGCGGGCGCTGCGGTATCCGAGGTGGAGCACGTTAAGATTACCTACCAAGATGGCTCGACGAGCGAGATTGCAAAGGCCGATGGCTTGGCGGAGTAATGGGGTGTTTGGAAACGGCGGGCCTATTGTGCCTGCGCGTTCATGAAAACCAGGGTGTTTTTGTCTGAAAGCTCGGGGATGTGCCGATAGCCGATGTTGAATGCGGTGAGTTCGCTTGCATTCTCGAGCTTGTTTTCTGCCATCCACCGCACCATGGAGCCGCGCGCCTTTTTGCTGGCGGTCGACCGTTGGATGGGCTTCCCGTTGCGGATACCCTCGCCAAAGAGGCATGTGACGGCCGTGGCGTCGCCCGCGAGGTGGGGCAGAACGGCTTTGGCATACTCTACGCTGGCGAGGTTGACGATCGTGGTGTTTGAGCCTGCCGGGGCGATAGCCCGCGCGAGCTTGTCGCTCCAAAACGCGTAGAGGTCTCGGGCATCGTCAACGGCGAGCTTCGCGCCCATCTCCAGCCGATACGGTTCGACGGCATGAAAGGGACGAACGCACCCGTAGAGGCCGGAGAGGATCCACAGATGGTCTTGCAGCCATGCGAGCTGCGCGGAATCCATCACCTCGGGTGCCATGCTCTGGTATTGAATGCCGTGATAGGACATGACGGCAGGGGAGAGGTGGCGAGCGAGTGCGGGATTGTCGAGATCGCCGCTTTTCAGGATGGGCCCGAACTCATGCAGGGTGTTGAGGCAAGGCCCCAGCAGTTTGTCACTCACGTTCCACAGCGCCTGCAGGCCGCCGCTGCCTTCATTCCGCTCGATATCTAGCAGTGCGCGGTGGAGGCGAGCCGTCTCGCGCACAAAGGGTGGGATGCCCAGGACTTCAAAAGCATCTTGGGCCGCGCACATCTGCTTGGCGGGCGAAATGATGACCTGCAGCATGAACTCTCCTCTGCCAAAAAAGTTGCGGTGGAATACGGTCTGTTTTGGCTGTTTATGGGCCAGTTTAGTCCGTATTTCACCGCAACTGATGAAGGGTTGGTTAGGCTCGCTCGATGAAGGCCTTGTAACCGCGATATGCCTCGTAGATGTCGGCCTTGTTGGCGACCTCCCACAGGGCGTGCATGGACAGGACGGCAACGCCGGAGTCGATGACGTTCATGCCGTACTTGGCCATGATGTAGGCGATGGTGCCGCCGCCACCAGCGTTGACGCGGCCGAGCTCGCAGGTCTGGAAGTCCACGCCGGCCTCGTCCATGATGTCGCGGACGAGGGCCACATACTCGGCGTCGGCGTCGTTAGAGCCGCCCTTGCCGCGGCTGCCCGTGTACTTGTTAAAGCACAGGCCGCGACCCATGAAGGCGGCGTTCTTGGTCTCGAACTTGCCGGCATAGCCCGGGTCGAAGCCGGCGGACACGTCGGAGGAGAGCATACGGCTGCGGGCGAGCGCGCGGCGCAGAGCCAGCGGGCTGTCCTCGCCGGCGAGCATCATGATCTCGGCGACGGTGTTCTCGAAGAAGCGACTCGTCATGCCGGTGGCACCCACGGAACCGATCTCCTCCTTGTCGACGATGAGCGTGATGCTCGTGCGCTCCACGTTGGTGACGTTGATCTGGGCGAGCATGGAGGGGTAGGCACAGACGCGGTCGTCATGGCCATAGCCCAGAATCATGGAGCGGTCGAGGCCCATGTCGCGGGCGGGGCCGGCGGGCACGACCTCGATCTCGGCGGAGAGGAAGTCCTCCTCCTCGACGTCGTACTGCTCCTTGAGGATATCCAGGAACATCTGCTTGACGGGCTCCTTGGGGGCGTCCTTGTCGTCCTCATCGAACTTGACGGGACGGCCGCCCACGATCACGTCGAGGATCTCGGCGTCGACGGCGTCCTTGGCGGGCTTGGCCATCTGCTCGCTCGAGAGATGGATCAGCAGGTCGGAGATGGTAAAGACCGGATCGTCCGCCTTGTCGCCGATATTGATGTCGACGGTGGTACCGTCCTTTTTGCAGATGACGCCCACGAGTGCGAGCGGGGAGGCTACCCAGTGGTAGCTCTTGACGCCGCCGTAGTAGTGCGTGTCGAGATAAGCCATGTCGCCGGCCTCGAAGGCGGGGTTCTGCTTAAGGTCCAGGCGCGGCGAGTCCACGTGCGCGCCCAGGATGTTAAAGCCCTGCTCGAGCGGGGCGGTGCCCAGATTGACGAGCATAAGGTCCTTGCCGTGGTTAGCGGCATACACCTTGTCGCCTGCCTTAAGCTCGCGGCCTGCGGCGATTACGGTCTCCAGGTCGACGTATCCCGCCTCCTCGGCCATCTTGATGCCGGCCTTGACGCACAGGCGCTCGGTCTTGTTCTCGCTCAAAAACTGCTTATAGCCGCGGCAAAGCTCCTCGAGCTCCTCGACTTGCTGTGGCGTGTACTTTTTCCATGCGCAGGGACGCTCCATGACGCAGGCTCCTTTCGGATCGATCGTGCTGGTTGATGTACCGTGAGCCATCGTATCACGCGCGGGCTCACGGTGGCGGGGGAGCTTGATGTGAGGTGGCCGCGGGGCGGGGAGCGTGTAAACTGGAGTGAGCAAACCGTGCCCAGCCCAAAGCGAGGTATTTAATATGTCTGACAAGCGCCGCACTTTTGCCGTTATCGACGGCAACTCGCTCATGCACCGCGCCTTTCACGCCGTGCCGCCGACCATGAACGCGCCGGACGGTCGCCCCACCAACGCGATCTTTGGCTTTCTGAACATGTTTCTTAAGATGATTGATGCCTTTAACCCCGACGGTGTGGTCGTGGCGTTTGACAAGGGTAAGCCGCGCGTGCGCATGGAGATGCTGCCGCAGTATAAGGCGCAACGCCCGCCCATGGACCCCGATCTGCATGCGCAGTTCCCTATGATTAAGGAGCTGCTCACCGCGCTCAACGTGCCGATTCTGCAGTCCGAGGGCTGGGAAGGCGACGATATCCTGGGAACCATGGCGCGCCTGGGCGAGCAGGCCGGCTGCGACATGCTACTGGTGACCGGCGACCGCGACATGTATCAACTCGTGACCGAGCACGTCAACGTGGTCTCGACCCGCAAGGGCCTGTCCGACGTGGCGATTATGACGCCCGAGAGCGTGGACGACCTGTATCACGGCATTACGCCGGCGCTCGTGCCCGATTTTTACGGTCTAAAGGGCGATACGTCCGACAACATCCCCGGTGTACCGGGCATCGGTCCCAAAAAGGCGAGTGCGCTCATTGCGAAGTACGGTAGCCTGGACGAAGTCATCGCGCATGCTGACGAGGTCAAGGGCAAGATGGGCGAGAACCTGCGTGCACACATCGATGACGCACTACTGAGCCGCAAGGTTGCGACAATTCGCACCGATGCGCCCGTCGAGCTCGACTTTGAGGCGACGTCCTTCCCGGCGTTTTCTGCCGATGAGGTTTCCGCGGCGCTGGGCACGCTTGGTATCACCGCCATGCAGAACCGTTTCCTGGCGCTGATTGGCGGCGAGGGCGGGGTCGTGCCCGCTGCCAGCGCGTTTGAGATTCCCCCTGTTTTGCGTGCCGCCGCCGGCGATGCCGAGGCGCTCGCTGCCGCTGCCGCCGAGATCTCCCGCGCGATTGATGCGGGCGAGTGGATTGCCGCCGTGGTGGACGATGACAAGGAGGAGGGCGCGCTTTTTGGCCTGACGCGTACGCTGTGGCTGGCGACGTCCAAGGGGCTCTTTGCGCTCGAGGAAGCCGATGACGGCACGCCTGCCGCTGTTGAGGGCTTCAAGTTTGCCCACGGCGTGATCGCTGGTGTGCTCGCGCGTCTGTTTATGGAGGGTCGCGTGGCGAGCCCGGATATGAAGGCGCTGTTGCACGAGCTTTCGCCCGTCGATTCTTCTGAGCCCGAGCTCATGGATCCGCTCGCTACCGATTCCACGCGTATCTTCGATACCGTGGTCGCTGCCTATCTGCTGGATTCCGATCGCTCCGAGTTCGATGAGGCATATCTTGCCGATACGTATCTGCAGATGGCGCTGCCTGCGGCGCGCGGCGCAGAGGGTGCCGGTGAGGACGCTCCGGCGCCCGCCGCTCGCACGGCGGCCTTGACGCTGGCGCTGGTCGCACCGCTGCGCGACCGCATGGCCCGTGAGAATGCCGCCAACGTGTTCGATGGCATCGAGATGCCGCTCGTTCCGGTACTTGCCAAGATGGAGCGCGCGGGCATGCTCGTGGACCCCGACCGTCTGCACAGTCTGTCCGAGGGTCTGGCGACCCAGATTACCGAGGTTGAGCGCAGTATTCGCGACCTGGCGGGTGACGAGACCTTTAACATCGGCAGCCCCATGCAACTTTCGCATGTGCTCTTTGATGTGATGGGCCTTCCGACCAAGGGCCTCAAGAAGACTAAGCGCGGCTATTATTCGACCAACGCCAAGGTGCTGAGCGACCTTGCGCGTGACCACGAAATCGTGCGTCTGATCTTGGACTGGCGTGAGAAGTCTAAGATCAAGTCCACCTATCTGGACACGCTGGGCCCGCTACGCCGCGGTGACGGTCGCGTACACACTACGTACAACCAGACCATCACGGCAACGGGGCGTCTGTCCTCGAGCGACCCGAACCTGCAGAACATCCCGACGCGCTCGGAGCTGGGTCGTACCGTCAAGACGGCGTTTTCGGCAGGCGAGGGAAGCGTCTTTTTGGCGGTGGACTACTCGCAGATCGAGCTGCGTCTGCTGGCACATCTCTCGGGTGACGAGCACCTGGTGCGCGCCTTTAACGAGGGCGAGGACTTCCATGCCGAGACGGCGGCGCGCGTGTTCGGTGTGCCGGTGTCCGAGGTAACGCCCGACTTGCGCAGTCGCGCCAAGGCCGTGAACTTTGGCATCGTGTATGGCCAGCAGGCCTACGGCCTGTCGCAGTCGCTGCATATCTCGATGGCCGAGGCACGCGACATGATCGACCGCTACTACGAGGCCTACCCGGGCGTGCGCACGTTCCTCGACAACGTGGTGGCACGCGCCAAGCAGACGGGCTACGCCGAGACCATGTACGGCCGCCGTCGTCATATTCCGGAGCTCAAGGCCAAAAACCCGCAACTCCGCGGCTTTGGCGAGCGCACGGCCATGAACCATCCCATGCAGGGAACCGCCGCCGACATCATCAAGATCGCGATGGCCCGCGTAAGCCGCCGCCTGGAAGAGGAAGGCTTTGCCGCCCACATGATCCTGCAAGTGCACGACGAACTGGACTTTGAGTGCCCCATCGACGAAGTCGAGCGCCTAACCACCATGGTCCGCGACGTCATGGAGCACGTAGTAGACCTCCGCGTCCCCCTAATCGCCGAAGCCAGCATCGGCATAACCTGGGCCGATGCCAAATAGGGAAGCAACCACAGTTCCAAAGTAACCAAAAACAGAAGGACGCCCCTTATCAACAAGGAGCGTCCTTCATTCAATTAAATTCAGCCTAAGTATCTAGACACTCAAGACGCCATCCATGCGTCAAGCAAGTCAACGTAGCCATGCCCGGGGCCGGCCGTTTGATTTTTGTAGATTCCGCACGAGCCGAAGGCCACTTAATGTGGCCTTCGAGCGAGCCCAGGACCTGACCGAGCAAAAATCAAACGGCCGGCCCGGTCATGGCGACGAGATAGATTACCGAGCCGCCAGGATGGCGTCGATGAGCGTCAGTACGCCCCCGTCGTTGTTGCTCGGAATGCGCCATTTGGCATGCGCGTTCATGTGCTCCTCGGCATTGTCCACGATAAAGCTGTGACCGACGCGCTCCAGCATGGGGATGTCGTTGTAGGTGTCGCCCACGGCGGCAGCATCGGCAATATCGATGCCCAGGTGCTCGCACAGGTGAGCGACGCCGGCGCCCTTGTCGACGCCCAGGTTCATAAAGTCGATCCACTCGCGCCCGGCGTTGGTGACGTAGAGCTTGTCCGAGAACTCGGGACTATAGGTCTCGCGGAAAGCGGGCTCGGCGTCGTAGCCGGGGAAGAAGACCGAAATCTTGTTGGACTCGAAATCAATGCCATCAAAGCTGTCGACGTAGTTGATTGTGTTGTAGTAGACGCTGATCTCGTCGTGGTATTGATGGTCGCGGGCAAGCACGTAGAACTCGTCGAAGCAGCAAAGGACGGGGACAGCGCGCGGATCCTCCGAGGCACGGCTCAAGACCTGCTGATACAGCTCCACGTCAATAGTGCTCTTATAGATATAGCTGCCGCGATAGATCACGCACGCTCCGTTGTCGGGACAAAAGGCGAGGCGGTTCTTGACGCCCTCGAACATCTCCTCGAGCTTGGGGGCGGGACGTCCGCTGGCGGGGCAGAATACGATGCCGGCGTCGGCGAGCTTGTCCAGGCGCTCATCAAGACCCTGGGGCAGCACACGCTCGTCGGTCAGCAGCGTCTTGTCCATATCGACGGCGAGAATCTTAATGTTTCCGATATTGGCGTCCGATTCGTAAGTTTGCATAAAAATGCGCCTTTCGTTTCGAGATTGTTTCAGACGTTATAACCATCAACTAGTAGTCGAGCGTATTTTCGCAGGAATGGTGCGTATTTGCACCACGCTTCACAAAGTAATGAAAAAACTTTTCAGAAATTTGAATTTGTCGCTTGTGCTGCGGGCACTTTAGCGTAATATAGCGACCATCGAAAACGGAGACGGAAAAACAACCGCTTACCGAGTAAAAGGTACCGTTTACGTTATTTGAATTGCGCCCGGCGATACGTGAAAGGAGAGGCAGATGCAGTTCGTAAAGATCATCACCACTGCAGACAATGCCATCCGACGCCAGCGCGCAATTTCCCGACGACGATAACAATCGTCTCTGTCCGCATGGGGCGAATTGCCTCAACAGAGTCATTTTGAGGTCGTTGGGTTTTAGCACGACATTGCTGCATGTTTCTAGGGCATGTATGTGCTGATTTTTGCTATTTAACCTGATATTGCACGGTTTTTGACCTCAAGGTGACTTGCAACTGACCGATGTTCTAACTAGCTACCAAGGGCGAAAGGAAACAGCCATGAGCAAGGAAAAAGTCGTTCTCGCATATTCCGGTGGTCTTGATACATCCGTATGTGTCAAGTGGCTCCAGGACGAGAAGAATCTCGATGTCGTTTGCGTCTGCGGCAACGTGGGCCAGGAGGAGACCGGACTGGATGCCAAGAAGCAGAAGGCGCTCGACCTGGGCGTTCTCGATTGCCAGGTGCTCGACCTGCGCGACGAGTTCTCCGATGAGTTCCTGACCAAAGCCATCGCAGCAAACTCCATGTACGAGAACAAGTATCCGCTGCTCTCCGCCCTGTCTCGCCCGCTGCTTGCCAAGAAGCTTGTTGAGGTCGCCCACGAGTTTGGCGCGACCTACGTCGCCCACGGCTGCACCGGCAAGGGTAACGACCAGGTTCGTTTTGAGGCTGCCGTCAAGGCCCTCGACCCTGAGCTCAAGGTTATCGCCCCGGTGCGCGAGTGGGATCTGAAGTGCCGTCCCGACGAGGTCGCCTATGCCCACGCCCACAACGTGCCGGTTCCCGAGGGTGCCAACGATAACCCCTACTCCATCGACGACAACCTGTGGGGTCGCGCCATCGAGTGCGGTCACCTGGAGGACCCTTGGAATGAGCCGCTCGATGACGCTTGGGTTATGACCAAGAACCCCGAGGACACGCCTGACGCCCCGACCTACACCGAGATTGAGTTTGAGGCCGGCAAGCCTGTCGCCGTCGACGGCAAGAAGATGAAGCTCTCCGAGATCGTCATCGCCCTCAACAAGATTTCGGGCGACAACGGCTTTGGCCGTCTTGACCTGGTCGAGGATCGTCTGGTGGGCCTCAAGAGCCGCGAGTGCTATGAGGTTCCCGGCGCCCTGACGCTCATCACCGCCCACAAGGCGCTCGAGGACATCTGCGTCGAGGGCGACCTGCTCAAGACCAAGATCAAGCTCGAGCAGGATTGGGCCACCGCCGTGTACAACGGCCAGTGGTACAGCCCGCTCAAGAACGCGCTCGACGCCTTTATGGCCGATACCCAGAAGTTCGTGACCGGCACTGTCCGTCTGAAGTTCTTTAAGGGCAACTGCCATGTCGTCGGCCGCAAGAGTCCCTTCAGCCTCTACGACTACGGCCTGGCTACCTACGACCGCGACACCACGTTTGACGAGAAGGCCAGCGCCGGCTTTATCGAGATCGATACGCTGTCGCTCAAGACGTGGGCAAAGGTCCAGGGCCCCAGCTCTGCTGCCGCCCAGGCCTAGCGCCTCCTTCCCTTGGTATCCGCGCGGCCCATCCGCGTGATACATAACGGGCGCACGGGGTCCCTACCTTTCGTTATGCTTGCTGACACTTCTTAACATCGGTGGCCCCTACGTTCCGCCCGCATATATGATGCCGCGACTGTGGCTGAGTCCGAGCCCCGCCGGGGTTGTCCGGCGGGGCTCCTTCTATCAATTTGGCGGCTCTGCGCCTATATATGAGGAGTATCCATTATGTTCAATGCTATCGTGCATGCTTTGCTTGCCCTCGCGCCCGAGTTCGATGCTGTAAAGGTCGAGGACGTTCCTATGAGCCTGAAGGCCTGGATCGATGGTTCGCAGGGCAACATCCGGAGGGAGACGTTGGGCGCCAAGTGCATGGTGCGTCACTTCTTTGCAAATTAGCCACATGGCCCCGCGCGCGGCAGGGAGTGTGTAAAACTAGCGGTTGATAAATCGCTTTAGCGACAGGGCACATTGCTTTGGACGCTTGTTTTGGTATTTGGAGAAAGGAGACGGTTCCATGGCTCTTTGGGGCGGTCGTTTTGAGGCGGGCGTGGCCGAGGTCACGCAGGAGTTTGGCGCGTCGTTGCCGGTCGACAAACATCTCTATAAGCAGGATATTGCCGGCTCTAAGGCACATGCCAAGATGCTGGCGGCCCAGGGCATCATCAGCGCCGAGGACGAGCAGGCGATTGCCGAGGGCCTGACCGGAATCGAACAGGATATCGATGCCGGCAACTTCACCTTCGATATCAACGACGAGGACATTCATATGTCAATCGAGAGCGAGCTGACGCGTCGCATCGGCGAGGCTGGCAAGCGCTTGCATACTGGGCGTTCGCGCAACGACCAGGTGGCGACCGATACACGCCTGGGCGTCAAGGCGCTGGCCAAGGAGCTCATGGAGGCCAATCTTGAGCTGCGTCATGTGCTGGTGGATGCGGCCAAGAAGTACGACAAGGTGATTCTGCCGGGCTACACGCATATGCAGCACGCTCAGCCCGTGCTGCTGTCGCATCATCTGCTGGCGTATTCCTGGATGTTCGCGCGCGACTTTACACGCCTGAAGGCCGCCTTTGATGCCGCCGACAACTGCCCGCTGGGTGCTGCCGCGCTTGCCGGTACGAGCTATCCGCTCGATCGTCAGATGACGGCTGCCGAACTTGGCTTTGCGGGCGTGATCCCCAATTCGCTCGATGCTGTTTCCGACCGTGATTTCCTGCTCGATTTGCATTACGCCGGTTCCGTCATGGCCATGCACCTGTCGCGTCTTTCCGAGGAGATCGTGCTGTGGTCGAGCTCCGAATTTGGCTTTATCACGCTTTCCGACTCGTACTCCACCGGCTCGTCTATCATGCCGCAGAAGAAGAACCCCGACTTTGCCGAGCTTATCCGCGGCAAGAGCGGTCGCGTGTACGGCAACCTGGTGCAGCTGCTGGTAACCATGAAGGGCTTGCCGCTTGCTTATAACAAGGACTTGCAGGAGGACAAGGAGGGCGCGCTCGATACCGCCCATACGCTCATGCAGTGCCTGTCCGTTATGGCCGGAATGATTTCGACTTGGACCGTCAACGAGGATGCCATGGCGCGCGAGTGCGGCGTGGGGCACCTTGCCGCTACCGATGTTGCCGATTACCTGGCCAAGCGTGGCCTGCCGTTCCGCGAGGCACATGCCGTGGTGGGGCATCTGGTTCTGATGTGTGAGAAGCGCGGCTGCAATCTTGAGGACCTGCCGTTTGAGGTGTTTCAGGGGGCAAGCCCGCTCTTTGAACGCGATATTACCGAGGCGCTCGACATCCCGTCGATTGTCGCCGCGCGTACGACCGAGGGCGGTACCGCTCCTGCCGCCGTTGCCGTGCAGCTTGAGCGTGCCGAGGCGCAGCTCGTGGCCGACGAGGGCGTGTTTGGATCGCTGACCAAGGTCGTCGAGATGGGCCACGGGATAAAGTAAGGGTTTGGCCGAAGCCGTTTTTGCCATTTATTGAGGAATCGTTTTTTGCTTTACGGGCGTCTGCTGATGTGGGCGTCCGTATTTTGTTGCTATGGGGTAGGGGCTTGTCGAGAACTTCTGTAGGACCTTTGGGCAGGTTGTGAAGGGGGTACGTTCGCGGGTGGCAACCGACCGTCTGCTCTGTTCGATGCGGTTGATGGGCGGTCGGATGGTACTCTAATCGGGCTTCGAAACAGAAGTGACACATATGGAGCGCTTTAATAAATTGCAACGTTTCAATAAACAGCTTTTTGTTTAACTGCAGCTAAAACTCTGTTACGATGCAGTCCAGGCGGGTGCCGGAATGGGACTTGGGCACGCGCGAACCTACTTGAAAGGCTACCTTATGGCTATCGAGAAGACCTTCATCATGATTAAGCCCGACGCGGTGCGCGATCGCAAAATCGGCGAGATTGTTGCTCGCATTGAGCGCAGCGGCCTTGTCATCGAGCGCATGGAGATGACCACGCTCGAGCGCGCTACCGTCGAGGAGCACTACGCCCATCTGGCCGACAAGCCCTTCTTTGGCGGTCTCTGCGACTTTATGACGAGCGGTCCGGTCGTCAAGATGGTCGTTTCCGGTCTCTCCGCTGTTGCTAAGATGCGCACCCTCATGGGCGCTACTAATCCGCTTGACGCTGCTCCTGGTACCATCCGCGGCGACTTTGCCGTCGATGTCAACGCCAACGTGATCCACGGCTCAGACTGCCTGGAGAACGCCGAGATTGAGATCAAGCGCTTCTTTGGCTAAACCAGCTTTGACTCCTTAAAGCTGTTAGCGTGTGGCTTGGGCGCCGCGGAACTCCATCCGCGGCGCCCTTTTATTCCAAAATCTATGAAGGGGCCCGCTCGGTCATGAGTTCCGAGCGGGCCCCTGCTGTTAGCTTGTGGCACTGAGTGGTTTAGGCCTCGTCGACGACCTTGAGGCCGCGCGTGTGATCGATCTCGTTGAGGAGGTTAACGCGACGCTCGTGACGGCCGCCCTCAAACTCGGCGTCGAGCCACTCGTCGACGATCATCTTAGCGAGCTCGGAGCCCACGACACGGGCACCAAAGGCGAGCACGTTGGTGTTGTTGTGCATGCGGGAGAGCTTGGCGCTGAAGGGCTCGGAGCACACGACGGCGCGTACGCCCTCGACCTTGTTGGCAGCCAGGCTAATCCCGACACCGGTGCCACAGATGAGAATGCCCAGGTCGACGTCGCCGTTGGCAACGGCCTTACCCACCTTGTAGCCGGCGATGGGGTAGTCAAAGCTCTCGGAGGTGTCGGTGCCAAAGTTCACGACCTCGCAGCCGCGCTCCTTCAGGTGCTCGGAGATGATGTTCTTGAGCTCGACGGCGGCGTGGTCGTTGCCGATACCAATCTTCATGAGTGGTTCCTCTCTGGTCTGTGCGGCGCAAATGCTAAAGGTTTTACCGCGTTCGACTGCATGATAGCGCGACTTTTGCGTAAACGCTCGGGCGTTTTTTGGTCAAACGCTTTAGCATGCAACAAGACCGGCTTCTCATGAATGAATGCTGTCAGTTTGTGCTTGAGCGCCGTCCGCCGGAACCATGGTTGCAGTTTTTGATGCATTGTTATCAAATAAAGGAGCTAACTATTTTTGAGAGCCAAGCCCGTTATGCAAGCAGGAGATACCTATGCCTACCGATTCCCTTCGTGATGCCGCGTTTTGCGATGTTTTGAACCGCGAGCTTGTCTGTGCACTCGGCTGCACCGAGCCCATTGCCGTTGCCTATGCAGCAGCGCTGGCGAGCCAGACGCTCGGTTACGAGCCCGATCATATGGATGTTGCCTGCTCGGGCAACATCATCAAGAACGTTAAGAGCGTGACCGTGCCCAACTCGGGCGGTATGCACGGCATTGAAGCCGCGGCCGTGCTGGGTGCCGTGGGCGGCGACGCCAAAAGCGCGCTCGAGGTGCTCGAGAGCGTTAACGATGAAGACCGTGCTCGCGTGGCCGAGCTCCTCGCCGACGCCGACTACTGCGATGTATCGCTTGTCGAGGGTGTGCCCAACCTCTACATCAAGGTGACTGCCACGGCCGGGGGCCATACCGTGGTCGTCGAGATTACCGACCACCACACCAATGTCACGTGCCATACCCTCGACGGTATTCCGGTGTGCGGCAAGTCGGCGGGGGAGTGTGCCGCCTGCGCCGAGCGCGTCGTGGCCGAGCGGGCGGCAGATAACGCCGACACGCCCATGTCGATCGAGACCATCATCGACTTTATCGAGGACGGTGACATTGAGGACGCCCGTGCTGCCGTTGAGCGTCAGATTGAGCTGAATGGCGCAATCAGTGCCGAGGGCCTTGCGCACGCTTGGGGCGCCGAGGTGGGTCGTACGCTGCTGGGTGCTCGTGCCGATGACGTCGCCTGCCGTGCCCGTGCCCGTGCGGCCGCCGGGTCCGACGCCCGCATGAACGGCTGCGCGCTGCCGGTCGCCATTGTGTGCGGCTCGGGCAATCAGGGCATTACTTGCGCATTGCCCGTCATGGAGTATGCCGAGTACCTGCGCTGCGACCACGAGCGCCTGGTGCGCGCCGTGATGCTGTCCGATCTTATCGCCGTGCATATCAAGAGCTATATTGGTGCGCTCTCGGCGTTTTGCGGTGCTATTTGCGCCGCGTGCGGCGCCGGCGCCGCGATTACCTGGCTGTGCGGTGGCACGCGCGAGCAGATTGGCGCGACGGTCTCGAACACGCTCGGTAACGTGGGCGGCATCGTGTGCGACGGCGCCAAAGCGAGCTGTGCCGCCAAGATCTCGGCTGCCGTCGATGCGGCGATTCTGGGCCATGATATGGCCATGCAGGGTCGCGGCTTCCGCGCCGGCGAGGGCCTGATCCAAGATACCGTTGAGCAGACAATCGCCAGTATGGGCTACGTAGGCCGCGTAGGCATGAAGGACACCGACGTCGAGATCCTCAACATCATGATCGGCAAAACCCAGGTCTGCTAGATATTAAGTTGCGGTGAGATAGTTCCTAAAATTACCCGGGTGAGGGGCAAACAGGAACTATCTCACCGCAACTGCGCTAGATGTTCTGGCGCCTACGATAGTTCGTCGGCTATTTGGTGCTCGTAGAAGGCCTCGATTACGGCGTTAAAGTCGCGGGCGAAGTCTTCCATGGTTCCGCGCCAGGTGGCTCGGCTGGGCTTGCCTTGGCCCACAAAGGCGGTTTGGATGCCGCAATCGGGGGACGGGAAGTCGCGTTTGGGATCGTTGCCCACCATAAGGACCTCGTGTGGCTCGAGCCCCATCACCTGAAGCTGCTCTAGATAGTAGGTGGCATCGGGCTTGCAGCGGGTGGTGTTTCCCATGTGCGTGACGAGCTCAAAGGGAGCGTCGGCCAGGTCGCCCCAACCCATGCGGCACTCGATGGCGCCCTGGGGAAAGCTGGGGTTGGTAAAGAGCGCGCAGCGCAGCCCTGCGTCCTGTACGGCCTGGAGCGCGGCGTGCGCGCCCGGCATGGCGTGGGCGTTAATGACCTCGTCGTTCTTGTACGGAAGAACTTCGCGGTCATAGTAGGTAAACGCCTCGTAGATGAGGGGATCGGAGAGGCAGATCCCGCATCGGCGCTCGACCTCTTCTTGGTAAAACTCAAGATTGGTGCGGTTGTCCGTGCCGCTGCGGCGATTGGCGTTGAGGTCGACCAGGATGGTGCCGAGGCGCGCCATCGTGCCACCGCGGCTGCGGCGCCCGATATCCGCGAGCATCGAAGAGACATCCTTAAAATAGCGAAGGATGAACGCGTTGAGGTTGATGCTAAGAAGCGTCTCGTCCATATCGAAAACGACTGCTTTGAGCACGCGGGCACCTTTCTCGTAAATTTGATCTAGAGTCGTTGGCTCCGGATACTTTACCCCAAAGCCGAATGCCTGGCTGGTTATCGTCAAGTTGCGGAGACGTGTGTTCATAAGATTACGAAAAAGTCTCCACACGAGTAAAAAATCGCAGTTCACGCTTGAAATCGAACTCATTTCCCCGTAACCTATACGAACGTGATTGCATAAGCGTCACATTAGTATCTGTCGGCTCCCGAGTGTTCCTAAACGTTGTGTGCTTGTCGCACCCTTCTGTAGGTCCTAGCAATCGGGGCCCCGTAGTTCGAAAGGGGTCCACCTTTGAGTGAGATTCAGAACTCGTCCATTTTCTCTCTTGACGATGTCAACGAGGAGGAGATGAACAACCTCATCGACGGTACGATTACCGACTTTGATGAGGGCGATCTCGTTAACGGCACTGTCGTTAAGATCGAGCATGACGAGGTGCTCGTTGACATCGGATTCAAGTCCGAGGGCGTTATCCCGGTCCGCGAGCTGTCCATCCGCAAGGACGCTAACCCTGCAGACATCGTTGCACTCGGTGATCCCATCGAGGCTCTGGTTCTCCAGAAGGAGGACAAGGACGGTCGTCTGGTCCTGTCCAAGAAGCGTGCCGAGTACGAGCGTGCTTGGAACCGCATCGAGGAGAAGTTCAACTCCGGCGAGAACGTCGAAGGCGAGGTTATCGAGGTTGTCAAGGGCGGCCTGATCCTCGACATCGGCCTGCGTGGCTTCCTGCCTGCTTCCCTCGTCGACCTCCGTCGCGTCAAGGACCTCACCTCCTACATGGGCACCCGCATCGAGGCCCGCGTTATCGAGATGGACCGCAACCGCAACAACGTCGTCCTCTCCCGTCGCGTCGTGCTCGAGGAGTCCCGTAAGGCCGAGCGCTCCGAGATCCTGTCCAAGCTCAAATCTGGCATGCGTCTCCAGGGCACCGTTTCCTCCATCGTCGACTTCGGCGCCTTCGTCGACCTCGGCGGCATCGACGGCCTCATCCACATCTCCGAGCTCTCCTGGAACCACGTCAACCATCCTTCCGAGGTTGTCAAGGTCGGCCAGGAGGTCGAGGTCGAGGTTCTCGACGTCGATCTCAACCGCGAGCGCATCTCCCTGGGTCTCAAGCAGACCACCGAGGATCCGTGGCGCGCACTGGTCAAGAAGTACCCCGTCGGCGCTATCGTCGAGGGCACTGTGACCAAGCTTGTCCCGTTCGGCGCTTTCGTCGACCTGGGCGAGGGCATCGAGGGCCTGGTTCACATCTCCGAGATGGCCAACAAGCACGTCGATCAGCCTTCTCAGGTCACCCACGTGGGCGACAAGGTTCAGGTCAAGGTCATGGAGATCGACCTCGACCGTCGTCGTATCTCCCTGTCCATGAAGTCCGCTGCTGAGACTCTGGGCGTCGAGATCGAGGTTACCCCGCTTCCTTCCGAGAAGAAGGACGAGGAGACCGACGCCGAGTAAATCGGTTTGACGATCACTTGTTTTAAGGGATCCGTCCGTAATGGACGGGTCCCTTTTTGCATTTGGTGCCGAGATACGCGATGCTGCCCATGCTGTACACAGGCTATTTGGTTGTCGGTGCATGAAAAAATGCCGACATCCCGCCTCGGGGAGGAGGCGGGAACGCACCGAGTAGACGGAGGGGTGCGGAGCGCGGTCGCGTCTCGACTGACGACGTTGCCCATCGACAGGACCATTGTAGCGCATGGCGGTTCTTGGTTTATCGTGTCGAGCGTTTGCGTTGTGCCATTGCCTGCGGCAACGGTGTGTTACACTCTTGCACTGCTGAGTGGGCCAGACGGTCGCGCGATGTGCTGCTTGCAGTACGCGTGAGGAAAGTCCGGGCTCCAGAGGGCGGGATGCCGGCTAACGGCCGGGCGGAGTGATCCGACGGAAAGCGCCGCAGAAAAGAAGACTCCCACCTGCGCCGCAAGGCGTAAAGGGAAAAGCTGAAACGGTGGTGTAAGAGACCACCAGCGTCGTGGCAACACGACGGCTTGGCAAGCCCCATCCGGAGCAAGCGCGAATAGGAACGCTATGGGCCGGCCCGGTCCGCGTTCGGGTAGCGTGCGTGGAGCTGCATGGTAACGTGCAGACAAGATAAATGACCGTTCACGACAGAACCCGGCTTATAGGCCCACTCAGCAACTATGTTGACGCTGCGACGGCGTCAGCTGGCCGATTTGTCGCTCATTCGTCGGTCGCCGCCATAAGGCGTGCTCCCTCCTCTTTCGGGCCAAATCGACTCAGCTGACGCCGTCTCGCTGTTTTTGCCTGGTCATCGGCAGCCTCATTTTTGTTGCAGTCTCGTCTTTCAAGGCACCTTGCTCGCGCTGACGGGTTCTCGCTTTCGTTTACGGAATCATCGGTGTTGCCGTTCTATTTACCGGGATTAACGGTACGGTCTTTGCCGTATTATTGAGGCTGTTTGTTGCTTTGCTTGTTGTTGAGGGGCTTTGTTGGACAGCTATTTTACTCTGCAATCGAATATTGAGGCTTCGGGCGAGTTTGTGGACCGCAAGAGCCGGTTTATCGCCCAGCTGGTCCATATTGAGTCCGAGGATGAGGCGAATGCCTTTATCGAGATGGTTCGCAAGCGTCATTACGACGCTCGACATAATGTTCCCGCGTGGACTTTAGTCGATGGACGCGAGCGCCAGAGCGATGATGGTGAGCCGAGCCGCACGAGCGGTATGCCGACGCTCGAGGTGCTGCACGGCGCGGGGCTCAAAAATGTTTGCTGCGTGGTGACGCGCTATTTTGGTGGCACGCTGTTGGGGCCTGGTGGCTTGGTACGCGCCTATACCGCGGCGACGCAGGCGGCGGTGGCCGCGGCTCAGGAGGCCGGGCAGATCGTCGAGATGACGAGTGTTGTGCCTGTTGACGTGCATGTGGCCTATCCGCAATATGAGCAGGTGCTTCGCTTGGCCCAGGATTCGGGTGCCAAGGTCTCGGATACCGATTACGCGGATGCCGTGACGATTCATTTGGTGTTTAAGGAGGGGGAGCAGGAGCCATTTTGCGCTAAGATGCGCGAGCTTATGGCGGGGCGCGAGGAGATTGAGGTCGGTGCTCCCGAGTTTGCCGAGTTCTAACGACGACGGCCGGCGTGCTTTTGGATGGATTCCAAGCGCGACGGCCGTCGTTTTTCTGTTGCTGCCGTTTACTCGGCGAGCTGCTTTAGCACATCGCAGGCGATCTCGACGGCATCGTCGATGCAGCCGGGACAGCTGCGGAGCGGACCCTTGTCCGATCCGATGCCTTTGAGCGTGCCGCAGATGGTCGTCGTGTTCTTCTCGCCAAAACGCTTGGCGATTTCGCGCGACAGCTTGTAGGTCTGGCCCTTAGTCTTGGGGTTTTCCATGCCGTCGCTCATCACGAAGCCCATGATGGCCACGGCGCCCGAGATGGCGCCGCAGGTCTCGGTCATGCCACCCATGCCGGCGCCAAAGCCCTCGGTGAGGGTAAAGGCGATCTGGGGGTCGAGCCCGACGGCGGGCGCGAGCGTGCAGGCGACGGCCTGTGCGCAGTTGAAGCCACGGGCGTGGTATTCGGCAGCCTGAGCCTGACAGGCGTTGATGTCGAGCTGGGCCGTATCGATTTGCTTCATCGTTGTCTCCTTGTTCACGGTGTACCCGCCTATGGTACCCGTGACAGTGCATGTAATCATCGAGAGCTTCATGTATGCCTCATTTTTATCTATCGAGCAAATGTCCAAGGCTTGAAATAAATGCCCCTGATCAATTTGTCTCATAACCTACCTTGGGGATGGGTTGTGAGGGGTGCGGGGTAGCGGTATCGTGAACCGAATAAAACTAAAACCCAGGCAAGGGAGCTAGATATGAGCGAGCAGACCATCGGTACTACATGTGTTCAGGGCGGCTATCACCCGGGAGATGCCGAGCCGCGCCAGGTGCCCATTTACCAGTCCACCACGTGGAAATACGACACGTCGGAGCACATGGGCAAGCTGTTTGACCTGGAGGAGTCTGGTTACTTCTACAGCCGTCTGCAGAACCCCACGTGCGATCTGGTTGCCGCCAAGATCTGCGAGATGGAGGGCGGCACCGCTGCGATGCTCACGAGCTCGGGCATGGCTGCGAACTTCCTCGCGATCTTTAACGTGGCCGGTGCCGGCGATCATGTGGTCGCAAGCTCTGCCATTTACGGCGGTACGTATAACCTGCTCGCCCACACCATGGGCCGCATGGGGTTGACCTGCACGTTCGTCGCCCCCGACTGCACCGATGAGGAGCTCGAGGCAGCCTTTGAGCCCAATACCAAGCTCGTCTTTGGCGAGACGATCGCAAACCCCGCCCTTGCCGTGCTCGATATTGAGCGCTTTGCCAAGGCTGCACATGACCACGGCGTGCCGCTGATGGTCGACAACACCTTCCCGACGCCCGTGATGTGCCGTCCCTTTGAGTGGGGCGCCGACATCGTCACGCACTCCACGACCAAGTACATGGATGGACATGCTGCCTACCTGGGCGGCGTAATCGTTGACCACGGCCAGTTTGACTGGATGGCCCATGCGGACAAGTTCCCGGGTCTTACCACGCCCGACGAGAGTTACCACGGCGTGACGTATGCCGAGAAGTTCGGTCGCGAGGGCGCCTTTATTACCAAGGCCACTGCGCAGCTTATGCGCGACCTCGGCCCCATGCAGAACCCGCAGGCGGCGTTCTTCCTGAACAGCTCGCTCGAGAGCCTGCACGTGCGCATGCCGCGTCATTGTGAGAACGGCCTGGCCGTTGCCAAGTTCCTGCAGAGCCATCCCAAGGTACGCTTCGTGAGCTATCCGGGCCTGGAGGGCGATAAGTACTACGACATCGCTCAGAAATACATGCCCAACGGTACCTGCGGCGTTGTGAGCTTTGGCTTTAACGGTGGTCGCGCGGCGGCCGAGACCTTTATGAAGAGCCTCAAGCTCGCCCAGATCGCCACGCACGTGGCCGACGCCCGCACTTGCTGCCTGCATCCCGCTAATGCCACACATCGCCAGATGAACGATGAGGAGCTCATCGCCTGTGGCATCTCCGCCGACATGGTGCGCCTGTCGTGCGGCCTCGAGGACACGGCCGACTTGATTGCCGACCTTGAGCAGGCACTCGAGCAGTGCTAGGCTAGCTCCGTACAAGGCGCCGATGCTGGCAGAAAGCTTCGGCGACCTTTCGTTCCGATTCCGTAGGCGGGACCCCAATCGCGGCAGTTTGCAGGCGATTGGGGCCCCGTTTTTGCGTTGCTCCACTCGAAAGGATGGATATGGAGAAAACCGCAGAGCAGCTGCGCCGCGAGCACATCGCCCTAGAGGGCGACACCCATGGCAAGAACAAATGGGCGATTCTGTTTACCGTGCTCATCATGACGTTTATGGTGTGTCTGGATTCGACCGTCGTGACCGTGGCGTTGCCCGTGATGCAAAAGGAGCTGGGCGTGGGTCTCGACCGCATTCAGCTGGTAAGCTCGTTGTATCTGCTTGCGACTTGCGTGGCTATGTTGCCGTTTGGCCGTCTGGGCGACGTGCGCGGCAAGGTGAATGTGTTCCAGTTGGGCGTCATCGTCTTTTCGGTCGGTTCGCTGCTGTGCGGCCTTTCGGCCTCGCTCGAGGTTCTTATCCTGGCACGCATTGTTCAGGGCATAGGTTGCGCGGCGGCCATGGCTAACAACATGGGTATCATCACCGAGTCGTTTCCGGCGCGCGAACGAGGCCGTGCCATGGGTATTCTTGCGACCTTCGTGGCCCTCGGCATGATGTGTGGCCCCGTGCTCGGCGGCATGCTGGTGGCAAGCTTTCCTTGGGAGAGCATCTTCCTCATCAACCTGCCCATTGGCGTGATCTCGTTTATCGTGGGGCTCTACACGTTGCCGCATGTTAAGCCGGAGGCCGGCGACCGTCCCATGTCCCTTGCCGAGGCCGCTCGTCGCTGCTTTGCAAATTCGGCCTTTACCATCAACCTTGCCTGCATGCTCATCGTGTTCGTTGGTATTGGCGCATCCGAGTTTATCCTGCCGTTCTATTTTCAGGACGCGCATGGGTTTGGGTCTGACGTTTCGGGCCTGCTGTTTTTGGCGCTGCCAATGGTGAATGCCTTTATCGGCCCGCTTTCGGGAACGGTTTCGGACCGTGTCGGCTGCGAGGGCCCCACGGCGGTCGGCCTGGGCGTGTATGTGTGCGGTCTCTTTGCGGTAAGCACGCTCAACGAGCACTCTTCTATCCCTGCGATCGTGTGCTGCGTCGCATTTATGTCGTGCGGCACGTCGATTTTCCAGAGCCCCAACAACTCGCTGTATATGGGTTCGGCTCCGCGCGAAGCGCTCGGCTTTGCGGGCAGCTTGGGCAGTTTGGCGCGCTACGCCGGCATGGCACTCGGTATTACGGTGGCGTCGCATATCCTGTATGGGCAGATGAGCGTGGCGATGGGCGAGGCCGTGACCAGTTTTGTTGCAGGTCGTCCGGATGTATTCCTATTCGGCTTTCGCTCGGTGTTCTACGTGCTCATGGCTGTTGCCGCTGTGGGCTTTGCGTTCGCCATGGTGCGTTTGGTGAAGATGCGCGCCCGCCATTAGCATGTTGGGAGGCTGTCTGCCACGATTCGCGCCGTCCCAAAAAGACTGGTTTGTGGTGCGATGTGGCTTGTGGGGCGGGCGGGGGTCGGTCCGTGGTAGACTATCGAACAACGTTTATTAATCGCGCGGTATCGTTGCCGCGAGAAGGGGTTGCGCCATGCAGGAGCTTGAGGATCGTATTCGCCATGACGGCATCGTAAAGGCCGGTAACGTCCTTAAGGTTGATGCCTTCCTCAACCACCAGTGCGACGTTGAGCTGTTCGACCACATGGGTGCCGAGTGGGCCCGTCTGTTCGAGGGTGTCGAGATCAACAAGATCCTGACGATCGAGGCTTCGGGCATTGGTATGGCCTGCATCGCGGCTCAGCATTTTGGCGGCGTGCCGGTGGTCTTTGCCAAGAAGGCCCAGTCCATCAACCTCGACGGCGAGCAGTATGCCACGACCATCTACTCCTTTACCAAGCAGAAGGAGTACCCGGTCATCGTTGGCAAGCGCTTCCTGTCCGAGGGCGACAAAGTCCTGATTATCGACGACTTTTTGGCCAACGGCTGCGCGCTCGAGGGCCTTATCAAGATCTGCGAGGCCGCGGGCGCCGAGGTTGCCGGCATTGGCATTGCGGTGGAGAAGGGCTTCCAGGGCGGTGGCGATAAGCTCCGCGAGCGCGGCTTCCGCGTTGAGAGCCTGGCCCGTATCGCCGAAATGGACTGCGAGAACGGCGAGATCACGTTCGCCTAGGCGCGCAACACAAGCGATTGGTATGCGATGTGACAAAGGGACTGTCCCTTTGTCACATTTTTTGTATGAGGGGAGGTGTTGATATGGATGAGAACAAGATGGGATGGCGCGAGTATGCGCGCTATGCCGAGATGTCGGTCGAGGAGTTGGCGCGCGATTGCGAGGTGCAGGTGTTTCGCGCGACAGGTCCGGGCGGACAGGGCGTGAACACGACGGACTCGGCGGTGCGCATGAAACATGGGCCCACGGGGATTGTCGTGACGGCGCGTGAGAGCCGCAGCCAGTTTCAGAATCGCGCGAGCTGCCTGCGCAAGCTGCGCGCTGAGCTTGAGCGTCGCGGGCGTCCACCGCGCCGACGCGTAAAGACCAAGGTGCCTCAGCGCTCTCGCCAGCGCAGGCTCAACGACAAGCACTTCAATGCGATTAAAAAAGCCAACCGACGCAAGCCGGGCAGCGACGAATAGCCTCCTCATAAGTTGCGGTGAAATAGGGACTGTTTTGCGGCTTTAGCTACATAAACAGTCCCTATTTCACCGCAACTTAGGTGGGGCTAGCGGGTGGGGTGCCAGACGTGGAGGGCGCCGGCAAGGATGTCGACCTCGATGCGCGAGGCGACGATGGGCTCGCCGTCGGCCTGGATGGGATAGTCGGGCTCCTCAAAGGTAAGCTCGGCATGGCGACAGCGGCGCATACGAACCGGTGGCAGCTTGGTATGGTGGCCATCTTTGGCCGAAAGGAACATGGGAAGCGCGACCGCGCGCGGAACGGGGCCGCAGGCGTAGCAGACGTCGAATATACCGTCACAGGGGTCGGCGTCGGGACAGATGCGATAGCCCGAGCCATAGGTAGGACCCAGCTGAATCGCCATGATGATCGCCCTCACGCGCTCGGCAGGCGCCCCGTCAAAGCTGACTGTCATGGGGTGGTTGCGATAACGTAGGCCAAACTGCTCAAGTCCCGAGAGGGTGTAGAGCGGCGCGCCCGTCAAGCCGGTCTTTTTGCGCAGCTCGGTGGTGCCAAGGCCGATGGCGGCATCGATGCCGACCGAAAGCGTCTGGTCGTAGTACTCAACGGTAGCCTCGCCGCTGCCGCTCGCAGGGCTCCACGAGCGAATTCGCCCGATGTCCTGACGCTGCAGCTCACAGGTGAGCAGCGCGCCAAAATCCTTACCGGAGAAATCGTCGATGCCGAGCGTTTGGGCAAAATCGTTGCCAGAGCCCACGGGTAGGATGGCAAGAGCGGGGCGGGCGTCCTCCTCTTGCGTCATAAGCCCGTTGACGACCTCGTGAATCACGCCGTCGCCGCCAAGGGCGATAACGGTGCGATAGCCCTGAGCCTGTGCGGCCAGCTCCTTGGCGTGTCCCATGCGCTCGGTCAGCACCAGGTCAAACTGGGATGCTCGCGCGGTCATATCCAAAAAGCGTTGCAGGCGCTCGGCAACTTCGTGCGCCGCACCCGATTGGGCTGCTGGGTTGGCGATGATGAGCGTGCGGCCAAAATCAGTTGCGTGCATGGGGCGACTCCCGGCGTATGACGTGACGGTGCGGTCGCGCTCAGGTCTAATTGCCCCCGATTGTGGCTGCACGTCGAATACTTACGTCTACTCTATCAGGTCGTTGTGGCGCTCGATAGCATCCGCTACCGTACCGCCCTCATCCACAATAAGCGAACGGCGCTTGGGCGAGATGATGCGCTGGGCGGGGTATACGCCGCGGTGTCCGGCGGTTAGGTAGCTGATAAAGGCCACGATGACAAAGAACCCGGCTGCCGTGCCGTGGAACAGGTCGATGGCCATCATGCAGGTGGTGATGGGCACGTTGAGGCCGGCGCAGAACACGCCGAGCATGCCGAGAGCCGCCAGAAAACTGGGGTCGAGCCCGGTGAGGCAACCGATCCAGCCGCCGAGCGCCGCACCGATACCAAACAGGGGCGTGACCTCGCCGCCTTGAAAGCCGGCTCCAAGGGTGAGCGCTGTGACGACCAACTTGATGGCTGCGTCCGCCAGGGTGGTGTTGCCGGCAAAACTGGCGCCGGAAAGCCACGTGGAAAGGCCGGCGTAGTCCCAGGCGTCGAGGAGGGCATAGGCGGCCAAAACCACGAGTGCGCCTATGAGTGCGCGAATGAGGTAATTGGTGATAAAGCGACCGTACAGGCTCTTGACGGTTCGAACCGACCAGGCAAAGAGGCGTGCAGTCAGACCGAAGATAATGGCGCTGATAACAACGATGACAACCGTTTTGGGCGTCATAGCGGGAACGCTGGCGATGACATTCGCCTCGTACTCGGTACCCAGGGCGAGTGATGTAAAGTAGCCGGTAAACGAGGCGACCAGGCAGTAGATGCCCGCGGTGTAGTCGATCTTGCCGATAAAGCACATCTCCATGCCAAAGAAAGCTCCGGCAAGGGGCGAACCGAATACGGCGCCAAAGGCCGACGAGATGCCGGCGAGCATGAGGTCGTGATGGTCATGCTTTTTGAGGTGGGCGAGGCTCGAGATGTTGCTGGCGATGGTGCCGCCGATCTGCACCGCGGCTCCCTCGCGACCGGCCGATCCGCCCGTTAGGTGCGTGAGCGTGGAGCACACAAACGTGAGGACGGCCATGCGCATATGGATGAGGCGCGTGCCCAGAGCGGAGTCGATGACCAGGTTGTTGCCGCGCTTGGCGGCAAGACCGTGGTTTTTGTACACCCATGCGGTGGCCATGCCCACAACGGGAAGCAGCGCGTAAATCCACGCATGGTGCTCACGATAGTCGGTCGCGATATTCAGCGAGGCCAAAAACGCCCAAGCGGCAACGCCCATGGCGAGCGAGACGATGACGACGAGTGCGAGCAACTTGGCGCTCGCGAGTAGGTTGCGGGCGTTGCGGCGCGTGTCGGCAGCCAAGAGATGCTCAGAGCGGGTGAGCTGATGCCTGCCTGCCGTGATGACGTCGTTCAGGGAGAAAAAGCCGCCATCGTCGAGCGGCTGGGAATGATCCTGCGTTTCGTTTGCGCTTTCGGTTTTGTCGTTATGAGCCATACGTTCCTCTTTTAGGTTGCAACGCAAGCATTATAAAACGCGGTAAACGCGACGAGCCGGTGGGTTGGTTTCCATTCTGTTTCGCGGCCTGCAACCGACAGGTGTATTTGCGGGTACAGGCCGAGTCGCGGTCGTGCGTCGGGGGATTATACTGAGACAAGCATAAAGAATCGGCGCCCCTGTTGTGCGCCGTGGCATTAAGAGGTGCATATGGCAGAGAAACTCATTCCGCTGGAGGACGCGCAGTCGATTGTTCTGTCGCACGTTGCTCCGACCGATCTCGTCGAGATTCCCGTGTGGCAGGCCACCGGTCTTCCCTTGGCCGAGGATGCGGTGGCCGATATCGACATCTCGCCGTTTGCCAACAGCGCTATGGACGGATATGCCGTGCGCTCGGCGGACTTGGCGCAGGCATCTGGCGAGGCGCCGGTGATGCTCGACGTTATCGGACACGAGGCCGCGGGCCATGTGTTTGAGGGCACAATCGGCGCGGGCGAGACAGTCCGCATCATGACGGGCGCGCCGGTACCCGAAGGTGCCGATGCCGTGGTGAAGTACGAGATCGTTGATGTGCTCGACGGTGACGGCAACGAGGGCTCGCGTGTGAGGTTCTCGGCGCCGGCCAAGGTGGGGGAGAATGTTCGCTCTGCCGCCGAGGAGGCCCATGCCGGCGATGTTGTGATGCACGCCGGCGAGGTTGTGGCTCCGGCGGGCGCGGGTCTGCTGGCAAGCGCCGGATACGCGAGCGTGAAGGTGCACGCTGCCCCACGTGTGGGCATCATCTCGCTGGGCACGGAGCTGGTTGCGCCGGGTGAGCTGCCGACGCACGGGCAGATTCGCGATTCCAACTCGTCGGCGTTGATGGCCGAAGCACTCGATGCCGGCGCCGAGCCCGTGTTCTACGGCATTGCGCCCGATGATGAGCAAGCGATCGCCGAGCTCGTGCATCGTGCCGTGCAGGAGTGCGACTTTGTCATTACGAGCGGTGGCGCCTCGGCGGGCGATTACGATTTCGTGACGGCGCTCGTCCGGCGCGAGGGCGAGGTACTGTTCGATCGCATCTCGATGCGTCCGGGTAAGGCCATCACGTTTGGCTTGCTCGGGGGTAAGCCCTACCTGGGGCTTTCGGGCAATCCGGCCGCGGCGTATGTGGGCTTTGAGATGCTTGCCCGTCCGGCGATTCGCAAGATGCGCGGTTTTGCCGAGGTTGCGCGTCCCGTGCAGCAGGCGACGCTCACACACAGCGTGAAAAAGCGACAGCATCGCCGCTTCTTCGATCGCGCCACAGTTTTGCGCGACCCCGAGACCGATGAGCTATTGGTGACCGAGGCCAAGACGCAGAATTCGGCGTTGCTCGGCACGATGCAGCGGGCCAACTGCCTGCTGCGTATTGACGAAGGACCGTGCGAGCTCAAGGCGGGCGACGTCGTGGATGTCGTGCGTGTCGACCTGCCTGAGGGCACGGCGCTATAGGAGGAATGCTATGGAGTTGAAGATTTCGATTGTGACGTGCTCGGATACGCGCGATCTTGCCCAGGACGAGGCGGGTGCTGCACTCGAGGAACTTATCGAGGCGCAGGGCTGGACGGTTGCCTCACATGTGGTTGTGCGCGACGACGCCAGCGAGATCGGTGATGCCATTGTGGAAGCCGCCGATGAGTGCCACGCCAATGTCGTGCTCACCTGCGGCGGCACGGGGCTTTCGATGCGCGATGTGACGCCCGAGGCGACGCGTGCCGTCTGCGACCGCGATGTGCCGGGTATTGCAGAGGCAATCCGTGCGTACTCCATGACCAAGACGCGCCGCGCTATGCTCTCGCGCGCCGTGTGCATGCAGCGTGGGTATACGCTTGTCATCAACTTTCCGGGATCCACGAAAGCGGCCCGCGAAAGCTGGGAGGCCGTGAGCGATCAGCTGGAGCATGCGGCCCAGATGACGGCGGGCGGCGGGCACGCCAAATAAGCGCACTACCTGCGGCGGAGCGACCTTACGGGCTGCTCCGCTTTTTTATGCACCTTTCGTATGCAGCGACAGTGCAGCCATCTCGGGGTTATCGGTAAAAGAAACTTATTAGACGAGAACTAATTATCACAAACATTATTCGCGCAGAAGTATAATCTAGTAACAGAATAAAGCCTGCGGCGGGGTGCCCGGGCATGGCGTTCGAAAGGGTTGAACATGTTCGATATGGTTTCACGCCGCGGTTTTGTCTCGCTTTCTGCTGCCGCTGCCGCCGGCCTTGGCCTTGCCGGCTGCTCGGGCAGCAAGACGTCCGAGCCGGCCGGATCCGATGCCGGTTCTGCTAAGGCATCTTCCAAGAAAGCTGTCGAGCTGCAGGTCTTTGCCGCCAACTCGCTCGAGAAGGCCCTGCCCGAGGTTCAGGAGCTCTACACCGGGCAGACCGGCACCACCTTTGCCGACACGCAGTTTAAGGCCTCCGGCGACCTCGTTGAGCAGATGCGTGCCGGTGCCGCCGTCGACGTGCTCATCACGGCCTCCAAGGGCACCATGGACGACGCCGAAGCCGCCGAGCTCGTCGATGCCGACACGCGTGAGGACATGTTCGTCAACGACCTCGTGATCATTCGCGCCGAGGGCTCCGATACTAAGGTCGAGGCCATCGCCGACGTCGCGAATCTGGACGGTAAGATTGCCATTGGCGACGCCAAGACCGTCCCCGCCGGCAAGTACGCCAACCAGGCCCTGGCCTCCGTGGGCCTCTACACCGGTACCGAGGGCGACGACGGCGAGTATGCTCCCGAGATCGCCGACAAGGTGGCCCTGGCCGACAAGGTCGGCACTGCTGCGTCTTACGTCTCTACGGGCGACTGCGTGGCTGGTTTTGTCTACAGCTCCGACATCTTCCGCTACGACGGCATCGAGGAAGCCTTTGTGTGCCCCGAGGACTCGCACAAGCCCATCGTGTACCCGGGTGCCGTTGCCGAGAGCTCCGAGCACGCCGACAAGGCCAAGGCGTTCATCGACTTCTGCCTGACCAACAAGAAGGCCCAGAAGATTTGGGCCAAGTACGGCTTTGAGCTTTCCGCGTAGTGCGGCTTGGCGCGATAATTCCATCGTTTTGTGTTTCACTCCGTCCTTGTATTCGCTTGGAGCTTTTCGTGCTTAATAGATTCCGCATGCTTGTCGCCTGTGCTTTGACCTTCGCGCTTTGCTGGGTGCCGGGATTTGCGTTTGCCGGGGACGCTGAGCACGGGGCCCAGGTTGCTGCGACCGCTCATGGGCTTTCCTATGGGATCGAAGGTTTTGAGCGGTTGGCCAAGGGGATCGCTCGTGCCATGGAGGGCCAGCCTGAGGGCTACCGGTTTCCCGTTGACGAGGACGTGGACCTTGTAGTGGCGCCTGCCGCCGATCGCGTTGTGGTGTGGATATCGCCCAAGGCGGTCGAGAAGTATGGGTTGGATCCGCAGGACAACGAGTGCGTATCGGGTCTCAAGGCCCTCGTCTGTGAGCTCGACAGCGCAAACTGCATGGGAGGTGCGCAGCTGGGGGACGTGGATCTTCCTTGGTATGTCACGGCGGAAACAACGTTTGATGCCGGCGGGTATACCTATAGCTTTGACGAGCGCGGTGCGGATGGGGACCGCTATGTGGTGATTGCATCAGCCTCGGGTGATGCCAAGGGCGGCGCGCGTTGGCTTGATAGCGCTCAAATGGTAGAGGCATCGTCTGTCGTGTTGCGGGATGAGCAGGGCCCCTTGACCTCCTTGGCCTCCTTTTTGGGCGACATCGACTATCGTCCGTTTTGGGTGTCTATCAAAACGAGCGGCCTCGCCCTGCTGATCTCCTTTGCGCTGGGCCTGTTTGCCGCATGGAAGACCATGGGTACTACGAGCCGTATCAAGGGCCTGCTCGACTCGGTCTTTACCATCCCTATGGTGCTGCCGCCCACGGTTTGCGGCTTTCTGCTCCTCATGCTGTTTGGTCGATCGACCGGGGTCGGTCGGTGGCTTATCGCGCATGGCATCTCGATCGTCTTTACGTGGCCCGCGGCGGTGATATCCGCCGTGGTGGTGTCGTTTCCCCTGGTCTACCGCACGGCGCTCGGAGCCTTCGAGAGCCTCGACACGCAGATGCTCGACGCCGCGCGAACCTTGGGATGGTCCGAACGTCGCATCTTTGCCAAGCTCATGATGCCGCTTGGCTGGCCCTCGATTGCCGCCGGCACGGTGCTCGCCTTCGCGCGTGCCATGGGCGAGTTTGGCTGCACCCTGTTCTTTGCGGGCAACTACGCCGGCATTACCCAGACCATCCCCATCGCCATCTACTTTGAGTGGATGGGCGGCAACACGTCGGTGGCCCTCTTTTGGGTCGTGGTCGTAATTGCGTTCAGCTTCCTGGTCATTCTGTTCATCAATATGTACACCGCTCATTCGCAAAAGTACCGCGAGCGGGGCCTTTCCCGTGCGGAGCGCAAGCAGGCCAAGCAGCTGGGTGGCCAGGCCGATTCGCTCGACCCAGTCGGCGGCGATGCGCTGCGTATCGATCGCGAGGCGCTGGCCGAGCTCATGCGCGATGACGCCGTCTCGAAGGGAGGTCGATAGGCCGTGTCGCTTGTCCTGGATATCAAAAAGCGCTTTCCGGGGTTTATGCTCGACATGCAGCTTGAGGCCGGCGAGGAGCGTGTGGCGCTGCTGGGCGCCTCGGGTTGTGGCAAGAGCTGTACACTGCGCTGCATTGCCGGTGTGGAGACCCCCGACGAGGGCAAGATCGTTGTCAACGGCGTGACCTTTTTTGACTCGGCGGCGGGCATCAACCTGTCGCCCCAGGAGCGCAAGTGTGCCCTGCTGTTCCAAAACTATCAGCTGTTTCCCAACATGACGGTGGCCGATAACGTGTGCGCCGGTGTAAAGGACGCGGGCGACGCCGCCGCGCGCAAAAAGCTCGCCGAACGCTATCTGGGCATCTTTGGCCTGACCGATTTCGCCGACCGCTATCCCGCGCGTCTCTCGGGCGGCCAGCAGCAGCGCGTGGCGCTTGCCCGTATGGTGGCGGCGCATCCGGGCATTTTTATGTTCGACGAGCCCATGAGCGCGCTCGATTCCTATCTTAAGAGCGCACTCGAGCAGAACATGCTCGACCTGTTCGATGTATGCAACCGCACCGTGCTCTACGTGAGCCACGACATCGACGAAGCGTGCCGCCTGTGCCAGCGTATCTGCGTGATGCACGACGGGCATGTTGAGGAGATCGGCTCCATTGAGGACGTGGTCCGCCGCCCGCAGACGCTGGCGGCGCTGCGCCTGACGGGCTGCAAGAATACAAGCCGGGCGCGCAAGATCGGCGACGAAGAAGTTGAAGCCCTCGACTGGGACATGACCTTTAACGTGGGCCGCGAGGTTCCCGATAATGTGGTGTACCTGGGCATTCGCGCAAGCTACTTCCATGTTGACAATCGTGCTGAGCGGGGTCGCAACAGCTACGACCTGCACGTGGCGCGCGTGAGCGATTCGCGTTTTGAGCGCCTGGTGCTGTTGGATGCGCCGCGTGCTGATGCGCCCACGCGTCTGCAGTGGAAGGTCAACAAAGTGGGCATGCCTGTCGACGAGCTACCGCAAGCAGGCGAGACGCTGCGCATGCATTTTGATGCCAGCAGGATCCATTTGGTTTGTCGATAGCGCCGGGTAATGCCGTCGGGGATATAAGCCTCGGCGGCTTTGTTTTTGTCGTTCGTCGAATGAGAGATGACAAACTCTTATCAATCAAGATAATTATTTATTAAACGACGGCACACGACGCTGTCGTACGAATGTCAACGGTGTTCGTCTGGACGACAACCGTTGATATAGTTACCTTCGACGAGAAAAGGAGGGTGCGCCGGTGCTGCAGATGACATATTCGCGTCGCGTTGCCGCGCGCGCCCTGTATATGGCTCGGAGCCGCATATGAGCAGGTATGTTCACGGCTCCGGGAGAGACGACGCACAACTAAATAATCGACCGCAAAGCAGGTTCCCCAAAATTCCGGGTTTAGGCGCGGCTGGGTTTTCGCCACCCACCGTGCAGCAATACCGTAGCTATTCATTTTTGGTTCGAGAGGGGAACCGTTATGGCTGAAGAATTTGATTTCCATCCGATGTGGGAGAGCCTCGGCATGAATCTTGCCGATCACGACATGCTGCTGGGCGCCGTGGGCCAGATGTACGGCGACATGTTCCTGACGCAGAACAATCGCCCCAAGTCCACGTCCTACCTGGACTTTGTGGCCACCAACATCCACAGCGGCCGTATTAAGGAGATGCTCGACAAGAAGGAGGCCGGCGAGGCCACCAAGATCGTCGGCTCATTCTGCGTGTACGTGCCCGAGGAGATCGTGCTTGCCTGTGACGGCATTCCCGTGGGCCTGTGCTCGGGTGCCGATTGGGCAACCGATAAGGTCGAGGAGCACCTGCCGCGCAACACCTGTCCGCTTATCAAGAGCTTTGCCGGCTTTAAGCTGGGCGAGGTCTGCCCCTACATTGAGTCGAGCGACCTGGTGGTGGGCGAGAACACCTGCGATGGCAAGAAGAAGGCCTACGAGTTCTTTGCCACGCAAAAGGACATGTACGTCATGGATATTCCCAACGTACACGACGAGTCGACGCTCGTGACCTGGAAGGCCGAGGTCAAGAAGCTCGCCGCCAAGATCGAGGAAGAGTGTGGCGTCAAGATTACGCCCGAGCGTCTGAAGGCCGCCATCCACGCCGTCAATGAGAAGCGTCGCGCCCTGCAGCGCCTCGCTGCCACGCGCGCTGCCGACCCGGCACCCATCAGCGGTCTCGACAGCCTGCTGACCGTTCAGGCCGCCTTTATGGACGACACGCCGCGTCTGACCGGCGCCATCAACGATATGGCGGCTGAGTGCGAGCAGCGTGTCGAGGCCGGCGAGGGCGTGGCGCCCAAGGGGACCAAGCGCATCCTGTACACCGGCACGCCCATGGCCGTGCCCAACTGGAAGCTGTTCAACCTCATCGAGAAGGCCGGCGGCGTTGTGGTCGGCGAGGAGTCCTGCACGGGCTCGCGCTACTACAAGGACCTGGTCGACGAGTCCGGCGAGACGGTCGACGAGATGCTCGACGCCATCGCCGAGCGCTACTTCAAGATCAACTGCGCCGTCTTTACGCCCAACGATCAGCGTATGAAGGACATTGTCCAGATGGCCAAGGGCCTTCATGCCGACGGCATCGTCGACGTGGCTCTGCAGTTCTGCACGCTCTACGAGATGGAGTCGTTTGCCGTGGAGAAGGCCGCCGAGGAGGCAGGCATTCCGTTTATGCACATCACGACCGACTACGCCGGCGAGGATGCCGGTCAGCTGCAGACGCGCATTGAAGCTTTCTTGGAAACCATTTAGGGGTATCCGTCCCGGCGGCTTCTCCAGGCACCCGATCTTGCCGTTCAAACCGTCGCTTGCGTGCCAAAGTACGCGGCGCGTCTCTTTCACGGCAACCTCGGGCACCTGGGAAAGCCGTTTCCTTGGTTGGTTAAAAGGTTTAGGAGTTATATGTCGGAAAATATTGAGCAGCCGTTGCCCAGCACGTTTGAGGAGTTCAACGAGCAGCGCAAGGCGGCGTTTATTCGCGTCAAGGATTACAAGCAGGCGGGTAATCGCCTGGTCGGCTTTTTGTGCAGCTATACGCCGCTCGAGATTATCGATGCCGCGGGGGCTGCGAGCGTGGCTCTGTGCGGTACGTCCGATGAGGTGATTCCCGAGGCCGAGAAGGTGCTGCCGGCAAATCTGTGTCCGCTCATCAAGTCGACGTACGGTTTTGCCTACTCGCAAAAGTGCCCGTTTACGTACTTTAGCGACATGATCATCGGCGAGACCACCTGCGACGGCAAGAAGAAGATGTACGAGCTACTCAACGAGCTCAAGCGCACGCACATTCTGCATCTTCCGCAGGGCCGCGACCGCGCCTACGAGCGCGAGGGCTGGTACGAGGAGTGCCGTCTGCTCAAGGAGGAACTCGAGAACTTCTACGGCATCACGATTACCGACGATGACCTGCGCGCTGCCGTCCGTCGTCGCAACCGCTTGCGTGCGGCCCAGCTCGACATGTTTGCGCTGCAGGCCAACCAGCCGGCGGCCATGAGTGGCGTCGACCTGATGAGCACCATGTTTGCCGGTACGTTTAGCTTTGATATCGAGGCCTATACGCAGCAGCTGGAGCAAAAGGTTGCCAAGCTGCGCGAGGCCTATGACGCAGGCGAGCGCCCGGTCGCGGCGGATGCCAAGCGCATTCTGATCACCGGCTGCCCGGTAGGCGGTGTGATCAACAAGATCGGTCGCACCATCGAGTCCAACGGCGGCGTGGTCGTGTGCATGGATGACTGCTCGGGCGAGCGTACGGCCGCCATGATGATCGACCCGGACGCGCCCGACATTCTGCGCGCCATCGCCGACCGCTACCTGGATATCAACTGCTCGGTCATGACGCCTAACGACGGCCGCATGGAGAACACACTGACCATGTGCGAGAAGTACCATGTCGATGGCGTGGTAGAGAGCGTGCTACAGGCCTGCCACACCTTCAACGTTGAGAGCGCGCGCATGCAGGAGGCTGTCGAGGGTGCGGGTATTCCGTATATGAAGATCGAGACCGACTACAGCAACGGTGACATGGGCCAGATCGAGACCCGCATCGCCGCCTTCATCGAAACCCTCTAGCTTCCTCAGGCACCGGATCTTGCTCCTCAAACCGTCGCTTGCGTACCCAAAGTACGCTGCGCTCCTCTTTCGGGGCAATCTCCGGCACCTGAGAAACCTAGAGCTAAGGCGCCTGAACGTGCCACTGTCTTTGATGTTTAGATTGGGAGAGAGCCATGATAGGGATCGGGATCGATATCGGGTCTACGGCGGCTAAGGCTGCTGTGGTCGACGGGGAGGGTTCGGTGGCGTGGACGTGCGTGCAGCCAACCGGGTTCTCCTCGGTCGATGCTTCCGAGCGGCTGCGCGAGGCACTGGCAGCGGCGGGTTATGACGTGGCTGCCGACGACGTGCGCGTGGTCGCGACTGGCTACGGCCGTGTCGCCGTGCCCTATGCGCACAAGGTCGTGACCGAGATCACCTGCCACGGTACCGGTGCCGTGCGCCTGTTTGGCGATCACGGCACGGTGATTGACGTGGGCGGCCAGGACACCAAGGTCATTCAGCTTAAAAGTGGCCGCGTGGCCAAGTTCGCCATGAACGACAAGTGCGCTGCCGGTACGGGGCGCTTTTTGGAGATCATGGCCGACCGCCTAGGCATTTCCCAGCAGCAGATGGCTGACCTGGCGCGTTCCGGCGAGCCCACCAAGATCAGCAGCATGTGCACGGTGTTTGCCGAAAGCGAGGTTATCAGCCTGATCGGTCGCGGTGAGCCGCGCGAGAACATTGCGCGTGGCGTGATCGACAGCGTGGTCTCGCGCGTGGCGACCATGGCCGGGCAGGCCGCGGGCGCCCCGTACTACCTGACCGGTGGCCTGTGCGAGAACGCCTTCGTGGTGGAGCGGTTGGGCGAGCTGCTGGGGTCGCCGGTGACCACCTCGCCCCAGGCTCGCTTTGCCGGTGCCATCGGCGCGGCGATTCGCGCACAGGCGCTCAATTAATGCATCCGCCGCAGGCTCGCATTCATGCGTATACTGGGAGAAAATGATTGACCGATGAGAGGAGGTATCGATGGCTGACGATCAGATTAAGCTCACGTCTATGACTGCCGCGAGCGGTTGAGCCGCTAAGTTGGCTCCTGGAGCCCTCGCCCAGGTCCTGGGCGATTTACCCAATGTGCATAACGACAACTTGCTCGTGGGGTTCGATACCTCCGACGATGCGAGCGTCTTTCGCGTTGGCGATAACTTGGGTCTCGTGCAGTCCATCGACTTCTTCCCACCGATGGTCGACGACCCGTTTTTGTTTGGCCAGATCGCCGCGGCAAACTCGCTGTCGGACATCTACGCCATGGGCGGGCGGCCGAGCCATGCCATGAACTTGCTGTGCATCCCGAGCTGTCTGGGCGTTGAGGTTGCCGGTCAGATTCTGGCGGGCGGCGCCGACAAGTGCGTCGAGGCGGGTTGCTCCATCGCGGGCGGTCACACCATCAACGACGACGAGCCCAAGTACGGCCTGTCCGTGAGCGGGTTTGTCGCGCTCGACCGCATGCTCGCCAACAGCGGCGCGCGCGTGGGCGATGCGTTACTGCTGACCAAGGCGGTTGGCTCGGGCATCATCACCACGGCCATTAAGGGCGAGCTCATCGAGCAGGACGAGGCCGCAGCCATGTTTGACTCGATGCGCACCCTCAACGAGGCTCCGATTCGTCTGGCCGAGGGACTTGAGCTTCACGGCTGCACCGACATCACGGGCTTTGGCCTGATCGGGCATGCGTGCGAGATGGCCGAGGGCTCGGGCGTGCAGATTGAGCTTGCGTCGGGGGCGGTGCCGCTCTTTGACCAGGTGCTCGACATGGCGCGTTTGGGCATTATCCCCGCGGGCTCCTACCGCAACCAGGACTTCTTTGGCCCGCGCGTGACGGCCGACGAGGACCTTGAGCCGGGCATGCTCGACGCGCTGTACGACCCGCAGACGTCTGGTGGCCTGCTTATCGCGGCACCTGCTGCCGATGTGGATGAGCTTGCGCGCCGTCTGCATGCCGAAGGACGTATTGCCGCCGTCGTCGGTCGCGTGTGCGAGTCGGTGCCAGGCGGTCCTGCCGTCCACGTTGTTCGCTAGCCCGCACGTTTATGTAACTGTTTACCGTTCTCTAGAACGGTTCTTTCGAAAGGAAAAGCTATGTCTACCAAAATTGAAGTCAATGCCATGGGCGATGCCTGCCCGCTGCCCGTCGTCAAGACGCTCAAAGCCCTGAAGCAGCTCGATGGCGAGGGCGCCGTCGTGACCTCGGTCGATAATGAGACCGCCGTCAAGAACATTTCCAAGATGGCGCAGGAGAAAGGCTGCACGGCCTCGGTCGAGAAGGTTTCTGACGCCGAGTGGCACGTGACCGTGGCGACCTCTGGCGCCGTTGCCGTGGCCGATCCCGAGCAGGATGGCGCTGCCTTCTGTGATGCCAGCGCCGGCAAGGGCAAGCTCGTCATTTCCGTCTGCACCGACTGCATGGGCCGTGGCGACGACGAGCTGGGCCACAAGCTCATGAAGGCGTTTATCTTTGCCGTGACGCAGCAGGAGGAGCTGCCCGCGACCATGCTGTTCTACAACGGCGGCGCCAAGCTCACCGTCGAGGGCTCGCCGGTGCTCGACGACCTGAAGGGTCTGGCCGAGCAGGGTGTCGAGATTCTCACCTGCGGTACCTGCCTCGATCACTATGGCATTAAGGACCAGCTCGCGGTGGGCGAGGTCACGAATATGTACGTGATTGTGGAGAAGATGGAGCAGGCCGTGCGCGTCGTGCGCCCGTAGCGTATTGGTTGGAGTTGCCATGAGGGAGAAGCGCCCGGCGCTTGTCATCACGTTTCCCACCACGGCGGCCGCCATGGGCTGCGAGTCCCTGTGCATTGAGCGCGGTCTTCCCGGGCGAACGATTCCCGTACCCGGGGAGGTCGCTGCCGGCTGCGGTCTGGCGTGGAAGGCGTTGCCTGCCGATGAGGAACTGCTGCGCGGCGAACTCGCCGCGGCGGGCGTTCCCACCGAGGACTTTACGGTGATTGATATGTGGGAGGTCGTGCGATGATCTACCTGGATAACGCGGCGACGACCATGCACAAGCCGCAGACGGTCATCGATGCCGTGACGCAGGCGATGTGCTCGCTCGGCAATGCCGGACGCGGCGCCACGTCGGGTGCCCTCGATGCCGCTCGTACGATTCACGGTTGCCGCGCCAAGCTCGCGCGCCTTTTGGGTTGCCCGAGGGCGGACCATGTGTGCTTTACGCCCAACTCTACGGCGGCGCTCAACACCGCCATCAACGGGGTGGTGTGCCCCGGCGACCGTGTGGTCACGACGGTGCTCGAGCACAACTCCGTGCTACGTCCGCTTAACCGCCTGGCGGTAGAGCGGGGCGTGACCGTTGAGCATGCGGGCTGCGATGCGAGCGGCGCGCTCGACTACGACGAGCTCGAGCGGCTGGTGACGCCTGACACGCGTGCCGTAGTGGTGACGCACGCCTCCAATGTGACCGGCAATGAGGTCGACATTGCGCGCGTGGCCGCCATGGCCCATGCGGCCGGCGCGCTGGTGATCGTCGATGCCTCGCAGTCTGCCGGCACGGCGCATATCGATATGCAGGCCATGGGGCTCGACGTGGTGTGCTTTACTGGCCACAAGGGACTCATGGGTCCGCAGGGGACCGGCGGGCTGGCCGTGGCGGAGGGCATTGACGTGTGGCCGTGGGCCATGGGCGGCACGGGCGTGCACAGCTTCGATGCGCTGCAGCCGCTTGAGTGGCCCACGCGCCTTGAGGCGGGCACGCTCAACGGCCACGGCATCGCGGGCCTTTCCGCAGGCCTCGACTTTATCGAGGCCCAAGGCGGAGTCGAGGCGATCGCGGCACACGAGCGAGCACTGGCGGATCGCTTTCTCGCTGGCGTGCGCGAAATCCCGGAGATCAAGCTCTACGGTGCGTTTGATCAGCCCGTGCGCTCGGCGATCGTCTCACTCAACGTGGGCGATATCGATTCGGCCGAGATCTCGGACGCGCTCATGCAAGGGTGGGGGATTGCCACGCGCCCCGGTGCCCATTGCGCTCCGCTCATGCACCGCGCGCTCGGGACCGAACGCCAGGGTGTCGTTCGCTTCTCGTTTGGGTATTTCAACACGGACAAGGAAGTCGACACTGCGATTGACGCTTTGCGCGATTTAGCCTGCTAGAGCGTATATACTTGCGGGACGGGTCTTTTGCCCGTCCCGTTTTTGTTTCGACCCGAAAGGTGTGCCTATGGCCTCATCCGCACCGCGCGGTCTGCGCTCCGACCATGTCGTTACCGTCGGCATTGCGCTGTTCTCGATGCTCTTTGGCGCCGGTAACCTCATCATTCCGCCATTGCTGGCACTTCAGGCCGGCACGGCCACGCCGCTTGCCATGATCGGCTTTTTGATTGCCGCTATCGGTCTGCCTGTTATGGGATTTATCGCCGTCGCGCTCGCCGGCACGGCCCGCGAGCTGGCTGGGCGCGTGCATCCTAAGTTTGGCGAATTCTTCGTTGCGGCGGTGTATCTGGCCATCGGCCCGTGCCTGGCCATTCCGCGCACAAGCTCTACGGCCTTCGAGATGCTGGTGCCGCTACTGCCCGAGGGCGTTTCGCTCGGCACGGCTCGCCTGGTGTTTGCCGTTGGCTTCTTTGTCGTCGCGTTTGCGCTCACGCTGCGTCCGGGCGTTATCACGCGCGTGCTCGGGCGCATTACGGGCCCCGCGCTCATTGCGCTCATCGTGCTGGTCGTGGGTGCTGCCGTGATCTCGCCGCTGGGACCGGCTGCCGCGCCTCAGGCTCCCTACGATGCAGGCGCCGCCGTGCAGGGCTTTTTAACTGGCTATCAGACCATGGACCTGCTTGCGTCGCTCGCTTTCGGCATCATCATCGCCGAGACCATTCACGAGCTGGGCGTGACCGACGACAAGCGCGTGGCCTTCGAGATTTCGCGTTCCGGTGTGATCGCCGGCGTGCTCATGGCCTTTATCTATTGCGGCTTGGCCCTTGCCGGCATGCAGCTCGGCACCGTGATGCCCGACGCCACCAACGGCGCTGCCATCCTTGCTCGCTCGGCCTCCATGCACTTTGGCCTTGCCGGCACGGTTGTGGTGTTTGCGATTTTCTTCCTCGCCTGCATGAACGTGTGCATCGGCCTCATTAGCTGCTGCGCGCGCTATTTCTGTGAGACGTACGTGGTCGAGGGGGGGAGCGGAGGCCTCCGAGGAGGCCATGCGCCGTCCCTTTGCGATTCTCGCCTTTGTGTTCGCAGCGTTTTCGTGCGTGCTCTCCAATGTGGGCCTCGACGTGATTCTTATGTTCTCGGTGCCCATGCTCAACGCCTTGTATCCCGTTGCCATCGTGCTGGTACTGATGGGCCTGGTGCACGGCTTTTGCGACGCTCATCCGCAGGTGTGGGTGTGGGTCGGCGGCGTGGTCGCCGTGCAAAGCGTGGTCACCTCGGTCCGCGATGCGTTCTTTGTGGGCACGTGGCTGCCCTTTGATGCGCTACCCCTGGCTGACATCGGTGCCGCGTGGGCGCCGGTTGCCGTGGTGGCGTTTGTGATCGGACTGCTCCATAGTCGTTTTGTCGCACATTCGAGGAGCTAGGGTTTCTGCGCTTGCACAGGCGGGGAGTCTCCCCTATAATTTCCTTCGCTTTGGGACACGCAAGGTTTAGACCTTAGCTGCTCAACACCTTCGGGACGTGGCGCAGTTTGGTAGCGCGCCTGCTTTGGGAGCAGGATGTCGCAGGTTCAAATCCTGTCGTCCCGACCATATCTTGCGGGCGTAGTTCAATGGTAGAACCCCAGCCTTCCAAGCTGATGACGCGGGTTCGATTCCCGTCGCCCGCTCCATAGGATAGTTTTAACGGCTTTGGCTCCATTTGGTGCCAGAGCCGTTTTCATAAGCGTGCCGGGCGACGGGAATCGAACCCGGCAGGGTGCGAAGCTGAGAAAATGCGTGAGCATTTTCCAGCGCAGCACGCAAGGGCCAATGGCCCGCAGCGAAACAAGGGTTTGCGAAGCAAACCCTTGGACTTCCCGTCGCCCGCGATCTCCATAAGATAGACGAATGGCTCTGGTTCCTTTTGGGACCAGAGCCATTTTCGTAAGTGTACGGGGTGACGGGAATCGATGCCGCCTCGCACCCCACCTAAGTTGCGGTTAAATACGGACTGTCTTTTGGCCTTTGCGAACCCATTGAAGGCCTGGGTAGCTAATTTGGGACGGGGCTTTTTTGGCTACTCTAGCGATCGGCTGGCAAGTGTGGTCAAAAGCCCTGTTCCAAAATGACTGGTCTGGTGCTGAGCCACGAAAGCGGCCCATCTACTACGTTTGGCCCGCAGGGGTCGACCATAGCGGCATTTTCGGAAAATCAGCAAGCCGTCTACCAGCGGTTTTGATTTTTCGGATTTCGGTATGGTCGAGGGCAATCGGTTAAACGTAGTAGATAGGCCCGTTTCGTGGCGAACAGTAGGATTCGCGGTCTAAGGCTGCCGGTATCGGATGGCCTACCTGGAAGTTGTGGTGGAATAGCTCCTAAAATGCCCGTGGAAGCTTGAAAACAGGAACTATTTCACCGCAACTTAGGGCGGGATGGGGCTAGTGGCGGGATTGATGGCGGAGCTTGTCGATGGCGGCGTCGGTGCTGCGGTCGCGGGCGTCGGCAGCGGTTTGACGCTTGCGGCGGTAATCGATCATGCCTTGGATGATGGGCTTGCCAAAGCTCACGACATCATCGTTGTAGATGGCGGTTCCGGCTGCGAGGAGGCAGTCGGTAAAGTCCATATGGGTCTTGCCAAAGAGTTTGACGGCAAGGGCGACAACGGTGGGCTCGTCGACCATGACGTCATCGAGCAGCCTTTTCAAGGCCGCAGCAATCTCAACGCGGGGAACCTTATAGACGTCGCGCAGCGTGACCACGACGCGTGTGATGATTTCGGGGTAGACGCGAGCGGTGCGCGTGGCGATGACCTTGGCAGCGCGCGGTGACAGAACTTCGTCGTCGTCAAGCAGGTAGCGCAGGATGACGGTCTCGTCGATGATGGTGCTACTCATGGATATCTACTTCCTCGGGACCCAAAATTGAATCGTCGCTTTCTGTAGCAAGGTACTCAATCCAGGCATTGCGCTCCTCGGAGCGGCGATTGGGATCTCCATATGCTTTGAGCGATCCATAGGCGGCGGTGCCGTCCTTTGAGCGCACGGCGACCGGCTGAAAGGGAAGCTTGCGCATCAAAATACTCTGCGCGACAAAAAGGCGAACGGCCTCGGCAAGCGATGTGCCCATGGCGTCGTAGAGATGCTCGGCATGCTGCTTGTCTTCCTCGCGAATGCGCACCTGCAGGATGGCTCTTTTTTGAGTCGATGACATCACTGGCCCCCTTAATGAGCGTGCAATATAGTCGGTCAAATGCGGCATGTGCCGATACTTGAGCATCTTATAACGATTACTTTATTTCACTCAAGTTGATAACCATAAACACGAATACAAGCGTAGTACATCCAAAACGAGAGCGCGTAAAAATCTCTGAGGCGTACGCATGTAATACACTCACCTTTATAGCTACCCAAGAATAATTCCAACCTGCCAAAACCCCTGCAATACACCCGTATTGCAGGGCCTATGCTCAAGTTTGCCCCCTGCAACTGCGTATATTCAACCTGTATACCGTTGGAGAAATTCTACCGAGTGCCTGTTTCGCCGCATGCATTCGATACGCCGATGCCAGGCCACGGGCGGCTTGGGGCAACGTCGACAGGGTTTCTCCGGCATGGGATTCAGGAGGGAGTGAACAACATGGGCAATAAACGAGTCGTAGCCGATTCCTCGCGCTGCATTGGGTGTCAAACCTGCATGGCGGCGTGTATCGAGGCACACGACATCCCCGGCAACATCGCCGCACCTCGCTTGCGCGTAACGCGCACCTACGAGATTTCCGCGCCGGTGGCATGTCACCACTGCGAGGACGCTCCGTGCGCCAAGGCCTGCCCCACGGGCGCCTTGTTCTTTGATCCAAAGAACCATCGCATCGGCGTCAACGAGGACAACTGCATCGGCTGCAAGAGCTGCGTCATGGCATGCCCCTTTGGCGCCGTGAGCGTGGCGACCACGCAGGTCCCCGTCTTGATGGGTGACGTTCGCGTGGGTTCGCAGACTAAGAGCTTCGTGCTCAAGTGCGACCTGTGCGTGGACCGTCCCGGCGGTCCGGCGTGTGCCGAGGCGTGTCCGACCAAGGCCCTCACCCTGGTAGACGAGGAGCGTCTGGCAGAACTGACTGCCGAGCGTGCCCGCGCCACCATCGAAAACGAGGCGTAAGCGTCGGGCGACAGGCCCAATGATTGTCAAATAAGTACCGAGTATTCGGTAGCAGAGAAAGGAAGGAGGGTGTCATGGAGAAGCATAAAGTGATTTGCCCGTACTGCGGCGCCGGTTGCCAGTTTAACCTCTTGGTCCAAAACGGCCAGGTCGTGGGTACCGAACCGCTCAACGGCATCACCAACCAGAGCGAGCTGTGCCTGAAGGGCATGAGCGGCTACGACTTCATCAACGACACCAAGATCTTGACTCCTCGCGTACTGCACCCGATGATCCGCCGCACTAAGGGCGCGGATCTTGAGCGCGTAAGCTGGGACGAGGCACTGGATTTCACCGCATCTAAGATGCAGGCCATAATTGACGAATATGGTCCTAACGCTGTCATGACCACCGGCTCTTCGCGAGGCGGCGGCAATGAGGCGAACTACGTCATGCAGAAGTTTACGCGTGCGTGCATCGGCACCCACAGCGTAGACAACTGCGCCCGTACTTGACACGGCCCCACTGTCCTCGGTCTGATGGACACGGTTGGTTCAGGTTGCATGTCATGCTCCATCCCCGGTATGGAGGATGCGGGCTGCATTTTCCTCTTCGGCTATAACCCTGCCGATTCGCACCCCATCGTCGCAAGGCGTATCGTGCGAGCCAAAGAAAAGGGTTGCAAGATCATCGTCGCCGATCCGCGCCATATCGAAACCGCGCGTATCGCCGATCTCTACCTTCCGATCAAGAACGGTTGCAACGTCGCGTTCCTCAACGCCTTTGCCAACTGCTTGGTCAACGATGGCCTCTACGACAAGGAATTCGTCGCCGAGCACACGAACGGCTTTGACGAGTGGTGGGAGACCATCAAGAACTACACTCCCGAATCCGTACAGGACATCACGGGTGTCGAGCCCGCGTTGATCCACCAAGCTGCCGAGATGTACGCCACGGCGAAGCCCTCTGCCATCATTGGCTGGGGCATGGGCGTATGCCAGCAGAAGCAGAACCTGAAGACGGTGCACACCATCGCCTCCATCGCCTGCGTTGCCGGCCAGATCGGCAAACCCAATTCCGGCCTCGCGCCCGTGCGCGGTCAGAACAACGTCCAGGGCTCCTGCGATATGGGCATGCTGCCCAACCTGTACCCTGGCTACCAGAAAGTCACCGACCCCGCCGTGCGCGCCAAGTTTGCAAAGGCTTGGGGCGTGCCCGAGGAAAAGCTCCCGCTCGAGGAGGGCTACAAGCTCACCGACCTGGGCCACCTGGTCGACGAGGGCAAGGTGCACTGCTTCTACAACTACGGCGAGGACCCGGTGCAGACCGAGCCCGATTCGGCCGGTATGCGCAAGACGCTCTCCGAGCTGGATCTGTTCATTTGCCAGGACATCTTTATGACGCAGACGACCATGCTCGCCGACGTCATCCTGCCTGCCACCTCTTGGGGCGAGCACGAGGGTGTCTTTACCGCATCCGACCGTAGCTTCCAGCACTTTGACGCGGCCGTTCCGCCCAAGGGCGAGTGCCGTCACGACTGGGAGATCTTCGCGGACCTGTCTACGCGTATGGGCTACCCCATGCACTATGACAACACCGAGCAGATCTGGAACGAGTGCATTAGCCTGTGCCCCAACTTTGTGGGCGCGACCTACGAGAAGATGGCTCCCGAGGGCGGTTACGCCCAGTGGCCGGTCAAGAGCACCGATGTGAACGACCACGGTACGCCCGACATGTTCGCTGGTGGCAAGTTCACCACCAAGGACGGCCGCGCCAACCTGATGGCGCACGACTGGGAGGCGCCCTCCGAGCTTCCCGACGATGAGTACCCGCTCATCCTGTGCACCGTCCGCGAGGTCGGCCACTACAGCTGCCGCTCGATGACCGGCAACTGCAAGACGCTGGCGCTGCTTGCCGACGAGCCCGGCTTTGTCCGCATGAATCCCGCGGACGCCGATGCGCGCGGCATCAAGAATGGCGACATCGTCTCGATTCACAGCCGCCGCGGCCAGGTATACAGCCGCGCCGACGTGAGCGATCGTATCAACAAGGGCACGGTCTACATGACCTACCAGTGGTGGATCGGCAAGTGCAACGAGCTGACCATTCACAAGGTCGACCCGGTCTCGCATACGCCCGAGGACAAGTTCTCCGCCTGCCAGGTCGACGCCATTGCCGACCAGGTCTGGGCCGAGGGCGAGGTCGAGCGTCAGTACACCGAGCTCAAGCAGGCTCTGGTGGACGCCGCCGCTCCCCAGGACGTTGAGCCCGGCGCCGCCAAGTTCGACGACGAGACGCACGTGAATCAAATCGTGTAGTCCCGTTCTCGTTGGCTTTTTGGGCCGGGCGTCCCGTACGTTCGGGAGCCCGGCCCGTTATTTTGAAAGGAAGTGGGGATGAACCGCTTCATCGACATCAACCCGGAGAGGTGCATCGGCTGCGGAACATGCCAGTCCGCCTGTGCCGACGCCCACCGGATGCAGGGTCTTCAGGATACGCCGCGTCTGGCGCTCGTGAAGACCGGCGGTATTTCGGCCGCCCTTGCCTGCCACCATTGCGAGGGTGCCCCCTGCGCCGAGGTTTGCCCGGTGAATGCCATCGAGCACGATGGCGACCGCATCCACGTCAAGGAGCAGGAGTGCATCGGGTGCAGGCTGTGCGCCATCGCGTGCCCCTTCGGAGCCATCCATCCCGATGGCACGTCTATCGCCGGTGTCGCAGGCATGTGCGACCCGACGCCTTCGTATCCTAAGTCCCTGAGCAGCCTGCTTACGTGGGCTCCCGGCCAGTACACCTGCGCTGTCAAGTGCGACCTGTGCGCCTTCGATCCGGACGGCCCGCATTGTGTGGCGGCGTGCCCCACCAAGGCGCTGACCGTCATGGGCGGCGCGGCTGATCGCGAGCTCGACGAAGCCAAGCGCCTGCGCTCGATCGAAAACGGTCCGGTCGTCGACGTTACCGCTGTGGCCCAGGGCCTGTCCGAGAAAGCAGAAGGGAGCGTAAACAATGGATAGCATGACGCTGTTTATCGCATCGCTTGCCGTCTCGTGCATCGGTGCGCTCGCCTCGGTTCTGCTGATCAAGGCCGATAACGCCGCCAAGACCGCCGGCTGCCTTATCGGCGCCGTCGCCGCGGTGCTGTCGTTCATCGCGGGCCTCGAGGCCGTGCTTGGCGACGTTTCGTCCCTCAACACGGTCTTCTTCTTCCCGTTCGCCCGTCTCGAGCTCTTGCTCAACGGCCTTGCGGGCCTGATCGTGGTCCTCATCTCGATTCTCGCCTTTGCGGGCTTCATCTACGGTCTGTCCTACTTCGACGAGTACCCGGGCAAGGTCGGGCGCGCCGGCTTCTTTATGAACACCTTCGTCGCCTCGATGATGCTCGTCATCACCGCCGACAACGTGTTCTGGTTCCTGGTCGCCTTTGAGCTCATGTCCCTTACGAGCTACTTCCTTGTCGTTATCGAGGAGAACAAGAACTCCATTAGGGGCGGTTGGCTCTACTTCGTCATCGCGCACGTGGGCTTCGTTCTCATCATGGCGAGCTTCCTGCTCATGACCAACGGCGTGGGCGGTTCCTTCAGCTTCAGTGATTTCCGTACGCATGACTTTGGACCCGCCGTCTCCTCCGCGTGCTTCGTCCTCGCGTTCTTCGGATTTGGCGCGAAGGCCGGTATCATTCCGCTGCACTCCTGGCTGCCCCAGGCGCACCCCGAGGCGCCGTCCAACGTGTCCGCCCTCATGTCCGGCGGCATGATCAAGATCGGCATCCTGGGAATCCTCAAGGTCGGTCTCGACCTGCTCGCGGGTTCGGGCGTCCAGCTCTGGTGGGGCCTCATGGTCCTGGTCTTCGGATCCATCTCGTCGGTCCTGGGTGTCGTCTACGCCCTCCACGAGCACGACATCAAGCGCCTGCTTGCCTATCACTCCGTCGAGAACATCGGCATCATCTTGCTCGGTGTCGGCGCGTCCATGACGGCGCACGCCCTGGGCAACGACGTCATCGCGACGATCGCGCTCATGGCCGCCCTCTACCACACGCTCAACCACGCCATGTTCAAGGGCGAGCTGTTCCTCGGCGCGGGCTCCCTGCTCTATGCCACGGGTACGCGCAACATGGAGAAGATGGGCGGTCTGTTCCGCCGCATGCCGGTCACGGCCGTCTGCTTCCTCATCGGTGCCCTTGCCATCTCGGCCATCCCGCCGCTCAACGGCTTCGTTTCCGAGTGGTTCACCTACCAGTCCCTGTTCAACATCTCGACGCTCTCCGACCCGGTCGTCATGGTGTTCGCCGTCGCCTCCGCGGCCGCCCTCGCCATCACCGGTGCCCTGGCCGTCACGTGCTTCGTGAAGGCCTACGGCGTCTCGTTCGCGAGCAGCCCTCGTTCCCAGGAGGCCGCGAACGCCAAGGAGTCCCCGGCTCCGATGTTGTTCTCGCAGATGCTCCTCGCGGCCATCTGCGTGGTACTGGGAATCGGCTCCCCGGTCATCGCCCCGGTTCTGGGCGACGTCGCCCAGAGCGTGCTTGCCGGCTCCGCCGTCACAGCCACCTCGGGCGTGTCTCTCGTGAACGAGATTTCCGGTGCCGCCACCTCCACCCCCGCGATCGCCATCGCGCTCGTGGTCCTCACCGGCCTCGCGTTCGCGTTGAGGTCCTGCCTCGGCGCCAAGGCCCCCGCTAAGAAGACCGACCCTTGGGCGTGCGGCTACGAGCCCAACGAGCACATGCCCGTCGTCGCCACGAGCTTCGCGTCCGACGTCGAACTCTTCATGGGCCCGCTCTACACCCTGCGCGAGGTATGCACCAAGATCTGCTGGTCCATCGCGCACGTGTTCCAGAAGCTCACCGGTGTCGCCCAGGGCGTCGAGCCCCTGCCCGACCGTTTCCTGGTCGATGCACCGAGCGAGGGTGCCGACAAGCTGGCCGGCCTCGCCTCCAAGATCGAGGGCGGCAACTACTCCGTATACATCTGCTACATCGTCGCGGCGCTCGTGGTCTTCCTCGTGCTCGCCGTGGTCATGGTCTAGAGAGGGGAGAGGATATTATGAACATCGTTCTTGCGATGGCGCAGGGCCTCGTGGTCATGCTGGTCGCGCCCTTCTTCTCCGGCCTCGCCCGTGTGATTCGCGCGAAGATGCACAATCGCCGCGGTCCGTCCATCCTTCAGGATTACCGGGACCTCGCGAAGCTCATGGCGCGTCCCGAGTCCGTGAGTTCCGACTCGAGCTTCGTGCTGCGCATCATGCCGCCGCTGTTCCTCGCGGTGTCGTTTATGCTCGCCATGGGCCTGCCCATGTTCACGCTCCAGAGCCCCATGCCCGTCTTTGGTGACGCCATCACCATCATGTACGCGCTCGCGCTGTCCCGCTTCTTCTTCGCGCTGTCCGGCGTGGATTCCTCCAACGCCTACGCGGGCTTCGGCGGTATCCGCGAGCTCCTCATGAGCGTGCTCATCGAGCCGTCCATGCTCATCGCGCTGTTCACCGTCGCCATCGTGTGCGGCTCCACGGACATTGCGACCATGGGTCAGCACATCGTTACGGGCAACGTCTCGAGCGTCGTCGCCGTTATCCTCGCCGGCGTCGCCTTCGCGGCCGCCTGTTACATGGAGCTCGGCAAGCTTCCGTTCGATCAGGCCGAAGCCGAGCAGGAGCTCCAGGAGGGCCCGCTCGCCGAGCTCTCCGGCCCGTCCCTGGCCATGATGAAGCTCGCCATGGGCATGAAGCAGGTCGTGGTCGTCGCTTGGTTCACCTCCATCTTCATCCCCTGGGGAGAGCCCGCGACCATCGGCGTCACCGCTCTCGTGGGCGCCGTCGTCTTCCTCGTCAAGTGCCTGGTCGATTTCGTCGTCTGCGGCGTGCTCGAGAACTCCGTTTCCCGTTCGCGCTTCAAGGTGCTCGGTAACCAGACCTGGGCCGTCGTCGGCATCGCGGTCCTCGCGTTCGTCTTCGTCGTCGTAGGCGTGTAGGGAGAAGGGAGAAACTATGTCAATCGAATCGAGCTTGTCCCTCTTTGCCATGGTGGCGATCGCCGTCCCCATGCTGGGCTCCCTGTTCATCGTCATGCTGCCGCGTCCCTACGCTAAATGGATCTGCGCCTTTGCCGGCGGCATCGCCACGGTCGCTTCCGTTGGCTTGGCCGCGACGTTTGCCGGAAACGGCATGAACGCGGTCGATGTAACCTGGGCGAGTATGGGCCAGACCTTGGTCATGGGCTTCATATTCGACCGGATGAGCACGCTGCTCGCACCCGCGTTCGTCGCTATCGGCCTGCTCGTCGTCATCTATTCGTTCCCGTACATGAGCGATAAGAATAAGGAGCATCCCGACGCGCCCCGTCGTCGCTTCTACGTGTACTTCTCCACGTTCATCGGCGCCATGGCCGGTCTCGCCTACAGCTCCACCATCGTCGGCCAGCTCGTTTTCTTCGAGATCACCGGTGTGTGCTCCTGGGGCCTCATCAGCTACTACATGACGCCCACGGCCAAGAAGGCCGGTATGAAGGCGCTCATCATCACCCATATCGGCGCTCTGGGACTCTACATCGGCGCGGCCTTCCTGTTCGCCGGAACCGGCACGTTCGCGCTGAGCGCGATCTCCCAGCTCGATTCCGGTATGAAGACCGTCGTGCTGCTGCTCATCCTGTTCGCTGCTTGGGCCAAGTCCGCCCAGTTCCCGCTCTACATGTGGCTGCCCTCCGCAATGGAGGCCCCCACGCCCGTTTCCGCCTACCTTCATGGCGCGTCCATGGTTAAGGTCGGCGTGTGCGTGTTCGCCCGCGCTCTTGCGAGCGCCGGCGATATCCCCGAGATCGTCGGTTGGGTCGCCATCATCGACGCCGTCGTGACCATGCTCTTCGGCTTCCTCATGTACCTGCCCCAGAAGGATATGAAGCGCCTGCTCGCCTTCTCGACGATCGCGCAGCTCGCCTACGTGTTCTTTGGCCTGGGCCTCTCCGTGTTCGGAAGCCAGATGGCGTTTAACGGCGCCGTCGAGCACATCTTCAACCACGCGTTCACCAAGACCCTGTTCTTCCTCATCGCTGGCTCTCTCAGCTTCACGCTGGGAACCCGTATGCTGCCCAAGATCCAGGGCCTCATGAAGAAGTACCCGGTCACGGGCGTGGGCTTTGCGGTCGCCGCGACCGCTATCGCCGGCGTGCCCCCCATGAGCACGTTCTTTTCCAAGTTCCAGATCATTTCCGGTGGCTTCGCGGTTGGTGCTACCAACACGGTCATCTTTGTCCTCGTGTGCGTCATGGTCGTCGAGACCGTCGCCACCTTCGCATGGTTCCTGCGTTGGATGGGTAAGGTCCTGCCCGGTGAGCCGAGCGAGACCGTGGCCGCCGGCCAGCCCCTTCCGCGCGCCATGGCGTTCGTGTTCGTCGTCCTCATGATCATGGTCGTCGTCGCCGGTCCTCTGTCCTCTAGTTGGATGGGTTAGGAGGTAGGACATGGGTTATTCGTTAGTCAATATCCTGGGCGGTCTTCTGATCGTGACCTCCACCATGGTGGTCGTCTCGAAGACCATCCCTTCCGCCATCAAGTGGTACGCGATCCAGTCGGTTGTCCTGGTGGGCGTGCTGCTCACCCTGGGCCTCACCACCGGTGCCACCGAGCTTCTCATGTGGGCCGCGTCGGCCTTCGTCACCAAGGTGATCCTCGTTCCGTTCATTCTCAACCGTGCCTACAAGAAGATGGGTTCGCCTGCCGATAGCACGCTGACCTCCTCCATCAAGCCGGCCTGGGCCATCATCCTCACCGGTCTGGAGGTGGCCGTCTGCTTCGCGGTGGTCACGCGCCTGAGCCTGCCCACCGCCGAGGTGGCCACTCCGGCCCTCGCCATCAGCTTCGCGCACTTCTTCGTCGGCCTCACGTGCATCATCTCCCAGCGCAACATCCTCAAGCAGATCTTCGGGTACTGCCTTATGGAGAACGGTAGCCACGTGACGCTCGCTCTGCTCGCGCCCACGGCCCCCGAGATCATCGAGATCGGCATCGCCACCGACGCCATCTTCGCCGTCATCATCATGTCCGCCGTCGTCGTGAGGATTTGGAACGACACCAAGTCGCTCGACTCCCACGACCTGACCGAATTGAAGGGGTAGGCCATGGATGTTTCAATGCTGACGGTCGCCCTGCTCGCTTGTCCTCTCGTGTTCTCCCTGATTATGGCTGCGCTCCCCAAGACGACGTCCTACAACGTCTTCGCGGGGCTCAACACCATCTCCGTCGCGGCGACCCTTGTCCTTTCGGTCGTCACCGCGGGAACCATGCTCTCGAGCGGGCAGAATATCGACGCTTTGGGCCTGTGGCTCCATCTCGATTCGCTCTCGTCGATCTTCGTCCTTCTGGTAGGCATCATCGGGTTCATCACCGGCGTGTACTCCATCTCCTATATCAAGATCGATATCGAGGAGAAGACCATGCCGGCCGAGCGCACCAAGCAGTACTACGCGCTGTTCAGCCTGTTCGTCTTCACGATGCTGCTCGCCTGCCTGTCCAACAACATCATCCTCACCTGGGCGGCGGTCGAGGCCACTACGCTGTCGACCGTGTTCCTCGTGGGCATCTACAAGAACAAGCAGGCGCTCGAGGCGTCTTGGAAGTACGCGATGGTCTGCACCGCCGGTGTGGCCTTCGGCCTGTTCGGCACGCTGCTCATCTACGCGAACGCCGCCGATATCATGCCCAACGCGCATGAGGCCGCCTTCCTCACCTCCATCATGCCCTACGCCGACCAGTTCGACCCGATGCTCGTGCGCCTCGCGTTCGCGTTCATCGTCATCGGCTTCGGCACCAAGGCGGGCCTGTTCCCCATGCACACCTGGCTGCCCGACGCGCACTCCCAGGCTCCGAGCCCGGTCTCCGCGCTGCTCTCGGGCGTGCTGCTCAAGTGCGCCATGCTGGTGATCATCCGCTTCTACTCCCTGTCCATCATCACGGTGGGCGACACCTATCCGCGAACGCTCCTGCTCATCCTGGGCACGCTGTCCATCCTGGTGGCTGCCCTGTGCATCTTCAAGCAGGACGATATCAAGCGCCGCTTCGCGTACTCCTCCGTCGACAACGTCGGCGTGGTCGCGCTGTGCCTGGGTATCGGTGGCCCGCTCGGTATCGCCGCCTGCCTGCTGCACTGCATCTTCCACGGCTTCACGAAGGCGCTCGCCTTCTGCATGGCCGGTAACATCCAGCACATCTACCACACCCGCGACCTGAACAAGATCAAGGGCGTCGTCGAGATCGCTCCCGTCACGGCAGCGCTCACCATCATCGCCCTGCTCGCGCTCGCCGCCTTCCCGCCGTTCGCCCTGTTCATCTCCGAGTTCCTCACCTTCGTGGCCGGCGTTCAGTCCGGTCCCATCTGGGTGGTCGTGCTCGTGGCCATCGGCCTCACCGGCGTGTACTTCGCTCTTACCGGCATCGCGCTCAAGTCCATCTTCGGCAAGGCGCCCGAGGGCATGAAGCGCCACGAGGTGCCCGCCCTCATGATCATCCCCGAGATCGCCCTCGCGATCGTGGTCATGTGGTTCGGTATCGCCACCCCGGTCGCCATCACGAGCGGCGTCGAGGATGCAACGTCCGTCGTTTTGAACCAGAGCGTCGAAGAGCTCCACGAGGCCCCTCTCTACCGCATGGTGTTCAGTTCCCAGACCAAGACAAGTGAGGTGAATTAGCACCATGGCAGAACCTGAAAAGAAGGACTACGCTCGTCGCTGCGAAAGCCACGTCGAGGCCCTGCGTGCTGCAGTGCCGGGCGCTATCGAGAAGGTCGAATGGCAGTGCGAGGACCAGCTGACGATCACCGTCAAGCTGGACCGTCTGCCCGAGGCCGTCCACTACCTGTATTACGAGCGCTACGGCTGGATTCCTGTGATTGTCGGCAACGACGAGCGCAGCCTGTGCGGCCGTTACGCCGTGTACTACGTCATCTCCATGGAGGGGGAGGACCCCGGTTGGGTGACCGTGCGCACCGAGGTCGATCCCGCCAAGATGACGTTCCCGTCCGTGACACCGTTCGTCCCCGCCTGCGTGTGGGGCGAGCGCGAGCTTCGCGACATGTTCGGCCTGATCCCCGAAGGTCTGCCCGACCGTCGTCGCCTGGTGCTGCCCGACGATTGGCCCAGCGGCCTGTACCCGCTGCGCAAGGACTCCATGGACTACCGCTTCCGTCCCGCTCCCGCGAGTGACATGGAAAACTACGAGTTCTTGGCCGATACCAAGGGCAAGGAGACGACGCTTGTCCCCATGGGCCCGTTGCACATTACCTCCGACGAGCCCGGCCACTTCCGCCTGTTCGTTGAGGGCGAGACGATCGTCGACGCCGACTACCGTCTGTTCTACGTGCACCGCGGCATGGAGAAGGTCGCCGAGACGCGCCTGAACTATGACGCCGTGACGTTCCTCGCCGACCGCATCTGCGGCATCTGCGGCTGCGCCCACTCGGTGGCCTATGCCGAGGCCGTCGAGCGCGCCCAGGGCATCCATGTCCCGCCGCGCGCCCAGTACATCCGCGCCATCATGCTCGAGGTCGAGCGCCTGCACTCGCATCTGCTCAACATTGGCCTTGCGTCGCACTACACGGGCTTCGACTCCGGCTTCCAGCAGTTCTTCCGCGTCCGCGAGAAGTCCATGGATCTGGCCGAGAAGCTCTCCGGTCACCGCAAGACCTACGGCCTCAATGTGATCGGCGGCGTGCGTCGCGACATTTTGGCCGAGCAGAAGCTTTCCACGCTCACGACCATCCACCAGCTGCGCTCCGAGGTTCAGGAACTCGTCGACGTCTTGCTCTCCACGCCCAACTTTATTGAGCGTACGAGTGGCATCGGCATCTTGGACCGCAAGATTGCACGCGACTTCTCGCCGGTCGGCCCGCTCATGCGTGGCTCGGGCTATGCCCGCGACGTGCGCTTTGACCATCCCTTCGACGGCTACGCCGATCCGGACGTTCAAAAGATGCACGCCGCCACGGCCGACACCTGCGATGCCTTCGGCCGTACCGCCGTTCGCATCCAGGAGGTCTATGATTCGATCGACATGATCGAGACCATGCTCGAGAACTGCCCGTCGGGCCCCATCCTCACCACGGATTGGGAGTACACCCCGCACAAGTATGCCATCGGCGCCACCGAGGCGCCGCGCGGCGAGGACGTGCACTGGGCCATGCTCGGCAACAACCAGAAGTGCTACCGCTGGCGCGCCAAGGCCGCCACGTACAGCAACTGGCCGGTCCTGCGCTACATGTTCCGCGGCAACACCGTGGGTGACGCTGCGTTGATCGTCGGCTCGCTCGACCCGTGCTACTCCTGCACCGACCGCGTGACGGTGACCGATGTCGCCGCCAAGCGCGACCACGTGCTCGACAAGGAGCAGTTCGAGAACGTCTGGCGCGACAAGTCGCCGCTTGCGGGCGAGGGCACCATGGCCGCTCCGCTCGATGAGGAGGCGCTCTAATATGCTGAAGCTTTGGAAGGTCAACGCCAAGGCCGGCGACGCGACGGTCAAGTACCCGTTTGCGCCGTTCCCCACCAACAAGGACATGCGCGGCAAGCCCGAGCACAATGCCGAGCTCTGCATCGCCTGCGGAGCCTGCGGCGTGGCTTGCCCGGCCGATGCCATTCGCATGGACACCGACCTTGCGGCCGACACTATCACCTGGTCGATCGACTACGGCCGCTGCATCTTTTGCGGCCGCTGCGAGGAAGCCTGCCCCATGGAGGCCATCAAGCTCACCGAGGAGTTTGAGCTGGCCGTCATGAGCAAGGACGACCTCACCAGCAAGAGCGTCTACACGCTCGAGCACTGCTCGCGCTGCGGCAAGCCGTTCGCCCCGCACAAGGAGATCGACTACGCTAAGCGCCTGCTGCAAAAGGCCGGCGGCATGGAGGCCGAGCAGGCCGCCCGTACCGTCGGTATGTGTCAGGAGTGCAAGCGCGAGCTCGACGCCCTGCGCGCCGCCTCGGCCGTAAAGACCGGCAACGCGCACGGCATGGCTGCCAACGAGACGCTTGCGTCCGGTGAGCCCCAGGGCCCCGGCATGGAGTATCTGGGCGGCCACGGTGTGAACCCGGAGTATATCGACCGCGAGCTTAACCCCGATGCGCCCGAGATTCCCGCCGGTCCGGCGCCGGTCGAGGGCATCATCATGGATTTTGAAACGAAGGAGGAGTAACCATGGCCGAACCCACGCTTTTGCCCGAGCGGCTTCAGTACCGCCCGACCAAGATCGAGCTCGACGAGAGCATCGAGAAGGCCAAGGCGACCCTTCTTAAGAAGATCAAGCGCTCGGTGTACGTCTACCGTGTTGACTGCGGCGGCTGCAACGGCTGCGAGATCGAGATCTTCGGTTCCATCACGCCCGTCTTCGACGTCGAGCGTTTTGGCATCAAGGTCGTTCCCTCGCCCCGTCACGCCGACGTGCTGCTGTACACCGGTGCCGTGACGCGTGCCATGCGCATGCCGGCCCTGCGCGCCTTTGAGGCCGCACCCGATCCAAAGATCGTGGTGTCCTATGGCGCGTGCGGCTGCACCGGCGGCATCTTCTACGACAACTACTGCGTCTGGGGCGGTACGGATAAGATTCTGCCGGTCGATGTCTACATCCCCGGCTGCCCGCCCAGCCCCGCGCAGACCGTCTACGGCTTTGCCATGGCACTTGGTCTGCTGGACCAAAAACTCCATGCCGAGACCACGGTGGAGGCCGCCGGCGAGCAGGCCGATATCCTGCACCCCGGCGTGCCGTACAAGCTGCGCGTTGCCATCGAGCGCGAGGCTCGAGCCATGAGCGGCTACCGTTACGGCCGCGACCTGGCCAACGAGTTTATGGACACGCTCGAGGGCGCGCCCAAGGGCGATATCCGCGGTGCCATGGCGCTGCTCATCGACAAGCAGGACGATCCGCGCCGCGTCGAGGTGTACTCGGCGCTGCAGGATCTGGTGCTGGCCGGAGGTCGCTAGATGGAGCTCACGGACCGCTCTGGTTACTTTGCGGGCCCCGGCATGCTCGGCGGCTCTTTTGGCGATGCCTCGCGCGCAAGCGACGAGGCCGCCGAGGGCGTCGCCGACCCCTGCCTGGGCCATGCGCCCGACCAGGTGGTCTTCTACGAGCTCACGCGTAAGTTTGTGGAGACCGAGGAAGACGTTCCCCAGGAGGCCTGCGACGTGCTGTACTACACGCTCGCCGTGGGCCACCACACCGGCGTGCTCGACTGCTTTGAGCCGCGCCTGTCGGTGCCGGTGGATGTGTTCTATACGCTTATCGACGCGCTGCCGGAGGGGGAGGCCAAAACCAAGTTCGAGGCCATCCGCTCCTTTGGCGAGTGCCAGCTCGACAAGGCGGCGGTGCCGTCGCTGCTCGAGGCCTGCGATGCGCTGCTCGGCGAGCGCGGTTTTCGCGGGTCGGCCAAGGCCGGCATCTCGGTGTTCGACGACGACTTTGGCCTGCATGCCCAGCAGGTCGCGTTTTTGATGAAATTCCGCGATCTGGTGGAGCGCGTGCGCGATGTGTCGGGTGTGTATCTGACGGGAAGGTTGCAGTAATGGGTCGCGTTGTGGATGGTCGTGTGAACGGCGCCCCGTTTGCGGGTATCGTGCTCACGGCGGGAAGCGTGCTGCGTGCCGACGATGCCGCCGGCCCCGTGCTCTCCAAAAAGATGGAGGACGCGCCCATTGCCGGTTGGTACACCATCGACGGTGGCCAAACGCCTGAGGACGACATCATCGAGGTCAAGCGCGAGCGTCCGCCTCGCCTGGTCTTGGTCGATGCCGCCGACATGGCACTGCCCGTCGGGTCCATCCGCTTGCTCGACAAACGTGACGTGGCCCGCAAGTCGATGTTCACCACTCATTCGCTTCCCTTGTCGATTCTGATCGAAGAGATTGAGCAATCGTGTGATGATATCGTCTTCGTTGGGATTCAGCCGGGCGACACGGAGTTCTACAACCCCATGTCCCCGGAGGTCTTTGAGGCCGTCGACGCCGTGTACGACGCCGTGGCCGCCAACGACTTTTCCCACTTTGTCCGCTTGGGGCAAGAGCAATAGGAGCGCTTGTCCCTGCTGATTAGGAAAGAAGTGATTGACATGGCAGATTCCAAGGTGGAGTACCCCGCTCCTGATTGCCTGGCACCCGCCGCGATCGAGGCCAAGACCGAGGCCGCCGGCGTGACCAAGGCCAACCTGCCGGTCGCAAAGGCCTTTCTGTTGGCAATGTTCGCCGGTGCGTTTATTGCCTTCGGTGGCCTGTTCTTTACCGTGTTCTTGAGCGATAGCACGCTGGGCTGGGGCGCCCAGCGCGTCGTGGGTGGCCTGTGCTTTTGCCTGGGCCTGGTGCTGGTGCTGGTGTGTGGCGCCGAGCTGTTCACCGGCAATTCGCTTATGGTCTGCGCGCTCAAGAGCAAAAAGATCACCCTGGTCCAGATGCTCAAGGCCTGGGTCGTCGTATGGGTCGGTAACTTTGTCGGTGCCCTGTTCATCGTCTTTTTGGTGTACATGGCTGGCATTTACAAGCTCAACGGCGAGGCGGTCGCCAATTCCATGGTGAGCGTCGCTGCCGGCAAGGTGACGATCGACTGGGTGACGATCTTCTTCCGCGGCATCCTGTGCAACATCTTTGTGTGCCTGGCCGTGTGGATCGGTACCGCCGGCAAGACCGTGGTCGATAAGGTCGTGGGCATTCTGCTGCCCATCGCCGCCTTTGTGGCCTGCGGTTTTGAGCACTGCGTTGCCAACATGTACTTTTTGCCCATGGGCGCCGTGATGCATGCATGCGGCTACGGTGCCGACGTCGCCGGCGCCGATGCGCTCAACGCCGCGGGCATTGCGTTTAACCTGTCCGCCGCCACGCTGGGCAATATCGTGGGCGGCGCGGTTCTGGTCGCGCTCGGCTACTGGTTTATCTACGCCAAGAAGTCCGAGGCGTAAGGTACCGTCTGTTTGACGTTGGGCCTCCCGCGGGGCGTTGCCGTGCGGGAGGCTTTTTGGGTCTGGGGCTCGTTGCCGGGCTGTTGGCCTGTTGTGTTTGGCTTGTGAAAGGGGTAATCGAGATGGCATCTGCTGTGGAGCATGACGGTCGCGCCGTGGTGACCACATGCGGGGGATGCTATGCCGATTGCGCCTTTGCGGCACGAGTTGAGGACGGTCGCGTGGCGGCCGAGTTGCCGGTGCCAGGGCATCCGTGCGCGGCGCGTGCCCTGTGTGCCCGCGGACGGCATCGCCTGGCAATGCCGTTTGACGAGCGCGATCGCATTGTGCACCCCATGCGCCGACGAGCTGATGGCTCGGGGTTCGATGCGATTTCCTGGGACGAGGCGTTTGCCCAGATTGCCGAGCGCCTTTTGGGGATTGTTGACGGGCATGGTCCGCGCGCGCTGGGCATGACGCTCGGCGTGCCCTCGTTCGACCGTTACTGGGCGTATCGTTTTATGCATGCGCTGGGCTCGCCCAACGTATACGGTGCCGACGGCGCCTGCGAGGTAAGCAGACTTACCGGCTGGGAGCACAGTCTGGGCTACAGCCCCGCCTCCGACCTGGCGCATACCGATTGCATCATGTATCTGGGGCGCTCCATTGTCGATTCGTCGACGATGGGGGCTGTTGATGCGCTCAACGATGCCCGTCGCCGTGGGGCGAAGATTATCGTGGTCGACCCGCGGCGCAGCGGCTCGGCTGCGCTTGCCGACCGCTGGTTGCGCGTGCGCCCGGGCTGCGACCTGGCCTTGCTGTTGGGCATTGCGCATGTCTTGATTGCCGAGGACCAGTATGACCACGAGTTCGTGGACCGCTATACCACGGGTTTTGACGAGTTGGCACAGGCGGCCCATGCTTGGACGCCCGAGTGGGCCGAGTCGATGTGCGACGTGCCGGCCGCAGAGATTGTCGCCACGGCGCGCGATCTCGCTGCCGCCGCGCCTGCCGCTGTGGTGGATGCGGGTTTTCATGGTGGCATCGGCATCGCGTATGCCAATAGCACCCAGACCGCACGCGCTATCTGCTTGGTCGATGTGCTGCTGGGCTGTATTGGACATGCGGGTGGCGCGCTCAATCCGCCCACACCGCTTTCACTGGGCGACCTCGATCCCACTCGCTTTGCGACGCCGCCGGTGCCGCGCGAGCCCAAGCTGGGGTCCGAGCGCTATCCACTGGTCGATCCGGTGCGCGGACTGTGCACGACCATCGGTCAGTCGATTCTTGCCGGCGATTTGCGTGGGCTCATCGTCTATGCCAGTAACCCCGGTGCGGGCTATGGCAATGCACAGGCTTGGTTGGGCATCTTGCAGCAGCTCGACTTGCTCGTGACGATTGATATTCGCTGGTCCGAGACGGCGCGCGCTTCCGACTTCGTGCTGCCCGACGTGACGTATCTGGAGGCCGACCGCGGTGTGGGCACAGTCGTGGGCGTCAACGATTCGCGCGTGTTCTACCGCAACGCCGTGCTGCCCGTGCAGCATGACGACACGCGTCCCGGTCGGGAGATTTTTGCCGGTCTGGCACAGGCGTGTGGTGTGGGCGAGTACTTCCAGTTTACGTCTGACGATCTGGCGGCTGCCCAGGTGGCGCCTTTTGGAATCAATCTGGACGAGCTCAAGGAGCGCGGCTGGGCCGACACGGGTGTTGCGTTGCCGTCGCGTACGGGCGAGCCGGCGATTCCCTTGGATGGCGGCAAAATTGCGCTGGCAAGCGACGTATGGGAACGAGCCGGCCTGGGTCGTGTGCCCAACTGGATCGCGCCCATGGTGGAGCCCGGCCCGGGGATGTTTCGTCTCATTAGCGGCAACCGTCCCTTTGAGTCGCACACTTCGCGAAGGCTTGCGGCCCAAGGTGCCGCCGAGGCTGGATCGGACCTGGATGCCGTGCAGATGAATGCCGGTGTTGCCACACGCATGGGTATCGCCAATGGCGAGGTCGTCGAGCTGGTGAGCGATATGGGCCGCGACCGCGTGCGCGTGGAGACGACGCCGTATCTGCATCCGGCGTGCATCTTCACCTCGGCCGCCCCCGGCGGACGTTCGTTTGGCGCCGATGCCGGTGGCGCTCAAGCCTTGGGCGTGGGCCCGCTCGACCACACGCCGTTGCGTTGGGACCCGTTGACGGGTGCCGCGCTTACTCAGGAAAACGCCGTTCGCGTGGAAAAGATCGCAGAGCACGAGGATAATAGCGAGTAATTGACTCAGCTGATCGAATTGGCTGATAGTTTGACATTCGAACGATTGATTCACCTTTGGTTTTGAAAGGCCGCACATGAGCGATAGCCAGAACATGTCCGATGAGGTGCGCGCCCGCCTGCGCGCCATTCCCTCCGTCAACGAGCTGCTCGCAGAGTGGCCGGTTGTGAAGGCGGCGGGGGAGACCTGCGACGCGGTGGTGCATGCCGCCGTCACGGCCGAGCTTGACGAGGAGCGCTCCGCCATTCGCGCCGGTGCCGCCCCGCGCTCTAAGCGCGACCTGGCTTCGGCCATCGAGTGGCGTGCGCACCGCTCCGCGCTGCCGAGCCTGCGCCCTGCCGTCAACGCTACGGGCGTGGTCATCCATACCAACTTGGGTCGCGCCCCGCTCGCGGAGTCGGCCGCCAAGGCCGTGGCCGAGGTCGCGCGCGGGTACAGCACGCTCGAGTACAGCGTGGACACCTGCTCGCGTGGGTCGCGCAAGGAACATGCCGCGCAGCTGATCCGTTCGCTTACCGGTGCCGAGGACGCGCTCGTCGTCAACAATAATGCCGCCGCGGTGCTGCTGGTGCTGGCGACCCATGCCGCAGGCAAGGAGGTCATCGTCAGCCGCGGCGAGCTTGTCGAGATCGGTGGCAGCTTCCGCATCCCCGATGTCATGGCGGCTTCGGGCGCCAAACTCGTCGAGGTCGGTGCCACCAACCGCACGCACTTGGGCGACTACGAGCGCGCCATCACGCCCGATACGGCGATGATCCTGAAGGTTCATCCTTCCAACTATCGCATCGAGGGCTTTCACGAGGAGGTGGGCTCTCAGGAGCTTGCGGCGCTTGCCCACAAGCATGGCCTTCTGTTCTACGAGGACCAGGGGTCGGGCGCGCTGTTGCCCGACGACATCTTGGTGCGCGGCGGCGAAGAAACCACGCCGGCTTCGGTTGCGGCGGGGCTCGATCTGGTGTCGTGCTCGGGCGATAAACTGCTCGGTGCCGCACAAGCGGGCATTATCATGGGCCGTCGCAATCTGGTCCAGGCCTGTGGGTCACATCCGCTTATGCGCGCCCTGCGCCCGGGCAAGCTCGCGCTGACGGCGCTCGAGGCCACGCTGCGTATCTACATGGACGGTGCCGATGTTGCCCATCGCGATATTCCGGTGCTCAGCATGCTTACGCTGCCGCAGGCCCATTTGGAGCGACGTGCCCGCAAGCTGCGCGATCGTATGGTCGCCGGGCTCGATAAGGCTGGCTACCCATGTGCCGTTCAGGTGGAGATCGTCGAGGAATCGTCGACCCCTGGTGGCGGCTCGCTGCCTACCGTGGAGCTGCCCACCACGTGCGTTGCCGTGCGCCTCGTCGATGAGCGTCTTTCCGTTGACGCACTCAAGCGCTCGCTCGTCCAAGATTTCGACACGCCTGTCGTCACGCGAACCTCGCACGATCGCATTTTGTTTGACGTCCGTACGCTTGTGGGCGACCGCGATATCGAGACGGCGGCATCGACGCTCGTCGCGTGCGTTAAGAAGGCGATTGCTCGATGAGTGAGGTTCAGAAGCTGGTGGAGTGCCCCGTTATCGTTGGCACGGCGGGCCACGTCGACCACGGTAAGTCCGCACTGATCGAGGCGCTGACCGGCAAGAATCCCGACCGTCTGGAGGTTGAGCGCCGTCGCGGTATGACCGTGGAGCTGGGCTTTGGCGAGCTGGCGCTGCCGAGCGGCAAGATCGTCGGCCTGGTCGACGTGCCGGGCCATGCGCACTACCTGCGTGCCATGGTGCAGGGTGCGACAGGCATCGACGTTGCCGTGCTGGTGGTCTCTGCCGTTGAGGGTGTAATGCCGCAGACGCGCGAGCACGTGCACGTGCTGGAGCTGCTGGGCGTCACGCATATGGTGGTGGCGCTGACGATGTGTGACCTGGCCGATGTCGAGATGACCGAGCTTGCTGAGCTCGATGTCGATGACTTTTTGTCGGGTACCGTGTTTGCGGGCGCGTCGATTGTGCCCGTGTCGTCCAAGACGGGCGAGGGGATCGACGGGCTGCTTGCGGTGCTCGACGAGCAGGTGGGTGTTTGCTGGGATGCCTGTCGCGACCGTGCCGAGCGGAGCGATGCCGCGCCTCGCCTGCCGATTGACCGCTGCTTTACGATTAAGGGCGTCGGCACCGTCGTGACGGGAACGCTGCACGATGCGCCCGTCGCGGTGGGGGATGAGCTTGTCGCGTTGCCGTCGCGTACGGTCTGTCGTGTGCGTGGAATTCAGGTGCATGGCGATACGCCGCAGGCGTTGCCCGGTCAGCGTGTGGCGCTCAACCTGGTCGGCGACGGAGTCGCGGCGCTTGACCGTGGCGAGATGCTGGGCGTGGTGGACCGCTTTGGCCAGACGTTGCGCTTTATGATGACGTTTACCTACTTGGGTCGCGAGGGAGCCAAGCCGCGTGTGCTCGAGTCGGGTGCGCGTGTGCACGTGATGGCGGGTACAGCCGAGGTTGTCGGCCGCATCATGTTCATGGAGGGCGAGGCCCCCATGGCGGTGGGCGAGACCCGTACCGTACAGGTGCGCTTGGAGGAGCCGCTGCCGCTGCGCGCCGGAGACCATGCCGTGGTGCTGTCGTATTCGCCCGTTATGCTCATTGGCGGCGGGCGTGTGCTGCTTTCGCGTTGCCGTCGTTCGCGCGAGCTTGCCGAAGGAGAGCGTGCGCTGTATGTGGCGCTTGAGGCCGGCGATATCGCGGGCGGTGTGGGCGCTTGGCTGGCGCTGCAGACGCTGCCGGTTACGACGGTTGATGTTGCCGAGGCTTTGGATCTTCGTGTTGGCGAGGCCGATGCCGCACTGCGCGGATTGGTGGCGCAGGGCTCCGTTCGCAAGCTTGCCGCGGGCGATGCGGGCCTCTTGGCGGACGCCGTGGTGCTCGACGCCGCGATGGATGCACTGGCGGCGACCCTGTCAGCCATGCACGCGGCGGCTCCCAAGGAGACGGGCTTTACGCCCGGCGCCGTTGCCCATGCTGCGTGGCCTGCCGCTGATGAAGGCGTTGCCGCGGCTCTGATTGCCGAGGGCTGCTCGCGTGGCGTGTGCGCCGCCGAGGGCGCCGAGGTGTTCGACCCGCACTCCGCTGCCGCCGCGGCGCGTGTGGTGCGCGAGGCCTGCGAACGTATCGTTGCCTTGCTGGACGAAGCCGGCCTGGATGCACCGACGTTGCCCGAGGTGGGCGAACAGCTGCAGCTCGGCCGCGACACCATGACGCGTGCCCTGCGCGAGCTTTCGCTTAAACGCGCGATCGTTAAGGTCGAGCGCGACGTTGCCCTGTCCGCTGCCGCCGAGGCCCATGCGCGTGAGCTCGTCGCCGCCGCCGTTGAGGCAGCCGGCGGCGCTGCCACCACGAGCGTGCTGCGCGAGGCCCTGGGCGTGTCGCGTAAACGTGCCATCAGTATCTTGGAGCACCTGGATGCCGTGCGCTTTACGGTGCTCGACAAGGATGCCGGCGGCCTGAGGTCCCTGCGCTAGGCCACCCTTATCAGTTGCGGTGAAATAGTTCCTATTTGGAGGCTTTGGCAGCAAATACAGGAACTATTCCACCGCAACTTCTTGTTCGTCTTTTTGGGATGGAGCTGTTTCGGTTTGGTAAAATACCTCCGCACTTGGGAACGGATGGGCTCCGGTGGGCTCCGCGGTCCTCAAAACCGTTGCGAGGCGTGCAAAACGTCTTGGATGTGTTCGATTCACATACGTTCCCGCCATACGCTACCAGCGCTTTTGTGCTCGCGGTCTTGCTGCGTGCCGCAAGGGCGCTGTTTTGTTTTTGTGCGGGTCCGCCGTGTCGTCCGCCTTGTCGCCTACGGTATTTGCCCCGTGCGCTGGGTTTAGAACGCGCCGATGGAGGTGTTTTGCCGTATGACTACCGTAAGACGTGCCGATCTTTCTTGTGTCGTCCAAGCGGGTGGGCTGTCCTCGCGCATGGGCTGTGATAAGGCTCGCATGGCGTTTTGCGGCGAGCCGCTTATCGAACGCGTGCTGGGTCGGCTGGCGCCAGTTGCCGGCGAGTTGGTCGTGACGACTTCGCGTCCCAGCGAGCTTGCCTACCTTGAGGAGCGCGCGTTTGGCGGCCTGGTGCCGCGAATAGTGTCGGACCTTGAGGGGCCGGCGGGCGCCATGCGCGGCATCGCGAGTTCGCTGACTGCGGCCCGGCTGCCTCTCGTTGCTATCGTCGCCTGTGATATGCCGTTTGTCTCTTCGGAGCTAATCGGTGCCCTTGCTGGCTGTGTTGAGGCCGAGGCGCTCGACGTGTGCGTGCCGCGCGAGGAGCGGGGAATTGAGCCGCTTTGCGCCGTCTGGCGCCGTGACGCGTGTGCGCCGGTTGCCCAAGAGCTGCTCTCCTGCGACCGACAGCGCATTCGCTGCCTGATCAATCGCGTTCAGGCCGGTTATATGGATGAACCGCAGATCGTTAAGGCCGCGGGCTCGACGCTCTGCTTCGAAAACGTCAATACGCCCGAGGAGTTTGCGGCGGCCGAGTTACTCGCCTAGACGATTGGAGTTGCCATGTCTCACGATATTTGTCCCGACACGGGAGAGCCTTGCACTTGCGATGGTTCCGAGCCCTGTACCTGCGGCTGCGGTGGCTGTGGACATACTGCGGAAGAGGAAGCGGCCGCCGCGGCGTATCGCGAGGCACATCGCGAAGGCCCGTCCGGTGATGCCCTCGACCACGAGCGCAAGATTATCGTTTCGTTCGACAGCACCTTCGATGTGATGGAATGCGAGCAGCTGTGCCTTGCCGCCGGTGTGCCCGGGCGCATCATGCCGCTGCCCGGCTCCATTACCGCAGGTTGCGGCCTGTGCTGGGCCATGCCGTTCTCGGGCGATGCGCTCGCCGCCTTCCGCGCCGCCACTGAGGGCCGCATAACCCCTGCCGACTACCATCAGCTCGTCCTCTAACCACCAACACCACCACAAAGGTGCCCAATGTGGTGGTTTGGAACATGTGGACGAAACAGCTTCGAAACACGCGATTTGCGCGTTGGGCACTCAAAAACGCTTCTACCTGCATCGTAATCAAAACGAAACATCTGCTTGTCGGCTTATGCGAAACTTTGCTGCAACAGTGCGATATTATCCATACTCGATAAAGCTCGCGGCGCATGGGGCGCCTCGAACGACACTTTTCTTTTCCATCAATTGGAGGAAGCATGAGCTACACGCAGAAAGTTCTCGACGAGCTCAAGGCCCGCTATCCCGAGCAGCCTGAGTTCATCCAGGCCGCGACCGAGATCCTCGGCACCATCCAGCCGGCGCTCGACGCCCATCCCGAGTACGAGGAGGCCGCCCTGCTTGAGCGCCTCGTCGAGCCCGAGCGCATCGTTATGTTCCGTGTCCCCTGGGTCGATGACCAGGGCAAGGTCCAGGTCAACCGCGGCTACCGCGTCGAGTTCAACTCTGCCATTGGACCCTACAAGGGCGGTCTGCGCTTTAACCCGACGGTCACCCTGGGTATGCTCAAGTTCCTGGGTCTGGAGCAGATCCTCAAGAACAGCCTGACCACCCTTCCCATGGGCGGCGGCAAGGGCGGCTCCGACTTTGACCCCAAGGGCAAGTCCAACAACGAGATCATGCACTTCTGCCAGTCCTTCATGACCGAGCTCTATCGCCACATTGGCCCCAACACCGACGTTCCCGCCGGCGACCTGGGCGTTGGCGGCCGCGAGGTTGCCTACCTGTTCGGTCAGTACAAGCGCCTGACCAACGAGTGGACCGGCGTTCTTACCGGCAAGGGCCTCTCCTTTGGCGGCTCGCTCGCCCGTACCGAGGCCACCGGTTACGGTCTGGCCTACTTTGTGGACGAGTACCTTAAGAGCCGCGGCGACTCCTTCGAGGGCAAGAACGTCGTCGTTCACGGCTCCGGCAACGTCGCTATCTACGCGGTCCAGAAGGTCACTCAGCTCGGCGGCAAGGTGCTCGCCTGCTCCGATACCCACGGCTGGGTCGAGGATCCCGACGGCATCGACTACACCGTGCTCGAGCACATCTACAACAAGAAGCGCTCTGGCCACGACAAGGGCGTTACGCTCGCTATGTACGTTGACGAGAAGCCCAACGCCGCGTGGCACGAGGGCGACGGCCGCGGCGTTTGGCAGCTGCCCTGTGACATCGCGCTGCCCTGCGCTCGCGAGAACACGCTGCTGCTCGAGGATGCCCAGGCGCTCGTCGCCAACGGCTGCAAGGTGGTCGGCGAGGGCGCGAACATGCCCACGACCATCGAGGCCACGACCTACTTCCAGGAGAACGGCGTTGCCTTTATGCCTGGTAAGGCTGCCAACGCCGGTGGCGTGCTCGTGTCCGGCCTGGAGATGAGCCAGAACGCCGAGCACCTGTCCTGGACCTTCGAGGAGGTCGACGGCAAGCTCGAGCAGCTCATGCGCGGCATGTTCCACAATGTGGACGACACCGCCAAGGAGTATGGCCAGGAGGGCAACTTTGTCATGGGCGCCAACATCGCCGGCTTCCTGAAGGTCGCCGACGCCATGCTCGCCCAGGGCGTCTGCTAAATCTTCGCTTCATAGCGCCAAATAAGGCTCCCAGTCATCTTGGCTGGGAGCCTTTTCTATCCCGGAGGACTCCTCATAACTTGCGGTGATATACGGACTATTTAGCGTCCCAGAACGGCTAATCAGTCCGTATATCACCGCAAGTTATGGATGGGTGGGTGGATTTTGTCCTAAAACGGTGTGCGGCCCCTCGTTTGGTACACTTAAAAGTACTGGACAAGTGAAGAGATGGGGGAGAACGTGCTCAAGTTCGGTACCTACGTCCGTGTTGGAAACGCGGCCGAAGCCTATGAGCTCTTACAGAAGAACCGCAACAACAAGATTGTGGGCGGCGGCATTTGGATGCGCCTGGGTTCGCGTCGCGTGGCGACGGCGATTGACCTTTCGGCCTGCGGACTCGATCAGATCGAGGAGACCGAGACCGAGTTTCGCATCGGTGCCATGTGTACCCTGCGCCAGCTTGAGCGTCATGCCGAGCTTAACGCGCTTGTCAACAATGTCTTCGAGTTCGCCGTCCACGATATCGTGGGCGTGCAACTGCGCAACACCGCCACGGTGGGCGGCAGCATCTACGGCCGCTTTGGCTTCTCGGACGTTCTCTCTGCTTTCCTCGCGCTCGATTCTTATGTTGAGCTGACGGGCGCCGGCCGCGTGCCGCTCGCCGAGTTCGTGGACATGGGCTATGTGCGCGACGTGATCGAGCATGTCGTGGTCGTCAAGCACGACTACCGCGCGAGCTACGAGGCCGTGCGCAAGGCCGCGACCGACTTCCCCTCCTTAAACGTCACCGCCGCCTGGTGGGACAACAGCTGGCATGTCACCGTGGGCGCCCGCCCGCTGCGCGCGACTCTGCTGCAGGGCGAGGCATGTGGCCTTATCGCCGAGCAGCCTTCCGAGGACGAGCTGCGCGCCCTGGCCGCGTCTGTACGCGCGCTGAGCTACGGCACCAACCTGTGGGGCTCTGCTGACTACCGCCGTCGCATCTCGGCGCCGCTTGCCGTCCAGGCCGTGCGCCGCGCCGCCGGCATCGAGCTTTCGGCCGCGCTTGCCCGCGAGCTCGAGACCGTGCAGGTCCCCAAGTTTGCCACGGACGAGTATTCCTGCCGCCGCGTGCCCGGCGTCGATTCTAGCGAGGTGCGCTAATGGCTGCCAAACTCATCGATCTTTCCTTTACGCTCAACGGCCGCAAGGTCAAGGTTCAGATTGCCCCCGACACCATGCTCTTTGCGCTGCTGCGCGAGCAGGGCTGCGCGTCGGTACGCTGTGCCTGCGAGACCACCAACTGCGGTCTGTGCACGGTGTGGCTCGACGGCGACCCGGTGCTGAGCTGCTCGGTTCCCGCCGCCCGTGTTGAGGGCCACACCATCACCACGCTGGAGGGCCTCAAGGCCGAGTCCGAGGCGCTCGCCCGTGCGATGGCTGCCGAAGGTGCCGAGCAGTGCGGTTTTTGCGCTCCCGGCCTCATCATGAACGTGCTGGCGCTTGCCCGCGCCGCCAAGGAGGACCCAAGCCTCGTCGCCACACGCGAGGAGCTCTCGCGCCAGCTCGCCGGCAACCTCTGCCGCTGCAGCGGCTACGAGAGCCAGCTGCGCGCCATCGTGCGCTTTCTCAACGAGTCCGGCGTGCAGGTGGGCTTCGAGATGCCCGAGCTGCCGGTCAATAACACCAGCTCCGACGGTGTCGCGTACAAGCAGATTACTCATAAGCAGCCCAAGAAGGACTCGAAGGCTCTGCTCGAGGGACGTCCCGTCTACACGGGCGATATGGTGCCCGCCGGCGCGCTCATCGTCAAACTCAAGCGCAGCCCCTATGCCCGCGCCAAGATCCGCTCCATCGACACGTCGCGCGCCCTGAAGGTGCCCGGCGTCGTGGGCGTCTACACCTACGAGGACGTGCCCAAACGCCGCTTTACCATCGCCGGCCAGAGCTATCCGCAGCCGAGTCCCTACGACCGCCTGATCCTCGAGAATCTCGTGCGCTACCAAAACGAGGAGGTGGCGATCGTCGCCGCCGAGACCGAGGAGGCCGCCGACAAGGCACTCAAGCTCATCAAGGTCGACTACGAGGCTCTCGAGCCGCTGCTCGACTTTACCCAGGCACTCGATAACGACATCGTGGTCCATCCCGAGGGCGACGTGACCTTTATGTTCCCGCAGGGCGGCGACGTTCCGCGCAACCTGGTGTGCAGTGGCGCGAGCGACTTTGGCGACTTGGACGAGGCCTTTGTCCAGAGCGACATCGTCTTCACCCGCACCTACACCAGCCAGGCCACGCAGACCGCGCCCATGGAGACCTTCCGAGCCTTCGCGACGACCGACGCGTTCGGGCGCATCTCGGTGACCACCTCTACGCAGGTGCCCTTCCACGTGCGCCGCATGGTCGCGCAGTCGCTCGATATTCCGCAGTCGCAGGTGCAGGTCATCAAGCCACGCATCGGCGGCGGCTTTGGCTCCAAGCAGACGGGCTGCTGCGAGATCTTCGTGGCGTTCGTCACCCAGCAGACCGGCCGTCCGAGCTATTGCTGCTACACCCGCGAGGAGACCATCACCGCGGGCAACTCGCGCCATCAGATGCAGATGACCGTCAAGTTGGGCGCCATGAACGACGGCACCATCACGGCTATCGACCTGCATACGCTGTCCAACGCCGGCGCGTATGGCGAGCATGCCACCACGACGATCGGCCTTTCGGGCCACAAGAGCCTGCCCATCTACAACCACGTGAAGGCGAGCCGCTTTAGCTGGGACGCCGTCTACACCAACACCAACCGCGGCGGCGCGTATCGTGGCTACGGTGCCACCCAGGGCCAGTTTGCCGTGGAGAGCGCCGTCAACGAGCTCGCCGACATGCTGCACATGGACCCTGCCGACCTGCGCCTTAAGAACATGGTGCACGAGGGCGAGATCATGCCGCAGTACTACAACGAGAAGCTCAACGCCTGCGCGCTCGACCGTTGCCTGCTGCGCGCAATGGACATGATCGGTTGGCGCGACAAGCCGCTGGCCGTGGACCTGGGCGACCGCGTGCGCGCCCTGGGCTGCGCGCTCACCATGCAGGGCTCGGGCATCTCCAACGTGGACATCGCTGGCATCGACATGCGCCTGGAAGAGGACGGCTTTATTACGCTTTCGACCGGCGCTACCGATAACGGCATGGGCGTCGACACGATCCTGGCGCAGATTGCCGCTGAGGAGCTGGGCGTGGAGAGCTCGCTGATCGTGGTGCGCGGCGTGGACACCGACGTGTCGCCGTTCGATGCCGGCTCGTACGCGAGCTCGGGCACGTACGTGACGGGCCTTGCGGCCAAAAACGCCGCGACCGAGCTGCGCGAGAAGATTTGCGCCAAGGCCGCCCAGATGTGGGATGTGGACGCCGCCGATGTGGTCTTCGATGGCCAGTACGTGCGCCTGTCCGACGAGCGTGCCGCGCGCGAGCAGAACCGCTACCTCACGCTGCGCGACTTTGCCAACCTGTGCGTCAAGAACATCGCGGGCGGCGACGCGCTTACCTCGCACGCCTCTGCCTGCCTGCCCGTTTCGCCCCCGCCGTTTATGGCCGGCATCGCCGAGGTCGAGGTCGACAAGGCCACCGGCAAGGTGACTGTGGTGGACTACGCGGCGGCCGTCGACTGCGGCACCGTGATCAACGAGGCGCTCGCGCGCGTCCAGGCCGAGGGCGGCATTGCCCAGGGTATCGGTCACGCGCTCTACGAGATTGTCGAGCACGACGACCGCGGCCGCCTGCGCACCGGCAACTTTATGAGCTACAAGCTGCCCACGCGACTGGATATCGGTAGCATCCGCGTGGCCTTTGAGCCGAGCTACGAGCCGACGGGCCCGTTTGGCGCCAAGTCGATCGGCGAGGTCGTCATCAACACGCCGCTCGCTGCCGTTGCCTCGGCCGTGGCGCACGCCACCGGCCATCAGGTTCGCTCACTGCCGATCACGCCCGAGAAGGCCCTGCTGGGGGAGTAGGCGAGGAGGCGCTGTACCCGCTCATTGCCTAGCCCGGGGAAACTGCAGCCCACTTTTCAACTGAATTGTGGGCTGCAGTTTCCGTTTGAGGGCCTTGGCGGAAAGTGCATCCCGGAATAGGGGCTCAAAACGGGTTGCAGTTTCCGGTTGATGGCTATAGCGGAAATTGCATCCCATTCCGAGGCCCCAAACCGGGACACGCTTTCCGGCGCATGGCCAGCATCGCCAGGCTGCCGAGTCCTACCGAAGTTGCGGTGGAATAGGGACTGTTTTGGAGGACTGGAGCCCCAAACAGTCCCTATTCCACCGCAACTTATGAGATGGGGTGGCGTGCTCTATTGGCTTGCTCTCGTGGTGAGGTCGTGAGCCTGTAAAACGTGTGCGTGCGCTTGTCGTTCGTATCTGCTATCATTCCTAGTCTGTGCGCTCATGCGGGCGTGGCGGAATTGGTAGACGCGCCAGATTTAGGTTCTGGTGGGATTCCCGTGAAGGTTCGAGTCCTTTCGCCCGCACCAACGCATCTGCGTCGGCTTCGGCCGTCGCGACTCTTTGTTGCATAAAGGTACCAGCACCTCAGATAAGCTGGGCAGTATGAGGAGGAACGTGTTGAACATCACCGCTTCTGACGTCAAGGACGCCAAGCTCACCGCTACGGTCACCATCCCGGCCGCCGACGTCGACGCCGCGATCAAGAAGGCCTACAAGGACACCGCCAAGAAGTACCGCTTCCCGGGCTTCCGCGCCGGCAAGGCTCCCCGTCCGGTCATCGACTCTGCTCTTGGCGCCGAGGCTACCCTCGCTCAGGCCACCAACGACCTGATCGCCGCCAACGAGCCCGCCGTCCTCAACGAGCTGGACATCGTCCCCACCAAGAACGGTGACTACAAGGAGCTCGACCTCGCCAAGGATCACGAGGACTACACCTACACCGTCGAGTTCTCCCTGCGTCCCGCCGCTGAGCTCTCCTCCTTCGACGCTGTCGAGATCGAGATGCCTCCCGCGGAGGTCACCGAGTCCGAGATCAACAACCAGGTCGAGATGCTCCTCAACTACCGCGCCACCTTCGAGGACGTCGAGGGTCGCGCCGTCGAGGCTGACGACTATGTGACCGTCGACCTCAAGGCCGTCGAGAACGCCGACAACTTCGCCGCCGAGGGCCGCATGCTCATCGCCGGTAGCGACAGCAACCCCGCTGAGTTCAACGAGGCCCTGATCGGTGCCAACGTTGACGACGTCAAGACCGTCACCTGGACCGACGAGGTCGAGGAGGGCGAGGAGGCCGAGACTCACACCGTCGAGGTCACCGTTAAGGGCATCAAGGTCCGCAACACCCCCGAGCTCACCGACGAGCTCGTCAAGTCCGACTTTGGCTTTGACAGCATCGACGCTATGCGCGACGCCATCAAGATCGAGATCGAGCAGGACAAGGCTTCCCGCCTCCCGGCCGAGAAGGAGAACCGTTGCGTCTCCGCTCTCGCCGAGCGCCTTCAGCTCGAGGAGATGGACGCCGACTACGAGCAGTCCGTCTTTGAGGAGCTTGGCCAGAACTTCCTGTCCAACCTCGCTGCCCGCGGCATGACGCTGGACACTTGGCTGCCGGCTTCCGGTCTGACCATGGAGCAGTTCATCGGCGACCTGCACAAGCAGGCCAACGACGTTGCCCGTGAGTCCCTGGCTCTGGACGCCCTCGCCCGTGAGCTCAAGATCGAGGTCACCGAGGACGACATCAACGCCGAGTTCGAGAAGGCCGGCGTCAAGGACGTCGAGGCTTCCAAGGCCGAGTTCATCGCCGATGGCCGCATGCCTGCCGTCCGCGAGTCCATCCGTCGCTCCAAGGCCGTCGACCACCTGGTCGAGAACGCCAAGGTGACCGAGGTCGACGAGACCGCCAAGGACGCCGAGTAATTCTCGCCACCTTGCCCGCGAGCGCATGCGTGCGCCTGTGATGGGGTAAAGTTATACACCGGTTATCCGGTTGCTTCGTACGGTGCCAGCCAATGCATAGCATGCGGGCACCGTACGTTTATCTAGAACCAATTTGGTCCGCAAGAGAGAAATGGAGATGCGTATGATCGCTAAGTTCGATTCCGCCCTCGTGCCATACGTAATCGAGCAGACGCCGCGCGGCGAGCGCAGCTACGATATCTATTCGCGCCTGCTCAACGACCGCATCATCTTCTTGGGCGAGGAGATCAACTCCGTCAGCGCCAACCTGGTCGTTGCCCAGCTGCTGCATCTTGAGAGCCAGGATGCCGAGAAGGATATCTCGCTCTACATCAATTCGCCCGGTGGCGAGGTCTACTCCGGCCTGGCAATTCTTGACACTATGAACTTCATTAAACCGCAGGTCTCCACCATTTGCGTCGGTATGGCCGCGTCTATGGCCGCCGTGCTGCTTTCGGCCGGCGCCAAGGGCAAGCGCTTCTGCCTGCCGCACTCCAAGGTCATGATTCACCAGCCCAGCGGCGGTGCCCAGGGTCAGCAGACCGAGATCGAGATTGTGGCCGAGGAGATCAAGAAGACCCGTCGCGAGCTCAACCAGATCCTGTCCGACGCCTCGGGTCAGCCCATCGAGAAGGTCCAGGCCGACACCGAGCGCGACAACTACCTGACCGCTGCCGAGGCCCTCGACTACGGCCTGATCGACCGTATCGTTACCTCGCGCGATCTCGCCGCGAAGGACGCCTAGGATGGCAGGTAACATGCAGGACAACTTTGACGAGAACGGCAACCCCATCCGCTGCTCCTTCTGTGGAAAAGAGCAGGGCCAGGTTCGTCGCCTCGTAAAGGGCCCGACCAACATCTTTATCTGTGACGAGTGCGTCGCCGCCTGCTCCGAGATTTTGGAGGAGTCGCTGGCTTCGGACTTTATGGACGCTGCCCGCAACGGCAAGCTGCCGGGCTTCCTCAACGACCACGGCCAGGCAGCATCCCAGCCCGACGTGGACCCCGAGACCGAGGGCTTTGAGCTCGAGGACGACCGCCAGGTCATCACGCACGTGCCGACGCCGCACGAGATCTATGACGAGCTTTCTGCCTATGTCATGGGCCAGGAGGACGCCAAGCGCGCCATGTCGGTGGCCGTGTACAACCACTATCGTCGCGTGATCGAGGGCGGCGCCGCGGTGTCTGCCTTTGACGACGACATGGGCTCGCAGTTCGACGACGATATGGACGAGGTAGAGCTCGCCAAGTCCAACATCTTGCTGCTCGGTCCCACCGGTACCGGTAAGACCCTGCTCGCCCAGACGCTCGCGCGCATCCTCGAGGTGCCGTTTGCCATCGCCGACGCCACTGCGCTTACCGAGGCCGGCTACGTGGGCGAGGACGTGGAGAACATCCTGCTCAAGCTCATCAATGCTGCCGATGGCGACATTGAGCGCGCGCAGGTGGGCATTATCTACGTGGACGAGATCGACAAGATCGCCCGCAAGGCCGAGAACCTCTCCATCACCCGCGATGTTTCGGGCGAGGGTGTTCAGCAGGCGCTGCTTAAGATCCTTGAGGGCACGGTGGCAAGCGTTCCGCCCACCGGCGGCCGCAAGCATCCCCAACAGGAGCTGCTGCAGATCGACACGACCAACATCCTGTTCATCTGCGGCGGTGCCTTTGTGGGTCTGGATAAGATCATTGCCGACCGCGTAGGCAACAAGCGCGTGGGCTTTAACTCCGAGATCGCCGGCCCCACCTCGGTCGACGAGAACGACCTGCTGCGCCAGGTGCTCCCGCAGGACCTCAACGCCTTTGGCATGATTCCCGAGTTCGTGGGCCGCACGCCTGTCGTAACCCAGACGCAGGCGCTCGACGAGGACGACCTGGTGTCGATCCTGACCGAGCCCAAGAACGCCGTGGTGCGCCAGTACCGCAAGATGTTCCAGCTCGAGGACGTCGAGCTTGAGTTTGAGGACGCCGCCCTGCACGAGATCGCCCGCATGGCGCTTGCCCGCAAGACCGGCGCCCGCGGCCTGCGTTCCATCTGCGAGGACGTGCTGCAGCAGACGATGTTCGACCTGCCCAGCGAGGAGGGCGTTTCCAAGGTCGTTGTGACCGAAGCCTCCGTCAAGGGCGAAGAGCAGCCCCAGCGCATCTGCGGCTAAACCAGCCTAAAGCGTGTTTGCAAATAGCCTCCGACCACCCGCGGTCGGAGGCTATTTTATATATACGCAATAACCCCAACTACCTGTGTTATTCTGTGTGTTTGTTTAAGCCTCAGCGAAGTCATATCAGACTGAAGTAATCGATACCTAAGGCGCGTCCGCCTGCTTGGTTTTCGTAGATTCCGCACGAGCCGAAGAGCACTTAATGTGCTCTTCGTGCGAGCCAGGACCTGACCGAGCGAAAACCAAGCAGGCGGACACGCCGGCGGGACAGGGAGAGATATATGGAAGAGATGCCCAAGAACTACGATCCGTCGACCAACGAGCCGGCGATCCTGCAGAAGTGGCTTGACGGCGGCTACTACAAGCGCCGTGAGGGCGTGGGCGACTGCACCGTCACCATTCCGCCTCCCAACGTGACCGGCAAGCTCCACATGGGTCACGCTACCGACGACTCCATCCAGGACGCCATCGTCCGTATGGCCCGCATGCGCGGCAAGTCCACGCGTTGGGTGCTCGGTACCGATCACGCCGGTATCGCCACGCAGACCAAGGTCGACAAGAAGCTCAAGAGCGAGGGCATCAGTCGCCTGGAGATCGGTCGCGACAAGTTTGTCGACGCCTGCTGGGATTGGACCCACGAGTACGGCGGCATCATCGTCGAGCAGATCAAGCGTATGGGCTGCTCCGTCGACTTCGATAACGAGCGCTTCACCATGGACGAGGACTACGCCCGGGCCGTGCGCAAGGTGTTCTGCGACTGGTACCACGACGGCCTGATTTACCGTGGCAAGCGTATCGTCAACTGGTGCCCCAACTGCACCACCGCTATCTCGGACGACGAGGCCGAGTATAAGGACGAGAAGGGCCACCTGTGGCACCTGCACTACCCGCTGACCGAGCCGGTCAACGGCCAGGACTACATCGTCGTCGCCACCACGCGCCCCGAGACCATGCTCGGCGACACGGGCGTCGCCGTCTCCCCGAAGGACCCCGAGAAGGCCGCCTTTGTGGGCAAGACCGTCATGCTGCCGATCGTCAACCGTGAGATTCCCATCTTTGAGGATTGGCACGTCGACGCCAACTTTGGCTCCGGCTTTGTCAAGGTCACCCCGGCCCACGACCCCAACGATTACGCTATGGGTCAGGCCCACGACCTGCCGCAGATCAATATCTTCGACGAGCACGCGGTGGTCGTCGAGGGCTACGGCGAGTTCACGGGCATGAACCGCGACGAGTGCCGCGAAGCCGTCATCAAGTGGTTCGACGAGCACGGCCTACTCGACCACGTCGAGGAGCACGACCACTCCGTCATGCACTGCTACCGTTGCGACGCCGCGCTTGAGCCGTGGCTGTCCGAGCAATGGTTCGTGGCCGTCGACAAGCTCAAGGGGCCGGCGCTTGACGCCGTCAACTCCGGCAAGGTCACCTTCCACCCCGCGCGCTGGACGCAGACCTACACCACCTGGATGGAGAACCTCAAGGACTGGTGTATCAGCCGCCAGCTGTGGTGGGGCCACCGCATTCCCGTGTTCTACTGCGAGGACTGCGGCTGGGAGGACGCCCTTACCGAGGACACCGATGTGTGCCCCAAGTGCGGCGGTCATCACGTGCACCAGGACGAGAACGTGCTGGACACCTGGTTCAGCTCGCAGCTGTGGACCTTCGCCACGCAGGGCTGGCCGCAAAAGCCGGAGCTGCTCGAGGGACATCACCCCACGACGGCGCTCGTCACCGCACGCGACATCATCGCGCTGTGGGTCGCCCGCATGGTCATGAGCTCGCTGTACTTCCTGGACGAGGTGCCGTTTAAGGACGTCGTCATCTACCCGACGATTCTTGCCAAGGACGGAAGCCGTATGTCCAAGTCCAAGGGCAACGGCGTTGACCCCATGGACCTCATTGGCATGTACGGCGCCGACGCCATGCGCTACAACCTGCTCACGCTGTGCACCAACAACCAGGACGTCAAGTTCGACGCGAACATCGACAAGAAGACTAAGAAGCTTATCGACAGTCCGCGTACCGAGCAGGCCAAGTCGTTTGTGACCAAGATCTGGAACGCCAGCCGCTTCCTGCTCATGAACATGGAGGGCTACACGCCCGGCGAGCCCGTCGTGGAGACGCCGGCAGACGCTTGGATGTTCAGCCGCCTGGCCAAGGCCGTGAAGATGGTCACCGAGGGCATCGAGAATTACACCTTTGGCGACATGGCCCGCGGTGTGCAGCAGTTCTTCTGGAACGAGGTCTGCGACTGGTACGTCGAGGTCACCAAGGCCCGCCTGAAGGGCGAGGGCCGTCTGCAGGCGCAGCGCAACCTGATTTTTGTGCTTGACACCTCCATTCGTCTGATGCACCCCCTTATGCCGTTTGTCACCGAGGAGATCTGGGACAACATGCCGGCGAGCGTGCTCGACCTGGACGCCGAGGGCAACGTGGACCGCGCCGAGGCGCTCATGATCGCCAAGTGGCCCGAGCCCGCCGACTACGCCAAGTATGTTGACGAGGACGCCGAGCGCGCGTTTGAGCTGTGCCGCGCCGTCGTGTCTGCCGCCCGCGCCACGCGTTCGCGTTATCGCTTGAGCCCCAAGGCCGAGCTCGACGTGGTCGTGCGCGCCGGTGCCGAGGATATCGAGAAGCTCGAGAGCCAGCGCTCGACCATCGAGCCGCTGGCCAACACCGCTTCGCTGGTCATGGGTACCGACGTCGAGAAGCCGGCCGCGAGCATCGCCGTGGTCGACAGCGGCGTCGAGGCCTTTGTGGTGCTCGAGGGCAAGGTTGATCTTTCGGCCGAGAAGGCGCGCCTGGAGAAGGAGATCGCTGCGGCCCAGAAGGAGCTCGCCGGCTGCGAGAAGACGCTTGTCAACGAGGGCTTTGTGGCCAAGGCCGCGCCCGCGGTGGTCCAGAAGAAGAGGGACCGTGCAGCTGAGCTCAAGGAGATCCTGGCGGCGCTGACTGCTCAGGTTGCTGACTTCTCGTAGTTCTTACTGAGGGGCGCGTCCCGACGCTTTGCTCGCTACTGCGGACAGTCCTGCGCAAGACGGACAGCACATTAAGTGCTGTCCTTTGCGTGCGGAACTTGTATCGAGCAAAGCGTCGGGCCGCTCCTAGTGCGGTTACATGGCTGCTTGCAACTGGTAGGTTAGGGCCACCTGGTTGTGGCCTTGATCTTGCTGCAAGCGGATAAAGTCTGATATTGTCAACGCGAGGGGCTCATTCTTTTTGGTGGGCCTCTTTTTCTGTTATTGGGGGACTTTGGGTTATGGCTAAGCGTTCTGGGTCGTATGTCGTTCCTTTCTCGTTTGAGTTGCTTTCGTTTGGTGAGGCTGTTGGGCTGGCTGCCGATACGGGGCGGATTTCTGGGGATGCTGGTCCTTTGCTCGAGACGGTTGTCGATATGCTCGATGAGCTTGGTCGTCCGGATGAGTATTTCGATTGCATTCAGGTTGCCGGTACCAATGGCAAGACTTCGACTGCGCGGTTTTCGGCTGCCATTCTTCGTGGTGAGGGGCTCAAGACCGCGCTGTATACGTCGCCGCAGCTGGTGCGCTATCCCGAGCGTATGGAGGTCGATGGGTGCGTTGTAAGCGACGAGGCGTTTGCCCGTGGTGTTTCTGCTGCTGTTGAGGCGGGACATCGCGTGAATGCCCGTCGTGTGGCGGCGGGGGAGCGCGCCTATTCCATTACGCCGTTTGACCTGCTGACGGCTGCCGCACTTGTCGTGTTTGCCGAGGCCGCGGTGGATGTTGCCGTGCTCGAGGTTGGTATGGGCGGACGTTGGGACGCTACGAGTGCGACCGATCCCGTTGCCGTTGCCATTACGGGCATCGGGCTCGATCATACGCGCATTCTGGGCGATACGCTCGAGGCCATTGCGGGGGAGAAGGCTGCGGTCATCAAGCCCGGACGCTTGGTTGTGCTGGGCGAAGGCACGCATGAGCCGAGCGTTCAGCGCGTGATGGATGCCCGCTGCCGTGAGTGCGGTGTGGTGCCGCTCGTGGTGAGCCACTCCATGACCAAACTTCCGGCACACGTGGGCGATACGGTGGAGTTCAGCTGCACCACGCCGCGTGCGATCTATACGTCGAGCATGGTCAAGCCGGCCTATCAGCCGCAGAATGCCGCGTGCGCGATTATGCTTTGCGAGGGGTATCTGGGTCGCGAGCTCGACCACGATGCGCTGGATGCATCGCTTATGGGCTGCCCCACGCCGGGTCGTTTTGATGTGCTGGGAACCGATCCGCTCAAGCTGATTGACGCCTGCCATAACCCTCAGAGCTGCGAGAACTTTGTGAGCGCGCTGGATGAGATCGATCCGTGCGTGAAGAACCGCCCCACGCTGCTGTGTGCCGCGCTGGCCGACAAGGATGTGGCCGGTATTGTCGATGTTCTGATTCCGGCGTTCCCCCGCGTGGTCGTGACCCAGACCGATTCCGACCGCGCCCTGCCGGCAGAGGAGCTCGCCGCCCTTGTGGACGCCGATAAGCTCGCGGGCGTATACCCCAGCGTTTCCGAGGCCCTTGCAGCCCTCGATGCCGCGGGCGAGCCCTTCGTAGCAGCCGGCACCATCACCCTAGCCGGCGAAGTAGCAGGCCTGCTCCGCTAACCCATCCCCTCATCAGTTGCGGTGAAATAGTTCCTGGATTATGCCTCTGTGGGCTAATCTGGGAACTATTCCACCGCAACTAATTGAGGGGCTATTGGGAAGGGGTTAGTCTAGGCGGACTGGGTCGTGGGGGTAGGCGTTGAGAATCTCGACGCCGGTCTCGGTAACCAGCGCCAGGTCCTCGATGCGGACGCCGGTGCGGCCGGGGAGGTAGATGCCCGGCTCGATGGAGAACGTCATGCCTGGCTCGATAACCTGTTCGTTGACCAGCGAGACGTCGCCCGGCTCGTGGTCCCGAAGACCGATCGAGTGGCCCAGGCGATGCGTAAAGTACCGCCCATAGCCTGCGTCTTCAATCACATCGCGCGCGGCGCGGTCCAGGTCGCACATGCGCACACCCGGTGCGATGAGTGCCTCGGCGGCCTCGTTGGCGCGGCGCACGATGTCGTAGATGCGCGCCGTCTCCTCGTCCGGATCGCCCCAAAAGAACGTGCGCGTCATGTCCGAGCAGTAGTTGCGATGACGCCCGCCAATGTCGAACAGCACTACGTCGCCGCGCTTGAGCACGGTGTCGTCGGGCTCGTGGTGCGGGTCGCCGGCGTTAGCACCAAAGCTCACGATGGGCGGAAAGCTAAAGCCCTCGCAGCCGTGCTTGCGATACAGGCCGAGCATCTGGTCGGCAATCTCGCGCTCCGTCACGCCTTCGTGGACGAGCTTGATGGCGTCGGCCATCACGGCGTCGTTAGCGGCCGAGGACGCGCGCATGAGCTCCTGTTCGGCGTCATCCTTGTGGGTGCGCGCGGCGGTGACGGCAAAGTCGCCCAGGAAAAACTCGCTGGCTGCGTGGCGCTCCATGAGTGGCATCAAAAAGCCGGAACGCATGACGGTGTCGATGCCGAGCGGTTTGTTCGGATCGACCTCGCGAACGATGGCGTCGGCCACGACGTCAGTATCGGTGTGATAGGCCACGCGGGCATTGTCGTACTCGGGCAGCTGATGCAGCGCGTTGACCAAGATCACAGGTTCGCTATCGCGTGCGAGCAGCACGCCGCAAAAACGCTCGAACATATCGGCATAAAAACCGGTCAGATAGTAAATCGACCACGGGTCGTTTACGAGCAGCTGTGCGCCGGGGTGCTGAGCCTCGAGCGCATCAAGCACGTGCGCCACACGCTGGTCATCGACATGTGCCATGAATCATCCTTTCGCTAGGGTGCCACCATGGTATCCCCAAAGCCAGGGTAGTCAATTTGCGACGGGGTTATTTTAGATGCGTCCAACATGCGGAATGATTTTTCTGGGACGGGGATGAAATAATCATTGGGTGCCGAATGATTATTTCATCCCCGTCCCAGAAAAATCATTTGAGCGAACGTTCGGGCAAAAGTAGTCATAAGAACCCCGTCCCAAATGGGCTGGTTTCAAAAGCATGGCGGATTACGGGGCTGGACCTGTATTACTTGACCATGAGAAAAATCGCGAAATTAAAACCGCAGGTAGACGGCTTATCAAAAATCGAAAATTGCCGGTATGGATGGGGGTCTCCGAACCTGCCCCGTAATCCGGCATAGTTTTGAAATGGCACTAACCGAGTGACAGCCAAATACGCGATCATTAAAGAAGTTGCGGTGAAATGCGGACTTTTGGGCGGCCTAGAGCCGAAAAACAGTCCGTATTTCACCGCAATTGAGGAGGGTCGGGGTGGATGGCGTGGTAGCTAAAAGAGCCCCATCCTAAATTAGCTGCTTAGGCTGGGTCGATGTCCATGCTGGCGATTAGGTTGATGTTGGTGTCTAGGAGGTTCTCCAGCACGATGTCGCCCATGCGGATGGGGGCGTTGAGGACTAGGCCTCGGATGAGGTTCATGGCTTGGGCGTGGAGTGCCAGCGGGATGGCCTCAGCCGTGCGCACAGGCAGCAGCGTCTCGTCGCCGCCGGAGACGGCCACGGTCGTCGTGAGCACGCGCATGGGGCAGGTGAGCTCCTGATGTGCGAACTTATCGCCGCGCGGGCAGTTGTTGCCGGTTACGGAGCGCACTTCCACCACGGCGCCATTGGCGTCGCGCTCCACCTCTACGGTCAGAAGGCACTCGGATGGGCAGGTCGTGCAGTTGAACTGCAGCGTTTCGCTCACGTTATCGCTCATAGTTTATGCCTCCTCGACGGGATCGACGGATAGGACAATCTCGCTGGCACCCAGGTCGAGCGCTTGTTGGATGACCTTTGCCGGCAGTGGGAAGCTTTCCATAACGCTCGGCTTAAACGCGCGGACCTTGCCGGCGAACAGTTCCTCGCCGTTTGCCAAGATCCTCACGCGGGCGGCATCGACTGGTCGGCGCACGCGGAAGTTCAGCTTGGTGAGCGCCACGGCCGTAATGCGTCCTGGCAGCGCGTAGCCCGCGATGCCGGCGGGGGAGACCGTGAACTCGCAGCCTGTGCCCGCAGCGCACGCCTCGGCGCCGCCCAACGCCCACGCCGCCGCTGCCACACCGGCGCGCTCGGACTCGGTCGTCACATTGTCGGCCAGGTCGTGCACGTGCAGCACGTTTCCGCAGGCAAAGATGCCCGGCACGCCCGTCTGCAGGCTCTGATCAACCACGGCGCCGCGCGTGCGCGGGTCAAGCTCTACGCCCGCGGCAACCGAAAGCTCGTTCTCGGGAATCAATCCCACCGAAAGCAGCAGTGTGTCGCACGGAACAATGCGCTCGGTCCCCGGAATGGGCGCCAGGTGCTCGTCGACCTGGCTTACCTCGACGGCTTCCACGCGGTCGTGCCCAATCACGCGCGTGACCGTGGTGGACAGATGTAGCGGAATGCCAAAATCGTCCAGGCAGTTCTTGACGTTGCGGCGCAGGCCGTTGGCGTACGGCATGAGCTCGTACACGCCCTCGACGGAAATCCCCTCGAGCGTGCAGCGACGTGCCATGATCAGCCCGATGTCGCCGGAACCCAAAATGACGGCGCGCGAGCCGGGTTTGAGGTTCTCGATATTGATGTATCGCTGCGCCAAGCCGGCCGTAAACACGCCGGCGGGACGGCTACCGGGAATCTTGATCTCGCTGCGGGTGCGCTCGCGGCAACCCATGGCAAGGACGACCGCGCGCCCGGTGAGCTGCAGCATGCCGGCAGGGCTCATGAGCATGACGGTGTGGACCGCGGCTTCTTCCGTAGGCTTGCCTGAATCAATCCCAAGCACCATGCTGTCCAAGAACAGCGCAATGTCGGTTGCGTGCACCTGGTCGATAAAGCGCTGCGCGTACTCGGGACCGGTGAGCTCCTGTTTAAAGTACGACAGGCCAAAGCCGGGATGAATGCACTGGCGCAGGATGCCGCCCAGATGCTGCTCGCGCTCCACGATCGCCACATGCTCGCCGGCCTTATGCGCGGCAAGTGCGGCCGCCATACCGGCGGGGCGGGCCCCCACGACGCACACCGGTCGAGGGCGTCAAGCGCCGCTGCCGAGCCGGCATGGGTCGGTGCCAGAGCGGCTTTTGCCAGAGCCGCGTGGTGGCGATTCTTGCCCGCGATCTGG
>CABRBC010000038.1:0-46035 GCA_902469055.1 uncultured Collinsella sp.
AGACAAGGTGACGTGAAACGAAAGGGCGCTGACCTTCTGGTCGCGCCCTTGAAGTTGAACGTCAGATTGTCCAAATGCGGCCCGCGCAGCGTCGGCCGGTCCGCCGTTCGGTAGAACGGCGGAACTAAATCAACTTGAAGCCCTTGCGCTTACCCACAGAAAGGGTGTCGCCCAGCTTGAGGGCGCTGGGATCGATGTTGTAGCTCTTGGGAGCCACGGCCTTGCCGTTGATCTTGACGCCGCCACCGTCAATGTCGCGACGGGCCTGGCCGGCGCTCGCCGAAAGGCCCAAGTCCTTAAGCAGGCCTGCGAGGTAGATCTGGCCCTCGTCGTTGACGGTCAGCTCAACGTGCTTCTCGGGGAAGTCGGCAAGCTGGCCCTCCTTGAACACGCGGTCGAACTCGGCCTGAGCCTCGTCGCCGGCACCGACGCCGTGGTAGGTGTCGCACAGATCGCGACCCAGAGCGCGCTTGAGCTCGTAGGGGTCGGCAGAACCATCGGCCAGGGCAGCGTCGATCTTGTCGACCTCGGCCGGGGTGAGCGAGCTCGCCAGGCGGTAGTACTTGCCGATCATCTCATCGGGGATGGACATGGTCTTGCCGAACATATCCTTGGGAGCGTCGGTCAGGCCGATGTAGTTGCCGTATGACTTGGACATCTTGCGCACGCCGTCGGTACCCTCGAGCAGCGGCATGGTGAGCGCGATCTGCGGCTCCATGCCCATCTTCTCCATGAGCTCACGGCCAGCGAGCAGGTTGAAGAGCTGATCGGTGCCGCCCATCTCCACGTCGGCCTTGATCTGCACGGAGTCGAAAGCCTGCATCACGGGATACAGGAACTCATGCAGGGCGATCGGCGTCTGAGACTGGTAGCGCTTGGTAAAGTCGTCGCGCTCAAGAATGCGGGCGACGGTGAACTTGGAGCACACCTGCAGCAGGCCGGCCAGGTCCATCGAAAGGATCCAGTCGCCGTTGTGCACGATGGTGGTCTTCTCGGGATCCAGGATCTTCATGGCCTGGCTCACGTAGGTCTCGGCATTGGCCTCAATCTGCTCCTGCGAAAGCTGCGGACGGGTGGAATTCTTGCCCGAAGGGTCGCCGATCAGCGCGGTGCCGTTGCCGATGATGAGGGTGACGTTGTGGCCCAGGTCCTGGAACTGACGCATCTTGCGCAGGGGCACGGCGTGGCCCAGGTGCAGGTCGGGGCTGGTGGGATCGACGCCGAGCTTGATGTTGAGGGGCTCGCCCTTCTCAAGCTTCTTGCGAAGGTCGGCCTCGGGAACGATCTGCGCGGCGCCCGAGGTGATGATACGCATTTGCTCGTCAACAGACAGCATTGGGTATCCTCCTTTTTCTATAGCACCCTCGCCGAAAACGGCGGTGCTGGAAGTCCATAAACTCTCTTATGATAACAAACTGACGCGACGCGGCACCTACGACAGGAAAATCCTCGTCCTGCCGCATGCGTCAATGGCAACTGGCAGACGTGTACCGTCACGCTCGACCAGATAGCGTACCTGCCGACGACGCAAGCAGTCGCGGCAACGAACCTGTCCCGTCGCATCGGTGGCGCAGACGCCCTCGGCGGTCAGCAGGCAGTGCTCGCACACCATAAGCTCGGGACGGTCGGCGTCGACCGGACCCAAGACGCCGGGTTCAGCAGCCAGCTCGGCAATACGCTCCGCATCATTGCCGAGCAACTCGGCCGGCAAGTACACCCGCCCCGCACCGAATCCGCGCAGCCAGGTAAGCGTGGCCCGATTCGCGCAGAACACCGGCGCCGCCACGTCAAACGTCACGCCCAGCTCGCGAGCGATCGCCACCTGCCCCAGGTTGCGGCAGACGATGCGCCCGGCACGCTGCATCAGTGAGCGGGTCCAGTCAGCGTCACTCGCGCGGCACACCTCGTCAAGCACCACAACGGCGTCGGACAAATCGAGTTCTCCGCGCGGGTCGGCATCCATCAGCTGCCAAGCAAAAACCATGCGAGTGGGAACCGCGCACTCCACCAACTCCGTCGATGCACCGCCATCCACCGCAACGCCCTCAAAGGGCAGCACTTCAACGGCACGCTCAACGGGCGCAATCGCATCCGCCTCGGCCCGCATGCGCTCCAACACCGCCGCCGTCTGATCCAACACGCCGGCGCTGCGAATCAGGTACACCTCGCAGCCCGCGTCCACCTTACGCTTGCAATGCACGACGATGCGCTTCCCCGCTGCTGCATCCACCGGGCAGGGCACCTGCGGCCAGCGCTTGGGCACATCGGGACGCGCGTCGACACCCGGATAGAACCGAATCTCGAGCGTGTCACCCGCCGCCACGGCGGCGTCGAGCTCAACGGTCACCTCTTCGTGGCCCACAGCGACCAAACGCCCCACGCGCACGCCCTGGTTAATTGCGCGTTCAAAACTCATAAGCTCCGCACCCGAGCGGCCTCGCAAATACGCGTCGGTAAACCCGCGGTTAAACGACCTTCCCAGCTCGCGCTCAAGCTCTTCCACGGCATCGGGGTCCCACGCGCCGTCGCACAGCATATCGAGTGCCCGGCGCCACACCCGCACCACGTTGAATACGTAATCGGGGTTCTTCATGCGCCCCTCGATCTTGAGCGACGCCACGCCGGCATCTACAAGCTCGGGCAGATGCGCAATACCCAGATAGTCGCGCGGACACAGCAGGCGATCTCCCTCGACGGCGGCAACACTCTGCCCAGCCTCGTCCACCAAGTCATAGGATAGACGGCACGGCTGCGTGCAATCACCGCGCATCGCAGAGCGGCCACGTCGAAGGGCAGAGAACTCGCACGCCCCCGAATAGCCGATGCAAATCGCACCGTGGCAGAATACCTCGATGGGCACACCCGTGGCACATAGCGCCGCAATCTCGTCGACCGTCAGCTCGCGTGCCGTCGTCACGCGCTCGACCCCCAGCTCATCGGCGGCAAGCCGCACGGCGCCTTCGCTATGAACGCCCGCCTGCGTAGACAGGTGAATCTCGACCCCGGGAATCGCCGCGCGCAGCGCGCAGGCCAACCCGGCATCGGCGACAATCAGAGCATCGGCGCCCAGCTCCAGTGCATGAGCTCCCAACACCACCGCGTCGGACAACTCATCGTCAAACACGAACACGTTGAGCGTTACGTACACACGCACGCCATGGGCATGCGCCACGGCGCAGCCGCGCGCAAACTCGTTATCCGTAAAGCCATGGGCGCTCACACGGGCGTTAAAGCCGCCCAACCCCGCATAGATGGCATCGGCACCCGCGGCGATGGCCGCAAGCATCTGGTCGAGCCCGCCCGCCGGCGCCAGCAACTCGGGCAGCGCCGCACCAGCAGCATCCAATCCAGTCTTGTGTTGTCCGCTCGGCCCCATCGCCCGAATCGCCATCGGCAAACTCCTTACCAAGGTATGCATTCACTCTGAAAAATGCCGTCTTCCAGCATACACGAGGCCTCGCGCGCCCCGTTTGGTTTATCGTGTAATAACTTATGTCCATCCTGCCCCGACGGCACATCCGCCGTCCGGCACGACATACCTGGAGGTCAATATATGGGTCCTCGCCAACGACAGGGACGCAGCCGTTCAAAGACGCATGCCCTGCCCATAATCCTGCTCTCGTTTTTGGGCTTTTTGCTGATTGCGGGCGTGGCATTTGGCATCGGCATGGTCGGCAACGTCAACCGCTGGCTGTCCGATCTGCCCGACTACACCGACGCCAACGCGTATCTGGTGAGCGAGCCCACCGAGATCGTCGACTGCAACGGCAACAAGATCGCGAGCTTCTACACGCAAAACCGCAAGTCCATCACCAAGGACAAGGTCTCCCCCTACGTGCTACAGGGCACCGTTGACGTCGAGGACGAGCGCTTCTACGAGCACGGCGGTATCGACCTGTGGGGTATCGCGCGTGCTGCGGTGGCAACCCTCGGCGGCGGGCACGAAGGCGCCTCGACTATCACCCAGCAGCTGGTGCGCAACACCATCCTGCAGGAGGAGCAGTTCGACTCGACCATCGAGCGTAAGGTGCGCGAGGCCTACATCGCCGTAAAGATGGAGGACATGTACTCCAAAGACGAGATCCTCATGATGTACCTCAACACCATCTATTACGGTCACGGCGCCTACGGTATTGAGGCCGCCGCCGAGACCTACCTGTCCAAGAGCGCCGCAGACCTCACCCTGAGCGAGGCCGCGCTGTTGATCGGCCTTCCCAACTCGCCCTCGCAGTACGACCCCACGGTCAACCCCGACCTGGCGCTGTCCCGTCGCAACAAGGTCCTCGACAACATGCTGCGCCTGGGCCACATTACGCAGGAGGAGCACGATGCCGCACAGGCCGAGCCCATCACCCTCAACGTGACCGAAATCTCGGGCAGCGGCGTCGACGTATACTCGCAGCCCTACTTTGTCGCCTATGTTAAGCAGCTGCTGGAGCAGGAGTTCTCGACCGACGTGCTCTTTAAGGGCGGCTTGACCGTCAAGACCACCATCGACCCCACGATGCAGCAGGTGGCAGAGAATGCCGTCCGCGAGCAGCTCGACACGCTCTCGCTCGACGGCCTGGACATGGGCATGGTCGTCGTCGACCCCAAGACCGGCTACATCAAGTGCATGGTGGGCGGCTATGACTACAACGCCGACGAGAACCACGTAAACCATGCCACGGCCAAGCGTCCCGTCGGCTCCACCTTTAAGGCCTTTACGCTGGCAACTGCCATCCAAAACGGCATGAACCCCAACGTCACCCTCAACTGCAACTCGCCGCTCAAGGCCAAGGGCACCACGACCGAGGTCCAAAACTACGCCAACCATAGCTATGGCAACATCACGCTTAAGCAGGCGACGGCATACTCCTCCAACACCGGCTACATCCAGGTGGCGGAAGCCGTCGGCAACAGCAAGATCATCTCGCTCGTCAAAAAGCTCGGCATCGATCCCGCCAAGGACAACATCGAGGACGTTCCCGTCATGACCCTCGGCACCGGCTCGATCTCGCCGCTCGAGATGGCCGCCGCCTACGCGACGTTTGCCAACGGCGGCTACTATCGCCAGCCGATCGCCATCACCGAGATTGACTCTCGTACCGGTTCGGTGCTGTACCAGCACACCGACAATCCCTCACAGGTACTTACCGAGGGCGAGGCCGCCGCGGTCACCGATGTTCTGTCCGGCGTCATGAAGGGCGGCGGTACGGGTGCTGCCGGCGCCCTGAGCGTCAACCAGCCCTATGCCGGCAAGACGGGCACCACCGACAACACCACCAACCTGTGGTTCTGCGGCTATACCCCGCAGCTGGCGTGCGCCCTGTGGACCGGCTATTCCGCGGGCGAGATTCCCATCCAAAAATACGGCACAGACCTGCTGGGCGACAGCACCAACCTGCCTGTCTTTAAGCGGTTTATGAACACCGTTCTGACCGGTACCGAGCGCGAGGAGTTTGCGACCGGAACGGCGCCCACCTACAAGAACAACAGCGTCTGGAAGTTCTACGGCACCAACAACACCAAGAAGACGGAGAACGACGACAAGGACGAGAACGAGGACGAAGAGGAAACCACCACAACGACTACCACGACGACCACGACCACCGAGACCACGGGCGGCGACACCACCGGCGGCACCGGTACGACCGGTGGCTCGACGGGCGGCTCCACTGGTGGTTCGACCGGCGGCGATGGCGGCACGCCTACGCCTACGCCTACGCCTACACCCACTCCCGACCCCTCGCCCACGCCTGACGATACGGTTGGCTAGAAATTCATCCGGCCATTAGCAACAAGGCCTCCGAGCAGCTTATTAAAGTGCTCGGGGGCCTTTTAGTTTAAAGCGACCTGGTGGACGGCCTTTATACCGGCAAACAATATAGGGGGTACCGACCAACGTCGATACCCCCTTACAAGCCACCATGTCACGCACACAGTGCCGAGCGCACGACCCGCACGCCTACTTGCGAGAATTGCTCAGCTTATTGATCAGCGCCTCGAGACGCTCGCCGTCCTCGGCCGTCTGGGCAATAACCAAAATCGTATCGTTGCCGGCAAGCGAGCCAAGCACATCGGGCAACTCTGCCGCATCAACGGCGGCGGCGATGCCGGAAGCCGTACCAGGCTGAGCCTTGATCATAACCAGATTATCGGTGCGCAGAACGCCCGTTACGAGCTCGGAAACCATACGCTGCAGGTGCAGGTCCTCTGCCAGAACATAGATACCCTCGGGGAGCTTACGCAGCCCCATATCGGCAATATCGCGAGAGACAGTCGCCTGCGTGCAATCAAAGCCCATAGCGCGGAGCTCATCGACCAGCACGCGCTGCGTGCGGACGTCCTTATTGCGCACAATATCTCTAATGGCATCCTGGCGCCCATTGCGTTTTTTAGCCATACAAACCCTCTCTCCAAAAGATGGCGGAGACAATCAATCAGTGACTGAATAGTTTAACGCTATTTGAAGGCTTTTGTGTATAAGAACGCATTTCGAAACAATTCTATGCAAATTTGTTTCGAAATGAGCCGTTTAGGCGGTTTTTGCGCCCGTCCGGTTAAGAAAAGCTGCCAGATGCGTACACATCACGCAGCGCGCGGGCTTGGCGCTGGCGATCGGCCCAAACAACAAACCGAGTCCCCGATGGTTATCCTTGAGCGCGGCGACCATCTGACGGGTTCGAGGCGCCTCGAGCATATCACGCATGCGGGCGGAACGCTCGATTGACGACACTCCGTGCGGGCTAAGACACAAATTCTCGATGCAGGCGACCAATCCGGCAAAGTAGAACTTTTGGCTTGCCAGCTTGAGCCGACCACCGCTATCTGCTTCCGAGAGTGAGTCCGCAAGCTCGTCGAGCGCTCGAGTGTCATCGGATATCCTGGCATACATGGTGGGATCAAAGGCATCTGTAAGCTTAGGTGCCACCGCGTGGAAACAAGCGTCGCCGCAGCCGGACACGAATCGTGCCTGCGAGAGCGCATAAGCCATAAACTCAACCGTACGGTACGCCTTGCCGCGCGACAGGCATGCCTCAAACAGCGGACGGCTATACATCACGCCAGAGGTCTGAGCGACTAGGCCGCCCAAAATCAACTGGGGCACCCCAGTCACCATAGAAGACTCGTCTTCTATGGCAATAGAGGCAGCATCCAAGACGCGCGAATGGCGTTCTCGATGTGCATCATAGCGGTCGAGCGACACCGTGGGGAACACTATGTCTGCCGCAGTATCGCACGCGATATCGACCATCTTGGAAAGGGACTGCGGAGCAAACCACTCATCGGCGTTCATAGCGATGATTTGAGAGCCGCGCGAGACAGCAAAACCGGCACGAAGGCAAGCGCCGCGCTTCGCGTCCTCGACGTCAATCAAATCAATATGGATGTCCCTGTCGGCAGCAACTTGAAGCGAATGGCGCACACCGGGCGCAGCATCGCGGCAAACAACGACAATCTGCAAATCGTAGAGGTCTTGGTTCTGGATACTCTCGAGCGCACGCATCGCATAGCTGGGCGAACCTTCTACCACAAGGATCACCGAAAGTCGCGGATGCGAGCCACGTCGAACCAAGTTATCCGTCCTCTCGACAGCAATGAATCAAACCGTGGTTCATGGTACACCCCGGCAATAAAAGCAATGAGACACCGGTTGTATTGCACGCCAAGAACAGATGTTGCACACGCGCAGCCCACAGATAATGGGTGTCGACGCACGACGCGTCGAGCCCTCCCCTAGTCGAGCACGACGAGCTCGGCGGGATCGTAATCCACGCCCATAAACGTAAGGCCGCAGGCAGGAGCCGTGGGGCCCGCAGCGGTACGGTCGCAAGCATCGATGACCTCGCGCATCCACTCGGGTTCACGGCGATGCATGCCAATCGCGACAAGCGTGCCAACGATCGTACGGACCATCGAATGCAGAAACGCATTGCCCTCGATGGTAAACGTCAGGATGTCCTCGCCAAACGCAACCTCATGGCCAAACTCGGCGCGCATTACGCAGCGGTGCGTAGGTTTGCCCACGGCAGAAGCAACCTTGCAAAAGCTTTTAAAGTCCTGCTCGCCCAGCAGCGCGGGGCAGGCAGCAGACATAGCCTCAACATCCAAGGGATAGCGATGCCACCACACCGCACCGCGGGACAGCACGGGGCGCGCATCTCGATCGGCAATACGGTACGTATACGTACGGGAACGCGCGTCAAAACGTGCAGAAAAGCCTTTACGGGCCTTGTAGACCTCGTTGATGGCGATATCTTTGGGCAGCAGGGCATCCATAGCCCGCAGCCACCTACGGCGCGTTAGGGCGAGCTCAGCGTCCGTTACGGGCACGCTGATGTACTGAGCCACGGCATGCACGCCGGCATCGGTGCGACCCGCGCACGTCAGATCGATCGGACGGCGAAGCAGCGTCTCGATGGCTCGACGCAGCTCACCCGCAACCGTCGTCTGTCCCGGCTGCTCGGCAAAGCCGCTATAGGACGAGCCATCGTATGCCACGCGGAAAACGAGCGTGGCATCGAGCTCTGGAATCGAATTGAAATCAGACGGCGCGGTCATGGGCGCTCCCAACAAACAGGCAATGGCATTTCGACAAAAAAAGAGGGGTACGCGAACGTACCCCTCGAATATAGCCTATGCAGACGGATTGTCTACTCAGCGGTCTCCTCAGCAGGAGCCTCCTCGGCAGCCTCGACCTTCTTGGGAGCAGCGGCCTTCTTGGGGGCCGGAGCAGCCTTCTTGGCCTTAGGCGTGCAAGGCTCGGTGACGAGCTCCATGATAACGATGGGAGCGTTGTCGCCCTTGCGGTTACCGAGCTTCATGATGCGGGTATAACCGCCGTTGCGATCCTGCCACATACCCTGGGCAGCCTTGTCGAAGATCTCGGCAACGAGCTGCTTATCGCCGAGCTTGGCGATAGCCAGACGACGAGAGTGCAGGTCGCCCTTCTTGGCCCAAGTGATGATCGGATCGACGACCGAACGCAGCGCCTTAGCGCGGGTCTCGGTGGTCTTGATGCGGTCGTTCTCGAAGAGGGCCTTAGCAAGGCTCTTCTTCATGGCCTTGGTGTGGCTCGCATCGGTGCCGAGCTTCAGGCCCTTCTTAACGTTGTGACGCATGGTCTAGTTTCTCCTCAAATATGCGAAGCATTAAGCCTTCAGGCTCAGGCCCATGGACTCAAGCTTGTCCTTCACTTCCTCGATCGACTTAACACCGAAGTTACGGATGTTGAGCAGATCGTTCTCCGAGAACTCAACGAGCTGACGGACCGAGTGAATGCTGGCGCGCTTAAGGCAGTTGTAGGAACGGACGGAAAGGTCCAGATCCTCGATCTGCTTGTCCAGCTCGGCGTTGTCGTTGGTGACCTCGGGAGCGAAGATCGAAGCCTCCTCCTCGACCTCGGGGGTCTCGGCAAGGTTCATAAAGGCGGCCATATGCTGGTTGATGATATTGGCAGCCTGGACCACGGCGTCGCGCGGGGCGATGGAGCCGTTGGTCTCGATCTCGAGGACAAGGCGGTCGTAGTCGGTGTGCTGACCGACACGGCAAGCCTCAACGAGCTTGGCGCAACGGGAAACCGGCGAGTACAGCGAGTCGACGTGGATCACACCGATGGGATCGTTGTCGCGCTTGTTGGCCTCGCCAGAAACATAGCCGCGGCCATAGCCGATGCGCATGCTCATGGTGAGATGGCCACCCTCGGTGAGCGTAGAAATGTGCTGCTCGGGGTTGACCAGCTCAAACTCGGACGGAATAAAGAAGTCCGCACCGGTGACCTCGCAGGGGCCGTCAACCGAGATGGTGGCGGTCGCCTCGTCGGTCGTGCCGAGAGCCCTGAAGACAAGACCCTTGACATTCAGGACGATGTCGGTGACATCCTCGACCATGTTAGGGATGGTCATGAACTCGTGCTGCGCACCATCGATCTGAATAGCCTCGACGGCGGCACCCTCGAGCGAGGACAGAAGAACGCGACGAAGGGAGTTACCCAGCGTATCGCCGTAACCACGCTCGAGCGGCTCGACGGAGACACGAGCAGACGTCTCGTTGATCTCTTCGACCTGAACCTGAGGCCTAATGAATTCTGACATGTATTACCTCCAGCCTCAGCAGCCCGGATGGACTACTTAGAGTAGAGCTCGACGATGAGCTGCTCGTTGATATCACCGCTGATCTGCTCACGCGTCGGCAGAGCGAGCACGTTACCAGACAGCTTCTCGATATCGACCTCGAGCCAGCCAGGGACCTCAAAGCGCTCGGAGGAAATCAGGGCCTCCTTGATGGGGAGGAGGTCACGGAACTTCTCGCCGACAGCGACGACGTCGCCGGCCTTGACGCGGTAGGACGGGATGTCCACGCGCTTGCCGTTCACGGTGAAGTGACCGTGACGGACGGACTGACGAGCCTCTTTGCGGGTGCGGGCGAAGCCAAGACGGAAGACGACGTTGTCGAGGCGAGACTCAAGAATGATCATGAGGTTCTCACCGGTGACGCCGTTCATCTTACGGGCCTTGTTGAAGTAGCCGTGGAACTGCTTCTCCAGAACGCCATAGATGAACTTGACCTTCTGCTTCTCGCGCAGCTGCATGCCGTACTCAGATTCCTTGCGACGGCGCTTGGGCTGACGGATAGATTCCTTCTTGCTGCTGTAACCGAGCTCAGCGGGATCGATCCCGAGCTGACGGCAGCGCTTAAGAACAGGAGTCCTGTCGATTGCCATATTGATACGATCCTTTCAGTTACACGCGGCGACGCTTCTTGGGGCGGCAGCCGTTGTGCGGAATGGGGGTCTTGTCCTGGATGCTCGAGACCTCGAGGCCAGCAGCCTGGAGGGAGCGGATGGCGGTCTCACGACCGGAGCCGGGGCCCTTGACGAAGACGGAAACCTTCTTCATACCGTGCTCCATGGCCTGCTTGGCAGCAGCCTCGGCAGCCATCTGGGCAGCGAACGGCGTGGACTTACGGGAGCCCTTGAAGCCCACCTGGCCAGCCGACTTCCAGGAAATGACGTTGCCCTGGGGATCGGTGATCGAAACGATCGTGTTGTTGAACGTAGAACGAATGTGAGCCTGGCCCACGGAAATGTTCTTACGGTCCGCGCGCTTCAGACGGGCAGCGCGAACGTTCTTCTTAGCAGTAGCCATCTATCTAGCGCTCCTTATTTCTTCTTCTTAGCACCGATCTGACGCTTCGGGCCCTTGCGGGTACGAGCGTTAGTGTGGGTGCGCTGGCCGCGGACCGGGAGGCCCTTGCGGTGACGAAGGCCGCGGTTGCAGCCGATGTCCATAAGGCGCTTGACGTTCTGGTTGCGCTCACGGCGGAGGTCGCCCTCAACCATGATCTGGTTCTTATCGATATAATCGCGGATGGCGTTAACCTCATCCTCGGTGAGGTCCTTAACGCGCGTATCCACGTTAACGTTGCACTCGACGCAAATCTTCGTCGCAGTGGTGCGGCCGATGCCGTAAATGTAGGTCAGACCGATCTCAACGCGCTTCTCACGCGGGAGGTCGACACCATTAATACGGGCCAACGTAGTCTCCTCTCTTAACCCTGACGCTGCTTATGACGGGGGTTCTCGCAAATGACGAGGACCTTGCCATGGCGCCTAATGATTTTGCACTTATCGCACATCTTCTTGACCGAAGGACGTACCTTCATCGTTCTTCCTTTCGGTAGCGCTCAAACTACTTCCCTACTATCTACTCGCCCAGCCGCAGGCGTTTAAAACTATGGCTGGTCTTCACACACAATCCGACCGTAGGTTGAGCTAAGCCTGCAGTCGGAAATGGAGTGCGTGTATGCGTGCCGCTATTTGTAGCGATAGGTGATGCGGCCGCGGGTCAGGTCGTACGGGGAAAGCTCCACGACAACCCTGTCACCGGGGAGAATACGGATGTAATTCATTCGGATCTTGCCAGAAATGTTGCACAGAACCGAATGACCGTTCTCAAGCTCGACCTTAAACATGGCGTTGGGCAACGGTTCCTTTACCGTACCCTCGAGCTCAATTGCGTCTTCCTTCTTCACAAGCAATCATCTTTCTCTAGAAAACGACAGCGATTGAGTATTCTACAACACGTATGCACGCATCGTAATAACTTCGTAATGGCTCCACAACTAAATGGAACTTGTTACATTTCTCCGCCTTGGAGGGAGCACCAAGCACCTTGGGCATCCGTGGTGAGAATCACCGGACCGTCATTGGTAATGGCGACGGTGTTCTCGTAGTGCGCGGCGGGCAGGTGATCGTTGGTCGTAACAATCCAACCGTCGGAGCCCGTGCTCACATGGTTGGAACCCATCGTAACCATCGGCTCGATGGCAATGACCATGCCGGCCTGGAGGCGAACGCCCCTCCCCTTCTTTCCGTAGTTAGGAACGTTGGGGTCCTCGTGCATCACGCGGCCAATGCCATGGCCTACATAATCACGAAGCACACCGTAACCGTGAGACTCGGCGAGGGACTGAACGGCATAACCGACGTCCCCGATATGGTTACCGGGAACAGCCTGCTCGATGGCAGCCTTAAGGCAATCGCGCGTGACCTCGCACAAAGCCTTGGCTTCGGGCGTGGGGGTGCCGACGAAAAACGTCCAAGCATTATCGCCGACCCAACCGTCGACAACGGCTCCCGTATCGATGGAGATGATATCGCCATCGCGCAGGATCATGTCGGGGTTGGGAATACCGTGGACCACGGCATCGTTGATCGATGCGCAAATGGTCCCCGGGAACCCGCCGTAACCCTTAAAGGCCGGGGTGCCGCCATGCATGCGGATAATCTGCTCCGCGAGCTGATCGAGCTCAAAGGTGGAAACGCCGGGGCGCACCATGGCTCCAACGTGGCGGAGCGCCATCTTAGATAGCGCTCCTGCCTTCTTCATCTGCTCGATTTGCGTTGCAGACTTAATCTTGATCATAGACCGAGAGCCTCTTTGACATCCCCGTACACGGTCTCGCGAGCCTGGTCACCGTTGACCGACTTGAGCAGACCCTGGCCACGATAGTAGTCGACGAGCGGGCTCGTGGACTTCTCGTAGACGTCGAGACGGTTCTTGATGGTCTCGGGCTTGTCGTCGTCGCGCTGATACATCTCGCCGCCACACTTGGGGCAGGTAGCATCGGCAGCGGTGCCGGTGTAACCGCAGGCGCGGCAGGTGCGACGCGAAGACAGACGATCGATAATGACCTCGGGGGCCACATCGACCAGAAGGGCGCAGTCGATCTCGCGACCCATGGCGGAGAGCTCGGAATCGAGCGTCACGGCCTGGGCGGTGTTGCGCGGGAAGCCGTCGAGGATGAAGCCCTGCTGGGCGTCATCGGCGGCAAGGCGCTCCTTGACAAGGTCGATCACGAGCTGATCGGGAACGAGCTCGCCAGCGTCCATGTACTTCTTAGCCTGAATACCAAGCTCGGTGCCACCCTTGACGGCAGCACGCAGCAGGTCGCCCGTGGAAATGTGAGCGACGCCAAACTCGGCGACGAGCTCCTGTGCGACGGTACCCTTACCGGCACCCGGAGCTCCGAGCAATACGAGGTTCATGAGCAATCCTCCTCTAGCCTATTTAAAGAATCCATCGTAATCATACATCTTGATCTGGCCTTCGAGCTTATCGACCGTGTCGAGCACGACGCCGACCATGATGAGGATGGACGTGCCGCCAAATGCCTGGATCAGCTGGTTACCCGTAAAGGAGAAGATGATCGAAGGCACGATGGCGATGAGCGCCAAAAAGACAGCGCTGGGAAGCGTAATCTTGTTGAGCGCGTTCTTGATGTAGGCCGCGGTAGCCCTACCCGGACGCACGCCCGGAATAAAGCCGCCCTGCTTCTTAAGGTTGTCGGCCGTGTCATCGGGGTTGAACACCATGGAGGTGTAGAAGTACGCGAAAAACACGATGAGGACAACGTTAAGCACCCAGTTGAGCCAGCCGCGCGAAAGCGCAGAGGCAACTGCCTGAATCCAGCCGATGCCGGGGAAGAACACGGCAATCTGAGCCGGGAAGTACAGCAGCGCCGAAGCGAAGATGATTGGCACGACACCCGCGGTGTTGACCTTGATGGGCAGGTAGGTGGTCTGACCACCCATCATGCGACGGCCCACGACGCGCTTAGCGTAGGAGACCGGGATGCGACGCTGGCCGCGCTCAAGGAAAACAATCAGCGGGATAACCAGCAGGATGATGGCGCAGATGATCACCATGGTGATGATGCCACCGGCATTGCCCTCGGTGCTGGAGAAGATAGCCTGCGGCAGACCGGCCATGATGTTCGCAAAGATGATCAGCGACATGCCATTGCCGATACCGCGCTGGGTGATGAGCTCACCAATCCACATGATCAGCATGGCGCCCGCAGTGAGCGTGCCGACGATCATGAGGTCGAAGATGATCTCGGGAGCGCCGGCGCCATTGAAGCTGATGCCGAAGCTCTTAAAGAGGAAGAGGTAACCCACGGAGTTGAGGATTGCCAGAGCAAGGGTGAGGTAACGCGAATACTGCGTAATCTTGGTCTGACCGACCTCGCCCTCGCGGGCAAGCTCATGCAGGGAAGGCACAACGGCCTGGAGCATCTGGAGGATGATCGAGCTGGTGATGTAAGGCATGATGCCCAGCGAAAACACCGACACATAGCTCAACGCGCCGCCAGAGAAAAGATTCAGGAGGGCCATAGCACCTGCGGCGACCGAATTGTTATCGGTCGAGAAAAGGCCCAGCATCCCCTGGAAGGGAATGCCGGGCACAGGAACGTGCGCACCAATGCGGTACACGACGAGCATAGCTATGGTAAAAAGAATCTTTTCGCGCAATTCTTTGATGCGGAAAGCATTCTTAAGACCATTTAGCACGGCAGCTCGACCTTTCCGCCGGCGGCCTCGATCTTGGCCTGCGCAGAAGCGCTGACCTTGTCGACCTTGACCGTGAACTTCTTGGTGAGCTCACCATTGCCGAGCACCTTGACGGGCTCGAACTCGCTCTTGGTGATGCGAGCGGCCTTAAGAGCGGCACCGTCGATCACAGCGCCGTCCTCGAACTTACGCTCGAGACGCTCAACGTTAACAGCGGTGTACTCGATACGACGGGGGTTACGGAAGCCCGGAAGCTTGGGCAGGCGCATAGCCAGCGGAGTCTGGCCACCCTCGAAGCCGGCACCCTTGGTGCCGCCAGAGCGGGAACCCTGGCCCTTCTGACCGCGGCCAGAAGTGGTGCCGTGACCCGAAGAATTGCCACGGCCGACGCGCTTGCGGTTCTTGGTGGAACCGGGCGCGGGAGTAAGATCGTGAAGCTGCATTTGCTACTCCTCTACAATCTCGACAAGGTGCTTGACCTTGAAGATCATGCCGCGGACGGACTCGTTGTCAGCAATCTCGCGAACCTCGCGGATCCTGTGGAGACCGAGGGCACGGACAGTACGGACCTGGTCCTGCTTGCAACCGTTGGTGCTGCGGACCTGCTTGATCTTGATGGTGTCAGCCATGCTTAGTTCTCCTTACCGACGAACATCTCGGAGACCGTCAGGCCACGGCGAGCCGCGACGTCCTCAGGGCTGGAGAGCTCCTTGAGGCCCTCGACGGCAGCCTTGATGATGTTGAGGCCGTTGTCGGTACCGAGGGACTTGGACAGGACGTTCTTGATGCCAGCAAGCTCAAAGAGGGGACGCACAGCGCCGCCGGCGATAACGCCGGTACCCTCGACAGCGGGCTTGATGATGATGCGGCCGGCACCAAAGTGGCCGAGAACCTCGTGCGGGATGGTGCCCTGCTCGGTCACCGGCACGTGGAACATGTTCTTCTTGGCATCGAGAGACGCCTTGGAGATGGCCATGGGCACCTCAGCGGACTTGCCCATGCCAACGCCGACGTTGCCCTTGCCGTCGCCAACGACGACGAGAGCGACGAGGCTCATGCGACGACCACCCTTGACGGTCTTCGACACGCGGTTGATGTAAACGACGCGCTCCTCGAACTCGGAGGCCTCGCGCTGCTGCTTCTGATTACGAGCCATGTGCTACATACCTCCTAGAACTCGAGACCGGCGGCACGAGCACCGTCGGCGAGGGCCTTGACGCGGCCATGGTAGATACGGCCACCGCGATCGAAGGCGACCTTGGTGATGCCGGCCTCGATGGCGCGCTTGCCAACGAGCTGACCGACCTTCTCCGCAGCCTCCTTGTTCGAGGTGTGGGTGCCCTTGAACTCGGCCTCGAGGGTCGAGGCAGAGACGAGCGTCAGGCTGGAGCCCTTGCTGTCGTCGATGATCTGGGCATAGATGTTGGCGTTAGTACGGGTCACGCGAAGACGCGGACGCTCGGAGGTACCCGAGACCTTGCCGCGAACACGACGCTGACGACGCTTGAGGCCTTCCAGCTTCGCCTTATGCTTGTTCATACGTAAACTCCTAAAAAGGTTGATCTTGCCAGCACCTGACGGGGTGCTGGTCTTATGCGAGTGAGTCGGTTACGACTACTTGGCGGCCTTACCCAGCTTGCGGCGGATGTGCTCGCCAACGTAGTGGATACCCTTGCCCTTGTAAGGCTCGGGAGGACGATGGCCGCGGATCTCAGCGGCGATCTGACCGACCTGCTGCTTGTTGATACCCTTGACGTTCACGTGGGTGTTGTCGGGAACCTCGAAGGTGATGCCCTCGGGAGCCTCGACGATCACGGGGTGCGAGAAGCCCAGGGAGAACTCGAGGTTCTTGCCCTTCTGCTGCACGCGGTAACCGACGCCGGCGAGCTCGAGCTTCTTCTCGAAGCCCTCGGAAACGCCAACAACCATGTTGTGGATGAGGGCGCGGGTGAGGCCGTGGCGGGCACGGGTCTCACGCTCGTCGTCGGGACGGGAAACGGTGAGGACGTTGTCCTCGACGTTGATAGCGAGCTTCTCAAAGACATCGAGCTCGAGCTGGCCCTTGGGGCCCTTGACGACAACGTTGTTGCCGTTGACTGCCACTTCGACTCCGGCGGGAATCTGGACAGGCTTATTACCGATACGAGACACGGTGATCTCCTTTCCTTCTACCTACCGAGCGAATTACCAGACGTAAGCGATGATCTCGCCGCCGACGTTGTGCTTGCGAGCATCGCGGTCGGTCATGACGCCATGGCTGGTGGAAATAATGGCGGTACCAAGGCCACCGCGGACGCGGGGCATGTCGGCAACGCCGGTGTACTTACGCAGGCCCGGCTTGGAAATGCGGCGGATGCCGTTGATGACCTTAGCCTTCTTGGGACCATACTTAAGCGTGATGTGCAGAGTCTTCTGGGGAACGGTGTCCTCGACATCGTAGCCCTCGATGTAGCCCTCCTCGTGCAGAACACGAGCGATCTCGACGAGCTTCTTGCTGCTCGGCATGGAGACCGTGGCCTTGTTCACAGAGTTAGCGTTACGGATGCGCGTAAGCATATCTGCGATCGGGTCTGTAAGGTTCATACAGATTCTCCTTCGTTCTTGATGAACACGTGCTCTTGGTTCTTCGCCGCCCTTAACGGCAAAGCCTTTTTAGCGCGTTTTCCCTGTTCCAAACTGATGCTTGAAACGCTGGTAGTGACTTACCAGCTGGCCTTCTTAACGCCGGGAAGCTCGCCCTTGAGTGCAAGCTCGCGGAAGCAGACACGGCACAGGCCGAACTTGCGGTACACAGAGTGCGGACGGCCGCAGCGCTGGCAGCGCGTGTACTCACGAGTAGAGAACTTCTGCTTGCGATTGCACTTGACGATCATCGATGTCTTAGCCACTTATATCCTCCTCACATAGAGTATTGTTCGCCCCAAGCGCCGCCCCCTTGTGGGAACGGCGCTTATAGGGCAGGTGAACCTATTTCTTGAACGGGAAACCGAAGGCGTCCAGAAGGGCCTTGGCCTCCTCATCGGTATTGGCGGTGGTCACGAAAGTGATGTCCATACCGCGCTGGTGATCGACGGAGTCGAAGTCGATCTCGGGGAAGATGAGCTGCTCGGTGACGCCCATGGAGAAGTTACCACGGCCGTCGAAGCTCTTGGCGGAGATGCCGCGGAAGTCGCGGATACGGGGGATCGCGACGGAGGTCAGACGATCGAAGAACTCCCACATACGGTCGCCACGCAGGGTAACCTTGCAGCCGATCGGCATACCAGCGCGCAGGCGGAAGGTAGCGATGGACTTGCGGGCACGGGTGATCATCGGCTGCTGGCCGGTGATGGCGCGCAGGTCGCGCACGGCACCGTCGATGGCCTTGGAATCGGTAGCGGCCTCGCCGACACCCATGTTCACGACAATCTTCTCAAACTTGGGGATCATCATGACGTTCTCGTACTGGAACTTGTCCTGAAGCTGCTGCTTGACCTCGTTGTTGTACTTGGTCTTCAGACGCGGCACATACTTCTCTTCTGCCATTGTTCACTCCTTCTTGGGGTTTTAAGCACGGGGCGTGGCCACGATGGGTTGTCCTCGTGCCTCCTGGCTGCATCCGCGCCGCTCATGGCATTTTGCGGTTTGGACTCGACGCAGCAGGAGCCGACAAAACAATCGGTACTATACGCGCATCGGGAGCGTATTTCCAGAAAAACCTCGTCTGCCTGCACAACTCCACAACTCCCCCGCACAAATGGGTCCCAAAAAGCAGTTGCGGTGAAATAGGGACTGTTGGGCGGCCTAACAGGCTTAAACAATCCGTATTTCACCGCAACTTATTGGTGAGGATGCGATTAGCGCTTGCGGGGGATGAGTTTGGTGCGACGCAGGTGGATCATCTCGGCGGCGATGGAGATGGCGATCTCCTCGGGGTCCTCGGCCTCGATGGCAACGCCGATCGGAAGGTGCAGCTCGTCGATCTGGTCCTGCGTAAAACCTTCCTGCTCCAGGCGGGCACGCACAAAGGCCGTCTTGCGGCGCGAACCCAGACAGCCCAGATAGGCAGGCTTGGCACGCATGGCCTGAATCACCACGTCGATATCGGACTTGTGACCCGCCGTGGCGACGACCACCAAGTCGCGCGGACCGATGGGACACAGCTCGCTCAGGTTCTTGTAATCGACCAGGCGACGATCGTAGACACCGGGCACCCATTCGGGCGTCAACGTGCCGGGGCGGTCATCGCAGGCCACGACGGCAAAGCCCGCCGCCGTGAGCACGCGCGCCGTCGCGGCGCCCACGTGTCCGCAGCCAAAGATGTAGGTCAGGCCCTCGGGGCAGAGCGTCTCGATGTGCGCCGCGGGAATCTCAGAGGCAGCGTTGGTGTAGGTGACGTTACTCCCCTCCTCCACCAGTGAAAGCCCGGGGCAGCCCGCAATGGTATGGCGCGATGCCTCGCCATGGTACTCGGCCACATCGCCCTCGAGCGCGCTCGCGATAAACGGCTCAAAGTCGATGACGAAGTCGCCGATGCGCCGATAGACCAAGACGTCGGCAATTTCCTGGAACAACGGTGCCTGGGTCGCATCCAGATGCAGATAGCACAGGCAAATGGCTCCGCCGCAGATCATGCCGGTATCGGAGTTCTCGCCGCCCATGGTGTAGCGGACCAGACGCGACTGTCCCACGCTCAGGAGTTCGCGCGCCGCATCCAGCGCAAAGAGCTCAATCTTGCCGCCGCCGATAGTGCCCGCCTGGCTGCCATCGGCAAAGACGGCCATCCAGGCGCCCACGCCGCGCGGCGACGACCCCGCCGTGCCGGCCACGACCACGAGCTCGCACGTCTCGCCAGCCCGCAGGGCGACAAGCGCCGCATTCACAACATCGAGCTTTTCCATTGCCGCCTTCTATCCTCTAAAGATATCGGTGAGCATAGCGAGTGCCTCGAGCACGCCGCCGCCGACCGACGTCGCCTTGTCCGAAATGTAGTTGATATAGCTGGCATCGCCGCGCGGGTCGACATCGGCGCATTTAAAGCCCTCAGTCACCTGCACGCCGTTCGCCAAAAGCCCGCGCAGACAGCCATCGATCTGCGTGCACATGGGCGAATCGCCCGCGTAGCCAATCACGTCTCCGGCGCTCACGATGTCGCCGATCGCGCGGTCGGACCGAAACACGCCGGCGGCGGGGCTGTGGATAACGCGCTCTCTGCCATAGCCAGCGATAATGCCCGGCACGCCCGTGTTGGGTTGGGGCGAACCCTGGGTAATGACACGGCCCAGGAAATGCCCGCGCATGGTTTCGACCACGGCGTCGCAGTCAACCGGCGCGGTAAAGCCCGGCCCCACGGCGATGACGGCAGGCGCCATGTCGCGCGTGGTACCCAGGTTGCGCTTAGCCAGAATCGCGTCGACCACGGCAGCGGGTTTCAGCTCGCCGAGCATCTTGGCCTGGGGGTCCACCACAACGGCGACGTCTCCAGCCTCGGTAATTGCAAGCGCCTCTGCCGGCGTCTGTGCCAAGCGAGCGCGAATGCCCTCGACCTCGACCTCGCCCAAGCGAATAGCCTCGCAAAAACTGATTGTGCGGCGGATGCACGTGGGAACCGCGATATCGGCCATAACGACCGACACGCCGGCGCGCACCAAGCGAGCGGCGACGCCCGTGGCGATATCGCCGGCGCCGCGAACATAAACGAGCATTCCCGGGACACCTCCCTGTGCTACGGTTTGAGCAGAGCAAATGCGGTTCGACCGCTACTCTGATGATTATTTATTATCACAGTATTATACGGCGGTGAACAGATGAAAACGACGAGCGGAAACCTTGCCTCCGCGCTCAAGATCGAGCCGGGCATTACTGCAATTATCGGCAGTGGAGGCAAGTCGACCTTGCTGAAGACGCTCGGCCTTGAGCTTATGCGCGCTGGCGGCCGCGTGCTCCTCTGCACCACCACGCGCATGTTCCCCGTCGCCGGCGTGCCGTGGGACGGGTCGAGCCGTCGCCTGGACGCCGCGCCCTGGAAGCCAGGTGCCTCACACGCCCTAGGCTGCACCTGCGAGGCCTGCGCGGGGCTTGTGCGGGGAAGCATCTGCCAGACAGGTGTCTTGGACCCCCAGACAGGCAAGTTCTCCTCCCCTGCCGAGCCGCTCGACCAGCTGGCGCAGCGCTTTGACTACGTCCTGGCCGAGGCGGACGGCAGCAAGCGGCTCCCGCTCAAGGCGCACGCCGCCTGGGAGCCGGTGATTCCCTCTGGCACGGCCAACATCGTCTGGATCGTCGGCGCCTCGGGGTTCGGCAAGCCCATCAACGAAGCCGTCCACCGCCCCGAGCTCTTTTGCGTGCGTTGCGGCTGCGAGCTCACCGACATCGCCACGCCCGAGCGCGTCGCCCAGGTGCTCAATGCCGAGATGCAGGCGCTGGGACTCAGCACCGCACGCGTCATGCTCAACCAAGTCGACACGCTCAGCGATCCCACGATGGCCGACCGCTTCGAAGCAGCTCTCGACCGCCCCATCGTCGCCACCAGCCTCAAGTAGCCGGCCCCATCTCGTCAGTTGCGGTGAAATACGGACTGTTTGGCTGCATGACGGCCGCAAACAGTCCGTATTTCACCGCAACTGCGGAGGGGGTCCGGCACTCCCCCTGCTAGCGGGGCACGTAGCGACCGGGCTGGGCTCCGGTGGGCTCGCCGTCGCGTGCCGCCAGCACGCCGTTCACAAACACGGCCTTGGCGCGGCCATGTGCCTCAAAGCCCTCGAGCGGCGTGTAGTCCACGGCCTGATGCTGCGTCGCGGCGCTGATCGTCCAACGCGCGCAAGGATCCCACACGCACACGTCGGCATCGGAGCCCTCGGCAAGACAGCCCTTGCGCGGATACATGCCAAAAACGCGCGCCGGGCTCTCGCTCATCAGGCGGCAGAGGTCCTCGGGGCCCAGCTGGCCCTCAAAGCTCGTGGCAATCGCGACGGGACGATGCTCCACGCCGGGCCCGCCGTTGGGAATCGCGCGGAAATCGTCGCGCCCGCGGTCCTTTTGCCCGTGCAGGATAAAGCTGCAATGATCGGTTGCAATAGTATCGATCTCGCCAGCCACAAGCGCCTCGCGCAACGCGGCACGGTCACCGGCATGGCGCAGCGGCGGGCTCATCACGTACTTGGCGCCCGCAAAGCCGTCCTCGCCCTGCTCCAGATAGCAGGTGTCGTCGAGCATCAGATACTGAGGGCAGGTCTCGACATAGATATTCTTCTGCCCGCGCGCTTTGGCAGCACGGATGGCCTCGAGCCCCAGCTTGGTCGAAAGGTGCACCACGTTGACCGGAGCGTCCCCGGCCAAGTGAGCCAGATACAGCAGGCGGCTCACGGCCTCGGCCTCACACACGTCCGGACGGCTGAGCGCATGGCCCTCGGGCCCGTGGATACCCTGCTCAAACACGCGCTTCTGCAGCGCGTTGACCAACGTGCCGTTCTCGCAATGCACGCACAGTATGCCGCCAATACGCTTGAGCTCCTCGAGCACCTCGAGCGTCTCGGCATCGTCCAGGCGCAAATGATCGTAGGCAAAGTAGGTCTTAAACGACGATACGCCCGCCTCGCGCATAGCCGAAAGATCGGCGCGGTTGCGTTCATTCCACTCGGCGAGTGCCATATGAAAGGCGTAGTTGGCCGTGCAGGTTCCGTCGGCACGGCGATGCCACTCGGCCAAGGCATCGGGCATGGTCACGCCGCGATCAGCCGTCGCGTAGTCCACGATGGTCGTCGTACCGCCGCAGGCAGCCGCACGCGTGCCGGTCTCAAAGCTATCGGCCGTCCAGTCCATGCCGGTCCAGCACTGCATGTGCGTGTGCCCATCGATAAAGCCCGGGAACACCCAACAGTCCGTGGCGTCCTGGACGGTATCGTCCTCACCCGGCTCAATCGCCGCGGCAATCCGCACAATCTTGTCGCCCTCCATGGCAAGATTGGCGCGGCGAAGCCCCTGGGGCGTCACGAGCGCGCCGTTTTTGATGATGATCATGTTGCTCCTTATTGATTAATACAGTTGGCCACGCGATCAAAATACGAGCAGGCGGCGATATGCTCCGTTATGCGTTGCTGCCCCTTGGCGGTATCGACGTCCCACAGCTCGTAGGCACGCGCCTCGACCAGCACCACATCGGTACGGTCCTTGAGGATCGAACCGCCGCCGTCCTTGCCCTCAAGACGTATGAGCGCATCGAACAATTCCGCCGGAAAGAGCACCGGACTCGAAGGCTCACCGTTGCACGCAAGACGCACCGGATGCTTGCGGCCACGCTCGTCAAATGTACGAACCATAGCCTCAAAAGAATCCGAACTCACGAGCGGCTGGTCGCCCGGCAAATAGAGGCAACCTTTCCAGTTGCGTTCGACTCCCCACGAAAGGCCCGCACGGACGCTTTCGCTGCGCAGCTCGCCATCGTGCAGCACACACGGGCAATGCTTGTCCTCGCAAATCTGGGCGACCTCGGGCCAACGCGTCGAAACCACGACGTCAAAGCCCCGGGGAACCGAATCGATAGTCCAGGCAATCAGCGGCTTGCCATAGATATCGGCAAGCATCTTGTTGGAGCCAAACCGCTTGCCCTCGCCCGAGGCCATAATGACGCATCCAAGTTTCATGGTGATACCTCCCCTGAAACCATCGTACCCATAACTCGCGCCGCGGGCATCCACATCGAAAGCGCTTATCCCGCACGCCCGCGATGCAAAAAAGGGGCACCCCGCCGGTTGGCAGAGCGCCCCCTTTACATGGCTTACCTCAACCCGGCTTTAGGCCTGGAACCAACGGGCGGTATTGCGCTCGTCGAGGGCCTTGAGGGTAGCGGCGGGATCGGCAACCTTCTGCAGGAACATCATGGCTGCGATGGCGTACGGCTTGTAGCTGGCCTCCTTGTACATGCCCACACGGTGCATGTCGAAGACGTCGGCGTTAACCTCGCCGTGCTCGCAGGAGACACCGGAGATGTCGGCGGGCAGCGGGTGCATAAAGATGGTGTCCTGGCCGTTGGCGGTCTTCTCCATGAGCTCGGTCGTGGAGCACCAGTCCTGATGGGTGGCGTTCTGGGCGAGCAGCTCCTTCTCGAGCGCTGCGATGCCGGCGTCGTCGCCCTCGGCGTACAGGTTGGTGCGCTTCTCCATGGCGGCAAACGGAGCCCAGCTCTTGGGGATCACGATGTCGGCGCCCTCGAAGGCCTCGGCCATGGTGTTGACCTGCTTAAAGGTGGTGCCGGACTCGGCGGCATAGCTCTTGGCGCGCTCGACGACCTCGGGCATGAGGTCGTAGCCCTCGGGGTGAGCCAGGGTGACGTCCATGCCAAAGCGGGGCAGCAGGCTGATCAGCGACTGCGGGCAGGACAACGGCTTGCCGTAAGAGGGCGAATAGGCCCAGGTGACGGCAACCTTCTTGCCCTTAAGGTTCTCGAGACCGCCAAACTCGTTGATGAGGTAGAGCATGTCGGCAGAGGACTGCGTGGGGTGGTCGGAATCGGACTGCAGAGAGATGAGCGTGGGACGGTGATCCAGAACGCCATCCTCGTAGGCCTGCTGCACGGACTCGGAGACCTCGGCCATGTAGGCATCGCCCTTGCCGATGTACATGTCATCGCGGATGCCGATGACGTCGGCCATGAAGGAGATCATGGTAGCGGTCTCGCGGACGGTCTCGCCGTGGGCGATCTGGGACTTCTTCTCGTCCAGGTCCTGCAGCTCAAGGCCGAGCAGGTTGGCGGCCTTAGAGAAAGAGAAACGCGTACGGGTGGAGTTGTCGCGGAACAGGGAGACGGCCAGGCCCGAGTCGAAGATCTTGGACGAAACGTTGTTCTCACGCAGCTCGCGCAGGGCGTCGGCGACGATGTAGAGAGCCTTGAGCTCATCGGTGGTCTTGTCCCAGGTGTGCAGGAAGTCGCTGCCGTACATGCCCTTAAAATCGAGGCCGTTCAGCTGCTCGACGAGCTCGGTAAACTTAGCGTCCATGGAAATGTCCTTTCTAAAGATGAAACGATCGCAATGAGTAGATGTGCTCCGGCATGCGCGTGTGGCTAGAACATGCAGAGCACCATGACGAGGACCCGCCACCGTTGAGGAAGCATGGGAGATAACGACCGCGGGCCCCAAGTCAACAGGGAGCGCCGGGGACACGAGCGGCCCCCGGCTCAACAAAATCGAGGAATGGGACTAATCGATCTTGTTGTTGGTCAGACCGGCGCGGAACACGGTGGCGTCGCCATCGGCCTGGCTCGGATCGTAGAGGTTCAGGGCAGCCACGTACATGGCGGCAGCGGTGACCAGGTCATCCTTGTAGGTGACCTCGTTGGGGGCGTGAGCCTGAGACTCGGCACCCGGGCCAAAGCCCACGCAGGGGATGCCGTAACGGCCCTGGATGGAGACGCAGTTCGTGGAGAAGGTCCACTTGTCGCACAGCGGGCGACCGGTGCGCTTGTCCATGCTGGGCTCGCAGCCGATGCGCTCGTCACCAAACATGGCCTTGTGGGCGTCGACGAGGGCCTTGACGTGCGGAGCGGTCTCCTTGTTGATCCACGTGGGGAAGTAAGCCTCGGTCTCGTAGACCTCGCCGGTCCAGGACGGACGGTCGTACATGTACATGGAGACCTTCACGTCGTCACCGTACTTCTTGGCTGCCGGCAGGTTGCGGATCTCGTCCAGGCAGGACTCCCAGGTCTCACCGGCGGTCATACGACGGTCGATGGAGATGGCGCAGGAGTCGGCCACGGCGCAGCGGCTGGGGCTGGTGTAGAAGATCTGGCTGACGGTGCAGGTGCCGCGGCCCAGGAAGCGGGCATCCTCGAAGTGCTCGGGATTGTACTTGGGGTCGAGCATCTTGACGAGACCCTTGATGTCGGTCGACTCGTCGCAGCCGTTGTTGTTGAGGGCGCGGACGTCGGCGATGATGTCGGCCATCTTGTAGATGGCGTTGTCGCCGCGGTCGGGAGCGGAGCCGTGGCAGGAGGTACCGTGAACGTCGACGCGGATCTCCATGCGGCCGCGGTGACCGCGATAGATGCCGCCGTCGGTGGGTTCGGTGGAAATGACGAACTCGGGCTTAATGCCATCCTTGTTGTAGATGTACTGCCAGCACATGCCGTCGCAGTCCTCTTCCTGGACGGTGCCGACGACCATGATCTTGTAGCCCTCGGGGATGAGGCCCATGTCCTTCATCATCTTGGCAGCGTAGGTAGCAGAAGCCATGCCGCCCTCCTGGTCGGAGCCGCCGCGGCCGTAGATGATCTCGTCGGTCTCGTAGCCCTCATAGGGATCGGCATCCCAGTTCTCGATGTTGCCGATGCCGACGGTGTCGATGTGGGAGTCGATGGCGATGATCTTGTCGCCCTCGCCCATAAAGCCCATGACGTTGCCCAGGCCATCGACCTTGACCTCGTCATAGCCAAGGTTCTCCATCTCGGCCTTGATGCAGGCGACAACCTCACCCTCCTCGCAAGACTCAGAGGGATGGGAGATCATAGCGCGCAGGAAGCGAGTCATATCAGCACGATGGGACTCAGCAGCAGCCTTGATAGCGTCGAAATCGAGTTCTTTAGCCATTGTTCATAACCTTTCAAACGAAGGAATCTACCTGTGAGGTGGCGGAGCGATACCTATTTACTCCGCCCCAACGATTAGCAAGTGGGATATTCGCCTTCCCAAACAATGCGGCGATACTGGTCGGGATCGGTGTCGCCCTCGGTGGAGAAGCAGAGCACAGAGCTCGTCTTGTCCAGGCCGATGAGCTCCTTGAGCTCGGCGTACTCGGGATCGAGCATGAGAGTCTCGACCAGGCCGGTGGTCACCGCGCCGGACTCGCCGGAGATGACGCGCGGGTCGCCCTTCTCGGGAGCACCCAGGGTGCGCATGCCGCGAGCAGTAACCCAGTCGGGGCAGGACACGAAAGCGGTGGTATGGTTGCGCAGGATATCCCAGCCCAGGATGTTGGGCTCGCCGCAGCACAGGCCGGCCATGATGGAGGGCATGTCGCCGTCCACGATGCGCGGATCGCCGTCGCCGGCGGCAGCGCCCTTGTACAGACAGGCGGCAGGCGCGCACTCGACCACGACAAAGGTGGGCGGGTTATCGGGATACAGGTTGGTGAAGTAGCCCACCACGGCGCCGGCGAGCGAGCCTACGCCAGCCTGGACAAAGACGTGCGTCGGGCGGTTGATGGCCATCTCACGCAGCTGCTCGGCAGCCTCGGAAGCCATGGTGCCGTAGCCCTCCATGATCCAGGACGGAATCTTCTCGTAGCCCTCCCAGGCGGTGTCCTGAACGATGACGCCGCGCTCGCAGGCATCGGCCTCGGCGGCGGCCATGCGCACGCACTCGTCGTAGTTGACCTCTTCGATGGTCACCGTGGCGCCCTCGGCAGCGATGTTATCGAAGCGGGGCTTGGTGGAACCCTTGGGCATGTGCACGACGGCCTTCTGGCCCAGCTTGTTGGCAGCCCATGCCACACCGCGGCCATGGTTGCCGTCGGTGGCGGTAAAGAAGGTAGCCTGGCCAAAGTCCTTGGCAAGCTGATCGGAGGTCAGGTAATCGAAGGTGCACTCGGCAACGTCCTTGCCAGTCTCGTCGGCAATGTAGTTGGCCATGGCAAACGAACCGCCCAGAACCTTAAAGGCGTTGAGGCCAAAGCGATAGCTCTCGTCCTTAACGCACAGGTTGGACAGGCCCAGGCGCGCGGCCTGGCCATCCAGGCGGGCAAGCGGAGTGACGGTGTACTGGGGGAACGACTGGTGGAAGGCACGGGCCTTCTTCACGTGGTCGAGGCTCATGATTCCCAAGTGCTTGTCGTCGCTCTTGGGCATCGTGTTGCCCGCCCACTGGATCTTATCGGCCATACGGTGAACTCCTTAAGTTCTCTCTTGCCGGCCCCCGCATACGCGTTTCAGCCCATTCCCATTCATGCGACTGAACTTTTATGTGGATGCCAAACAAAAAGTTTGTTAGCACTGTTCTATCACACTTTTTGATTGGAAAACCTAACAAATTGTTTGTTGCCGTAATCGGTACTTTTTCGCCGACGAACGGTCATGAATTGCCTTGTTGATGGATTTGTTTGCGGTCATGTGTGGTTTATGGCACAGTGAGCCCAAACTAATTTTTAGGAAGGCACCTATGACCCCCGCACAGATTGAGTTTTATAAGCGCCTTGCACACGGCCTGGCGCTCCAATTTGGCCCCAACTGCGAAATCGTCGTCCACGATCTGGAGACCGAGGACGTGGACCACTCCATCGTAGTGATCGAAAACGGCCACGTCAGCGGACGCAAACTGGGTGACGGCCCCAGCCATATCGTGTTTGAGTCCATGCACGAGGGCGCCACCGACGTACACGACCGCGAGCCGTACCTCACCAAAACAACCGATGGCAAGCTGCTCAAGTCCTCTACCATCTTTATCCGCAACGACGAGGGCAAGCCCGTCGGCATTTTGGGCATTAACTTTGACATTACGCTCATGAAGGCTTTTGAGCGCTCGCTCGATGCCTTTACCGGCACCGGCGGCACGGGCTATACCGAGCCCGAGCCCATTACCAAGAACATCGGCGACCTGCTCGAGGACCTGCTGCACGAGTGCGAGCAGTTTGTGGGCAAGCCCGCGGCACTCATGACCAAAGACGAGCGCATTCGTGCCATTGGCTACCTCGACCGTCGCGGCGCCTTCCTCATTTCCAAGTCGAGCGAGCGCGCCTGCGAGTTCTTTGGCATCTCCAAGTACAGCTTCTATAGCTACCTCAATGAGGCCAAGGCGGCGGCCGGCGACAAGTAGGCACTCGCCTGGATTGCCCCTCCCCTTTTGGGCGCGAGTTCTGGAAAGCACGAATCCAAGACCGAGCCGCTTGGGAAGTTCCATATAATCGATGACATTAGTATTTCGAAAGGATGGAACAGAATGGCGTTGAGCAAGGCATCATGCACCGGTCGCGGATTGATTCCGGCAATTGGTGGACATGTGCACCGCATGTTCGATGAGAGTGAAGACGACCTGTTTTCGTTGAGCCTTGACGACGTGATGGATGATCGCCCGTGGACCACCGACGAACTCATGAGCGGCGGGGCTCGCCCGTCAAGTCCCAATCCCGCACTTGCGCCCAAGCCCGCATCTGCGCCGACTCCTGCGCAGCCGCCTGTTTCGACGCCCGCGCCTACGCCCGCACCCACTTCGGCGCCCACGCCCGCTCCCCGCCCCGCAAGCGACCCGTCCGAGACGGCGGCATTTCTCGCTGCAGCGACGCAGGGCAAATCGGCCGACAGCACCGTTATGTACAGCGCCCAGCAGTTGCCTGTTCCTGCGGCACGCAAGCCTCCGGTCGCAAGGCTCGATGAGCCCATTGTCCATCAGGTTGCCTACGATTCCTGGGCTGCAGCCGATCTGGATGAGACCTCTACCGGCATGCCGGCGCTCGACGTTCCAGTTAACCCGCTTTTTGCCGCCAACACGAGCGCCGCGGACTATGAGGGCGGTGCGGCATATTCCGATTATTCCGATGGCTATGCTGGCAACGGTCGCATCGAGACCGAGGACTATGGCACCGCATCGAGCGATTATCTCAACGATCCGTACGCTGCCACGCCTGCACCGGAATATGACCCGGAGGCCGCGTCCGCGCCGGCATATACCAAAAGCACGGGCGAAGAGCGCTTCGCCGATTATTACGCCGAGGAAAAGGCGCTGCGTTTCTCGGAATTTCCGCAGGCAGTCAAGGTTGCCTTTATCGCCATTATCATTGCCCTGCTCGGTGTCATTGCGTTTGAGGGATTCCAGCTGTTCCGCGGCCCCACCCAAGCGGAGTCGGAGACTCAGCAAAAAGAGGACGATAACCAGTACCTGGACATCAACACCCTCAAGGGCGACCCCAACGACGAGGACGACGAGTAGCGAGGGCTGAAGGCGGCCGCAGGATCCCGCATCCAGCACCAGCTTCTAAGTGCTGTTTTGTCATCCAGCTACACTTTTCCGAAGTTTTAAGGTGCCTATTTCGACACTTTTCCGTACTTTTACACGGCTGATTTCGACACTTTTCCGGATGAAAGCCGAATAATCACTTGGGAAACCAACGCCATCCGCGCGTCATTTCGCGGATGGCGTTGGTTTCTGTCCGTACACGTTGATAGACTCCATCGTGCCTGCAAGGAGCGGGCGCGTTTTATCCAGAGTCGGGGTAGAGAGTTGGCTCCACGATCCCGACGCCAACCGGCCAAGAGGCACGGTGGCCCTGCCAACATCGATGAAAGGAGTCCGTATGGACAATTTCTCCGTGCGCAGTGAGCGCAACTTCCACAACCTGGCAGCCAAGCCAAAACGAATGCATCTTCTGGACGAGCCGAGCGGCTATGCCTCGGCCATGGTCAAGAACAGCCTCTCCCACCAGATGCGCTTTACCGTGCAGGTGCTCGAGGAAGAGCTCTGCGCCGCCGGCGACCCGCACGTGCTGCAGATCAAGCTGCTCGGAGATGACCCTCGTGAGCCGTCCAGATGGATGCTCTTCGCCGACAGCGTGTGCGTTGCGGACGGATCCGGCGCCTTTGCCCGCGAGTGCTTCTGCGAGGGCGCCGAGGTGTTTTTGGATCTGTGCCACGACGCCGTCGAGGCTGCCGAGCTGCGCCAGTGGAGTCAAAGGGAGTACGAGCTGCTGAGTGCCGCGCGCGGGATTGCGAGGGTGTAGGTGGGCAGATAAGCCATCGGCAATTCCGAGATGGCAAGGGCCGAGAATTAGATTCCCGGCCCTTGCCTAGCACTGCTTTATAAGATCGAGTACCGCGGGAATGTCATCGGCATTCCGAAGGGCAACATAGGTTGGTAGGCCCGGGCCAAATCCACCCTGCGTGCGTTTGTCCTGGCATATGTCCTCTGGATCCGTTAGATCATCCACACTCTTTGCCAGGCCGACGGCAATCCAACCACCGTTGCTGGTCCTGCCTTCTAGCACGGCATGCAGTTTTCGCTTGCCCGACCTGAAGCCCACATAGTACTTGGCTATATAGGACTCCCACGAAGGGTTACCACTCAGAACGGACTCGCGTACCTCATCGAAAAGTTTCTGGTTGAGTCCGCCTTCAGCAAAAGTGGGGTGATTCTCCTGCAGAGTCCAGACAGGAGCCTCGCCAGACTCCCCGCGAGAAGGACGGTACTTGTCGACGACATCTGCCGGAAGGTCGGGATATTTCCATATCTCACATGCCTCTTTCGCCAGCTCGTCCGCGCGCTGCCCAATCTCCGCCTCGCCCCATTTTTCATGCGAGGCGATCGACTTGTTCAGGTGGAGCGGACTGCACTTAAGCCCCACGCCAGGAAGATTGAGCTTGTCCGAGAACGACCGGTTTGAGTACTCCTGGTTGTAGCCCGTCAGCGTTAGATTTCCCAAGTTATTGCACAGCCTGTCGTGGACGTCTTCCCAGTTCTCGCCAAGCGATTCCTTCCAGCCGTGCTCATCATCAATCGTCTGGGGCATGACGTGCTCGATCTGGTAATCGTCAGCCGAGATGGACTCCTTCGGGTGGTGCCAGTTCTCCATGCGCTCCAGGTAATAGCGCTTTTTGGAGAAGCGGTTGTAGCAGTCACGCGTCTTAAACTCCTCGACAAAATGCTCGTCTGTCGGGAAGTACGCAGTCATACCGCTACTGTGGATAAGGAGCATCGCCGTAACGTACTCCTCTATATCGTCCTGTTGCTCAAGATTGCGATACATGCCGGCAAAGAAATTATTTAGACCCGTGGTAAGCCTGCCGCAAACCGCCCGCCTGAACAGAAACGACTCGATGGTCTCGCAGATACGGAGAAACGCATTGCGGTTCAACATATTTCCCTCGTAAACTGAGTAAAGCAGCATCAAAAGAGGCCTAATCTGCCTCACATCAAGGCTAACGATTCTGCCGAACACTCGGCGCAAACCCTCGTCTTTTTCCTTGTCAAGGAACAACCTGGTATATCTCTGCGCATATTCGCGGAGTTCCTTCAGCAGGCCCTCGGTATCTCCATCGTAGTCATCAGCGAAATAGCGTTTGAACTCATGGTAGGCCTCGTTTTCCTTCGGCATCCTATTGGGAACCTTGAGCCACAGCCAGTACCAGATAAATGCATTGAACTCTTCCTCGCCGCCTTTTCCGAACAAGCGCTCGAGCGGATGCCAGTAACCCTCGTAAAGCTTGGTCTGCTCGTCGTTGGGAAGCGACATAAGAACGTAGTTACGAATGAGATCAATAGGCGTGAGCGGCTTACCCTTGGAGTTCATAGACTCAAATATGAGCTGGGCATTGTCTACACCAGCCGTGAGCTTGGTATCGATGACCTGTACGCGGTTTAGCCCCGCCCAAAGCCTTGCAGGGTCGAATGATTTCCCGCGCATCTTCTCGCGGAAGAACGCATGGTTCTCGACAATGCGATCCGATTTTTCATCTGGCACGGGAGACCCAGACACGATGGAGAACAGCGTCTCTTTATCGTCCTGCGAGAGCACCAGCTTGTAGCGCGCCAGACCGTTGTAGTCGTCATCGTTAAAGAGGTAATTTTTCCGCAGCGCTGAGATCTTGAGATCGCCAAGGAAGCCGGCCTTGTTGGGATTACTCTCCAGATAGTCAGCCAAGGCAGTAATCATCAACGAAAACGTCGTCATGCGCTGCTGTCCGTCAATCAGAAGCACGCGCGAAATACTCGTGGCAGAACTCTCAGACTCGGGGATATAAAGCATCGACCCCACGAAGTGCGATACGCCATCACGACCCGCTCGCATGACGTCATCCCAAAGCACCTCGCACTCTCTTACACTCCACGAGTAAACTCGCTGGTACACGGGAATGACGAACTGCATCTTCGCCACGCCCATAAGGTCGAGCAGATTTGCCTCGGTTGCTTTCATTTGTGGTTGTCCCCTTTCTTGTTTACGCCGCTTGCGGTCAGTCCTCCACTGAACGAAAGGCGCTAAAGACCAGAGCATCGAAGCACTGGAGCAACCGGGATGCTCATATCGTTAGATTCTACAACGAAAGCAAACACTTACGCCGTCATGGTGGCGCGCGATCGCTGCACGCCACTCCCCAAAATCATACGATGTCAAAAGACTGACACTTGTGTATGCCTTTTGACATTGCCACAGTCTTACGGGCTTCTTGTCTCATATGCCAAGAGCGGATATCTAGATCGCTGCCTCTCTCGCCCAAAGGAGCTCGACAAGAACTGATCGAAGGACAAATCAGACATCGAGCAAGTCGCCGACCTGCACTCAGCCTCGACAAGTGGCGTCGAACACAAGCTCACCGGCATAAAGCTTGCGTTAAAAACAAAAGGGTATGTAAAAAAATGGTTGGAAGTTGGTAAATTACCGGTTGGCAAAGTAAGAACCGGGCTATCTAGTTCCAACCATTTATTTTACAAATGGTATTGGTACAAATCCAACCATATATTTAACGAACGGGCCGTTGGATTAGCGGTCTAAAATCCGTCACGCCCCTGCGGTCTATCCCCGACTTGATGGTCCTTTCGCAATCCCGCTCGGGATCTTCTTCGAGGAAAGACACAACGCCCTTGGCCATGAGGGAGACGAGGCCTTCGAGCTTGATGACGCAATCGTATGCGCACCCCTTCAGGTTCTCCGTACCCGTCCCGGCATGGCCATAGCTCGCGACGATCCCATGAGCGTCGCCGTGAACGCATACCCCGATAACCTTATAAGGACTATAATCCTCCCCTCTGCCTTCGATGACTGATGACCCCGCATGGACAACGGCGCAACGCAGTTGATAGAGGTCTGAAGCTGTGAATATACCTCGCGCCTCTATAACGTCGAACTCCTCGCTTATCTCACTTTGACTCTTCTCGTCTTTTCGCTCTGCCGCCATCTTTTCGCCGGTATTGGGAAGCTCCAGGTATTTAACGCACCAGTCGATGTATCGCATGCCGACGGCTTTTGCGCAGACGTCCGGTATGGTCACGACGAGGTTCAGTGCCGCGAGGAGAAGCCCCGCATCGAAGGCCTTCTCGCATTCCTCCACGAGCCTGCTTGGCGTGCGATGGATTACGGTCGGAAAGCCGCATTCGTTGGCATCGCATTTCAGGCCGCCTGAAGGCCTTGGCTCCCAGGCTGCAATTTCGTCGAGCCTCGCATTCACAGCATCTCTCCCGTCATTGCGTCGACCTTCACTCCCAACCTCGGGTCTATGAACTCATCGACGGCCTCGTCCTCGCGGTCGGGCTCGGTCACGAAGAGCGGACCGGGTGCATCGATGCGAGGGCCGATCGTGAGCCCATTGCTCGCGATGATACGGTCGAGGTTCTGCCTGCGGTAGAGGGTCCTTGCCCGGAGCGTCTCGAACGAGTATCCGCGCCCTCTCATATCCGTCTCGTTTATGAGCCGGTTCGCACACTCGGTGTAGCCGTTCGAGATGCGGCTGGGGCATTCCCAGTAGTTGAAGATGAACTCGCGGTGGTTCTGAACGGTCTGAGCAAGGGCTCTGAACGGATCGAACTCCCTGCCATCGGGAATTTCCCGAATCCAGGCGTCGAACGCCGCCTCAGCCTCCTCGCGTGAGGACGGATGGTCGTCGTAAATGCCGAAGAAGTCCTCCTTGAGGTCGTACGCGGTCATCAGCGTCGAGTAGGAGGAGTCTTCCCGTAGCGCCCTTAGGGCCGACGCCTCGTAGAGGCTGAGGTCGCGCGTCCGCTTCCCAAGGGCGTAGGCGAGGCCCTTCTTTAGCTCAAGGCGACCCTTCCTGTTGAGGGCTCCCTGGAGGCCCTTGCGGACCGCGTCCAAGGCCTCGTTGGCTCCCTTCACGACATGGAAGTGGCCGATGACCCATGTCGCGTTCGGGGTGAACTTGGCTATGCTCCTCCAGAACGGCCGGTACATGTCGCTCGAGACCCACCGTACGCGCTCGAGGCCCTCCAACGAGGAGAAATAGGCGTCAAGGTCGGACTGCGTCCCGCCGGGCACCATGTCGAAGACCGTCCTGTGCTCGAGATCGGTGATCACGGTCACCATGCCGACCCTCTTGAGGTTCTTCTCGTCTATGCCCAGGAACGCCGGCACCTTGAAGCGAAGCCTCGAGGCGTTCTCGCGGACGTAGTCCTCGAAGACGTTCTTCACGGTGACGTGCGAGAGCGGGTACTCCTCGGCGACCTCGCGGAAGGTGAGCCTGAGCGAGCGCTGGGCGATGTCGGCGTATGCCGCCTCCGTCATCCGATGACCCTCGTCGACCCCGCCTATCGCCGGGCGCCACACGTAGCCGCACTCCGGGCATCGCATCCGCGGGAACCCTATCTCGAGCCTCGTCGGGATGCCCAGGTGTGGCGTCGACACAACGCCGACAGTCCTCGCGCCGTGGCTGTGCAGCGTCCCGCCGCACTCGGGACACGATGCGGGGACCGGCCCGCGGTATCTCAGGTCGAACTGCTGGAGCCTCCTACCGCAATCGACCTTGGTCGCGCTGCCGATGAGCTCGCAGTCCCGGACACCGAGCAGCTCCTCGACGTAGCCTTCCACGCCCATCTACTTTCCCCTCGAGAGGTAGGAGGCGAGCTCGGCGATGTCGTAGCGCTTCCCCTGCGAGATGAGGTCGTACACCTGGTCGGCCAGGGGCTCGATCGCCTGCGAGTCGTCGAGCGCCTGCTCGGCGAGGCCGCCCAGCTCGTTGCTCATCATCGACATGAGGGCCCTGATGACGATGTTGCGCAGCCGCCCGTCCGCGAGGACGGCCTCCTTCGTGTTGCTCGTGTTCGTGATCTGGGTGTTGGTCACAGGGTCGGCCGCCACGGCGTCGGAGACCGCGTTGACGGCGCGGGCCTTCACGAGGGGGTCGCCCTCGTCGCCCCACGTGCGGTTCAGCCTCTCAACGATCCTCGCCATGGTGTCGCGCCTGGGCGCTGCGCCGGAGCCGCCCGCGCCCATCGGCATGAGCTCTCCGCCCTCGACCCCCTCGGGGAGCCTCTGGGCCGATATGCGGAAATCCCTGAGCACGAGGCCGCGCACGTCGACGTCGTCGAGCGAGGTGCCCGCGATCTTGTGGCCGAGCAGCTTGGCGAAGCTGTAGAAGACCTCGAGGTCGGGGTCGCCGTAGTCGAGCGCCTGGGACAGGAACGTGTAGGCGGAGCAGTACTTGGAGAGCTTCTTCCTGAAGGTCATCAGCTCCGCGACGCGTCCCGCCGCCTCGTCCGCGCTCCTCTTGGTCCTCTCCGCCTCCTCGGCCTCCCCGGCCGCCTCTGCCTTGTTGGCGCACTCCAGCCAGGTCTCGTAGGAGTCCCTGGCCGCCGCGAACCTCTCGCGGAAGATCTCGGCGGGTCCGGAGACGGCGGAGTAGAGGGCGGCCCTGTAGGCGTCGCTATCGCCGCCCGCAGCGAAGCCCTTGGACCTGTAGAGCGCCTCCTTGAACTCCTCGACGTCGCGCGTCGCGTACACGTCGGCGGCGTCGAGTGCCTCTTTCAGCTCATAGACCACGTCGGGGTCCTGAGCTATGTTCATGCTCGCGCCCTTATCGTAGGTCTTGAAGGCCGCGAGAACCGTCTCGGGGTCGTTCACGAAGTCAACCACGAAAACCTTATCCTTGCCCGAGCACGTCCTATTGACGCGCGAGTAGGTCTGGACGATCTCGATTGCGTTGCCGAGAGGCTTGTCGACGTAGAGGGCCACGAGCTTCTTCTGGTCGAAGCCGGTCTGGAACTTGTTCGCGACGATGAGGAGCCTGCGCTCCGGTCGGTCGAACGCCCTCTCGACCGCGCCCTCGCCGGCAGGGTTCATGTTGGCCTCGGTGTACTCGTAGTCGCGCTCGATGAGAGCGAACGGGTTGTCCTCGAGGTACTCGTCCTCGGGCAGGACGCACTTGTCACCCAGCACCTTCTGGGAGAAGGCGACGAGAGGCTCGCCGGGCACCTTGAAGCGCAGCTTCGGCTCGACCTTCGCCGGGTCGAGGTCGGGCCGGGACTTCAGGTACGCCTCGATCGCGTACTTGTAGCGCACCACCTCGGGACGACCGGAGGTGACGATCATAGCCTTGGCCTCGCCGTTCAAGAGCGGCGCCACGTTGTCGACGAAGTGGTCGATGATCCACTTGGCCTTCTCCATGACGTTCGTCGGGTGGAGCGAGCGCCATTTGGCAATCTTCCTTTTTGCCCTGCGTTCATCGACGAGCTTGCCATCGGCATCCTCCGACTCGTCCTCGATCCTCGAGAGCGTCCTCAGGGGCACGTAACCCGTAAGTGGGTCGATGATGTAGCCCTCCTCGATCGCCTGCCGCATCGGGTAGAGGTGGAAGCTGCCCATGACCGGATTGCCGTCCTCGTCCTCCTCGCCCGTCGGCGTGCCGAAGAGGGTCTTGGTCTCGGCCTTGGGAGTCGCGGTGAACGCGAGGAAGGAGACGTTCGGCGGCATGAGGTTGCTCGCTTGCATCTGGGCGAAATAGGCGTCCATGACCGACCCGTCGTCGCTCGAGTCCTCATCGAAGTCGAGCATCCTCTCGAACTTCAGCTTGTCCGCCGCCGCGTTGAAGGCGGTCTTGAGGGACGCCGCCGAGCTGCCCTCCTGGGAGCTGTGCGCCTCGTCGACGATCACCGCGAAGCTGTCGCCGTCGAGCTCGGGCAGCACCGCGATGTCCGGCCAGGCGTAGAGGAACGTCTGGATGGTGACCACGACGATCTCCCTCTTCTGGCGCAGGGCCTCGACGAGCTGGGAGCTCTTTGAGCCGTCCGAGACGGCGTTGCCCCTCTCGTCGCGGCCGATCATGACGACCTGTCCCGTCACCTTGGAGAGCTGGGAGATGGTCTTCTTTATGTTCTGGTCGAGCGACAGCCTGTCGGTGACCACCACGACGCTCGAGAACATCTTCTCGCCGTCCGCGCGGCGGAGCCTCGCGAGGTCGTGCGCAGCCCAGGAGATGGTCTCGGTCTTGCCGGAGCCGGCCGAGTGCTCGATGAGGTAGCGTCGACCCGGCCCGTACTCCCGAGCATCGGCCAAGACCTTTCTCTCGGCGTCGAACTGGTGGTAGCGGGGGAATATCTGCGTCGCCTGTCTGTGCCACCGGCCGCTCGCGTCCTGCCTGTCCTCGACCTCCTCGAAGACGAACCTGTCGAAGATGGACAGCCAGTTGTCGCGCTGGAGGATGGTGTCCCAGAGGTAGTGGGTCCTGTACTCGCCCTCCGGCGCGTCCGGGTTGCCCGCCCCGCCGTCGCGTCCCAGGTTGAACGGGAGGAAGCGGGGCTTCGCCGACTTGCTCGGGAAGGGGCCGAGGTTCGTGCACATCCAGACCTCGTCCTCGGAGACGGCGAAGTGGACGACCGCCCCGCGCTTGTACATGAGTAGCGGAATCTTCCTGCCGCCGTTGGGCTCTATAGGCCTGCGCTCGTCGACGTACTCGTCGATGGCGTCGCGCACGGTCTGGGTGAGCTCGGTCTTGACCTCGCCGGTGGCGACGGGGATGCCGTTGACGAACAGGACGAAGTCGAGAGACTTGCCCCCAGCCGTCTGGTAGTGAACCTGGTGCATGAAACGCAGGATGTTCGCATCGTAGCGCTCCCTCGCCCCGGGCACGCGCTCGTCGTCCGGGTAGCCCGCCATGCACTCAATGGTCTGATAGCCCGCCATTTGGAATCCCTTGCGGAGGGTGAGAACGGTGCCGTTTCTCTCCAGGCTCTTCACGAGCGCGCGGCGCAGCTGGTCCTCCCACCTCGCGCCCTTCTCTCGGCGCATCTTGTCGAGCTTCTCCGGCGCAGTGGCCTCGAGCCAGGCGACGAAGTCGTCGAACACGAGTGCGTCGTTCGGGTCGAACCCCGTATCGTCAGGTGAGAGGGCCCAGCCCGCGCCGCCGAGGGCAGCGACTTTTCGCGAGATGTAGCGCTCGAAGGCGTCCTCCTGGTGAATCTTGCGTCGCCCGCTGTACTCAGCAGCGACCTTGGGCTTGTTCGTGTAATGCGTGTCAACCCGTGCCATGGCTATGCCTCCGAGCAGTCGATCTTGCCTGCGACGGCGTGGTGGATGATGGACCTGCGGTATTCTCCGAGCTTCTCGATGAGCTGCTCCTGGCGGGAGATCGCCTCATCAATGTCGGCGCAACGTTCATCGAGATAGGAGACGATGCGGCGCTGCTCGGAGAGAGGAGGTCGTGCGATTTTTGAATTGGCCCAATCGAATTGAGTCATGCTCGGCTTGGCGGTATTTGTTGCAAAGGGTTTAATGTCTATGCATGTTGCAGCGTAATAAAAGAACTTAAGGTCAAGGTTGCCGCTTTTAATCTTCGCGTCAAATGCCGTGTCAACATTCCAGTATCGCCCCACAACGAGCTGAGGGCAGTCGAGCGTGCCCTTTCGACCAAGGAGGATAACCGGGCCCTCTTTATACTCGCCGCATGTTTTGAAAGGCTCGTTGCCGCTACCCCAAACAGGAATGTCGCCTGAAAGGACTGGATCAGAACCGTGCCCGATTGCAACATCGGCCTTTACCGGAACAATCTCCCAGTCAGCTGGCACCTCGCCGATCCACTCGACACCGCTATCTCTCATCTCGGCATCAGGGTCGAGGCCCTTCGTCACAGCATGCGCGATGAGGGACCTCTTGTACTCCTTGAGCTTCTCGATGACCTCGCGGCGCTTCGCGACGTCCTCGTCGATGGCCGCGCAGCGCTCGTCGAGGTAGGAGACGATTGATTTCTGGACGTCCGTCGGAGGAATGACGACATAGGTCTCGTTGAGAGACGTCTGATTGACACTGAATAGCTTGACGTCGACGAGATCCCTTCTAATCTGTAAGCGCCAAGCATCCGTGGTAAAGAGATACGCGAGGTATTTGCTATTAAAGTCGCGCCTCGGATTCAAGACTACGGTATGGTATCCGCCATAAAGAGCGTGAGAGGAATCGTTTCTAACGTTGTTGCCGCAGCCTTCTAGGTCCTCAGAAGTATCTGCGAAAACAAACCCATTGGAGAGGACGCGAGACGGACTAGTTTCACCGGCGAGGTCATTTGGCACTCGGCGGAGCAAGCTTTCGCGAAGCTCGACTCCAATGTTCTGTTTCGAATGAATCTGCCCATAACTGATGACGGGCTTACCCATCTTTACAAGATCGGCTTTCGTTATGGACAGCCCCTTGCTGAATCTAAACAGCGCCGAGAGCGGCACCATATTCCAGCCCTTAGGCAACCCACCAAACCACTCACTGTTGCCGATTTCCGCCTTCGTCCTCATGCCAGGAACCCCCTCATGAGCGAGCCGAGGCCGTCCTCGAGCTCGAGAATCTCCTTGGCGATGATTTGCGGGTCGCGGGGCCTTTCGTATTCGTAGAAGTACCTGTTGAACGATATGGACGTGCCGACGACGCCGATTTCTCCGTCGCCGAGCGGGTTGGCCGTGAGCCCCGTCTTGTTGTCGGACTTGGGCTCGTCCCTTACCGACCCGTCCACCGCGGCGTCGGGAGCGTAGGGCAGCACCTCGGTCGCCATGTAGTCGTCGATTTCCATGCCGATTGGAACGTTCTCCGTGTCCTTGAGCTCGGGGTCGAACACCTGGTTGCCCTTCGCATCGATTGCGGGGATCGCGGACGGGTCTCGACGTCCGAAGACCTTGACGAGAGCGTCGGCGAGGGCGGCCTTCTGTGGCTTGGGCTTCTCGATCGCTTTGTGAAGCTTCTCGGCCGCAGCCAGGACCTCGCTGTACGTGAGCGAGGCGCCCTCGTTCTTTTCAACCCAGGAGCGAATGGCGGCGCGGCTCGCGTCCGACAGCTTCTCCATAGGCTTGCTGAGGGTAAAGAGGGCATCCAGCCCATCAACCGAGGGCTCAATGACAACGCGCAGCGGGCGCTGCGTGGTCACCTTGCGGTACATGAAGTCCTCGACCGGGACGATGACCGACCTGCCGTGGTCGTGCCCGTCTACGTAGGTGCGCACGATCCACGCGGCCTGGTCCTCGCCGACCTCGTAGCGCTTGTTCCCCTGGCTCTTGCGCAGGGCGGTCTTCTCCTCCGAGGCGTCGATGAGCTGCACGTACCCCTTGCGGTTCTCCGGCTTGTGGTTGTTGAGCACCCAGATGTAGGTTGCGATGCCCGTGCGGTAGAAGATCTCGGTCGGCAGCTTCACGATGCAGTCGACGAGGTCCTCGCTGAACAGCCAGCGGCGGATGCCCGATGGCCCGCTGCCGGCATCCCCGTTGAACAGCGGGAATCCCGAGAGCACGATGGCCGCCTTGCCGCCGCCCTCCTCGGGCGGAGCCATCTTCGCAGCGACATTCTGCATGAAGAGCATGCTGCCGTCGTCGATGTCGGGCTTGCCGGCGCCGAACCTGCCGCCGAAGCCCCGGCCCATCTCCTCGAGGACGGCATCCTTCTCCTTCTTCCACTCTTTGCCGTAAGGTGGGTTGGTGAGCTGGTAGTTGAAGGCGCGGTCCTCGAACTTGTCGTCGTCGAGGGTGTCGCCGAGCATGATTCCCGCCGAGAGGTCGGTCATCTGGTCGAGCACGTCGCCCGAGCCGCCGGCGATGTTGCGCAGCATGAGCGCCGCCTTGCCCATGGCCCAAGTCGCGTCCTCTAGCTCCTGGCCGTAGGGGACGATCTTGGTGGGGCTCTTGAAGTGGCCCCTGTCGTGCCACTCGTCGAGCTGGTCGAGCGCGTCGCAGATGAAGCCGCAGGTGCCGCAGCTGCCGTCGTAGAGGGTGCGGATGTCGCCATCGTCGGCGTTGAGGAGCGTGTCCTCGTTCGCGAACAGGAGCGCCGTGGCGAGCCTCGCCACGTCCTTCGGCGTCATAAAGTCCTCGGCGTCCTGCGAGATCTCCTCGCCGTATCGCTGGATGAGGTGCTCGTAGATGTCGGTCATCATGCGGTCGGAGACCGCCTTGGGGCCGAGGTCGAAGCCCGCGAAGCGCGTGCATACCTCGTAGAGCATGCCCTTCTCGTCGAGCTTCTCGCAGGTCTGCCGCATCTCGAAGCGCTGCAAGACCTCGCGGGCGTTCGCGGAGAAGCCGCTGATGTAGGCCATGAGGGCGTCACAGGTCTTGCTGGCGCCGAGGTTGGAGAGCGTGAAGCTCGTGACGTTGTAGAAGCAGTGGCCGGAGAGGGCGCAGTACTTCGGGTCGTCGTCGTCCCAGACCCCCTTGGCGGCCTGCCTGCTCACGGCCGCCCGCGTCGGCTCGAGGGCGCACTCGAAGCGCCTCAGCACGGCGAACGGGAGGATGAGTTTGTTGTAGTCGGCGGGGCGAATGACATCACGCACGTAGTTCGCGATGCTCCACATCTCGTTCACGTAGTCGAACGCGGTCTTATCGGCCATGATTGGACCTCTCTGCGAAAAATAGAATTCCAACCATGTATTTTACAACCGAAAGCCATGATTTGAGCTTTCAGCCAACCAATAGTTTAACAAATCTGGTAAGTGGTATCACCAATCACTGATTTATTGAACCCAACCAGTAATTTTACATACCCAAACAAAATGAACCCCGGCGACTCATATCAGAGGCCATTCCCAGGGCATCAATATGCAGTGTACCTATTCATCACCCGATGCCGGCAAGCTGTTGAGCGGCTCACCCTCACCGGCGGTGCCAAGGCGCCTCTGCATCTTCTCGATCTGCTTAAGGGTCGAAGTCAAATACCCAAGACCCTTCTTCAGTTGCTTAAGCAACTTGCCATCCTTGCGATTTCCCTTTCCGTTCTCCTTCTCGACATCTTCTTCAATGCCAGCGATGCCGCGCTGCACGGCCTCGGCTGCTTTCCGCACCAAAATGGCCCCCTCATGCGGGCAGCGGTCAGTAGCCACATCAAGAAAAGCAAGGAACCTCGAACATTCGACGAGCACGAACTGCGCGTAGTTCTCCCCCATCGATGCCGCCAAGGCAACGCCGCCGGAACCCAATAGACCAAGCGCGGCGCCGCCGCCCGTAATCAAAGCAGTGCCACCGGCCATGCCCATGCCGCCAGTGGCCAAGGCTCCGCCGCCAGCCGCAGCAAGGCTTGCATTGACAAGCGCTGCTCCGTGGAGGCCGACAAACGAGCCTCCGAAGATGCCGACAGCGATATCCGAAGCGAATGCCGCAGCCGCCCCTCCTGCGCCTACGAACGCCGCCGCAGCAATGGCACCGCCCACCAAGAGCTTTGGTAATGTATCCGAAAGCTCACGAGCGCGCGTCCCGCGATGCTTCTCGAGGGAACGTATGGCATCCGAATCAACCGCGTCTTGTCTCCTGGGAAATTCATCTTTAACCCAAGCCCCGCTCCCCTTCAAACCTTTGTATTCCTTCTTCTCTTCATCTCCTATCTGGAAATAGGGGCGAAACTCAACCAGCTCCTGAGCGATCAGCAAAGCGCGCACCTTGCCGCCTCGCTGCCGCGAAATAGCCTCAAGGGCTCCGTACGCATCTTCCTCGCTCAAAAAATAGCCGCCTGCATCAATGCCTAGGCCGTCCGTGACCGAATCCTGCCACGCGCGGGCCCAGCTCCTCTTTTGCCCTTTGCGCACTTCGTTCTTCTCGTTCCCGCAGTCGTAGTTGATGGCGGCAAGCTTCAGCGAGAAGGCAATCCTCGTCGTTTCTCTATCTAGGCTATAAAAGTGGAATCCATCGAAAATATCCTGGCGGCGCCTGGCACGCTCAGTCCAAGCCTCGGACATTTCCTCCGCCATATAGCCCCAGTCGGCATGGAGGGCAAACGCAAGGCGTCCAACTCCAACGTAGTTTATTCGCAAGAAGAACTTCTGGGCGAACACGACCTTGTTCCCCTCGCATTCGATACCCGCCCTGACCGCCGCCGTCGCCAGATTCGCCAGAACGAACGAAGTACTCGAAACCGTGACCATGCGAGTGAGGGCCCTGCTGTTGTAGGGCATGAAATGCGAAGCCTTGAGCTTGCGCAAGCCGGAGACATCACTCACTTCGCAACGTTCTAGCTCGGCCTTGAGCCTTGAAAGCATGTAGAGACAACGAACGATAACCTCGTTGGCCACGACTGCTGGCACCTGGCTTAAAGCTTGATCGAAAAGACCGACTTCCGTCCGAAGGTCGAAGCGAATGGGCTTGCCGTCCTCGGTTTTGAACGCCGTTCCGTTAAACAGCTTTGAGATCCATTGCTGAATGCGAATATCCTTGCCCTTATAGGCAATCTGCATGTCTTGAAAAACAGGCAGGGAGGAGAGCTCCTTTAGCAGGGACAGCACAACGCCGGGAATACCCGTCCCCTTACCGGGGTTTGAACTAGACCCCGCCATGTCGCTCACGAGATGCATTGCCCAGAACAGAGTGCCAAACGCGATCTTCTCTGGAACGTTCCTGCCTATAAGAGGGCGGTCAGGATCGAAGGCGGCGGCAGGCAGGTCAAAGGCGACAAACCGGCCGGCCGTATCGGTGCCATAGCCTTTGCACGTGAATTGCGAGAGGATCGAACACGCAAGGCCAACCAAGCTCGGGTGGTGCGAGAAATCCCGCAGATGATGTTGGAGCCCGCCGCCAAACTCGGCGGTCAGCTTGTCCGCGGCAAGAGGAAACTCTTTCTCTAGAAAGCGAATAGCGTCTTCTAGAGTTGCATCCGCCTTTGTCATACCCGCAGACTTGGCAATCGTAAGAACGAATTTGCCAACCTTCTCGTCGCCCCACTCTTTGGCACCCTCTAGGTTGAAGTCTTTCTGCCAAAGGATATTCAACGCGCCCGTGAGGAGCCCGCTAACGGCTGCAAGTTCATAGTCGAACTTCGTAGCCTTTTCAGCCCGAGGGTCAAAATCAAAGAGGACCTCCTCCCCATCGTGAGCGTCCTTAAAACCAACCAGCACGGCGCTACCGTTCAGCGGCGCAGATGTAACTTTGGGCAATTGGGACATGGTGTAGACTATCTCGCCACCACTAAAAACAAGTTCGTCTGCCATACCGGCTTCCTCCTGCAAACGCGTAAAATCAGATTGCTCTACGCCGCCAAATCCCTCTTCGTAGAAGTATTCGAAAATCTCGGTGATGCAGTTGCTCAGAACCTCGTCGGGATAGTTCGCCACTGGCAGCCTATACACCTCATTGTGCACGATAACGCACACAGCGTCACGGGTCTCTGCCTATCCGTCCAGCGAATCATGTTAGCAAGCCGCTCTTCGACAATGGATGCCATCTCGATGTCCATACTCTTGACCTGCTTGGTCTCGGCAGGTGTCAGCGTGTCCTTGAATAGCATCTCAAGTACAGCTCTCTGATGCTGATTCCGGAATCCTTCGCGCAACCATTCCTTCTGCTTGCGCCCAATGGGCACCCGCCTACCTCCCCTCCGCCTTCAGCTTCAGCAGCAGGTCACCCAGCTCGGGGCACTTGCTGGAAAGGCGCGTCTGGACTCGCTCGCCCATCCCCCACCGCTGGCGGACTTCCTGGGCGCGCGGGCTCACGCGGTATTCCCCGTCCATCATCTGCTTGAGCAGCTTGGCGGTCACGCGCGCATCGGCCAGGGCACTATGGGCGTGGCCCGTCGACTCGTCGAACTCGATGCCAAACCACGTCGCCGCGTCACTCAAAGAGACGCACCCGTGGCTGCCCACGTCCATGATCGAGGTGTAAAACGCCTGCAGGTCGGCCCAGTCCGTAGGAAAAGCGGAGAGGTCGATGTGCTTTGCCTGGCACTCGGTCAAAAGCTGTCGCCGGTCCGCCCCGCTCCAGCAAACCACCTGGGCGGAGTAGCGACCGATCCAATCGCTTAGCCTTTTAATCACCATGTAGAGCGGATCGGCCATCGCGGTATCCACGGCTGATATCCCCGTAAGCTCGCGGACGGGAAACGCAACGCCTTCGGTAAATTCCGTCTGCACAAACTGCGAAAACTCGCCCATAACGTTGCCGTGGTAATCGAGCTTGACGGCACCGACCTCGATAATCTCATTGTGCAGCCCACGGCGCTGGCGCTGCTTTGGCACCGGCGCAAACTCAAAGTCCAGCACGATCTGGCGCGCAAAGTTCGTCGTATCGATAGCCGAGATACCCGGCGTCTTTTCAACTGACACGGTTAGGGCCTTTCTCCGTTGCCTGCCGCTTGCTACATAGGCGGCTACATTGCCGTAAGGATAGGTGGCCGCGCGGACATGAAAGCTGGGCGCAATACCATGCGCCAGGCACACGTCATGCAGACGGCCCCAAGAGAGTTGCCCGCTCTATTCAAATGCATGAAAAAGACGATATGAGAAAGCCATTGGGGGCCGCCTCCCCCGCGGCGCAGCTTCTTTCCGCGGGCTCGGGGTGCCACAATGGGCTTTGAGTATCGGCCCG
>CABRBC010000039.1:0-62504 GCA_902469055.1 uncultured Collinsella sp.
CGGGCCGATACTCAAAGCCCATTGTGGCACCCCGAGCCCGCGGAAAGAAGCTGCGCCGCGGGGGAGGCGGCCCCCAATGGCTTTCTCATATCGTCTTTTATGTGGCCCCCACACGGAATCGAACCCCGTGAGGGCGCGGAGCTGAGTAAACGCGTGAGCGTTTGCCAGCGGAGCTCGCAAGGCGCGAAGCGCCGCAGCGGCCCGCACGCGCGGAGCGAGGGCGCGATTTCCTTCCCCGCCACCTTGAATTGACTAGGACCTCTGCAAAGGGGTCCTTTTCTTTTACCGAGGGCTCCTGCGGAAACTGCATCCCGGAATTTGGCTTCAGAGCGGGATACGCTTTCCGCTTTGAGCCTGTTTGGGAAAGTGTGGACCGGAATCCGGCGTCAGAATGGGACATGCTTTCCTTTTGCGGCGGGACTTGGCGGAAACTGCGTCCCAGATCCCGCGCTCAGAACGGGATGCGCTTTCCGGTTGAGGCTTTGAACGGAAAATACACCCCAGTCTCTTGTGAAAAAACGGGGCACGCTTTCCGGTCGCCTACTTCCGGCGCGCGTGTGCATTTCGGCGCGCCATCTCGGGCCCGTCTGCCCGGACATTCCTCCCACTTTTGCGCCACTTTGTAGACCGTTCGGTCGCCTGTCCGCACGCGCGGGTATACTCAAAACGATACTTATCCTATGCAATACGATGCGGGTTCGACCTGCATGATCCGAAGGGGGCAGTGATGGAGAGGATACTCGGCGTTAATCTCTCTGGCTGGTTTATTCCCGAGCCTTGGGTGACCCCGTCGCTGTACGCGGCGACCGGTGCATCCAACGCGGCCGAGCTACAGGAGGCCATGGGTACCGCCGCCTATAACGAGCGCATGCGCCGCCATTACGAGACGTTTGTGAGCGAGGATGATTTTCGCCGTATGGCGCAGGTCGGCCTCAACGCCGTGCGCCTGCCGGTGCCTTGGTATGCCTTTGGCTCACAGGAGTCCGATGCCTCCTACATCTCGGTTGTCGACTACATTGACCGTGCAATTGAGTGGGCTGCCAAGTACGACATCCGCGTGCTGCTCGATCTGGCAACCGTGCCCGGTGGACAGGGCGATTCCAACGATTCGCCCACCACGCCGGAGGCTGTCGCCGAGTGGCATTCGTCCACCAACGGCCGTCATGTCGCACTCGACGTGCTCGAGCGCTTGGCCGATCGCTATGGCGAGGCCGAGAGCCTGCTGGGCATTGAGCTGCTGGACACGCCGCAGATGAGCGTTCGCAAGAGCCTCTTCACCATGACGGATGGCATTCCGGCCCACTACCTGCGCAATTTCTATCGCGATGCCTACGAGCTCGTTCGTTCGTATATGCCCGAGGATAAGATCGTCGTCTTCTCGTCGTCGGGGCATCCCAGCGAGTGGAAGCATTTTATGCGCGGCGCCAAGTACAAGAACGTCTACATGGACCTTCATCTGTACCATTACCGCGACGAGTACGCGCTTGACATCACGAGCCCCCGCGGGCTGACGACGGCGATTTCGCGTAACAAGCGCGAGCTTAAAGAAGCGATTTCGACTGGGTTCCCCGTGCTGGTGGGCGAATGGTCGGGTGCGGCGATCTTTGCCAACTCGTCGGTTACGCCCGAGGGTCGCAATGCCTACGAGCGCGTGTTTATCGCCAACCAGCTGGCTTCGTTTGCGCCGGCTGCCGGTTGGTTCTTCCAAACGTGGAAGACCGAGAAGCGCATTGCAGCATGGGACGCCCGCGCGGCGCTCGGTACGCTCGAGCGCGGCATGATTGAATAGGTTGATATGACGCAAAACAGCGCCCATATGGGCAAACTCTATGTGGTCGGCACGCCCATCGGCAACCTAGGCGACCTGTCCCCGCGCGTTGGCGAGGCTTTTGCCGCCGCCGATGCCATTTGCTGCGAAGACACGCGTGTGACGTCAAAGCTGCTGATGCACCTGGGTATTTCCAAGCCGCTTGTCCGTTGCGACGAGAATGTGATCGCTAGCCGCGCTGCCGGCCTGGTCGACCGTCTGCTGGCGGGGGAGACCCTCGCCTTTGCCTCGGACGCCGGCATGCCGAGCGTGTCCGATCCCGGCCAGGCGCTGGTCGAGGCGGCGCGTGAGGCCGATGTGCCTGTCGAAGTTATTCCCGGACCCTCTGCTTGCGTCACGGCACTCGTTTCGTCCGGCATTCCCTGCGAGCATTTTTTCTTCGAGGGCTTTTTGGGCCGAAAGCACGGCGACCGTGTGCGCCGTTTGCAGCGCCTTGCCGTGGTGCCCGGCGCACTCATCTTCTACGAGTCTCCACATCGCATCGTGGCGACGCTCGAGGCCGTGGCGGAGGTCTTTCCCCAGCGTGAGCTTGCCGTCTGCCGCGAACTCACCAAGCTGCACGAGGAGGTCTTGCGCGGGCCCGCTGACCAGCTTGCCGAGGAGCTGCGTGCTCGCGGCGAGGTAAAGGGCGAGATTGCGCTGGTCATCGCGCCGCCGAGCGAGGACGAGGAGGCCGGCATCGCGCCGGTTGGCGCTGCGGTAGCGGATCCCGACGATGCCCTGCGCGAGGATATCCGCACCGCGCTCGAGGAGGGGGAGCCCGCCTCTGCGGTGGCCAAGCGCCTGTCTCAGAAGTATTCGCGCCGCAAGCGCGATGTCTATGCCATGGTGCTCGATATGCAATAGATGGAGGATATCCAGCCCTTGCGCTAGAATCATCCCCTGTATGCAACGTTTTTCTGGAGGACAAACCCCATGGATCAAAGCAAGCCTTCGTTCTTTATCACGACGCCCATCTACTACGTCAACGCCGATCCGCACCTGGGCACGGCTTATTCCACCATCATCGCCGACGTTCAGGCTCGCTATCGCCGTTCCGCCGGCTATAACGTCAAGTTCCTGACCGGCATGGACGAGCACGGCGAGAAGGTCGCCGAGGCCGCAGCCAAGCATGGCATGACGCCGCAGGAGTGGACCGATAGCCAGGCCCCGCACTTCAAGGAGCTTTGGAGCAAGCTCGAGATCTCCAACGACGACTTCATCCGCACCACCGAGCCGCGCCAGCATCATGCCGTGCAGTACCTGTGGGAGCGCATGAAGGAGTCTGGCTATCTGTATAAGGGCAGCTACGACGGTTGGTATTGCGTGCCTGACGAGACCTACTTCACTGATACGCAGGTCCAGAAGGGCGACGAGGAGTACGGCAGCGTCGGCCAGCACCTGTGCCCCGACTGCCACCGTCCGCTTGAGCGCGTGCAGGAGGAGTCCTACTTCTTTAAGCTTTCCGCCTTCCAGGACAAGCTTCTCAAGCTCTATGACGAGCACCCCGACTTTGTCGAGCCTGCGTTCCGTATGAACGAGGTACGCAGCTTTGTCGAGGGTGGCCTTAACGACCTTTCCGTGAGCCGTACGAGCTTTGACTGGGGCATTCAGGTCCCGTTTGACGAGGGTCACGTGACCTACGTGTGGTTCGATGCGTTGCTCAACTATATGACGGCCGTCGGCTACGGTGTCGACACCGACGAGGCCCGTGCCGAGCTGGCCTATCGCTGGCCCGCGCAGTTCCACATCGTGGGTAAGGACATCATCCGCTTCCACTGCGTCATTTGGCCCGCGATGCTCATGGCCATCGGCGAGGCCCTGCCCGAGCACGTTTTTGCCCACGGCTTCCTGACCGTGCGCAATGCCGAGACCGGCAAGGCCGAGAAGATGTCCAAGAGCCGCGGCAACGCTATCGCTCCGCAGGACGTTATCGACATGCTGGGCGTCGAGGGCTATCGCTACTACTTTATGACCGACGTCGTCCCCGGCACCGACGGCGCCATCAGCTTCGATCGCATGGAGCAGGTCTACAACGCCGACCTGGCCAACAGCTGGGGCAACCTCATCTCGCGTTCGCTCAACATGAGCGGCAAGTACTTTGACGGCTGCGCGCCCGCCAAGCCCGCATCGTTCGATGCGTTCGACAACCCGCTGGCAAAGATCGCCGACGGCCTGGTCGAGCGCTACATGGCCAAGATGGACGTGCTCGATTACGGCGGAGCCAAGGACGAGGTTATGGAGCTCATCCACGCCGCCAACCACTACATCGAGGACTCCGAGCCTTGGGCGCTTGCCAAGGATGAGGCTAAGGCTGACGAGCTGGCATTTGTGATCTACAACCTGCTCGAGGCCATCCGCATTGCCGCTCACCTGCTGATGCCGCTCATGCCTCAGACCTCTGCCGAAGCCCTGCGCCGCCTGTCCTGCGAGGACGAGGCCGCGAGCGACGACCTCAAGGGCATTTGCGCTTGGGGCCTGCTTGTCGGTGGTCAGCCCGTCGAGAAGGGTGAGCCGCTGTTCCCGCGTCTGGGCTAAGACGCCGCGCGCCATATCGGCAATTTGCTGTTTAGATGTAAGGGCATGGCCGCAACGGTCCATGCCCTTTTGTTTCAAGACGCCGCCATCATGCTAAGGAGGCAACTATGACAACTTCGCCTTTGGCAAACCCCACGGCAACAAGGGAGCTGCTGGAGGAGTTTGGCCTTGCGACCAAGCATCGCCTGGGCCAGAACTTCCTGATCGACAACCATGTAATTGAGCGCATTTGCGAGCTTTCCGAGCTCACGGGCGATGAGCGCGTGCTCGAGGTTGGCCCGGGCGTTGGTACGCTCACGCTCGCGCTGCTGCAGGAGGCGGCGTGCGTCACGTCGATCGAGGCCGATCCCGAACTCGAACCGGTGCTCGATGCCCATGCCGCCGACTATGCCAACTTCCGCTTTATCATGGGCGACGCGCTCAAGGTGACGACGGGGCAGATTGAGCAGGCTGCAGGCGGTGAGCCGACGGTATTTGTCGCGAACCTGCCCTATAACGTGGCGGCGACGATCATCCTGCAGTTCTTCCAGACGATGCCCGCGCTCAAGCGTGCCGTGGTCATGGTTCAAAAGGAGGTTGCCGATCGCATTGCCGCGGTGCCGGGTAACAAGACCTATGGCGGCTACACGGCAAAGCTCGGCCTGTATGCGCAGGTTACGGGTCGCTTTGAGGTGCCGCCACGTTGCTTTATGCCGGCACCGCACGTGGACTCGGCCGTCGTGCGTATCGACCGTGTTGACGGCGTGGCGCCCGAAGGACTCGATCGCGAGTTTGTGGCCCGCGTGATTGATGCTGCATTTGCTCAGCGCCGCAAGACCATCCGCAATTCCATGAGCGCCAACGGCTTTGCCAAGGACGTGCTCGACGCCGCCTTTGAGGCTTGCGGTATCGCACCCACCACGCGCGCAGAAACGCTTGATGTTGCCGACTTTATCCGCCTGGCTCAGGAGCTCATCCATGATGCCTAATGCCGAACGCGTGACGTTTACCAAGAAAAAGAAGACGGTTGCTTGTCCCGTGCCCTTGGCACCGCTTGCTGACACGCATGCGCATCTGCTTTCGTTTTGGGGGAAAGAAGTGCCCGAGACGCTCGTGCGCGCCAAAGCCGCGGGCGTCGACCTGTTGGTGACGATGCTCGACCCCATCGCCGACAAGCGCAGCGTGACGGACTATAGCGACTGGCTCGTGCGCGAAATTCTGCCGATGCGGGAGATTCCGCAGATCAAGTATCTCGCTGGCGTTCACCCCTATGGCGCGCCGGACTATACCGACGACGTTCACGCACAGGTTGTTGCTGCGCTTGATGACCCTTTGTGTGCCGGTATTGGCGAAATCGGTCTGGACTACCACATGGATTACGACGACGACATCACGCCGGCGCCCCACAGCGTGCAGATTGATTGCATGGCACGTCAGCTCGAAGTCGCCGTGCGCTGCAATGTGCCGGTGGAGTTGCACCTGCGGCACGAGGACTCGGATGGGGAGCGCACCTCGCATATGGATGCGTACAACGTGCTTCGTGAGGTGGGCGTGCCTCAGGCCGGTTGTGTGCTGCACTGCTTTGGCGAGGACCGCGCCACGATGGAGCGCTTTGTGGAGCTAGGCTGCTATATCGCCTATGGTGGTGCGGCCACCTTTAAGCGCAACGAAGACGTGCGCGAGGCATTTGCGGCAACCCCACTCGATCGAATTTTGTTCGAGACGGATTGCCCGTATATGGCTCCGGAGCCTATCCGCGGTCTTGAATGCGAGCCCGCAATGATCTCCATTACGGCAAACGCGCTGGTTAACGATCGTGTCGATCGCACTGGTGAGGACGCCGAAACAATCGCGCATGCCGCTTGGGAAAATGCCTGCAAACTTTTTCAAAAATAGTTCTTGCGTTCGCGGTGGCGCTCCGTTATTCTAATTCCTGCACGCGGGCGTGGCGGAATTGGCAGACGCGTACGGTTCAGGTCCGTATGGGGGCAACCCCATGAAGGTTCAAGTCCTTTCGCCCGCACCATTAAATGAAAGAGCTCCCAGCAATGGGGGCTTTTTTTGTTATGGGCCTATCGCGGGGACTTGAACCTGCGAAGGAGCGAGCGTCAAGAAAACGCGGAACGCTTTTAGCGAGCTGGCGAGGACGCCGGCAGGCGGCCGATGCCGGTGCGGATCCGCGAAGCGGATACGCGGACGTCCTTTCGCCCGCACCATTAAATGAAAGAGCTCCCAACAATGGGAGCTTTTTTGTTATGCACGATCTCCTTGGACGGGTATCCTAATGCCAACGTGTGCCTATCAGAGGAGAGACCATGCTGTTTTCCGGTATCATCGCCGCCCTTACCAGCCTTTTGATTCCCATCATCATCCTGTTGTTGCTGCTCCCCAACGCCTGCTACGTCGTTGAGCAGCAGCACGCTGTGATCATCGAGCGCTTGGGTAAGTTCAATCGTATCGTCAACGCGGGCTTCCACGTGAAGGTGCCCGTGATCGACCGCAAGGCCGCCACGGTGAGCCTGCGCACCATGAAAAATGGTTTTGGCATCGACGTTAAGACCCAGGACAACGTGACCATTGGCCTTGAGGTCTCCGCTCAGTACCACGTGAGCTATGACATGGGCGCCGGCCCGGAAGATTCGGGCATCTACAAGAGCTACTATATGCTGCAGGAGCCCGTCGACCAGATGCGCGACTTCATCACCGACGCCCTGCGCTCCTCCATCCCCGTCTACACACTCGATGAGGTCTTTGCCAAGAAGGATGACATCGCCAAGGATGTCAACGCTACCGTTTCCGAGCAGATGGCCGCCTACGGATTCACCCTCGTGTCGACGCTCATCACCAAAATCGCACTGCCGACCGAGGTTGAGAACTCCATGAACGACATCAACGCTGACCAGCGCAAGCGCGCTGCCGCGCAGGAGCTCGCCGAGGCCGACCGCATCAAGCGCGTCACCGAGGCGACCGCCGAGGCCGAGGCTATGGAAAAGGCGGGCGAGGGCATCGCCAACCAGCGCAAGGCCATCGCGCTGGGTATCAAAGATTCGCTCGAGATCATCCAGGAGACGGGTGTCGGCAATGACGAGGCCAACCAACTGTTCATGTTTACGCAGTGGTCCGAGATGATGACGGAGTTCGCTCGCACGGGTAAAACCTCGACGGTCGTGCTGCCGAGCGACTTTTCGCAGTCGGCCTCGATGTTCGAGCAGATGCTGGCCGCCGGCAAAGTTCAAAACGATTCGAAGGAGTAGACGCGCGTGAAATACACCGTCGTTTGCGTCGGTAAGCTCAAGGAGCGCTTTTGGAAGGACGCGTGCGCTGAGTACACCAAGCGCCTAGGTGCCTATGCCAAGGTGGATATCCGCGAGGTGGCCGATATCGACCCGGCTAAGGCGGGCGGCGTGGATGCCGCGCGCGACAAGGAGGGGGCGGCGATTCTTGCCGCCTTGCCATCTCGAGCGCATGTGATCCTGCTGGCTATCGAGGGCAAGGAGCGCTCGAGCGAGGAGTTTTCGGCGAGGCTCGACGATCTTATGCTGCGAGGCAGCAGCGACATTGCCTTTGTAATCGGCGGTTCGGACGGCGTGAGTGACGACGTGCGCGCACGAGCCGACGAGATGCTCAGCTTTGGACGCATTACCTTGCCGCATAACCTGGCGCGTGTGGTGCTGCTGGAGCAGATTTACCGTGCCTGCAAGATCAGTCGTGGCGAGCCGTATCACAAATAGGTCGGCAATACGAAACAATGGCGTGGGACAATACCTTTCGTTTTGAGGAATGTGTCTGAAAGGACTATGAGATATGAAGATTGGATTTGTCGGTTTTGGCAATATGGCGAGCGCTATGGCCGATGGCTGGATCGCTGCCGGTGTAGCTGCGAGCGACATGTGCGCCTGCGCGGGTCGCTACGACGCGCTGGTTGAGCGCTGCGAGGCGCGCGGCATGGTCGCCTGCCACGATGCCGCCGAGGTTGTCGCCGCATCCGATATCGTGGTCGCTGCGGTCAAACCGTACATGATCGAGAAGGTATTCGCCCCGCTCAAGGATGCTCTTGCCAAAAAGGTCGTTCTGTCGGTTGCCTGGACCTGGGACAGTGCCAAGTGGGAGCAGGTCCTGCCGGGCGTCGCGCATATCTCGACGGTGCCCAACACGCCGGTTTCGGTAGGCGAGGGCGTCATCGCCTGCGAGAAGGCTTCGACGCTTAACGACGAGCAGCGTGCTGTGGTGCTCGACCTGCTCGGTAAGCTTGGCGCTGTCGTCGAGCTCGACACAAGCCTGCTGTTTGTGGGTGGCACGGTGGGTGGTTGCGCTCCGGCGTTTGTCGCCATGGCAATCGAGGCCCTGGGCGATGCGGCGGTCAAGCACGGTATCCCGCGTGCGGATGCTTATCGCATTGTGAGCCAGATGGTGCTGGGTACGGCAAAGCTGCAGCTTGCAACTGGCCAGCATCCTGCGGCGATGAAGGATGCCGTATGCTCGCCCGGTGGTGCCACCATCAAGGGCGTCGTTGCGCTCGAGGACGCCGGCATGCGCAGCGCCCTGGTCAAGGCAATCGACGCAACCCTCCAGTAAAACCGACCAAAAAAGGGACAGGTTTATGTTGGCAGGTTTTTCCTGCGGTTTTGTCCTTTTAGCGAAAAGTGCCCCGCAACTGGCTCAATTCCAGTTGCGGGGCACTTGCGTTTGCCCAGATAAAACCGACCAAAATAAACCTGTCCCTTTTTGGCAGGTTAGTCCCAGAAGCTGTCTTCTTCGTCCTCGGACTTGGGGCCGCGGTCGACATACATCTTATGGGTGCGCTTCTCCATTACAAAGGCAATAATCGCAAACAGCAGGATGCCGCCGGCGAAAAGGATGGCAAAACCGGTGCGGGTGCCAAACAAAAAGGAAAAAACTGCGTCCATTGGGTGCCTTCTTGCGTAGTTGAGTTGGGTCGTAAACGCTCATAAGTATATACTTGCCCATACATGTACAAGGTTGCAACCTAAATGGAATGTATATCGCCGGAGGATCTAATGCTTGATATCAAGTTTGTTCGCGAGAACCCCGATGCCATCGATGTCGCCATGGCTAACCGCCAGACGTCTTGGGATCGCGAGAAGTTCTTTGAGCTCGACGACGAGCGTCGTGCCGTCATCACTGAGGTTGAGGAACTTCAAGCCACGCGCAATGCCGAGTCCAAGAAGATCGGCGCCCTGATGAAGGAGGGCAAGAAGGACGAGGCCGAGGCCGCCAAAGAGGCCGTGCGCGCCGTCAACGAGAAGATTGACGGTCTGGCCGAGCGCCGCACCGCCCTCGAGCAGGAGCAGTACGACTTCATGGCTCACCTGCCCAACATTCCTTGCGAGGCCACGCCGTACGGCAAGGACGAGGACGAGAACATCGAGCGTCGCCGCTGGGGCACCCCGCGCGAGTTCGACTTCGACTTTAAGCCGCACTGGGATCTGGGCACCGATCTGGACATCCTCGACTTCGAGCGCGGCAACAAGCTCTCCGGCAGCCGCTTCACCGTTCTCGGTGGCGCCGGCGCCCGCCTGGAGCGCGCCCTTATCAACTTCTTCCTGGACACGCACACGAGTCGTGGCTTTAAGGAGTGGTGGCCGCCCATCGTCGTCAAGCGTCAGACCATGTTCGGTACGGGTCAGCTGCCCAAGTTCGAGGACGACGCCTATCACGTCTCGGGCGACAACTTCCTGATCCCTACCGCCGAGGTCGTGCTCACCAACCTGCACGCCGGTGAGGTCCTCGACGCCGACACCCTGCCGCGCCGCTACACCGCCTTCACCCCCTGCTTCCGCGAGGAGGCCGGTTCCGCTGGTCGCGATACCCGCGGCATCATCCGTCAGCACGAGTTCGACAAGGTCGAGATGGTCAAGTTCGCTAAGCCGGAGGAGTCTGACGAGGAGCTCGAGAGCATGACCGCCGAGGCCGAGTACCTGCTGCAGCAGCTGGGCCTTCCGTATCGCGTGATTAGCCTGTGCACCGGCGACCTGGGCTTCTCTGCCCGTCAGACCTACGACGTCGAGGTCTGGCTGCCGAGCTACAACGCCTACAAGGAGATCAGCTCCTGCTCCAACTGCGGTGACTTCCAGGCTCGCCGCGCCAACATCAAGTATCGCGACCCCGAGAACTTCAAGGGTTCGCGCTACCTGCACACCCTTAACGGTTCCGGCCTGCCGGCTGGTCGTACCATGGCTGCCATTCTGGAGAACTACCAGAACGCCGACGGCACCATCACGATCCCCGAGGTCCTGCGTCCCTACATGGGCGGCCTCGAGAAGATTGAGCCGGTCGCGTAACTTGGCTGCATAGGCGATATGCAAGGACGCTCCTTCGGGGGCGCCCTATTTCGTGCGCAGGTCCATACCATGCCGTGCGGACAGCTCAATAGAAAACACACGAACAAATGTTCTGTATACAGCAATCTACCTGCTATGCTTTTGCTAAATAAGAGCGAGAGAAAGGGGACGCGATGGAGCTGTTTGATGATCGGGTGGTTTTGTTTGAGAGCGACGAGGGCGGGGAGTACCTGCTTGTGACGTGTGAGCCGTCTGGCATGGGTGGCCTGGTGGTTCGACAGACGAGCGAGGGGCCGTTGACGCAATGGTGCTACGAGGAGTCGCCTCATGTGGTTGAGACGTTTGTGGCGCACGAGGGGCTTGTGGCCCTAGAGCATTTCTATGGGGTCCAGACATCTAATCAGGTTGCTCGCATGTTGAGCATCTCGTTTGCCGATTATGATTGTGCCCAGCGGGTGAGATCGCTTCTGAGGGAACTTGATGCTAAGTTTGACGTGATCGAAAAGCCAATCGATCGTACGGGGAACGACGGTATATGCGGAGCAGCATGACAAAACTGCGTTCCACAAAAAAGTTTGAAATTGTGCTTGACTCCAATAAGCTAAAGTGGTTTTATATGTCTTGCGCTGCGGCGTTACCTCAGCTGGATAGAGGGTCTGACTACGAATCAGAACGTCATAGGTTCGAATCCTATACGCCGCACCAATTGAAATTGAAAGCCTCCGGCAACGGGGGCTTTTCTTTTACGCCGGCACTGCATGGATTCGAACCACGGTCGAGGCACGAACAACTTAATTATCACTCCGTAAAATTTTTTCTAATTGTCGCTTGACCCATCGGGGGCTCGCGTGCATAATAATCCGTGCGTTGCGGCGTTACCTCAGCTGGATAGAGGGTCTGACTACGAATCAGAACGTCATAGGTTCGAATCCTATACGCCGCACCAATTGACTTTGAAGCTCCCGGCAACGGGGGCTTTTCTTATATCGCGATGCGTCGAAGATCGCGCCAAGCCCTCCAAATGATTAAAAATCAAATTCGATAACTTTTTTTGAAAAAATGCTTGACCATTATTCAGTCCCTGTGCATAATAATCAACAAGTCGCGGCGTTACCTCAGCTGGATAGAGGGTCTGACTACGAATCAGAACGTCATAGGTTCGAATCCTATACGCCGCACCATTTGAGATTAAAGCTCCCGGCAACGGGGGCTTTTCTTTTACGCCAGCTTGAGTGCTTTCGTCCAAAGGGACGATTTCCTGTCGACTCGTGTAAGATTCCGAGTAGATGTCGCGACTTATTCGCGACCACTCCTTCTCAAGCGACCGATCAGGGTGATATTTCGTGGCAGAGCGTCCGACATACAAGCTCAGGTTTCTCGATCCCAAGAAGCGCTTTCCGGCGATGCCCGAGCAGCCTGCGGGACGCTCATATGGCGTGGTCTGGAAACTCTTTGGCGAGGATCGGCATGAATCTTGTTATGTCGTCGAATTCGTTGGCAAAAGCCATGTGTCGCTTTTGGGCTACGTAAGCGTTTCGGGTGAGGTGTACAAGGTGGACCGCCCCGTCAGCGAGGCTCCGCTGCCCAACGATCCCGACATGGAACTGGTCCTTGACGAGTCGGACTCCGGTATTGGTGAGATTGTGGTTCGGGGAGCCAACGGCACGATGCGCGCGTGCGCGCGAACCGTCGGCTCTCCCGAAGGCCCCATGCGCGAGCAGTCCGACCACGAGACATGGAATTCGACCCGCTCCCTTCCTTACGGCGAGTTCATGGCATCGATGTTCCTGCGCTACGTGATATTCGCTGACTCCGAAAATGCCATTGCGAGCACGGTGGACGCCGGCGGACTCGACGAGGGTATGCAAAATGTTATCGACAAGATCAAGCTCGTAAAGTTGCCCGAGCCGGTCGAGGTGTTTTTGGGCTTTAACACGGCACCGCTCCCTGATGCTATCGAGACGCTGCTTTACCGCGTTGACCATGCCGAGAACCCGAGCGGTATCGAGCGCTATGCCGCCGCCCTTATGAGTGAAATTGACTTGCCCCGCCTGCGCACCATCGCTGCCAAGTCCGAGATGAGCCTGGCTCGCATTGATCGTTCAAAGCTTTTCTATCTCAATTTTGATCGTAGCCTGCTGGACCAGGACGAGATTGACATGCTGCTTGCCATCGAGTGCCGTCTCAACCGCCTCTCCGGCATCCTTGAGCGCATCGGGGCTGGATTGGTCCCCGCGGCCTCGTCGCCGAGCCTTGAGGGCTGCGCGCTCTTTGATGCGTGGCATATCGCTAAGACGACCAACGATGTTCCTCGACTGCTCGATACGGCCTCGAGCGATAACCCGTGGGGCGAACCGGGTACGGTGGCTTGCCAGCCGGGCGGTGAGTGGGATGTGCGTACCCGCTTCGCGCGTATTGTCGAGGCGCTTAACGTGGTCACGCGGCTCGACTATACCTATCGGGCAAACGTTGCCGAGGGGATTATGCTCGTTCGGTTTGGGCAGTCTGTCGTTGATGCCATGCCGCAACGTGAATACGACGCTCAAGATGACGCCTGGCACGAGCTGGACGAGGACACGCGCACGATCTGGGCCGCGGAGCACGATGCGCGCGTGGCGCTCACGCTTGCGGCAGCGTGTTTTGCCGCGGGCACCTGCATCACGCGCTGCTATGTGCAGATTGCTGCTCCCGACAGTGAGCAGGGCGAGCGCGTTGTCGCAACGTATTTCTTTGGGCGCGCGGCCTATCTGGCCGGTTGCGTGCCTGTCGCCAAGGATCTTGAGAGCATGGACATGGACGATATGCCGTGCAAGCGTGTGCTTGAGGCATATGAGTCAACCGCTCCGGAGACGATTGAACCTGCGGAGGTTCATGCTCGTCCGCGTGATGACCATCGCATGCTGCCGCCGGCGCTGCGCGATCTGCTGCTTGCCGATACGGCTGACGAGCTGGAGGTCATGGAAGAGGACGACGACCCATACGTGGCCCGTGTTGTTGAATTGCGCGAGCAGGCAAAAGTCGACCGTACAGGTGCTTTTGAAGGCTTTTCCCGTCTTGTCGAGGAGTTGGAGGCCAAGTGCGCCGTCGCCGAGCTTTTGGCGACAGGTCCGGTTCAAACGCAGTTTTGCGATAACCAGCTGGTGCGCATGGTGCTACCGGTGTTGGAAGAAGACCGCTCTGTGCGAATCCTTCGTGCGCCCGATGCGCTGTACTTTGCCCAGCACGAGATCTGCAGCTTTTACGCCGAGCAAGAGGACTTTGAACGAGCACTGCCCGAGGTGCGCCATCTTTACGATCTGGCGCGCTCGTCCATGCAGTCGCACTTTGCGCTCATCAACGTGCTTGCGCGTCTGGAGCGCTTTGACGAGATTATCGAGGTGGCGCGCCACGGCCTACGTATTGCCAGCGATCGTTCTGCAATCGGCTACCTGTTCTATCGCTTGGCGTTTGCCTATTGGAATTGCGATCAGCTCGACCTGGCGCTGGCTTGTTACCGTCTGGTGCCGCGCGGCGAGGAGTCGGGCAGCAGCGCGCTGGAAGAAATGCAGGGCCTTATGAACGAGATGGGCGTCAGCGAGCCTCCGACGTTCGAGGAAGCGGTCGAGACCATCCACAAGGCTGGACTAGAGCTGCCGCCAGTGTCCGCCGTGACGAATCAGCTGGCAGATGCCGCTGTGCAACTGGTCGACAACGGTTTCTTTTTCCTGGCGCGCGGTTGTATCTTTCAAATGTGGCGCACCATGGGCAACGACGAGCTCGGCTCCCTCAACCGCTCGCTGGGGTAGGCGATGCTTTCAAGAAGGAAAGGCTGCTAGGCAATTAGAAAATTTCCTCTTGCTCATCCTTGGCTGTTTGGTTACTATAGAACGGCTGTTACGGAGAGCTGACCGAGAGGCCGAAGGTGCTCGCCTGCTAAGCGAGTATGCCCCAAAAGGGCATCTGGGGTTCGAATCCCCAGCTCTCCGCCAGTATGACTTGAAAGAAGGGTCCCATTTGGGGCCCTTTTTTGTGCGGAGAAAGGAGGCTGGGGATTCGAACCCGAGAGGGCACGGGCGTTAAGCAAACGCGAAAGCGTTTGTAGCCCGTGGACGAAAAGCCGCCAGGCTTTGAAGCCGGAGGGCATGCGCAGCATGCCCGGACATCCCCAGCTCTCCGCCAGTATGAACTTGAAGAAGGGTCCCATTTGGGGCCCTTTTTATTATCAAGAATGGCGGCTGGGGATTCGAACCTCAAAAAAGGAGGCATCCTTTCGGACGCCTCCTTTCAGCGGACTTATTATTCTTGCGCCCTACACCTCGGGCGCCTTGGCGACGGTCTCGCTTTCTGCCGTGAGCGGGCGGTTGTCGATGCGACGGCCCAAGCGATCGAGCTTCACGAGTAGCCATTCAATGGGATTCGGCCCTGCGCCTTCCTCGTCGGCAACCAGGTCCATGACGGCGATCTTGGTGCCGTCCTGCTTGAGCGTAACGCTGCCCACCTTGTCGCCCACATGCACCGTGCCCGAAAGATCGTCGTAGCTAACCTTTTCGGTCACCTCGCCGGCAAGGGAAAACACAGTCGCTTGCGCCGTAGGATCGGCGAGTGTGGCGTCGATCGTCTTGTCCGTCCAGTCGGTTTGGCCAATGCGCGCCATAAGCGGGTTGCCGTTGGCGGTCTTTTCCTGCGTGTTGGCGATTGCGACCGTCACCTTGTGACCGTAGTACCAATTGGCAAGGGTTGCGGTATCGGTAAAGCGCTGGTCGGTGGTGGTTGAGTTCAAAACGACGGTGTAGATCTCGTCGCCGTCGCGGTTGTAGGCGCTCGTAAAGCAATAGCCCGCGTCGTCGGTGGTACCGGTCTTGCCACCGATGTTGCCATCTTGGCCCAGCAAATAGTTATGTGTGTCCATGGAATGCGAATGGTCGGTGCCGTCGGCGCCCGTGACTTCGATCCAGGAATCCTCGCTCGCTACGACCTCGCGGATCGTATTGTTTTTCATGGCCTCCTGCATCATCAGCGCTACGTCGTGTGCGGTTGAGTGCATATCGCCAGCCCACTCATCAAAGTCCAGACCATGCGGGTTTTCAAAAAGCGTACCGGTGCAGCCGAGCTTCTTAGCGCGTTCGTTCATGGCCTTCACAAAGGTGGCCTCGGCGTCTTTGGTCTTAGGGTCGATCTTCTTGCCCACATATTCGGCGAGCACGATGGCGGCGTCGTTGCCCGAGGGAATCATCAGGCCGCGCAGTGCCTGCTCCACGGTAAGCTCGTCGCCTTCGAGCAAGCCGGCGGTCGAATTACCCACGGTGGCTGCGGCGTTGCTCACCGTGACCTTCTCGTCCATCTTGCAATTCTCGACGGTTAGGATTGCGGTCATGACCTTGGTGATCGAGGCGATTTTGACCTGCTCATCGGCGCCGCGCCCATAGTAGACGGTGCCGTCTTTGCCCATGACGAGCGCATTGGTCGCATCGATATCGGGCAGGTTTTCGGCCGTGATGCCGCGCGCATCGGCGGTTTTGCCGCAAACATTGTCGGTCGTGAGCACTTGGGCGCCGGCGACGGTGGGCACGCCAGCGGCAAGGGCGATAGCGCAGACAAAGCCGGCGGCAAGCTGGGCTGAGCGCTTTGCAAAAGAGATGAGGGACTTCACAGATTTCGCTTTCGACGGGATGGTCTCTTCTGGAACTAGAGTATATCGTTTGCCGGTGTCGGCGATCATCGCGTGCGTGCGTGGCCCACATCCGCGCCCGAACGGGCACAAGGGTGCTTAAGGCCGACTTAATCACCCACGCTTGTTGTGTGTGGCATGCGCCCCCTCGGGCATAATGGAGCGCGAGAGGAGCACGCATGAACGAGCGCATTTTGGTAGTTGATGACGAAAAGGCCATCGCCGACTTGGTTGGTATCTACCTTACAAAAGAAGGCTTTGACGTACAGGTCGCCTATAGCGGGGCCGATGCTGCCAAGGCAATCTTGGAGCAGGAGTTCGATCTGGCGCTGCTGGATGTCATGCTGCCCGATATCGATGGCTTTGAGCTGCTACGTACGATCCGTTCCAGCCATACCTATCCCGTGATCATGCTGACGGCGCGCGATGCCCAGCAAGACAAGATCGAGGGCCTTTCGCTTGGCGCGGACGATTATGTGGTCAAGCCGTTCCGTCCGCTTGAGCTCATCGCACGCGTGCACGCTCAGCTTCGTCGCTACACCAGCTACGGTAGCCGCGCGCAGGCGGCCGAGTCGCCGACCATCCAGCTCGACGGCCTTGAGATCAACCGCGATGCTCGTTCCGTGACAGTGGACGGTTCACCGGTTCGCCTCACGCCCATCGAGTATTCCATCTTGCTGTATCTGGTCGAGCATCGCGGCAGCGTGGTGGCCGTGGAGGATCTGTTCCGCGCGGTGTGGAACGAGGATTTTATGCGCGGCTCCAACAATACGGTGATGGTGCACATTCGCCACCTGCGCGAAAAGATCGGCGACGACGCTCAAAAGCCGCGCTTTATCAAAAACGTCTGGGGCGTCGGCTACATCATCGAATAACGCCTCGACGGCGGGGGAGTGGATATGACAAAAGACGACAGAAGGGTATTCGAGGTGCCCGATCGACTCTTTGAATACATGAGGGCGGTCGTTGACAACCGTGCGTTAGCGACGGTGCTGCTCTTTTTGCTGAGCCTGCTGCTTATCGGCATCGACAATATCGTCGGCATTCTGGCAGTTCTGCTCATTGGCTTTTTGCTGATTGATCGATTCGAAATCGTTCGTCGCTGTGTGGTAATCGGCGGTGCCGCATGGACCATTACGCTGGCGATCGGGGCCATGGCGCTTGGCGGTATTGTCGAGCCCGTGTTCTTTGACGCCGGCTTTGTGTTCAACATGCTTGGCTTTGTGCTGGCGCTTGCCGTGTGCGTCCTGTTCTTTTGCGGGCGCGCCCTGTACTACCAGGGCTACGAGCAGGGTGAGCAGCATGCCGACCGCGTGATCGCCTCCCGCATTCAGGACCGTCTGATTGATAACCCCGAAACGTGGGACAACATCGACGGCGACTTCCTCGAGGTCGAGGGCGCGCTCAACCGGGCGCGCGATTGCGAGCGTAAGGTTCGACAGGCCCTGCGCGACGAATCGCATCGTAAAGATGACCTTGTCACGTACCTGGCGCACGACCTGCGAACGCCGCTCGCCAGCGTGGTAGGCTACCTTTCGCTCTTGCAGGAGGCTCCCGATTTGCCGCTTGAGCAGCGCGCACGCTTTACGGGCGTGGCGCTCGACAAGGCCCATCGGCTCGACGCGCTTATCGAGGAGTTCTTCGACATCACGCGCTTCGATTTCCACGATATCGTGCTCACCCGCAGCTACGTCGATTTGGGGCTATTGCTGGCGCAGGTGGCAGACGAGTTCTATCCCATTCTCAACGAGCAGCGCAAAGAAGCCCGGGTTGATATCTGCGAGGATCTGACGGTGCTCGTGGACGGCGACAAGATGGCTCGCGTATTCAACAACATCATGAAAAACGCCGTTGCCTATAGCTATGAAGGCTCGATGATCACGATTGAGGCCAGGCGCCAAGACGATGGCGGCGTGCGCGTACGATTTATAAACCAGGGCGATCCGATCCCTGAGCCAAAGCTCAAGGTGATCTTTGAGAAGTTCTATCGCCTGGATGCGGCGCGTGCGACCAATCGCGGTGGTGCCGGTCTGGGCCTTGCTATTGCCAAGGAGATCATCGCGGCGCACGGCGGTACCGTTGCATGTGAATCGACGCCCGAACACACGATATTCACCATCGAGCTGCCCGCCGCATAGCCAAGGTGACCTTACAAACACTTGACAATGCGCTCACGTGCGTATGAGCCGCGATTCCTACTATCGATACTGCTGAATTGATATCGACGTGGAGGTATGCGGTATGACGGCTGGTGTGGCTATGGAGCCCACGGAGCTCGAGGAGCTAATGGAGGCGCGAGCCGAGGCTGCGCACGAGCGCGAAGTCGGAGACGCGACGCGCCCCACGGCGCAGGACCTTGCCGCCTCGCCGACGCGCATCGACGTCGAGGGCCTCGATGTGTTCTATGGCGACCACCGCGCACTCAAGGACGTGTCCATCAAGATCCGCGACAAGCAGATCACCTCGTTTATCGGTCCTTCGGGCTGCGGCAAGTCGACGCTGCTACGTTGCTTTAACCGCATGAACGACGGCATCAAGGACTGCCGCATCGAGGGCAAGATCGCGCTCGATGGCCAGGATATCATGGACGATTATGATATCTGCCGTCTGCGCCAGCGCGTGGGCATGGTGTTCCAGCGCCCTAACCCGTTTCCCATGAGTATTTACGACAACGTCGCGTACGGCCCCCGTGGCATGGGCGTGCGCGATCGCGCCGTGCTGGATGAGCTGGTCGAGGATTCCCTTCGTCGAGCCGCTCTGTGGGATGAGGTCAAGGACAAGCTCAAGGAGTCGGGGCTGGGCCTTTCGGGCGGGCAGCAGCAGCGCCTGTGCATCGCCCGCGCGCTTGCCGTGCAACCCGACATCCTGCTGATGGATGAGCCCACGAGCGCCCTCGATCCCGTGTCGACGCTGGTGGTGGAGCAGCTTGCCTGCGAGCTCAAGGAAACCTGCACGCTGGTGGTCGTGACGCACAACATGCAGCAGGCCGCGCGTATTTCCGATTCGGTTGCGTTCTTTTTGCTGGGTGAGCTGGTGGAGCACGCGCCTACCGCGCAACTCTTCAAAAATCCGTTCGATCCGCGCACGGCGGATTATTTGACGGGGCGTTTTGGCTGACGCTGTCTTTTACAGGTGCTTTTAGGGTTAAGATGCGGTCATATCGGCCGCAAAGGGGTTCAATATGATCTATTACGTCGAGGACGATGACAACATCAGGGATTTGACGGTCTACGCGTTGCGCAAGCAGGGAATCGAGGCCGAGGGCTTTTCGTGCGATGGCGAGTTTAAGGCTGCCGTGGCGCGACGGGTGCCCGATGCTGTGCTGCTCGATATCATGTTGCCCGACACCGATGGCCTGGCGATTATGCGTCGCCTGCGTGCCGATCGCCTGACGGCGACGGTGCCCATCATGATGCTTACCGCCAAGGACACCGAGCTCGACAAGGTGATGGCGCTCGATGGCGGTGCCGACGATTACCTGACTAAGCCGTTTTCCCTCATGGAGCTTGCGAGCCGCTGCCGCGCACTGCTGCGTCGCGGCGGCATGGTCAAGCAGGCGAGCGATGTGCTCAGCGTGGGCGACATCGTGCTCTCGCCCAGCCATCGCGAGGTGACCGTTGCCGGCGAGCCGCTTAAGCTCACCCTGCGCGAGTTCGACCTGCTCGAGTACCTCATGCGCAAGCCCGGCGTGGTCTTTACCCGCGAGTCGTTGCTGCAGAGCGTGTGGGGCTGGGACTTCGACGGCGGTTCGCGCACCGTTGACGTGCACGTGCAGACGCTTCGCCAAAAACTGGGCGAGCATGCCAGCGCCATCGAGACCGTGCGCGGCGTGGGTTATCGCCTGGCCGAGCCTTCTGCCGGTGATGGTGCCGAAGGCGACGACACCGCGGCCACCGCATCGGAGGAGTAACCCGTGGTCTTCGCCCCCCAGGGAAAACATACGCTGTCGCACCGCGTTTTTGTGACGATCTTTGTCTGCGCCATGGCGGTTATCGTGGCGTTTACGGTGCTGGGTGCGTTCTTTGTGCAAAACACTTTGGCGGATGCCACGAGTGCCAATCTGGCGCAGGAAACCGAGCTCATTGCTGCCGCCCTCGACGAGCAGCAGGAGCCCATTCCGTTCTTGCGAAGCCTCGATCGCGAGGATCTTCGTATCACGCTGATCAATAAGGACGGATCTGTTGCCTACGACAACGAGGCGTCGCCTTCCACACTGCCCAACCATGGCGATCGCCCCGAGGTCATCGAGGCCTTTGAGAGTGGTTCGGGTTCCGCGGAGCGCGCAAGCTCTACACTCGACGAGATTATGCTGTATCGCGCCGTCACCCTTGATAACGGCCAGGTCGTTCGCTTGGCGCAGGCCCAGCCTGGCGTTGCGGCGATTTTGCTGTCGATGCTGGCGCCGATGCTGCTTATCGCAGCAGCGGGTGCAGTACTCTCGTTTTTTATGGCGCGCCGTGAGTCCCGTGCCATCATCGCGCCGTTGCAAGAGGTGGATTTGGATCACCCACGCCGTAGCTATGAGCACGCCTATGCCGAGATGGTCCCCATGCTTGAGCGCATCGAGTCGCAGCGCCAGGAACTCAAGCGCCAAATGGCGGTGCTAGCGGACAACGACCGTATGCGCCGCGAGTTCACGGCGAATATCACCCATGAGCTCAAGACGCCGCTTACGGCGATTTCGGGCTATGCCGAGCTCATCGCAAATGGCATGGTCGAGGGCGAGGACGACCTGCGCAACTTTGGCGGTCGCATCTATCGTGAGGCGGGCCGCTTGGCAGCGCTTGTCAACGACATCCTTACGCTGTCTAACTTGGACGAGGCCGAGCGTGCAACTGAGGGCGAGGCGGTGCCCATTGGTTCCACGGAGCCTATTGAGCTCTCGCGTGCCATCTACGCGGTTGAGCAGCGTCTTGAACAGGTCGCCCGTCAGGCGAATGTGACGATAAGTCATGAGACCAAGCCTGTGGTCATCGAGGGCGTGTCGCGCTTGATTGACGAGCTCATCTATAATCTGGCGAGCAACGCCATCCGCTACAATCGACCCGGCGGTACGGTTACGCTGCAGTGCGGCACCAACGACGAAGGCCATCCGTTCCTCGCTGTCGCCGACACGGGAATCGGTATCGCGCCTGAAGAACAGGGCAAGGTATTTGAGCGGTTCTATCGCGTGGACAAGAGTAGGTCCAAGGCACGCGGCGGAACCGGCCTGGGGCTTGCCATTGTCAAGCATGCGGCCCTGTATCATCACGCCACGCTTGATCTGTCGAGCGAGTTGGGCGTGGGAACCACCATTACGGTGACGTTTCCCATACAGCAGGACGAGCCATTCGCATAGCGATACAACACAGATATTGATGTAGACGCCGCATTTGACTTTCGGGTGCGGCGTTGTTGTGCAATTTTACGATTGCTTCCGACATTTTTACAGGAGAGCCTGTTTCTTATGTATAGAGTTTGGTCTCGGTAAAAAGATGCGATAACATACGGACAGTTTTGTCAATCCGAACTGGGGAAATGAAAGGCAAGCTGCATGACCCTTCTCGAACTGTTCCAGCTGCTGAAGAAGCACCTCAAGCTGGTCATCACCCTTCCGGTGGTCTGCGCGATCGCCATGGGCATCGTGTCCTTCGTTGCGATGGACAACACCTATACCGCGACGACGAGCATGTACATTCTCGCCAAGACCGACGATAGCGGTCAGATGAGCTACAACGATCTCTCGGCGAGCCAGATGCTTTCCAACGATATCGCCACGCTGCTGGATAGCGATAGCGTTAAGAGCGGCGCCGCCAAAGAACTGGGCCTCACCGATTTGGATGACTACAAGGTGTCTGTTTCCTCCGAGACCACCACGCGTGTCATTACGCTTTCGGTTACCGGCACCGATGCCAAGGAGACGGCTGAGGTCGCAAAGGCCATTGCCAGCTCGGTGAGTACGGTCGCTCAGAACGTCGGCGCTGCCCAGAGCATCAACGTTATCGACGAGGCTAAGACCCCCGAAGCCCCCAGCGGCCCCAAGCGCACGCTGTATATTGCCGTCGCGTTCCTCGCCGGTATCTTTATCGCAGTTGCCTATGTCGTTTTGGCAGACATGCTCAATACCCGCATCCGCGGTGCCGAAGAGGCAGAAGAGCTCCTGGGTATTCCCGTTGTTGGCCGAATTCCGGCTATGAAAGGTGGTAAATAGGCATGGCTAAGGCAAAGAACACCGATAAGCTCGTTGTGCAGAATGCCGCCAAGACCCTTCTGGCCAACATCCGCTTTGCGAGCGTGGACGACCCCATTCGCACCATCACCGTTACCTCCTCGATTCCCAACGAGGGCAAGTCTACGGTTTCCATTAATCTTGCTCAGGCAATCGCCACGAGCGGCAAGAGTGTCCTGCTGGTCGAGGCTGATATGCGTCGCAGGTCCCTTGCCGATATGCTCGGCGTCCGCTCCCGCGGCGGACTCTATGCAGTCCTGTCCGAGCAGGTTTCTATCGACCAGGCGATTGTCGAGACAGGTCAGAAGAATTTCTACTTCCTCGATGCCGAGCCGCATATTCCCAATCCTGCCGACATCATCGTCTCCCATCGCTTTGCCAAGCTGGTCAAGGCACTGTCTGCCAAGTTCCAGTACGTCATCTTTGATGTTCCCCCGGTCGGCACCTTCATCGATGCTGCCGAGATCGCAAGTCTGACCGACGGTGCGCTTTTTGTCGTGCGTGAGGACTTCACCAAGCGCGAGGAGGCGCTCAACGCCATCGGTCAGCTTAAGAAGTCCGAGAAGGTCAAGCTCATCGGTACCGTTATGAACTACTGCGAGACCGAGACCAGCGAGTACTACTACTCCTACTACACCAAGGACGGTAAGAAGGTGAAGAAGGGCTCCGACGATCAGGGGACTTCCAAAAAGGGCATCTTCACCAACCGAGCAAACGTTTAGTTGATTAAGGCTGACCTATGCGTGACATTCATTGCCATATCTTGCCGGGTGTAGACGACGGCGCCGCCGATCTCGATGAGAGCTTGGCGATGCTCGAGGCTGCCAAGCGGGCCGGTGTAACTAGAATCGTTTGCACTCCTCACTGCCGTGATCCCTATTTTGATTACGACAAGATGTGGGATGCCTTTGAGCTGCTGCGCGATAACGCTGACGGTTTTCCGCTCCAGATGGGCTTCGAGGTCAACCATCGAAAGCTCGTTGAGCTTGGTATCGATGCCGCGGATCACTTGCATTTCGATGGGACCAACGAGTTTCTGCTCGAGCTTTCGACGCATGCCGATGCGTATGCGTTTAGAGAGTACGAGAACACGATTTACGATTTGCAGTGCCGTGGCTATCAGGTGATCATCGCTCATCCTGAGCGCTATCGTGCGGTTCAAAAGGATGTAAGCGTGGCGGAGCGCCTGGTCGATATGGGCTGCAAGCTGCAGGCTTCGGCGGACTTTATTGCCGGCGGTCGCTTTGGTCGCGAGAAAAAGCCGGCACAGCGCCTGTTCGATCAGAACCTGTACAGCTTCATCGCGAGCGATGCCCATAACGTGGGTCATTACGACTGTCTGGCGAAGGCTCGCGCGAAGTTTAGCGTGCGCGGAGCTCATTTTCGCTAAAATCTGTCCCTAACGTTCGCGTTGAATGAAAGGGCAGCTATGGATATCCAACTTAAGACGGGATGCTTTGACGACGCGGCGTTGGTGCGCCGCGTCGTTTTTATGGACGAGCAGGGCTACGAGAATGAGTTCGACGCTATCGACGAGGATCCGAACTGCATTCATGTGACACTCTATGTAGACGGCGAGCTTGCCGGCTGCTCGCGCGTGTTTCCCGAGGAACTGGAGTACGCGGCAGATGCCGAAGCCCCAGTTTTGCCGGCGTGCGACTTGGACGAAGGCGTCGCGGCGGGGGAGACCTACATTATGGGGCGCGTGGCCGTGCTGCCGAGCATGCGCCGTCGCGGTTTGGCGAGCAAGATTGTCGAGGCCAGTGATACGTGCGCGCGTGATGCCGGCGCCAAGCTCATTAAGCTGCACGCGCAGGAATACGTGCTACCACTCTATGCCAAGGCGGGTTACACGCAGATTGCCCCGGTGGACTACGAAGACGAGGGCCAGCCCCATGTTTGGATGGCCAAGCGCGTAGATGGCAGATAGGGACGCTCCTTTCCTGCCGGCAGTCGGGGACACTCCTTGGCAATTGGCGCATCAGAGCGTTTGGACATACAGTTTTTCGATTCCGTATGTATATATGCGCGCTAATGGGTTATAAAATCTAAGTCTGAACATAGCAGGTCTGCAATGCGGCTCGGGCAACCGGGCCGTTTTTGCGGACGGGGGTAGCGCGAAAGGACTGCACATGCGTCAATTTAAGACCGAGAGCAAAAAACTGCTCGACCTCATGATCAACTCCATCTACACCAATAAGGAAATCTTCCTGCGCGAGCTTATCTCCAACGCGAGCGATGCCGTCGACAAGCTCAACTTTAAGAGCCTGCAGGACCCGAGCGTCAAGCTCGACCAGGGCGACCTGGCTATTCGTGTTTCCTTTGATAAAGATGCCCGTACCATCACCATTTCGGATAACGGTATCGGCATGACCGCCGAGGAGCTCGAGCGCAATCTGGGCACCATCGCCCATTCCGGCTCCGAGGAGTTTAAGACCGAGAACGCCGAGCAGCAGGGTTCCGATGTCGACATCATCGGTCAGTTTGGCGTGGGTTTCTACTCCGCCTTTATGGTCGCCAGCCACGTGAAGGTTGTCAGCCGCGCTTATGGCGAGGATACCGCCCACGTTTGGGAGTCCGACGGTCTTGAGGGCTACACCATCGAGGATGGCGAGCGCGCCGAGCACGGCACCGATGTCATCCTGACGCTGCGCGAGAACGAGAAGCTCGACGCCGACGGCGAGGCCGAGACCTACGATCGCTTCCTGACCGAGTGGGGCCTCAAGAGCCTGATTCAGCAGTACAGCAACTATGTGCGCTACCCGATACAGATGATGGTGTCCAAGAGCCGCCAGAAGCCCAAGCCCGAGGATGCTGGCGATGACTACACGCCCGAGTACGAGGACTACCAGGAGCTCGAGACCGTCAATTCCATGACACCGATCTGGAAGAAACGCAGCTCCGATGTCGAGCAGAAGGACTACGACGAGTTCTACAAGTCCACATTCCACGACTTTGACGATCCCGCGCGCACTATCAGCTTCCACGCCGAGGGCACGCTTGAGTACGATGCGCTGCTGTTTGTGCCGGGTCGCGCCCCGTTCGATCTGTACAGCAAGGACTACGAGAAGGGCCTGGCGCTCTACAGCTCTAACGTGCTGATTATGGAGAAGTGCGACGACCTGCTGCCCGACTACTACAACTTTGTCCGTGGCGTCGTGGACTCTGCCGACGTGACGCTCAACATCTCGCGTGAGACGCTGCAGCAGAACCGTCAGCTCAAGGCTATTGCCAAGCGTGTGGAAAAGAAGATCACCGCCGACCTTGAGGATATGCGTGACAACGACCGCGAGGCCTACGAGAAGTTCTTTGAGAACTTTGGCCGCGGTCTTAAGTACGGCATCTACTCGAGCTATGGCATGAAGGCCGATGAGCTCGCCGACCTGCTGCTGTTCTGGTCTGCCAAGGAACAGAAGATGATTACCCTGGCCGAGTATGCCAAGGGTATGCCCGAGGATCAGAAGGCCATCTACTACGCCGCCGGCGACTCGCGTGAGCGCTTGGCCAAGATGCCCGTGGTAAAGGGCGTGCTCGAGCGCGGCTATGACGTGCTGTTGCTGACGCAGGATGTGGATGAGTTCACGTTCCAGGCTATGCGTGAGTACGTTGCCGCCGATATGCCCAAGATCTACGAGGACGACGCCGCCCGCGAGGCTGCCGAGAAGGCCGTGGCCGATGGTGCCGAGCCCGAGGTCGAGGATCGTCACCTGGAGCTCAAGAACGTCGCGACTGGCGATCTTGATCTGGCGACCGAGGACGAGAAGAAGGAGGCCGAGGACGCCACCAAGGAAAACGAGGACCTCTTTAGCGCCATGAAGGAGGCGCTCGGTGACAAGGTCGAGAAAGTTGCCGTCTCTGCGCGCCTGACCGATGCTCCCGCGTGCATCACCACCGAGGGCCCGCTTTCGCTCGAGATGGAGAAGGTGCTCCAGAAGGGTCCCGAGGGCGCGCCCGACGGTATGCCCAAGAGCCAGCGCGTGCTCGAGCTCAACGCCAAGCACCCGGTCTTTTCCAAGCTCGTCGCCGCTCAGAAGGCGGGCGACGCCGACAAGATCAAGCAGTACTCCGGTTTGCTCTATGACCAGGCCCTGCTGGTCGAGGGCATTTTGCCCGAGGACCCCGTTGCCTTCGCGGCGGCTGTTTGCAACTTGATGTAGTTCGGGGATACGGCACCGTAACTAGATTAGAACGAGAGTGGATAATCTCCCACTTTTGGCTCGAATGCGGGCTTGAAGTGGGAGATTTTCCACTCTCGTTTTCCTCCGTCCCCAAGGGATCAATTATTTGTCGGGGTTGTGGTTTTGTGACCTGCTGAAATTAAAGATACTGTACAACTGTACGTTAATTCGTCTTCGTAGTATATTGCTACCCACAAAACTCAATACCATTGTGCTCTGAGACGCTAAAGCGCTTACGTACAATGGTTATCGATAGTACGATTCGATTTAACGACAGGATGGATGGTCCAAGCGTGAGTCTCGGCAGCAAACTATCCAATGCAAAGGTGTCCTTTGCGATATTTAAGCGCGACATTAAGCGACTGCTTGTGAACCCCGTCGCCCTGGTGGTTACCCTAGGCGTGTGCGTTATTCCCTCGCTGTATGCCTGGTATAACATCGTGGCAAACTGGGATCCGTATGGAAACACCCAAGGCATCAAGATTGCTATCGCCAACAACGATCGAGGCACCCAAAACGACTTGGTGGGTGAGCTCAACGCTGGCGACAAAGTGGTCGACCAGCTCAAGGAGAATCATCAGTTGGGCTGGACGTTCGTCGACTCGACGGCCGATGCCAAGGAGGGCGTCGAGAGCGGCGAGTACTATGCCGCTATCGTGATTCCCAAGAACTTCTCGGATAACCTGGTTTCGATGCTCGACGGCAACTACCATCAGCCCAAGCTCACGTACTACGTCAATGAGAAGAAGAGCGCCATTGCGCCCAAGGTTACCGATACCGGTGCAAACACCATCGAGGAGCAGATCAACTCGGAATTTGTCTCTACGGTAGGCAAGACTGTTGCCGGTATCGCCAAGGATGCCGGTGTCGATTTAAAGGACAAGGCAACCCAGACTCAGGACTCGCTGGCAAGTTCGGTGTCCGAGGCGTCCGACACCTTGGGCGAGGTGCGCGATTCGATTGGCGATATGAATGCCGCCATCGATAAGACGAGTGGCGCTATCGCCTCGGCTGATGCGGCACTTGCCGGCTTGCAAGGCCAGGCACCGTCGCTGACGCAGGCGATCTCCCAGGGCAACGACCTGCTGAGCGAAGCTCGCACCACGGCGGGCAACTCCATCACCTCGCTCTCCAAGGCGCTCTCGGAAGGCAGCCTTGCGCTCACCAAGACGTCGGCCTCTGCGAACGCTGCCATCGGCAAGCTGACGGGCGCGGTCACATCTACGACCACCCGTATCGACAACTCGCTCGAGTCTCTTCAAGCGACGATCGACCACAATAAGGCCGTTATCGGGCACTTGGAGATTCTCGCCAATGACACGTCGACAGGTTCCGAGGAAATTGACGCGCGCATTGTATCGACCATCGATTTGCTTCGAGAGCAGAATGAAAAGCTTCAGAGCATCAAGGACGGTCTGTCCGCGCAGTCGAGCGCCATGGCGAATGACGCAGCGGCTGTTTCGGGTGCCAGTGACGCTATCAATAACGCAATTCATACCGGTGCGACCAACCTTGGCCAAGCCCAGACGGACTTGGGCCAAAACGCGCTGCCGAAGGCCTCGAGCGCGCTCGACTCTTTTGCTGCCGTTTCGGGCGACCTGACCGGTATCGTCTCGGGTATGACACCTACACTTGCAAATGCGCGCGGCACGTTGGCGCAGCTTAGCGCTACGCTCGGCCAGGCCAAGACCACGCTGTCCCAGACCGATTCCTCGCTTGCCAAGGTCCAGGACAAGCTTGCAACCGCCGCCAATGACATCGCGGCACTGCAGACCTCCGAGTCCATGGGCGAGCTGGCCGATCTGATGGGCGTCGATGTCAATGACGTGGCAGATTTCATGGCGTCTCCGGTTGAGTTGACGTCCAAGTCAATCTATCCGGTCAAGAGCTTTGGCTCGGGCATCGCTCCCTTCTACACCAATCTGGCGCTTTGGGTGGGCGGCTATGTGCTCATCGCCATTTACAAGCTCGAGGTCGACCGTGAAGGTGTTGGCAGCTTTACGGCGCGCCAAGGCTACTTTGGCCGCTGGTTGCTCATGGTGATCCTGGGCGCGTTGCAGGCCATCATCGTTACGGTAGGCGATCTGGTGATTGGCGTGCAGTGCGTCAGCCCGCTGCTGTTCGTGCTGGGCGGCATCGCCATTTCGTTCACCTACGTCAATATCATCTATGCGCTGTCCACCACGTTTAAGCATATCGGCAAGGCTATCGGCGTCATTCTCGTCATCGTGCAGATCCCGGGTTCGTCGGGCATGTACCCCATCGAGATGATGCCCGGCTTCTTCCAGTGGCTGCACCCGCTGCTGCCCTTTACCTACGGCATCAATCTGCTGCGCGAGACGGTCGGCGGCATGTATTCGTTCAACTACCTGTTTAACCTGTGCATTCTGGGCGTGTTCTTGATCGTGGCGCTCTTTATCGGCCTGCAGCTGCGTCCGCTGCTGCTCAACCTTAACCTGCTCTTTGATAAACAGCTCTCCACGACCGGTATGATGATTTGCGAGTCCAACGACCTGCCGCGCCAGCGCTACTCGCTGCGCACGGCCATGCGCGTCATGCTCGATTCCGATTCGTACCGTCGCGAACTGCTCGATCATGCGGTCGCCTTTGAACATCGCTACCCGTACTACATCAAGGGCGGTTTTGCCGCCGTGGTGGGCGTTCAGGTCCTGCTCTTTGTCCTGTCGACGGTTCTCGATATCGACAATAACGGCAAGATCATCCTGCTTGTCATTTGGATCATCTCGGTTATTGCCATCTGCGGCTGGCTTATCAATATCGAATATATCCGAGCGAGCCTCAATACCCAGATGCGCATCTCGGCGCTTTCGGATGAGGACCTGCGTCGCGAGATGCGCGAACACACGGCCGCCATTCCTGCCGCCCGCCACATGTTTGGCCTCAACGCCAGCGAGCGTGGTGCCAAGGGCGGCGATCAGTCCACGGGCCGCTTGCCGCATATCGGCTCGCACCATAAATCTCAGGGCAGCGACAGCACAGCCACAAATGATGGAGATACCACCGCGCTTGGCAAGCACTCCAAAGGAGGTGAGGCATAAATGAAGAACATCCTGCATCTGTTTAAGCGCGATGTCCAAAACGTGTCTCGCTCCGTGATCGGCTTGGTTGTCGTGATGGGCCTCATTATCGTACCGTGTCTGTACGCGTGGTTTAACATCGCCGGCAGCTGGGATCCGTACGGCAACACCGGCAATCTTAAGATCGCCGTGGTCAACACCGATGAGGGTTACGAGAGCGATTTGATCCCCGTTGAGGTTAACGTGGGCGAAAACGTGACCGCCACCCTACGCGGCAACGAGAGCTTCGATTGGGTTGTGCTCAACAATCGCGAAAAGGCTATCGAGGGCGTTAAGTCGGGCGCGTACTATGCTGCCGTCGTTATCCCCAAAACGTTTAGCGCTGACATGATGACGCTTTTCTCGACCGACGTGAAGCATGCCGATATCGAGTTCTACGAGAATCAGAAGGCCAACGCCATTGCGCAGATCGTGACCGAGAAGGGTTCGAGCGCCGTCCAGAGCCAGGTTAACAAAACTTTTACCGAGACCATTACGACGATCGGTCTTAAGACGGTGTCCAGCCTGCTCGATTACATGAGCACCGACCAGGTGGGTAACTTTATCGCCAACCTGTCCTCGACGCTCGGCGATTCGATTGAGGACCTGCGAGACGTTCGGGCAAATGCTTCGTCGCTGGCGGGCATTTTGAGCTCCACGTCCGATTCGCTGACGTCGGCGAGCGGCATGCTCAAGCAGACCGGTGCCGTCGATGAGTCGACAAAGCAGCTCATGGAACATGCCAAAAGCGGCATCGATGATTCCAAAGAAGCGCTTAAGGCGGCAAACGATGCCATCGATGCCGCAATCGATGGAAGTGCGGGTTCGTTCGACAATGTGTCTGCCGAGCTCGCGAAGGCGTTCGACACCGCAAACCAGCATGTCTACCTTACGGTGTCCCAACTCAACGATGCCGCTGCGGCCCTCAATGCGCGCGCCAAGGATATCGATGCGATGGCCGATCAGCTCCGCAGCCTTGCCGACCAGGTGAGCGATGAGAATTTGAAGGACGGCCTCAAGTCCGCCGCGACGTCGCTGGGCAGAATCGCCGTTGAGTACCGCAGCAATGCCAAGGATCTGGCGGCCACCGCGAAGTCTCTCTCCGATAGCATGGCCGAGGTCAACAACTCGCGTGCCGAGGTCGATCAGGCCATCGCCGATGCCAAGGCCGGCATCGCGGGCGCCAAATCCGATTACGATTCCACGTTCTCGGTTAAGGCCAAGGAGCTCAAGAAGACCGTCTCGGGCATCCTAGACTCGCTCGATGGTATCTCGGGCAATCTGGATAGCGCCGTAGACGGCCTGACCGACGCATCCGGTTCGCTGGCAAAGGGCCTCTCCAAGGCTGCAAAGCTGGTCAACAAGGCTTCCGATCAGTTGGGCGAAGCGTCGGACAAGATCAGCGCGTTTAAGGACGAGCTCGACGGTGCCTTGATGTCAGATGACCTCGCTACGATCAAGACGATGATCGGCAATGATCCCGAGGGTCTGGCCGTGTCGCTTTCCGGCCCCGTCGCGCTCGATCGCAAGCCGGTCTATCCGATTCGTAACTACGGTTCGGCCATGGCACCGTTCTACACGATTCTGTCGCTATGGGTCGGCTCGATCGTGCTGGCGGCCATGATGAAGGTCTCGGTTGACGATGAGCTTATCAACGAGCTCATCCCCGTGCGCCTGCACGAGATCTACCTGGGCCGCTACCTGTTCTTTGGCGGTCTGGCCCTGCTGCAGGCGACACTCGTGTGCGCGGGCGACATCCTGTTCTTTGGCATCCAATGCGACAACCCGCTGCAGTTTGTGCTGGCGGGCTGGGTCGCGAGTCTCGTGTTCTCCAATATCGTCTACACGCTTACGGTTTCGTTTGGCGATATCGGCAAGGCTTTGGCCGTTGTGCTGCTGGTCATGCAGGTCGGCGGTTCGGGCGGTACGTTCCCCATCGAGATGACCGGCCCTGTGTTCCAGGCGATCTATCCGTTCCTGCCGTTTACCCATGGCATTAACGCCATGCATGCCGCCATGGCTGGCGCCTACCATATGGAGTACTGGGTTGAGCTGGGCATTCTGGCGAGCTATCTGATTCCGTCGCTGGCCCTGGGCGTCGTCTTCCGCCGCCCAGTCATCAAAGCCAACGACTGGATCATCGAAAAACTTGAAAGCACGAAACTTATTTAGTGCAACAGCGTGACATTGACGAAACATTGAGGTTTACTCTGCCGACGCTTTAGCGCGGTGAATTGCGTGGGCTGCCTGGTTGTTGCTACAGTAGCGGGGCGTGCCGGGGGTCCGGCGCGTCCCGTTTTTATTTGACCATGAGGCGGCACGCAGCCATACGCGTGCGGACACCACGCCCAGTTTGAGTGTGAGGATGTTCCATGGCCCAATACGCTGCCAACGAAATCGAAAACATGCCCGATAGCCCTGTTGCTCGCGAGGATCTGGGTGCGGGCGGCACCTCCCGTGGCGCCGGTGCTCGTTCGCCGTTGTTCTGGAAAGTTCTGCTACTTTCGGTGGCAGTCGTCTGGGGCTACTCCTTTACGACCATGAAGGACGCGCTCGACACCATTCCGGTGTTTGAACTGCTCTACGTGCGCTTTCTGCCTGCGGCGTTGGTCATGTTTGTCATCTTCCACAAGCGCATCATCGCGCACCTCAACGCCCGCAACCTTATCGTCGGACTTGGCATGGGCGCACTTATGTGGGCCGCCTACGCCCTGCAGACAGTCGGTCTGGCGCACACCACGGCGGGCAAGAATGCTTTTTTGACGGGCACGTATTGCATCGTTGTGCCGTTCGCGAGCTATTTTCTGAGCGGCGAAAAACTCACCCGCTATAACCTGGGCGCGGCGCTGCTGTGCTTGGCGGGCATTGGCTTGGTGGCGCTCGATAGCGTTGAATTCAACATCGGTGATGTCATTACGCTGGCGGGTGCGGTCTTTTTCGCCATCCAGATGGCGGTGACTGCCAAGTACGGTCGCAAAATGGACATCAACGTCATCACGTTTTGGATGTTTGTGGGCAACGGCGTGCTGAGCCTGATCTCGTCGCTGTTATTCGAGACCCAAGCGCCGCTGTCCGTGTGGACGCCGAGCTTTATCGGCGTGATGGCCTTCCTCTCGGTGGGCTGCACGTGCGTGGCGCTGCTCATCCAAAACGTCGGCTTGGCGCACGTCCCGGCCTCGACGGGCTCATTACTCCTATCGATGGAGTCGCCTTCGGGTGTGCTGTTCTCGGTGCTGCTGATGGGGGAGGCGCTCACCTCGCGCCTGCTCGCCGGCTTCGCGCTCATCTTTCTTTCGATTATCTTGAGCGAGACGCATTTCGATTTTTTGCGTCGAAAGCCGCGTCCGCAATTGTAAACAATTTGTTGCGCCGCCCTCCCAGGGCGGCATTTTTATGTCATGCCCTTACAGTTGTACCTTGCACTTTACGCTATCAAAGTGCGTGCTGCAAAAACGTTACTGGAGGGCTTCTATGGCATCAGCTCTGTCCGATTTTCAACCGCAACCAGCGCCCCAGGCCACCGCGGCGGCGCAGGCCGCTATCGGTGACGGTCTTGTCGCAGAAGCTCAGGCTTTTGCAGACGAGCTCGCTGCATGGCGACACGATCTACACCAGATGCCCGAGTTGGGTAACAATCTTCCGCAGACGTCTGCCTATATCCAGGCACGTCTGGACGAGATGGACATCCCCCATACCACGCTAGTCGACGGTTCCTGCGTCGTTGGCCTGATCGGTGCCGGTGCGGCCGCTCAGGGCAATGGCACGTGCAAGGACGAGCAGGCCGGAACGGTCGTCATGCTCCGAGGCGATATGGATGCCCTTCCCGTTGTCGAGGAATCCGGCGAGCCCTTTGCATCCACCAATGGCTGCATGCATGCTTGCGGTCACGATATGCACGCGACGGCCCTGCTTGGTGCGGCGCGCCTGCTCAAGGCCCGCGAGGCCGAGCTTGTGGAGGCCAACGCTACCGTCAAGTTGCTGTTCCAGCCGGGCGAGGAGACCTTTGAGGGAGCACGCGCTGCCATCGCCGACGGCTTGCTCGAGAACCCGCGCCCTCAGGCGGCCTTTGCCATGCATGTCAACAGCCAGTCGCCGCTTGGCCTGGTGCTCTACGGCAGCCCGGCGCTTTCGGGCGTGTGCGGTTTTCGCATCACGCTTCAGGGCAAGGGCGGCCATGGCTCGAGCCCCGAGATTTGCATCGACCCCATCACGGCCGGCGTGCATGTGCACCTGGCGCTCCAGGAGCTTATCTCCCGCGAGGTGCCGGCGGCCAAGGAAGTCGCGCTTACCGTTGGCAAGTTTGCCGGCGGCTTGGCGGCCAACGTCATCCCCGACACCTGCGTGCTCGAGGGAACGCTGCGCGGCTTTGATGTTGAGCTCATGGCTCACCTCAAGACCCGCATCGCGGAGGTCGTTAACGGCGTTGCCGCAACATATCGTACGCCGGCGACCATCGAGACGCTTTCGGATGTTCCGCCGCTTGTGCTCGACAGCGATATGACTCAGGCGTCGCTTGGCTACATGGGCGCAGTGCTGCCCAAGGCGGCTTTCTTGCCGCTATTCCATGCCATGGCGAGTGAGGACTTCGCGCTTATCTCGAGCGAGATTCCGAGCGCGTACTTTACCGTGGGCGCGGCCGTAACCGACACGGACGAACACTTTGCCCAGCACCATCCCAAGGCACGTTTTAACGATGCCGAGCTGCCGCTCGGTGCTGCGGCCTATGCCGCCGTCGCTTTGGGCTATATCGCCGACCACCGGTAGTACCCAACCTTGCCTTTCAAGCCTGCGGGCATGGCCGTAAGGCCTATGCCCTTGTCTTTCAAGGCAATCTTGGGCACTACCGGCGCCCGGCGCAGGCTATTCGTTTTTTAAAAGGAGCGGTATGTCCCAGCAACGTAAATTCTTCCCCGGCTGGCTCGTGGTGGCCTCCGGCTTCGTAATCATGGCCACGTGCTACACGATTTTCGTCAACTGCATGAGCCTGTTCCAGCCGCTGATTGTCAGCGACCTCGGGATTACGCTTGCCCAGTACAACGTCTCCAACGCTATCTCCACCGTGGTGAGCGTCGTGGGTTCGCTCGTTATCGGCCATGTTGCCGATAAGGTGAGTGGCCGCGTATTGGGCTCGCTCACCGTTATCGCCACCTCGGCGGTGCTTGCTGGCATGAGCTTTGTGGGTGAGCTGTGGCAGGTCTACGTGCTCTTTGCCGTCTCTGGCTCCTTTGCGAGCGCCTGGATCGTGTGCCTGGTGTGTTCTGTGGTCATGCTCGTATTCCTGCTGGCCTCGGAGCCCATCGCCGCCAAGCTGCGCGCAAGCGTGGCGGGGGAGTAGGCGTCCGTCGCTCTTTTCTGTTCGCCCCGTTCTGTCCGTGGCCGCCTTGGAAGCCGAATGGATGCTCGTACCATCATTCGGTTTCCAAGGCGGCCACGGGCCTACGAAATGATCCCTTTTCCTCCGTCCCCAACAGATCGCGTAATCCGAAGGGGACGGAGGAAAACGGATCACAAACAGCGACGGCGCGTCTGGCCGAACGAGTCCCCATACCCTCGTTCGGTCAGGCGCGCCGCCGCGTTGCTGCTTTGTGCCGTATAATGTCCACTACCTATGACGCGATACAAAAGAAAGGTGTTTGCCCATGCAGGCACAGAAGGCGGAGGGAACCCGCGACCTTATCGGCGCCGAGATGCGCGCCTGGCAAAAGATGCAGCAGATTGCGGCTGGCGTGTTCGAGCCGTTTGGCTTTAAGCCTATCGAGACGCCCGCGATCGAGCAGGTGGACGTGTTTGTCCACGGCATCGGCCAGTCGACCGACGTCGTGCGCAAGGAAATGTTCCGCGTGTTCAGCGGTGCCAACCTGGAGCGCGTCTTTGCCGAGGGCACCGACACCAAACTCAAGCCCAAGCAGCGCCTGGCGCTTCGCCCCGAGGGCACGGCCGGCGTGGTGCGCGCCGTCGTCGAGAACAATCTGGTGCCCCAGGGCTCCACGCCGTTTAAGGCGTACTACGCCGAGGCCATGTTCCGCGGCGAGCGTCCCCAGAAGGGCCGCCTGCGCCAGTTCCACCAGGTGGGCATCGAGTGGCTCGGCGCTCCCGATCCGGCGGCAGACGCCGAGTGCATCATCATGCTCATGGAGTTCTACAAGCGCCTGGGCTTCGATCTGTCCAAGCTTCGCCTGCTTATTAACTCGATGGGCGATGCGCAGTGCCGTCCGGCATATCGCGAGCAGGTCAAGCAGTTTATCCTCGATCACGCCGACGAGATGTGCGACGAGTGCCGCGAGCGCGCCGAGCTCAACCCGCTGCGCGCCTTCGACTGCAAGAACGACCATTGCCGCGAGATCATGGCCGACGCTCCGCTGATGGGCGACAACCTGTGCGATGAGTGCCGCGAGCACTACGAGCAGGTCAAGCGCTATCTGGACGCCGCCGGTATCGAGTATGTCGAGGATCCCACCCTGGTGCGCGGCCTGGACTACTACACCCGTACTGTCTTTGAGGTCGAGGCTCCCGGCGCCGGTGTCGGCTCCATCGGTGGTGGCGGTCGCTACGATGGCCTCGTTGAGCTCGAGGGCGGTAAGCCCACGGCGGGCGTCGGCTTTGCCGTCGGTTTTGAGCGCGCCCTGCTGGCCCTGCAGGCCTTTGGCAGCGATCTGGGTGCCGAGGAGGCCCCGTGCGTCTATGTCGCCAACGCCGGCAAGGAGCTGCGCCAGAACGTCTTTGCCATTACGCAGGAGCTTCGCGCCGCAGGCATCGTGACCGAGGCCGACTATCAGGGCCGTTCGCTCAAAGCCCAGTTTAAGCAGGCCGATAAGGTGGGCGCCAAGCTCATCCTGGTTCTGGGCGGCGACGAGCTTGCCGCCGGCAAGGTCAAGGTGCGCGACATGGAGAGCCACGAAGAGGTCCTTGCCGATCTGGCCAACGTCGTCGAGGCGGTTCGCGAGCGCCTGTAGCGCATCTTTTTGAGCTGCGGACCCGCTAACACGTCCCGCTCGCGGCGAGCGATTGTTACGGGGGTGTTTCGCATTTATGCGGAATGCCCCCGTTTGTGTATGCCGTCCACCGAGAAATACGACCATTTAGGGCAAAAACCCTTGCAATGCAGAAAATACTTTTGTGTGGTAAAGCGCAATCAGTGTCGAAAGTATTTCTCAAGCGCCTATAATGAATACCGCATGTTACGTGCATAGAAGGAGGAATGGGAGGAAACGTGGCTGAGAACCTAAGCAACCAGTCTGTACCCGAAGCCGCGGCGCGCGTCGCTGCCGTGGTCAACCGCCTCGTTAACCGAATCGGCTCGAATGCCGAGTCCAGGGAGCGTCTCGCCGAGATCGAGATCCCCGAGGAGCTGCGCGACAATCTGGCGTTGTTCCTGCGCCTGGAGCGTCGTGTGCTTAGCGAGTATGATCCTGAGATCGCGGACCTGTTCGACAAGATTTTGACAGCCGAGATTGTGGCCAATGCTGGCAACCCCGGTAGCCGCGCTGCCGACGAGTCCGTTGACGAACAGGGCGTGCCCACTGCCGACGAGCCCACCGCCGTGGCGTTTCGCGAAGTCGTCGATCTGATTGACAGCCTGCCGCTTGATAAGCAGCAGGTCATCGTTCGCGCCTTTACGAGCTTCTTCCACTTGGCAAACCTGTCGGAGGAGAACTACCGTGTGGCGCAGCTGCGCGAGCGCGAGGCCGGCGCATCGACCGATACCGAGGTCGATCCCGCCAACGAGCTCACCGTCGCCTATCACCAGTTGGTAAACGAGATGGGCGTCGAGGGTGCCAATGAGCTGCTCGGCAAGCTCGAGTTCCACCCTGTCTTTACCGCACATCCCACCGAGGCCCGTCGTAAGGCCGTCGAGGGCAAGATTCGCCGTATCTCCAACCTGCTGGAGGAGCGTCCGCGTCTGGGCGGCTCCGACCTGGTGGAGAACGAGCGCCATATGCTGCAGGAGATCGACGCCCTGGTGCGTACGAGCCCCATCGCGCTCAAGAAGCCCACGCCGGTCGAGGAAGCCGATACCATCATCGACATCTTCGATAACACGCTGTTCGACGTTATCCCCGTCATCTATCGTCGTTTTGACGACTGGGTGCTGGGCGACAAGGCCGGTACCGTGCCGCCGCTGTGCCCGGCGTTCTTCCATCCCGGCAGCTGGATCGGTTCCGACCGCGACGGTAACCCCAACGTCACCGCCAAGGTGAGCCGTGAGGTCGCCGCCAAGTACTTTACCCACATGGTGCTCAAGCTCGAGGACAAGTGCCGCCGCATCGGCCGCAACCTCACGCTCGAGGCCACCTACAGCAAGCCGTCTGCCGAGCTCATCAACCTGTGGAACCATCAGGTCGAGATGAGTACCCAGTACACGGCCCGCGCCGAGCTGATTTCCGAGCACGAGCCGCATCGCGCCGTCATGCTCGTCATGGCCGACCGTCTGAACGCCACCGTGCGCCGTATCACCGACACCATGTACCACAGCGCCGACGAGTTCCTGGATGACCTGCGCGTCGTCCAGCGTTCGCTTGCTGCCTGCGGTGCCGTCCGTGCCGCCTACGGTCCGGTCCAGACCATCATCTGGCAGGTCGAGTCCTTCGGCTTCCATATGGTCGAGATGGAGTTCCGTCAGCACTCCGTGGTGCACGCCCGCGCCCTCAAGGATATCCACGAGAACGGTATCCATGGTGACCTGCAGCCCATGACGCGCGAGGTCATCGACACCTTCCGTGCCATCGGTTCCATCCAAAAGCGCTACGGCAAGAAGATGGCGCACCGCTACATCATCTCGTTTACCAAGAGCGCCCAGCATGTGGCCGACGTCTTTGAGCTTGCCCACCTGTCCTTTGCACACGAGGAGGATGTCCCCGAGCTCGACGTGATCCCGCTGTTCGAGCAGCTCGAGGACCTCGAGGGCTGCGTCGACGTGCTCGACCAGATGCTTACGCTGCCTGTGGTGCAAAAGCGCCTTGCCCAGACCAACCGCCGCATGGAGGTCATGCTGGGCTATTCCGACTCCTCCAAGGATGCCGGTCCTACCACGGCCATGCTCGCGCTGCACTCCGCGCAGGAGCGCATTGCCAAGTGGGCCGAGAAGAACGATATCGACCTGGTGCTCATGCACGGTCGCGGCGGTGCCGTGGGCCGTGGCGGCGGCCCGGCCAACAAGGCCGTGCTGGCGCAGCCCAAGGGTTCGGTCAACTGCTTCTTTAAGCTCACCGAGCAGGGCGAGGTCATCTTTGCCCGTTACGGCAACCGCACGCTGGCTCAGCGCCATGTTGAGTCCGTTGCCGCCGCAACGCTTTTGCAGTCGGCCCCGAGTGTCGAGAAGACCAACACCGAGACCACGCAGAAGTTCTGGGATATGGCCGAGAAGCTTAACGCCGCAAGCCACGAGCGCTATCTGGACCTGCTGAACACCGAGGACTTTACACCGTGGTTCTCGACCGTGACGCCGCTGACCGAGGTCGGTCTGCTGCCGATTGGCTCGCGTCCCGCCAAGCGCGGCTTGGGCGCCAAGTCGCTCGACGACCTGCGTACCATTCCGTGGATCTTCAGCTGGAGCCAGGCGCGCATCAATCTGGCCGCTTGGTACGGCTTGGGCACCGCCTGCGAGCAGTTGGGCGATCTTGACCAGCTTAAGGCTGCCTACCAGGAGTGGCCGTTCTTCCGTACCTTTATCGACAACATCGAGATGTCGATCGCCAAGACTGACCAGCGCATCGCCAAGATGTATCTGCACCTGGGCGATCGCCAGGATCTGTCCGAGAAGGTCTTCACCGAGATGCAGCTCACGCGTAAGTGGGTCCTTGCCATCGTCGGTGACGAGTGGCCGCTGCAGCGCCGCCGCGTGCTCGGTTGCGCCGTCCGCGTGCGCAACCCCTACGTCGACGCCCTGTCCATCGCCCAGGTCCGCTCCCTTCGCGAGGTGCGTATGAACCAGGACGAGATGGCCGAGGAGAAGAAGGCCGAGTACATGAGCCTGATTCTTTCGACTGTGACCGGCGTCTCGGCAGGACTGCAGAACACGGGGTAATCGATAGCCCTGTGGCTCTCACCGGGACCCGATGGGTTTCCCTCTGAATGCGTCCTCGCACTTGAAGCCCCCTTATCCTGCTCCTTCGGAGCTGCGGATAAGGGGGCTTCGTGCTGCGGAGTGCATTCAGAGGGAAACCCATCGGGTCCCTTCGTCCTCGGTCTTCGGGGATTGGGCTGAAGGGATTAAAGTGCGCTTCGCGCCCAATGCGGAGTGCGGCGAGGGCTTCTTGCGTCCTGCGGAGTGTGCCTAAAAGTAAGCTAATGGCGGGCCCTACGATGTCCGGTCTTCGGCGGATTACTGGCTGGGGAAAGATGGCGCGCTTCTCGCCTTATGACTGTAGCGGCTGCGGTCCCGTTTGGGGTCGCGGCCGTTTTGTTGTGGGTCAAATATGAACGTTGTGTTAATGAGTCGGTGGACGGTGGTGTTTTTCGGTGAGCGGCGTATCCTTCCAACGGTTTATCTAGTGTGTCAGTTGAAAGGAAGAGGGCGCTCATCATTGTTTGAATGTGAACTACCGTTTGACCACAAGACGTTGCATCTAGAGCTCGAGGATAAGAACTTCGCGGGTGTGATGGAGGGTCATCAAAACGAGTTTAAGACCACGAAATCGCAGGAAGAGCTGGTAGAGGAGTCGCTTGCCAACCCTTATGCCTCGCCTTCGCTCGAGGAGCTTTGTGCTGGCAAGAAGGATATTGTCATCATTAGCTCCGACCATACGCGTCCCGTTCCCTCGCGTGTAACGATGCCTATTCTGCTGCATCACATCCATTCCGCTGCGCCCGAGGCTCGCGTGCGTATTTTGGTTGCTACGGGTATGCATCGTCCGTCGACGCACGAGGAGCTCGTCAACAAGTACGGCGAGGAGATCGTTGCCAACGAGGAAATCGTTATGCACGTCGCGACTGACGACAGCATGATGAAAAAGATCGGCACCCTGCCTTCTGGTGGCGAGTGCATCATCAACAAGATTGCTGCCGATTGCGATCTGCTGCTTGCCGAGGGCTTTATTGAGCCGCACTTCTTTGCTGGTTTCTCTGGCAGCCGCAAGTCCGTCCTTCCCGGTATCGCCAGCTACAAGACCATCATGTACAACCACAACGGCCAGTTTGTGAATGATTCCCACTCGCGTGCCGGCAACCTGTGCCACAACCACGTGAGCGAGGACATGTTTGCTGCTGCCGAGATGGCTCACCTTGCCTTTGTGCTTAACGTGGTGCTCAACGGCAAGCACGAGGTCATTGGCTCCTTTGCCGGCGATATTCACAAGGCGCACGAGGCTGGCTGCGAGTTCGTGAAGAGCCTTGCCGGCGTTGAGCCCGTCGAGTGCGAGATTGCCATCACCACCAACGGCGGCTACCCGCTCGACCAGAACATCTACCAGGCCGTGAAGGGCATGTGCTCTGCCGAGGCCACGCTTCCCGAGGGCGGCGTGATCATCGACGTCGCCGGTTGCGCCGACGGTCACGGTGGCGAGGGCTTCTATCACAACATCGCCGACAACGATCCGGCAGAGTTTGAGCGCGCCTGCATCGACCGTCCCAAGGACGAGACCCTGCCCGACCAGTGGACGAGCCAGATTTTCGCCCGCATCCTGGCGCATCACCCTGTGATCATGGTCACCGACCTGTGCGATCACCAGATGATTAAGGATATGCACATGACGCCGGTCAACACCCTCGAGGAGGCGCTCAAGCTCGCCTTTGAGATGAAGGGTGCCGATGCCAAGGTAGCCGTCATTCCCGATGGTCTGGGCGTTGTTGTCGCGCAGCACTAGTGCGCGGCCTAAACGAATCGTTTATAACCGACAAGAAAGATAAGGTTTTATGCTTACCAAACTCCTCTGCGAATTCGGCGCAACGGCCCTCATGATCATCTTTGGCGTGGGCGTGCACTGCGATACCGTGCTCAAGGGCACCAAGTATCAGGGCTCCGGCCATATGTTTGCCATCACCACCTGGTCTTTTGGCATCTCGGTCTGCCTGTTTGTCTTTGGCGGCGCCGTGTGCATGAACCCGGCTATGGTGCTTGCCCAGTGCATCGTAGGTCTGGTTCCGTGGAGCAGCTGCATCCCCTTTATGATTGCCGATATGCTCGGCGGCTTTGTGGGCGCCGTAATCGCTTGGCTTATGTATGCCGATGAGTTCAAGGCTTCCGAGGGCGTCGTCGACCCCATTGCCCAGCGCAACATCTTCTCGACCAACCCCACCACCGAGGGCACCAACTATGCCCGCAACTTCTTCTGCGAGGCTATCTGCACCTTTGTGTTCATCAGCGCCATCCTTGCTGCCGCTAGCCGCGCTGGTGAGAACGTTCTGATGCTCGCTATCTGCGTCGGCCTGATCGTTTGGGCCGTTGGCATGGGCATGGGCGGCATCACCGGCTTCGCCATGAACCAGGCTCGTGACCTTGGTCCTCGCATGGCCTATCAGGTTCTGCCGATTAAGAACAAGGCCGACAACAACTGGAAGTACGGCCTGCTTGTTCCTGGCATCGCTCCGTTTATCGGTGCCGCTCTGGCTGCACTGTTTGTGCACGGCTTCTTGGGCATGTTCTAGTCTGAGGCTACATAGTTGTCCGCTGGCCGCATGGGGTAACTTCCCAGCGCGTCCTCGGACATGCAACCCAACATATATATCTGAATTTGGATGGGAGGGGCTTGTTGCTGGTAGGGGCGTTGGGCTGTTGTCGATACTTTGGGATGGATTGTGCTTTGGGTTGGGGCGGGGCTTTGAGATGAGGGCGGAACTTTGGGATGAGGGGTTTACTTAGTTGAGGAGGGGTTTTATGGCTGAGAGGTAGTCTTTGGCTACGTCGGCTTTGTCTGCTTGGAAGTTATGCCAAGCCCACCATTGGACCATTCCTACGAAGCTTGAGGCTATGTGGTGTAGTAGGAAGCTGCGATCCATGGCGGCGGCGGGGCCGTTTGGGTCGTTGGGGACGGTTTCGGCTGCTCGGGACATTATGGTTTTGCGTAAGCAGTCGGCGAAGACGCGTGAGCCGGCGCCGGCTACGAGGGCTCGGACGCCCTGGCGGCGCTCCCAGAGGTTGTTGAGGATGTGCTCGACCTGCACGAGTGGGTCGTCGAGCGGTGTGCCATCGTCGTCGAGGGCGTGGGTGCAGATGTCGCTCACGAGCTCGGACAGAAGGTCGTCTTTGCTCTTGAAGAGGCCGTAGAACGTGGCCCGACCCACATGGGCGCGAGCGATGATGTCGCCGACGGTGATCTTGCCGTAGTCCTCTTCGCGCAGCAGCTCGGAGAACGCCGCGACGATCGCGGCGCGGCTTTTGGCCTTGCGGGCATCCATGGCTATGCGTCCGCGTCAACGAGCAGACAGCGGAGCGTCCCGGAGCAGCCCTCGTAGGGGCGCTTGCCGGCGCCGTAGCCGACGGCTTCGATGCGGTAGCGTGAGGGCAGTTGGTCGGACGTGCGCAGAGCAGTGACGATGGCGGCGCCCGTGGGCGTCACGAGCTCGCCGGCGACCGGTGCAGGCGTGAGGGCGATATTGCCCGCCTGGCACAGGTTGACGACAGCGGGGACGGGAATGGGCATGAGGCCGTGGGCGCAGCGAATGGTGCCGTGGCCCTCGGAAAGCGACTCGACCACGATGTCCTCAATACCCAGGTCGTCGAGGCAGATGGCGGCAGAACAGACGTCGACGATGGAGTCGACGGCGCCCACCTCGTGGAACATGACGGTCTCGGGCGTTTTGCCGTGAGCTTTAGCCTCAGCTGCAGCGAGTGCGGTAAAGATGGCGAGGGCACGACGCTTGGCGCCATCGCTCAGCTGTGAGCCATCGATGATGGCAGTGACGTCCGCCAAAGAACGGTGGTGATGGTGGTGGGCGTGATGATGGTCCTCGTGGCCATGCTCGTGGCAGTGCTCGTGTTCGTGCTCGCCATGGTCATGATGGTGGTGCTCATGCTCGTGTGTGTGCTCGGTAGCTGCTTCGTTGCCGTAGAGCCAGGCCATATCGTGGTCGTGGTTCTCTAGCTCCTCTGCCAGCTGAACGTCAAAGTCGCAGGCGTCGATGCCATGCTTGTTTACGCGCGTTACGGCGATCTCAAAGCCATCGACCGGCAGCGTGGCGAGCTGTTCGCGCAGGTGCTCCTCGCTGGCGCCCAAGTCGAGCAGGGCCGCGACGGTCATGTCGCCGCTGATGCCCGAGGTGCCGTCGATGATAAGCGTGTGCTGATGGTTGGACATGAAATGCTCCTTAACGGGCGCGAGATGTGCCGGCGCTCAGATGATTGATAAGACTTGCCTGGTAGGCGGCGCCAAAGCCGTTGTCGATATTGACGACCGAAACGCCGCTGGCGCAGGAGTTGAGCATGGCGAGCAGCGCGGCTACGCCACCAAGGCTCGCGCCGTAGCCCACGCTGGTGGGAACGGCAATGACCGGACAGCTCACCAGACCGCCGATAACGCTCGCAAGGGCGCCTTCCATGCCGGCGATGGCGATGACCACCTGCGCCTGGGCAAGTTCCTCGGCATGCGCGAGCAAGCGGTGCAGGCCGGCGACGCCTACGTCGTAGAGGCGGTCGACCTCGTTGCCGTAGAACTCGGCCGTCAGTGCCGCCTCTTCGGCGACGGGCAGGTCGCTCGTGCCGGCGCAGGCGACGACGATGCGTCCGTTGCCGGTAGGGGAGGGCTTACCGCCTACGAGGGCGAGCTGTGCGTCCGGGACATATCCCAGGTCGATGCCGTTGTCGAGGAGCTCAGCGGTGCGCGCGGCTTTTTCGGCATCCAAGCGTGTGACTAGGATGCGCTCCTGGCCGGCATCGAGTAATGCTTTGATAATGGCGGCAATTTGCTCGGCGGTTTTACCGGCGCCGTAGACAACCTCGCCGGCTCCCTGGCGCACTCCGCGCGAAAGATCGAGCTGTGCAAAGCCCAAATCGGCGGTCGGAGCCGTCTGGATGCGCGTAAGGGCGTCGGCAGGGGTGACTGATCCGCCGGCAACATCGCTCAGCAGCTGCTCTAGATCTCGCTTATCCATATATGTTCCCTTCGACGGCGGAAAGTCTAGCACTCAAAGGGTATGTTTCCGAACACTAAGACAAAATTGTTCGGAAACTATAGGACAGGCTGATTTAATTGTTAGACGGATCGGCTAGTCACGCAGGATGATGTCCATAGCGAGCATCAGGTTGCGCTCGTCGATGGCAAACGGGGCTGCCTCGCGCGTTTTGGGCTTGGCACAAAACGCGATGCCCGTGCCCGCGGCCTGGATCATGGGGATGTCGTTGGCGCCGTCGCCGATCGCGACGGTATGGGCCATGTCGACACCGCACTCGACTGCCCAATCCAGCAGCTGGATGAGCTTGGACTCCTTGGTCACAATGCCGGCAGCCAACTTACCGGTGAGCTTGCCGTCCACGACCTCCAGACGATTGGCCAGGCAAAAATCGATGCCCGCGGCGGCCACGATCTTATCGGCGACCTCGTGAAAGCCGCCGCTTACCACGCCGACCTTCCAGCCCTTGCTGTGCGCCGAGCGCACAAGCTCCAACGCGCCGGGGGTAAACGTCACGCGCTCAAAGGTGCGCTCGAACACGCTTTCGTCCAAGCCGGCAAGCAGCCCCACGCGCTCCTCGAGCGCCTGCTTAAAGTCGAGCTCGCCGCGCATGGCACGCTCGGTGATCTGCGCTACTTGCTCGCCTACGCCGGCCTCCTCGCCCAACAGGTCGATGACCTCCTGGTTGATGAGCGTGGAGTCGATATCCATAACGATGAGGCGTGCAGTCATGGCGAGCCTTTCCGAGTGCGGTTGTATTGGGGCACATTGTCGCACGTGACGGGCGTGGGCGGGTGCCGCGGTGCGTCAATTGTTTCGTCTCCGTCAAGTCTTTGGGCAGGAGCTGCTTTTCCGCGGCACATCGACACGGGTGCGATAAGATAGAACGCCATGTCCGGCTGCGCGGTTTACGCAGGCTGGGCAAATCTGTACGACGCCGCTCGGAACGACACGGGGCGGCACAGATCCATAAAGGAGGATCACTGGTATGAGCCAGACCCGTCCCATCGATGAGCATTCCATGCACACCCGTACCTGCGGCGAGCTTCGCTTCGAGAACGTGGGCGAAGAGGTCACCCTCACCGGTTGGGTGAGTCGTCGCCGCGACCACGGCGGCCTTATCTTCTGCGACCTTCGCGACCGCGAGGGCATCACGCAGCTCACCTTCGACCCCGAGCACTCCGACGGCGACGCCTTTAAGATCGCCGAGACCATGCGTCCCGAGTGGCCCATCAAGATCCACGGCGTCGTGCGCGCCCGTGGCGAGGAGACCACCAATACCAAGCTCGCGACCGGCGAGATCGAGGTCCTGACCGACCACGCCGAGGTACTCAATACGTCCGTCACCCCGCCGTTCCAGATCGAGGACGGCATCGAGACCAGCGAGGACACCCGCCTGCGCTATCGCTATCTGGACCTCCGTCGTCCCGAAATGATGGCCAACCTCAAGCTGCGCTCCGACTTCACCTTTGCCATTCGCGAGGCGCTGCACAACCGTGAGTTCATGGAGGTTGAGACGCCCTCCCTGTTCAAGTCCACGCCCGAGGGCGCCCGCGACTTCATCGTCCCCAGCCGCATCCAGCCGGGTAACTTCTACGCCCTGCCGCAGTCCCCGCAGCTCCTGAAGCAGCTGCTCATGGTCGGTGGTGTCGAGCGCTACTACCAGGTTGCCAAGTGCTTCCGCGACGAGGACCTGCGTGCCGACCGCCAGCCCGAGTTCACTCAGGTCGATATCGAGATGTCCTTCGTGGACCAGAACGATGTCATGAGCGCGCTCGAAGAGGTTCTTGCCGATGCTTTCGGTCGCATGGGCGTCGAGATGCCCACGCCGCTGCGCCGCATGAACTACTGGGATGCCATGGACACCTATGGCTCCGACAAGCCCGATACCCGCTATGGCATGCACCTGGTCGACCTGACCGACATCTTTGCCAACTCCAAGTTCAAGGTCTTTGCGACTGCCGCGAACGAGGAAGGCTCTGTCGTCAAGGCCATCAACGCCAAGGGCGCCGGTGCCTGGGCACGTGCCAAGATCGATAAGCTCGCCGGCGTGGCCTCCACGTTTGGCGCCAAGGGCCTGGCCTGGATCGCCTTCCGCGAGGACGGCTCCATCAACAGCCCCATCGTCAAGTTCTTCTCGGACGAGGAGATGGCTGCTCTGCGCGAGCGCATGGACGCCGAGCCTGGCGACCTCGTGATGTTCGCCGCCGGCCCGCGCCTGCTCTCCGACGAGATCCTGGGCGGCATGCGTTCCCACATGGCCAACGCACTCGAGATCAAGCGTGAGGGCCACGACTTCCTGTGGGTCGTCAACTTCCCGCTGTTCCACTGGGATGAGGACCGCAAGGCCTACGCTGCCGAGCATCAGCCCTTCACGCTGCCGACCGAGACCGACATCGCCAAGATCGAGGCCGACCCGCTGGCGGCCGGTTCTTGCACCTACGACTTTGTCATGGACGGCTTTGAGGCCGGCGGTGGCGGTATGCGTATCCACAACGCCGAGATGCAGATGTCCATGCTCAAGCTCCTGGGCTTTACCGAGGAGCGCGCCGAGTCGCAGTTCGGCTTCCTCATGGAGGCCCTCAAGTTTGGTGCGCCCCCGATGGGCGGTTTCGCTCTGGGCCTGGACCGCGTGTGCATGCTGCTCACCGGTTCCGACTCCATCCGCGACGTCATGGCGTTCCCCAAGACGGCCAGCGGCTCCGACCTCATGTCGGGCGCCCCGAGTGCCGTTAGTGGCGCCCAGCTCAAGGACGTCAGCCTGCGCCTGATGTAGGCGAGTGGCTACATATTGCCCGCAACGAGGGAAGGACGTGTGCCTTCCCTCGTTTTTTATGTGCCGAGGTTGTGGGGGCGTGGGGTGACCGGACGTCGCGGAAAGCCCGGCCCAGGTTTCTTATAGCGAGTCTCTCTGGATCAGCTGCATGTGCATCACGGAGGTGGTGGGCTCGGCACCCTTGATCATGTCGAGCGCAATGTTGGCGGCCATGTGGCCTTCTTCGCGCAGGGGCTGGCGGACGGTCGTGAGCGCGGGGACGCAGCGCGTCGCAATCTCGTGATCGTCGAAGCCGACGACAGAAACGTCCGCCGGAACGGATAGGCCTGCCTCGTTGAGTGCGGTGATGACGCCAGCCGCGATACGGTCCGATCCGCAGAGCACGCCATCGAAAGCAATCTCGCGCGCGAGGATCTGGTGCATGGCCTGATAGCCGTCTCCGTTGTTCCAGCCGGTATAGATAACGTTTGCGTCTGGGAGGTCTTCGCCCAAGACGGCACGGTAGCCGCGCAGGCGGTCGACAACAGCGGGGTTGTCTTGCGGTCCCAACACGGCGACGATATCTTTGCGCCCGCGTTCCTTCATGGCGAGTGCCGCAAAGTGTCCGCCCTCTTCGTCGTCAGAGTAGACCGTCGAGAACACATCGCGATAGGGGTGGCCCTCGAGCTGGCCGCACAACACGGTGGGTACGCCCAGCTCGCGCAGCACCTCGAGCAGCTCGCTGCCCTTGTAGGGGGAGACGTCGATCACAGCGTCGAACGAGCGGCGCTCAAAGTGCTCGCGTGCACGGTTGCGCTCATGCGTAGAAGACGCCTGCAAGATAACGGGCAGATAGGACGACTCCGACAGTTCCTCGGTAATGCCGCTCAAAAACTCGCTATAGGTGGGGTCGCTGAAGAGTTCACTCAGGGGCTCGGTCACGAGCACGGCGATGATTTCCGTGCGCCCGACAGCGAGCGCTCGGCCACGAGCGTTGGGGACAAAATTGACTTCCTTGGCCGCCGCGCGGACGCGCTTTTTGGTTTCCTCGCTAATGCGGGGCGAATCGTTGAGAGCGCGCGATGCCGTGGAGCGCGACACGCCGGCAGCTGCGGCAACCTCGGCAAGCGTAGGTGCGGTGCGAACTGGTTGGGTCATGGCGTCTCCTGGAGAATGCGGTCGATGTTGTCGCTGATACGGGCTGGTGCGGATACAGCTTACTATAGTGCGCCTGAACAGCGTTCATGATATCCGGTGACCGGTGTCGTTTTGCAACCAAGCCGCAATCGAATACGTCTCGTATGGGTGAGATATCAGCGGGCGTGGCGGTTGCCTACGAGCTTAAGAACGATGTCTTGCGCTGAGTTTCGATACTCAGGGTGACATAAGTGTCGCGGTTGTACAACCGGTTGCACCGTTAACCCGACCAAATCGACCGTTCAGCGGACAACCGGTTGCACAGTTTTTTACATCGCCCGTAAGATAAGGACAACCGGTTGCACAAGAATCACTACGATGACGAAGGAGCATCACCATGGACGCCATTAACGATTGGGAAAACCAAGCGCTCACCCACAGGAACCGCCTGGCACCCCATGCGTACTTTATGGGTTACGAGACCGCCGATCTCGCCGCTACGTACAGCCGCGAGCTGTCGCGCGGGTTTGTCCAGCTGTCCGGCTCGTGGCAGTTCCGCCTCTTTGAGGGGCCTGCTGCCGTCTCCAACGAGGAGCTCTCTACGTACGAGCCCGCGTGGGATCACGTGGAGGTTCCGCACCTGTGGCAGGTAGACGGCTATGGCAACCTTGCCTACACCGACGAGGGTTTCCCGTTCCCGGTGGACCAGCCGTTCGTTCCCTCTGACGATCCCACGGGCGTGTACCAGCGCATCGTCAATCTTCCCGCCGTGCCTGCCGGCGCTCGCGAGATCATTCGCTTTGACGGCATCGAGAGCTATGGCGAGCTGTACGTCAACGGCAAGTTTATCGGCATGACCAAGGGTTCGCGTCTGTCCGCCGAGTTTGACGTGACCGACGCGCTCGTCGAGGGCGACAACCTGTTTGCGGTCAAGGTTCTGCAGTACAGCGATGGTAGCTATATCGAGGACCAGGACATGTGGTGGGCATCGGGCATCTTCCGCGATGTGTACCTCATGCAGCGTCCCGCCGCGCATCTGGTCGACTTTAGGTTCCGCACGCACCGCGAGGGCGATGCCGCTCTGATCACGCTCGATACGGTTGCCGAGGGCGCAAGTCGCGTCGTGTATACGCTCAGCGATGGCCAGAATGTGGTCGCTACGGGCGAGTGCGTCGACGGCCATGCCGAGTGCAGCGTTGCCGATGCCCACTTCTGGAACCCCGAGGACCCCTTCCTCTACGATCTTACGTTTGAGGTCTACGACGGCGACAAGGTGAGCGAGTACGTCCCGCATCGCCAGGGTCTTGCCGAGGTGACGGTCGAGGGCAATCATATCTACCTCAACGGCACTTACTTTAAAATGCATGGCGTCAACCGCCACGATCACGACGATCACAAGGGCCGCGCCGTGGGCCTCGATCGCATGCGCCGCGACCTGGAGCTCATGAAGCAGCACAACATCAACGCAGTGCGCACCTCTCACTATGCCAATGACCCGCGCTTCTACGAGCTGTGTGATGAGTATGGCATCATGCTGGTCGCCGAGACCGATATGGAGAGCCACGGCTTCGAGAATATCGGCAACATCGCCCTGGTTACCGACGACCCGGCATGGGAGCCGGCCTACGTCGACCGTATTGAGCGCCTGGTGATGCAGGAGCGCAACCACGCGTGCATCATCATGTGGTCGCTGGGCAACGAGAGCGGCTATGGCTGCAACATCCGCGCGATGTACGCCAAGGCTCACGAGCTCGATGGTCGTCCGGTCCACTACGAGGAGGACCGCAACGCCGATACCGTCGACGTCATTTCCACGATGTACTCCCGTGTGTCGCAGATGAACGACTTTGGTGAGCATCCGTTCCCCAAGCCGCGCATCAACTGCGAGTATGGCCACTCCATGGGTAATGGCCCCGGAGGTCTGTCCGAGTACCAGGAGGTCTTCGATCGCTGGGATTGCATCCAAGGCCAGTTTATCTGGGAATGGTGCGACCACGGTTTGGCTGCTGTGACCGAGGACGGCGTTGCCTACGATATGTATGGTGGCGACAACGGCGATTACCCCAATAACAGCAACTTCTGCATCGACGGCATGGTGTTCCCTTGGCAGCAGCCGAGCCCGGGCCTTACCGAGTACGGCCAGGTCATCTGCCCGGTTCGCATGGCTTATGACGCCGAGGCGGGCGAGCTGACTGTCACCAACAAGCGCTGGTTTACCACCCTCGAGGATGTTTGCCTGTCGGCGGAGACCCTGGTGGACGGCGACGTGGTCTGCCGCAAGACGCTCATGCCCGGTGCGGTTGCCCCCGGTGAGTCCGTCCAGCTTCCGCTGGTGATTCACGAGGCCGCGGTAGGCGAGACCCTGCTGACTGTGCGCGCCTACACCATGGCCGCTCACGTCTGGTGCGAGCCGATGTTCCAACTGGGCGCAAACCAGTTTGCCATCGCAAACCATCCGGCGCCGGCCATTGCGGCCCCCACTCGTCCTGAGCTTACGGTCGAGGAGACCGAGCAGGAGATTCGCATTCACTCCCTCAACGGCGAGCTGACCTTCAGCAAGGTAAACGGCACCGTGAGCGAGTGGAAGGCATCCGGCCGCGACGTCATGGCCTCTGGCCCCCAGGTTGGTTTTTGGCATCCGCTCGTCGACAACCACGCCCAGGAGTACGACTCCCTGTGGAAGGACAACTTCATCGATGTAATGCAGACGTCCACCCGCAAGGTTTCTTGGAAGCAGGACGGCAATGCGGTCGCCGTTACCGTGAGCCAACGCATTGCTCCTCCCGTCCGTGCGTTCGGCATGCGCGTCGAGCTTGTCTACACCGTGCTTCCGAGCGGTCGCGTCGACCTCAAGGTTTCCGGCGAGCCCTACGGCGATTACTCGGATATCATCCCGCGCATCGGCATCTCCTTTGAGGTCCCCGGTTGCGATCGTGCCGTCGAGTGGTATGGCCACGGCCCGGGCGAGAACTATCCGGACTCGCTGCGCGCCAACCCGGTCGGTCATTACCGCACTACGGTCGACGACATGTTCACGCCGTATGTCATGCCCCAGGATTGTGCCAACCGCGAGGGTACCCGCTGGGTTGCCCTGCGCTCTAGCCACGGTGACGGCGTGCTGGTGACGCGTCCGGCTGACGCTGCCTCCAATCCGTTCTCGTTCTCGGCATGGCCCTATAGCTGCGAGGCCATCGATAACGCCAAGCACGTCTACGACCTTGTCAAGGGCGACACGGTTACGGTCAACATCAACGACCAGCTGCTCGGCCTTGGTTCGAACTCTTGGGGTTCCGAGGTGCTCGATTCCTATCGCACCCGTTTTGAGAGCTTCAGCTTTGAGGTGTCCCTGCGACCGCTGACGTCTGCCGATCTGGCTCAGGCACTGGCACCCATTAAGGAGGCATAAGTCATGCATGTCTTTAACTCGCGCGCCGATTTCGACGCTCAGATGAAGTCCGTCAAGAAGTGGATGCGTACCGGACAGGCGCTCGACGGCGTTTCTGAACTGCAGCACGATGTGGCGTACTCCATCGGCGACTCGCTGGTGTATTGGTGGGTGAACGCCCACGAGGCGGCTACCGCCGATCTGGTCGGTCACCGTCGCTATCATGCCGTGCTCGCCCCGCTCGACGGCGACCTGACTGTCGAGGTTGCCCCCAAGGCAGGCCTCACCTGCACCCGCGCCTACAGCGATATCGATGATCGCGAGCGCTTTGAGGGTACGGGGGAGACCGTGACGATTCCCGCCGGCGGCGTTGCCGTCGTCGAAATTGACGAGGCCTACCGTGTCGTGGCCGATGCCGCGGATCCCCGCGTCGTGGTACTGCACGTGACAGTCGAAGGTTATTCCTTCCCCAACAAGTAGTATTCGTCCGCCTGGACGTTTGCTTCGCGTCGTTAAGGGGGATGGCTTTGTTGACTCCCTTTTCCCCATTCCCCTTAGCAGGTGCGCCGTCCGTGTTTGCACTTGCAGCTCGGACGGTTTTAGATGACATTTAACAGATGATTGGGAGGGCTTATGAGCTCTGAAAAACGAGGAACGATTGGTTCGTTCGCTCTGCTGGGCATGACGGTCGCCGCCGTGTTCGGTATCAAGAACATCATCAACAACAACGCGGCCATCGGCTTGGCAGCTGCGCCGTCGTTCTTCTTCGCCACGCTTTTGTACTTTGTCCCCTATACCCTGGTTACCGCCGAGTTCGTCGGCCTCAACAAGGACTCCGAGTCTGGCGTGTACGCATGGGTTAAGACCTCGATGGGTGGTCGCTGGGCGTTCCTGACGGCATTTAGCTACTGGTTTGTTAACCTGTTCTTCTTTGCGTCCGTCCTGCCCAACGTCATCATCTACGCGAGCTACGTGTTCTTTGGTGCCAACGCCGAGCTTTCGCAGCTGTGGATCACCATTATCGAGATCGTCGTCTTTGCTATCGCCACGTGGGTTTCGACCAAGGGCGCTAAGTGGATCGGCTCCATTTCCTCCTTCGGTTCGACCGCGGCTCTCGGCCTGACCGCCGTGTTCATCCTGCTGTCCCTGGCTGCTGCCTTTGGCGGCGTTGAGTTCGCTACGGCTCCTACTCCCGCTAACATGGCTCCCGACATGAGCAACTTCGCAACTGCGTGGGGCTTCTTCGGTACGCTTGCCTGGATCATCCAGGGCGTTGGCGGCGCTGAGTCTGTCGGCGTGTTCCTTAACGACCTTAAGGGTGGCGTCAAGGCCTTCGTGCGCACCGTCGTTATCGCCGGCCTGACCATCGGCCTTCTGTATGCAGGCGCTTCGCTGCTGGTTAACCTGTTCATCCCCGAGGGCGGCGTTGCCATCTCCACCGGTATCTTCGACGTATTCGGCGCTGTCTTTGCCCACTTTGGCATTCCCATGGAAGTGTCTACGCGCGCCATCGGCTTGATCCTTCTCGCCGCCACGCTGGGCTCCCTCATGATGTGGACCTCCGCTCCCATCAAGGTCTTCTTCACCGAGATCCCCAAGGGCGTCTTTGGTAGCAAGATCGTCGAGCTCAACGAGCATGGCATTCCTGCCCGCGCTGCTTGGCTGCAGTTCGCCATCGTCGTCCCCATCCTGATCATTCCGGCCCTGGGCTCCGGTAACCTCGACGACCTGCTCATGATCGTCACCAACATGACGGCTGCCACCGCTCTGCTCCCACCGCTGCTGATTTTGCTTGCCTACTTTATGCTGCGCAAGAACTTTGACGCCGCTCCCCGTGGCTTCCGCATGGGTTCGCGCAGCTTTGGCCTGGTCGTTGCCGCATTCCTGCTTGTGGTCTTCTGCTTCGTGCTTATCTGCGGCACCATTCCGCTCGATCAGCCGCTGTGGCTGACGCTGGTCTACAACGTTGGCGGCGTGGTTGTCTTCTTGGGCCTTGCCGTGATGTGGTACAACCGCTACATCAACCGCCTGCGCGAGACCGATCCCGAGGCCGCCGAGAACGAGCTTCGCCCTTCCGTCCTCGATATGATGGAGTAGCGGCTAGGATTAATCTACGGCTGTGGAATAAATCGATTCCCTTTCCTAAGGAGGGGCCTTACGAGGCCCCTCCTTTTGTGTTTTGGGGCATGGTCTTGGCCCCCGTGGTCAAAAAATGCCAAATATGAGTACTGTTGCAAAAGAAGTGCCATATTTTTCGGCCTGCTCTGAGCGAAAACGGGCTCAAAATCGATTTATCTAACTCCCTTTAAAGGGCGTTTGACGGCTTTCAACCTCTTCGAATCGCTCAAATTAGGCAATTTGCTCTCGATTTTGCTGCTACTAAATTGGTGACAGTACTCATATTTGCCACTTTTTGACCACGAGGTGTTCAGAGGAGCTCTCGAGAAGCATCTAACGGTACAATAGCTACCACGTGGCTGGGTTTTGCCGGCCGAATGTGCGATGTCGTGGGAGGGAACATGGTCGAGTTTACAAAGACGATTAAAGATCCGTTGGGATTACATGCCCGCCCGGTTGCGCTGCTCTATGACATCATTGCCAAGCATCGTAGCGACGTGTCGGTCAGCATCGGCGACCGCCACACGGATGGCCGCGATGTCATGGGACTCATGGCTCTCTACGGCGAGTGCGGCGAGGACATCATCTTCCGCGTTTCGGGCGTAGATGAGGCCTCCTGTGTCACATCGATCAGAAATCTCTCGCTTTAAGCATGACAGGGCGGGTAAAGGATGGTCCTTTGCCGCGCCCTTTTGTTTCGTATAGGAAACTTTTTCGAAATCTGAATGGGGACCCTTTCCAAAAAGTTAACCACGTGCTAGTTTACTAAAGTGAACATAGACGTGGTTAACTTTTATCGCGTCGATGTTGAGGACGAACTGACGTTAGGAGCCACTCATGTCTTGCGGACCGCAGATGCCGGCCATGCCGCTTTCGATGGTAAAAGCGGGCGAAACCGTGCGCGTGTCCCGTGTAAAGGGCAATGAGGACATGAAACACCACCTCAAGGACCTCGGCTTTGTCGAGGGCAACGAAATCCACGTGGTGAGCTCGAGTGGCGCCAATATTATCGTCACGGTGCTGGGCGCACGCTTTGGCATCGATTCCAAGGTTGCCATGCACATCATGACTGTCGGTTAGTCGACGGCATTTCTGTACGCACTGAAAGGGGGACAAGTAAATGAAGACGTTGGGTGACGTTAAGGTGGGCGAGAGCTCCACCATCGTCAAGCTTCACGGTGAGGGTGCGCTTCGCCGCCACCTTATGGACCTGGGGCTCATCAAGGGCACTTCGTTCAAGGTCGTGAAGGTCGCGCCGCTCGGTGATCCGGTCGAGATCAACGTGCGCGGCTACGAGCTTTCCATCCGCAAGGAGGAGGCGGCCGTCGTCGAGGTCCAGTAAGGGCTTGCGACGTATATTTCTGCAGATAAAGTAAGGTTTTTCTAACTTAATGCAGCATCTTTGAAGCACATTATCCAGCCTGCGCGGAGAAAGCAGCGCAGGCACACAAGGAAGAAGGATTGAATGGCGGATTCTCAGATCCATGTCGCGCTGGCGGGTAACCCCAACTGCGGCAAGACCACGCTTTTCAACCTGATCACCGGCGCCAACGGCTACGTTGGCAACTGGCCCGGCGTCACGGTTGAGAAAAAGGAGGCCAAGCTCCTAAGCGACAAGAACGTTACCATCACGGACCTCCCTGGCATCTACTCGCTTTCCCCCTACAGCCCCGAGGAGCAATGCTCGCGCGATTACCTCATGAGCGGCGAGCCCGATGTCGTCGTCCAGGTTGTCGACGCCACCAACCTCGAGCGCAACCTGTACCTGGCGCTTCAGGTTATCGAGACCGGCCTGCCCGTGGTCGTCGCCCTCAACATGGCCGACTTGGTCGAGAAGAACGGCGACAAGATCGACACGGACAAGCTCTCCAAGAAGCTCGGTTGTCCGGTCATGATGATCTCGGCTCTTAAGAACAAGGGCATCAAGGAGCTCTTCGAGCAAGTCAAGAAGTCCGCTGCTTCTAAGGGCCAGGTGCCGGAGCACAAGTTCGATTCCTCCATCGAGGACGTTCTAGGCCACATCGAGAACAATCTGCCGGCGAGCGTTCCCGCCAACAAGCGCCGCTACTACGCTGTCAAGCTGTTTGAGCGCGACGCGGACGCCTGCAAGCTCATCAACCTCACCAAGGAGAAGGCCGCTCGCGTGGAGCAGCTGGTCGCCCAGTGCGAGCAGGACTGCGACGACGACGCCGAGTCCATCATCACCGGCGAGCGTTACGGCGTGATTGCCCACATCATTGACGAGTGCCTCACCAAGGCTCCGGCAAAGATGAGCACCTCCGAGAAGATCGACCGCGTGGTTACCAACCGTATCCTGGGCCTGCCGATTTTTGTCGTCATCATGTTCTGCGTGTACTACATCGCCGTTTCCACCTTGGGTGGCACGGTGACGGACTTCACCAACGACCAGCTCTTCGGCACCGACGGCTGGTACGTGCTCGGTCAGGGCCGCGATGCCTACGATGCAGCCGTCGAGGCTGCGGGCGACGATGCCGACTCGGTCGACCCGGCGCAGTACGGCCCCTATGTCCCGGGTATTACCACCATGGTCCACGACGCGCTTGTGGCGGGTGGCACCGAGGACGGTGGCCTGGTCGATTCGCTCGTCTGCGACGGTATCGTCGGCGGCCTGGGCGCCATCTTCGGCTTTGTGCCGCAGATGTTCCTGCTGTTCGTCATGCTGTCCTTCCTGGAGGACTGCGGCTATATGGCCCGCGTCGCCTTTATCATGGACCGCGTGTTCCGCCGCTTTGGCCTGTCCGGTAAGTCCTTTATCCCCATGCTCGTGTCCTCGGGCTGCGGCGTCCCCGGCGTCATGGCCACCAAGACCATCGAGAACGAGAAGGACCGCCGCATGACGGTCATGACCACCACGTTCATCCCTTGCGGCGCCAAGCTGCCGATCATCGCCCTGCTCATGGGCTCCATCATTGGCGATTCTTCCACCACTGCCGCTTGGATCAGCCCGCTGTTCTACTTCCTGGGTGTCTTTGCCGTCATCGCCTCGGGCCTCATGCTCAAGAAGACCAAGCTCTTCGCCGGCCGTCCGACGCCGTTCGTTATGGAGCTTCCTGCTTACCACTTCCCGGCGATCCGCTCTTGGGCGCTGCACGTGTGGGAGCGTTGCTGGGCCTTTATCAAGAAGGCCGGCACTGTCATCTTCGCGTCCACTGTCGTGGTGTGGTTCCTGTCCAACTTTGGTAGCTACAACGGTTCCTTTGGCTTCCTGCCTGCGATGGACGGTATCCCCGAGGAGTTCATGGACTACTCCGTGCTCGCCATGCTCGGCAACCTGGTTGCTTGGATCTTCGCCCCGCTCGGCTTTAGCACCTGGCAGGCAACTGCGCTGACCGTCTCTGGCCTTGTCGCTAAGGAGAACGTCGTCGCCACCGCCGGATCGCTGCTGTCCGTCGCCGACGCGGGCGAGACCGACCCGAGCCTGTGGACCGCGTTTGCCGGCATGTTCCCGACTATGGGCGCTTGCGTTGCCTTTGGCGCATTCAACCTGCTGTGCGCTCCGTGCTTTGCCGCCATTGGCACCATCCGCAACCAGATGGACTCTGGCAAGTGGACCGCGATTGCCATCGGCTACGAGTGCGCCTTCGCTTGGGTGATCGGCCTGTTCATCAACCAGTTCTATAACCTGCTTGTCCTTGGGCAGTTTGGTATCTGGACGGTTGTGGCCATTGTGCTGCTGGTTGCGATGCTCTTCCAGATCTTCCGCCCCATGCCCAAACATGCATGGACCGACGAGGACGAGACCAACACTGCTTCCGCCGCAGTTTCCGCTTAAGTCCGAATAAGGATTAGCCCCTTTCCACGAGCCCGGGTGTCCCAGCGACACTCGGGCTTTTTGGTGCAATGGGGGACAGATTGCTTTGCTCCAGAAGTTAAGATGTGGCGTTTCCGCAGATAAAACCGACCAAAATAAACCTGTCCCTTTTTGGTAGGTGGAGAATGGGGTAAAGTAAGTGATGGCTAACTAGAGGAGGCTTGCTATGGCACCTATCGATATTGTTGTACTGGCTGTTATCGGTATTGCGTTTGTCGCGGTATGCGTGCGCATCTACCGCAAGGGCACCTGCGCCGACTGCGCTCAGGGTGGCGTTTGCACGGGGCATTGCTCCAATAAAAAGACCTGTGCCGCACTTAAGGGCGTAGACAAAATCGCCGAAGACTTGGGCCGCGGTATTCATTAGCCGACCGGCGTTTGGGTATGTTTGACTGCGGATACGGCAGTTGCTGATATGATAAGTACGTTAGCAACTGCCGCCGAGCGGCTCAAACGAAAGGAACCCTGTATGGAGTCTTCCGCCTATCCGATGCTCTTTAGCCCGATCAAGGTCGGTACGACCGAGGTCAAGAACCGCGTCTTTATGCCGCCGGTGTCCACGAACCTGGCCGATCATGGCTATGTGACCGACGACTTGGTCGATCATTACCGTGCCCGTGCCAAGGGCGGCGTGGGCCTCATCATTACCGAGGTCGTGACGGTCGAGCCTACCTATACCTATCTGCCGGGTGACATGTGCTGCTACGACGACACGTTTATCCCCGGTTGGGAAAAGCTCGCCGCGGCCGTCCACGAGTATGGCTGCAAGATCATGCCGCAGCTCTTCCACCCCGCCTACATGGCCTTTAACATCCCGGGCACGCCGCGCCTGATTGCTCCGTCCTTTGTGGGACCGTCCTATGCCCGCGAAGCGCCGCGCCCCATCACGGTCGATGAGATCCACGAGCTCACGCACCAGTTTGGCGACGCTGCCGTGCGTATGCAGAAGGCCGGTGTCGATGGCGTTGAGGTCCACGCAGCGCACGCCCACGGTATGCTCGGCGGCTTTTTGACTCCGCTCTACAATAAGCGCACCGACGAGTACGGCGGCTCGCTCGACGCCCGCATGCGCTTCCTGCTCGAGGTCATCGCCGAGATTCGCGAGCGCTGCGGCAAGGACTTTATCATCGACGTTCGAATCTCGGGCGACGAGTACACCGATGGCGGCCTGACTCTCAACGACATGATCTACGTCTCGCGTCGCCTGGAGAAGGCCGGCGTCGACATGATTCATGTCTCGGGCGGCACCACCATCAAGCGCGGCTCCGCCATTCCCGCCGCCGGCACGCAGCAGGCCTCGCACGCCGCCTGCTCGCGCGAGATCAAAAAGCATGTCAACATTCCCGTCGCCACCGTCGGCCGCATCAACGAGCCCTGGATTGCCGAGGAGCTGATCGAGGACGGTGCTGCCGACATCTGCATGATGGGCCGCGCCAATCTGTGCGATGCCGAGTTCTGCAACAAGGCCGCTGCCGGCAACGCCGACGACATCCGCCCCTGCATCGGCTGCCTGCGCTGCCTGAACGGCATTATGTTTGGCAAGCGCATCTCCTGCACCGTCAACCCGGACGTGGAGCGCGACGAGGCTGGCTACGAGCCTGCCGCCGAGGCCAAGAATGTACTGGTTGTGGGCGCTGGTCCTGCGGGCATGGAGGCAGCCTACATTGCCGCCAAGCGCGGCCATAACGTGGTGCTCGTGGATAAGCAGGACGAGCCGGGCGGCGAGATGCGCATCGCGGCCGTTCCGCCGGCAAAGCAGGAACTCACCCGCGTGATCAAGTATCAGTACCGTCGCCTTGCTGAGGTGGGCGTCACATGCGTCTTTGGTACTGAGCTTTCGGCCGAGGACATTCAGCGCGACTACGCGGGCTACGAGGTTGTCCTGGCTTATGGTGCCGAGCCCATCGCTCCGGTCTTTATGCAGGGCTTTAAGCAGGTTATGACGGCTGACGACCTGCTGGGCGGCAAGGCTTTCCCGGGCAAGAAGATCGTCATCGTGGGCGGCGGTACCGTTGGCTGCGAGACGGCCGATTACCTGGCCCCGTTGGTCAACGACCTGTCGCCGGCCAACCGCGATGTCACTGTTATCGAGATGACCAAGACGCTCGCCGCCAACGAGGGTGGTGCCGGACGCGCGGTGCTCATCACGCGCATGCTCTCCAAGGGCGTTCACGTGCTGACCGAGGCCAAGGTGACCGAGATTACCGAGGACACTATCAGCTACGAAAAGGACGGCGAGGTCCACACCATCACCGGTGTCGATACGCTGGTGCTTGCCATGGGCTATCGTCCCAATACCAAGTTGGCCGACGACCTTGCCGCTGCCGGTGTTGCTACCCACGTGCTGGGCGACGCCCAGAAGTGCGGCAACATCCGCGATGCCATCGGCGATGGCTACAAGGTTGCCTGCGAGCTCTAGTCAACCCCTTTGCACCAATCGATTGCAAAAAGCGGCGGCTGCCCTGTGTGTTGGGCAGCCGCCGCCTGCGTTTTGCCAAAGAAAGATTATTGTCGGGCCCTAAATGCCTTTTGCTTCTGCTCCCTCCGCAATCATGTTGCGGTTATACACCAGGTGCAGATACATCGCGTCGTGCGCGGCGGTGGGATTGCGCGAGGCGATGGCGTCGGCCACATCGCGGTGCGTGCGGATAGTTTCTTCGACGAGCTTTTTGCCGGTCACGTCGATAAAGAGGGGGACGGATGCCTTGAACACGCCCATCAGGCGGGTAACGACGAAGTTGCCGTCATCCCAGGGCGGCTTCATGGAGTAGCGTCCGTACGCATCGAATTTCTCCTCTCATAGATGTGCGGCACAAAGAGCCCCGAGTTCATACGAGCTCGGGGCTCTTTTCGTCTAGATTGGGGACGCATAGCCGGACGAAAACAATTTGCGTCTGGTAATAAGCGTACGAAAGCGCAATTTACGTCTTAATTTCGGACGCAAATCAAGACGAAAACCGTTTACGTCTGCTTTAAATCCGTATGAAAACGGTTTTCGTCTTGCAGGGCAGTTGCCGTTTCTACAGTTCAACTTCCAGTTCGGCTTTGTGTTCGTAGAGGTAGTCGCGCATGTAGGGGATGGCAAATGAGACCTTGCCGTACGAAGGAGCCTCGATAATCGATTCTCTTAACAGGCGGCTGCGGACGGAGCTCACCTGTTGAGGCGTTTTGTTTAGGGCATCGGCAACCATGCTGGTCGAGCTCGTCTGCCCCAAAGACGCCATGCTCAGCAGATAAGCGATGCACGTGGGCGGAATGCGCTGCAGCGCGGGCTCAATCACCATGGCGCAGAAGCGTTCGCGTGCCGTTGCAATGCCGCGCTCGGCTTCTTCTTCTCCAATAATCGCTGTATGTGCGCGTCTTGCCAACTGCCATGCGTAGTATCCAACGAGTTGGATCATGAAAGGATAACCTTGCGTTGCCTCGGCAAGTTGGCCGGCAATACCTGGCTGCAACTCCATGCCAGACGCTTCAATGGTTTCCTCGAGGGAGTACGACACTTCGGTTACTGCCACAGCCTTCAGGTCAAAGGGGAGGGCACGGCGCAAAAACGTAAGTGTCTTTCCGTTGATGATGCTTTCAATCATCGAAGGCAGCCCCGCAAAAACAAAGGCGATATCAAGGTCTTCGCCGATAACCTGCTGAATCGCAATGGAGAGCGTTCGGACCTCATCGAGCTCTGCGTCTTGAACCTCGTCGAGAGTGATGAGCAGGCCATTTCCATTCTTGGATATTGTCTGTCTCATGGCGTCGCGTAGCGATGGGCCGATTCGCTCAATATCTATGCTGCCGATGGATATGCCAGCTACGGTGGGCTCAAATCTGGCGTGTTTGGCCTGGAATTTGGGCTGCAGCTGTTCGAGAATGCGCTGGCAAAGTCCCTCGGTTGCGACCTCTTTTATGACCGTCCAGCCACGGCTTTGCGCCAAACGTGAGCACTCGTCAAGGAGGACCGTCTTGCCCGTTCCACGGACGCCGGCTATGCGCATTAGGCGCCCAGGGGCACCAGGCCCGTTGGTGAGGCCTTCACTGAATTCTTCGAGTACATCTTCGCGGCCGATAATCGTGGGGGGGTGTTTTACCTGCTGTGGGCTTAAAAGGGTTTGTTTGCATGTGAGCCACCTTTGCTCAAGATATAGCAAGATATAGCAAAGTATAGCAAGATATAGCAAAGTATAGTGAGATATAGCAAAGTAAGCGCTACTCGCGGGTTTTGCGGTGGTGCTATTTTCCAAATGCCGCGCGGATAAAGCGCTGGTCGAACAGCTTGTTGGCAACTCACGAGGGCTCGGGGTGCCAATTTGGGATGGAGTGGTGCTGTGCCACGAATAGGGCCTATCTACTACGTTTAAGCCGCAGAGGTCAACCATAGCCGGCTTTTTCGAAAATCGACAAGCTGCCTACCTGCACTGATAATTGTTCTCGGGGGAAGCGGGCACTGCGGGGCGCGGCAACGGCGCGCGATTTCCGCGTCGCAGCGCTACCCTGATGCTGAATGC
>CABRBC010000040.1:0-10109 GCA_902469055.1 uncultured Collinsella sp.
GGGGCCGAGGGCCCGCGGGCCGAGGCCGCCGGGGAGGCCGCGGCCGCCTCCACCGCGCCCCCGCCGGCGCTCGTCGCGGCCGAGAACAGGCAGGTCAGGTTCCTGGCCGCCCGAATATCGGAGGCCCTCGACGAGGCCGGGGCCCTCGAGGCCGAGACGGCGGCGCTGCTCGAGGGCGACGAGACCTACGCGTGCCTGCTCACCGTGCCCGGCATCGGCCCGAGGACCGCGGCGCAGCTCGCGGTGTCGGTCGACATCGGGAGGTTCCCGGACCACGACCACCTGGCCTCGTACTGCGGCATAGCCCCGAGGGTGAGGAGCTCCGGCACGTCGGTGAGGTCGGTCAGGGCGTCCAGGCGCGGCGACGCGAGGCTCAAGTCCCTGCTGATCTTCTCGTGCAACAGCCTGGTGAGGTCCTCGGGGCGCTACGGCGAGTACTACCGGGCCTGCAGGGCACGGGGCATGGGGCACGGGCGGGCGCTCAAGGCCGTCGCGAGGAAGCGGCTCAGGGCGATATACGCCGTGATGCGCGACCGGGTGCCCTACCGGGAGTAGCCCCGACGGTTGACAAAACTATAGGAACACCCAACGACTACTAAGTGCCAAAACGACTGGTCGGGCAACGCCGATGTTTTGGCGAAGTCAGCGAAAACCCGCCAGAGCGAGCAAGGTGCCTTGAAACAAGGCGGCATTGACCTTCTGGTCATGCCGCCGAAGTTGAAAGGCAGATTGCCGCTCTGGCGGGTTTGCAGCGTCGAGCCGTTACGCGGTTTGGTAAAACCGCGTAACCACTAGTTTGGTACCTTGACATTCATTTCTCATGCTCCTAGATTGGTTAGGCACAAAACAATTCCACTACCTAACTAAAGAAAGGAGCAACACTAATTCATGTGCGATGAACCTCTTAACCTTTGTTCGCACGAGCCCGGCGGTGACCCGTCGCAACCGGTAGACATACCCGAAGCGGTCAGCGCCGAAGACAAACTCGCCAAGCGCATCCTGAGCGGCCTGGGATTTTGCGGCCATTACATGCATTTTCATGGCGGAGGCGTGTCCGGCAAGGCGCCCATCATCTGCCTGCTGGCCAAGCAGCCCGGCGGCGAGATGTCGCAGCAGGAACTCGGCATGCGCTTTGACCTCAAGCCGGGGTCGCTTTCCGAGATCCTGTCCAAGCTCGAGGTCAACGGTCTCATCGAGCGCAGCCGTAACCCCAAGGATCGACGGCAACTCACCATTCGCCTGACCGAAACCGGCCGGGAAAACGCCCGCATCGACCAGGCGGCCCGCATCCGTTTTAGAGAACGGGCCTTTAGCGCGCTCACCCATGACGAGCGCGAAGACCTCGCCGAAATGCTCGATAAAATCCGTGTAACCTGGGAGGAACTGGATGATTAAAACCCTCATGGGCAGCATCCGCGACTATATGAAAGTCACTGTTGCCACGCCATTGCTCGTGCTTGGCGAGGTGCTCTGCGAGATGCTGATTCCATTTATCACCGCCAACCTGATCGACGCCATCAAAGACGGCGCCACCGTGGCCGAGATGCTTCCCACCGCAGGCTTTTTGGTGCTCATCGCGCTGACGTCGCTTGCTTTTGGTGCCGCTGCCGGCGTCACCTGCAGCCATGCGAGTTGCGGCTTCGCCAAGAACCTGCGTCACGACCTGTTCTACAAGATCCAGACGTTCAGCTTTGCCAACATCGATGAGTTCTCGAGCTCCTCGCTCGTCACGCGCCTGACCACCGACATCAACAACGTGCAGCAGGCCTTTATGATGATTATCCGTATCGCCGTGCGCGCGCCGCTGGTCTTGATCTTCGCCTTTACCATGGCATTTATCATGGGCGGCAGCGTCGCCATGGTCTACCTGGTCATCATTCCGCTACTGGGCTTTGGACTGTTCTTTATTATCTTTAAGGTGCGCCCCATCTTCTCGCGCGTGTTCCACAAGTACGACGCCCTTAACGAGTCCGTCGAGGAAAACGTCACCGGCATGCGCGTGGTCAAGAGCTACGTGCGCGAAGACTTTGAGAAGGAGAAGTTCGCGACCGCCGCGCGCGACGTCCAGATGGACTTCACCCGCGCCGAGAAGCTGCTCGCCTTTAACAACCCCATGATGAACATCTGCGTCAACGGCGCATTTGTCGTCATCATCTACCTGGGATCCAAGCTCATCATCACGAGCCAGGGCACGCTGTTCGACGTGGGCCAGCTCTCCTCGATCTTTACCTATGGCTTCCAGATCCTCATGAGCCTGATGCAGCTGTCGATGATCTTTGTCATGGTGACCATGGCCGACGAATCGGCGCACCGCATTACCGAGGTGCTGGCCGCCGAGCCCACGATCGCCGATCCCGCCGAGCCCGTGCTCGAGGTGGCCGACGGCTCCATCGACTTTGACCACGTGAGCTTTAAGTATTCTGCGCATGCAAAGCGCCAGGCGCTCGACGATATCGACCTGCACATTAAGAGCGGCGAGACCATCGGCATCATCGGCGGCACCGGCTCAGCCAAGTCCACGCTCGTAAACCTCATCGCCCGCCTGTACGACGCCACCGAGGGCACCGTGCGCGTGGGCGGCATGGACGTGCGCGACTACGACTTGGACGCCCTGCGCCACCAAGTGGCCATGGTGTTGCAGAAAAACGTGCTGTTTAGCGGCACCATCGCCGAGAACCTGCGCTGGGGCGACCCGAACGCCACCGACGAGGAAGTCCGCGAGGCGGCACATCTGGCCTGCGCCGATGAGTTTGTCGACGGCTTCCCCAAGGGCTATGACACCTGGATTGAACAGGGCGGCTCCAATGTCTCGGGCGGTCAGAAGCAGCGCCTGTGCATTGCGCGCGCCCTGCTGCGTCGCCCCAAGATCTTGATCCTGGACGACTCCACCAGCGCCGTCGACACCAAGACCGACGCCAAGATTCGCGCAGGGTTGGCAAGCTATCTGCCCAACACGACCAAGCTCATCATCGCCCAGCGCATTAGCTCCGTGCAGGACGCAGACCGCATCATCGTCATGGAGGGCGGCCGCATCGCTCAGATCGGCAGCCACGACGAGCTGCTCAAGACGAGCGAGATCTACCGCGAGACCTTCACCTCGCAAAACAAGATGTCTGCCGAGGGCGAAGGGGCCGTCGAGGCCGACACCGAGGCATCCGCAACACAAGCTCAGACCCAGGAAGGAGGCGAGGCACATGAGTAAGGCAACGACCGCCGAGCGCGCGCTCAACCGCAAGGGCGGCACCATGTCGCGCCTCATCAAGACGCTCTTTGGCTTCTACCCCGTGCTTTTGCCCCTCGTCGTCGTCGGCGTGGTGCTCTGCGCCATCATCAACTCCATCGGCGCGACCTTCCTTCAGAGCGCCCTGCAGATCATTAGCGAATCGTGGCAGTCGGGCGATTGGACGACCGCGCAGCCCAAGATTCTGCAGCTCGCGACCATCCTCGCCTGCATCTACGGCGTCGGCATCCTGTCCTCACTGTTCTGGAACCGCGCCATGGCCATCGTCACGCAGGGCTCGCTCGAGAAGCTGCGCGAGAAGATGTTCAACCGTATGCAGGACCTGCCGATTCGCTACTTCGACACGCACCAGCGCGGCGACATCATGAGCCACTACACCAACGACATCGACACGCTGCGCCAGATGATCAGCCAGTCGCTGCCCAACCTGCTCATGACGACCATCGTCATCGTCACGGTGTTCTTTATCATGCTGTACTACAGCGTTTGGATGTGCCTGGTCATTGTGGCAGGCGTCGCCTTTATGACCTTTATGACCAAGCTGCTCGGCTCCAACTCCGCGCGCTTCTTTATTGCGCAGCAGACCGAGCTCGGCGTGGTCGAGGGTCATATCGAGGAAGTCATGAACGGCCAGAAGGTCGTCAAGGCATTCTGCCACGAGTCTGCCGCCGAGGCCGATTTTGACGAGCGAAACGAAAAACTCTTCGAGGTCTCCCAGAAGGCCAACATGTACGCCAACATCCTCATGCCCATCCTTATGAACCTGGGCAACCTGCTCTACGTGCTGGTCGCACTGGCAGGCGGCATTTTCCTGGCGCTGGGCGTGCCCAACCTGAGCATCTCGGGCATGGCGCTGTCCATCGCCGTCGTGGTGCCGTTCCTCAACATGACCAAGCAGTTCTGCGGACAGATCGGCCAGATCTCGCAGCAGATCAACGCCGTGGTCATGGGCCTCGCCGGCGCCGACCGCATCTTTGAGCTCATCGACGAGAAGCCCGAGACCGACGAAGGCTACGTGACGCTCGTCAACGCGCAGGTGAACCCCGATACCTGGCAGCTCGAGGAGGCCGACCACCACACCGGCATGTGGGCGTGGAAACATCCGCACCGCGCAACCGGCGAGATCGAGTACGTACCGCTGCGCGGCGACCTGGTCATGGACAACGTCGACTTTGGCTACACGCCCGACCACGAGGTGCTGCACGGCGTGTCCGTGTTTGCCAAGCCGGGCCAGAAGGTCGCGTTTGTCGGCGCCACCGGTGCCGGTAAGACGACCATCACCAACCTCATCAACCGCTTCTATGACATCGCCGACGGCAAGATTCGCTACGACGGCATCAACGTCAACAAGATTCGCAAGTCCGACCTGCGCCGTTCGCTGGGCGTAGTCCTGCAGGACGTCAACCTGTTCACCGGCACCGTGATGGACAACATCCGCTACGGCAACCTGGATGCCACCGACGAGGAGTGCATCAAGGCCGCCAAGCTCGCCGGCGCCGACGACTTTATCACCCGCCTGCCCGACGGCTACGACACGATGCTCACCGGCAACGGAGCACAGCTGTCGCAGGGCCAGCGCCAGCTGATTTCGATCGCCCGCGCTGCCGTCGCCGATCCGCCGGCAATGATTCTGGACGAGGCCACGAGCTCCATCGACACCCGCACCGAGGCCATCGTGCAGGCGGGCATGGATAAGCTCATGGAAGGTCGCACGACGTTTGTCATCGCGCACCGCCTGTCCACCGTGCGCAACTCCGACGCGATCATCTGCCTGGACCACGGCCGCATTATCGAGCGCGGTAACCACGACGAGCTGATCGCCAAGCGCGGATACTACTACCAGCTCTATACCGGAGCGTTTGAACTGGAGTAGCTCAAAACAGCCCCAACGCTCCCAACGGAGTTCCCCGAGGGAGACGGGGTGTTTACTCCGTGCTCAAACATTCTCGCTTCGCTGCGAAACTGCGCGCGGAGCAAACACCCCGTCTCCCTCGGGGAACTCCTACGCGCAGCCTTTTCTCGCAGCCTAAAAAGAAGTGGTGAGGCCCTGGCCGTTTGGCCAGGGCCTCATTTTGTAAGGAGTCAAAAAAGTCCCGTTCCAGGTGAGCTACTTGAGGAGTTGGGCCATGGCGTTGACGAATTTTTGGACTTGGAGGGTGGGCTCGAGCGGGTAGTGCAGAAAGACCGGCACCTCGCGGCCGCACAGGAACGGCACGCCCACAAAGGCCGGGTGCACGCCCGACCATGCGCCGCAGGTGAGCACCGCGTCGCCCTTTTCCTCGGCTTCGTTAAAGAGCGCAAAGTCGAAGCTATCCACATCGATCACGTCCACGCCGCCGTCGGCCAAAAGGTCGATGCGCAGGCTGTCCATGGCGTCGTTGCCGTGGCGCAGTACGCGCAGGCGCATGCCCTCCAGGTCGGCAACCGTGATGCGCGTCTTGCGCGCCAGCGGGCTCGCGCGCGGCACGTCGATATAAAACGGCACGTTAACGATGCGGAGCTTTTGGCAGGCATCGCCCCAGCGTGGGGTCGAAAAACTCGACTGCACCACATCTACTTCGCGACCAAGGCTGCGCATGACGGATTCGCGCTCGTCATAGAGGTCGCTCACCGGCACGATCTCAAAGCGCAACGACGGTTCCAGATCGTGGATGCCCGACCACATCGACAGCGTTTGACGCCCCGGGCACATCATCGACACGCCCAGGCGCACGGCACCGCCATCGCCCGCCGCGCGTCGGGCACGGCGCAGCGCGTCCTCGGACTGCCGCATGATTGAGCGTGCGTCGTCCACCAGCAGAGCACCCGCCGGCGTCACCTTGACGCCTGAGTGCGAACGTTCGAACAGTGTGATGCCGAACTCGGCCTCGAAGCCCGACACCTGCTTGACGAGCGCCGGAGTCGACACGCGCAATTTTGCCGCCGCACGCGAGAAGCTTCCCAGCTCCGCGGCGGCCGATATGGCCTCAAGTCGTCGATCGTACACGTCAATCTCCCGTTTCCAGACGCATGGCAATGAGCTGCCGAAGGTGGTCGTTTTGGCAGGTCGCACACTCAATTAAGGACACATCGTCTTGCGAGCTATAAACCATTGGTTTACGCCATTCTAACAAATATGCAATTCACCTGCGCAAATGCAAAGCATACGATAACCAGCGAAAACCACGTGGGTCGATTAATGGGAGCGGCCCACCGGGAGGCACAAGAAGGGAAGTTCCTATGAGCAATTGGCTTAAGCTCGAGGGCGATGTCTGCGCCGTGACTGGCGCGCTCGGCGGTATGGGCGCCGAGATCTGCCGCGAGTTCGCCTGCAATGGCGCCAACGTCGTCATGCTCGACCTGGACGAGGAGAAGGTCAAGGCCGCTGCCGCCGACCTCGCTGCCGAATTTGGCATCCACGCCGAGGGCTACAAGATGAACGCCACCGACGAGGCCGAGGTTCAGGCTGCCGTCGACGCAACCATCGCCAACTTCGGCCGCGTCGACGTCCTCGTCAACACCGCCGGTATCCTGCGCTTCGCCGCCATGGAGGACCTGCCGCTGAGCGACTGGGAGCAGGTGCTCAACGTCAACCTCACCGGTTACTTCATCACCTCGCAGCGCTTTGGTCGCGAGATGATCAAGGCCGGCCAGGGTCGCCTGGTGCACATCTCGACCGTCGCCAGCCACTCCCCCGAGACGTTCTCGGGCGTGTACAGCTCCACCAAGGCCGGCGTCAACATGATGTCCAAGATGCTCGCCGCCGAGTGGGGCCCCTACGGCGTCCGCTCCAACTGCGTCGAGCCCTGCTTCGTTAAGACCCCGATGTCGGCCAATTTCTACGCCGACCCCGAGGTCGAAAAGAGCCGCAGCCGTCTGATCGCCACGCGCCGCATCGGCGAGGTCAGCGATATCGCCAACGCCGTCATGTTCCTGGCGTCCAAGCGCTCGGACTTTACCACCGGCGATGCCATCAAGGTCGACGGCGGTTTCTCCAACATGATGGGCGACCTCACCGCCAAGCCCGGCGGCCGTCGCGCCTATGCCGACAACTACCTCAAGAACAAGGGTGTCGAGCTTTGGTCCGATGAGTCCGACGTCGCCAAGCCGACTGACCAGTAAACCAACCTGACAGGGAGGCCCCGCGGACACGCCCGCTCCTCCCCCGTATCGATCAGAAAGAGTCCAATGGCTTCCACCAACTCCAACAAGGGTCGCGCCGTCGTGCTTTCCGCCGCGTGCGTCACCATGTTCTTCATCAGCTCCATCGCGCTGTATTCCGTCGTGAGCAAGAACCTGCTCGCCGTCTACCCCGAGTGGTCGAGCGCCCTTACCTGGGCTTTCCCGGTCTTTCAGACCATCATGGCCGTGACGGGCATCTTCGCCGGCCGCATCTCCGATAAGATCGGCCCGCGCAACGTCGTGATCGCCGCCGCCGTGTGCTACGGCGTGGGCTGGTTCATGTCCGGCACCGTCACCGAGCCGTGGCAGTTCTACCTGTGGTTCTCGCTCGTCGCCGCCATCGGCAACGGCCTGGGCTACAACCCCGCGCTCACCACCGGCCAAAAGTGGTTCATCGACAAGAAGGGCCTTGCCTCCGGCATCACCCTGGCCGCTTCGACCGCCGGCCCCGCCGTGCTGTCCCCGGTGCTCGCCTCGCTGCTCATCCCGAGCTTGGGCATCTTTGGCGCCCTCAAGGCACTCGGCGCCATCTTCTTTGTGACGATCGCCGCCTCCGCCCTGTTCCTGAAGGCCCCCGAGGCTGGCTGGCTGCCCGAGGGCTTCGAGGCCCCCAAGGGCGGCGCGCATGCCGGCACCTTCGGTGACCTCACACCGGGCGAGATGGTCAAGACCCCGCGCTTCTGGGTCCTCATCGTCACCTTCGCCTTTGCCGCCACCGCGGGCACCCTGCTCGTGGGCAAGGTTGCCTCCATCGCCGCCGTCCAGCTCTTCGCCGACCCCACGAGCGCCGCGGCCGTCGCCCTCGGCGGCGTGGTGGTCTCCGTCAACACCTGCGCCAACCTGGTTGGCCGTCTGTCCTTTGGCCAGATCATCGACAAGCTCGGCGCCTACAAGTCGCTGCTCATCAGCCTTGTCGTCACCATCGTCGCCCTCGTCATCATGTCGATGAGCTTTACACAGGCCATGTTCTTTGTGGCGCTCGCCTTGCTCGGCTTTAGCTTTGGCGCCCTGCTCGTCATCTACCCGCCGCTCACCGGTGGCGCCTTTGGTACCAGCAACATCGGCGTCAACTACGGCATCATGTTTTTGGGCTATGCCGCTTCCACCTGGATCAGCCAGCCCATCACCGCCGTGCTGTATCACGCCGAGGCCGGCAGCGCCGCCTACCAGCAGTCCTTCTACGGCGCCATTGTGATCGCCGCCATCGCCGTCGTGCTCACCGTCTACATGATGGTCTCCGACAGCAGGAAGAAGTCCGCCTAGTTTTACCGATGCGACAAAGGGACAGTCCCTTTGTCGCATTCCACCGGTCACCAGTATTAAGGAGTCGAAATGTCTGAGCTCAACCCCGTCCGCATTGCCGTTATCGGCGCCGGCGCCATGGGCCGCAACCACATCCGCTTTGTCACCGAGGAGCCCGAGGCCGAGCTCGTCGCCATCGCCGACGCCTTTGAGGGCGCCCGCGCCACGGCCGAGGCCGCCGGCGTGCCGTTTTATACCGATCCCGCCCAGATGATGGACGAGGTCAAGCCCGAGGCCGTCATCATCGCCACGCCCAACGACCTACACCTGGGCGTTGCCCGCGAGGCTGTGAAGCGCAACATCGTGCCGTTGGTCGAAAAGCCGATCTCCAACGACCTGGAGGATGCCCAGGCCTTCGCCGCCGAGGCCGAGACCGCTGGCGTGCCCGTGCTCGTGGGTCAGCACCGTCGCCACAACCCCTTCGTCAACAAGGCCAAGGAGATCATCGAGTCCGGCGAGCTGGGCAAGCTCACCGTGTCGAGCTTCCACTACATGATCTATAAGAATGACGAGTACTTCGACGTCGAGTGGCGCCGCAAGAAGGGTGCCGGCCCGATCCTGGTCAACCTGGTGCACGACGTCGACCTGCTCCGCTACCTGCTGGGCGAGCCCGTTGCCGTCCAGGGCATGCAGTCCAGCGCCGCCCGCGGTTTTGAGACCGAGGACTCCGCCGTGGTCAACGTCCGTTTTGCCGATGGCGCGCTCGCAAGCATGACCATCTCTGACGCCACCGCCAGCCCCTGGAACTGGGAGGCCACCGCTCGCGAGGATCCGCAGTACCGCCCCTTCGACGCCGACGCCTACTTTATCGGCGGCACTAAGGGTGCCCTGTCGCTGCCCCGCCTGCACCAGTTCTCCTACGACGGCGCCTCCAGCTGGCACAAGCCGCTGCAGATGGGGATTCCGGCCGTCGACCCGGCGCTGCCGCACAAGATGCAGCTCAAGCACTTTGTGAAGGTCGTTCGCCGCGAGGTCGAGCCCGTCGTGACCCCCGCCGACAACGTTAAGACGCTCACGCTGCTTAACGCCATCAAGGAGGCCGCCGAGACCGGCCAGCTCGTCGAGCTGTAATGCCTTAAGAGCGGCCGCGGCAGAAACCCCATGCCGAACCCCTCGGTCCGCCACAAATATGCCCCTCTTCTTTGCCCCGCGAGCAGCCTCCTGCCCGCGGGGCTTTTTGCTACCTTAACGACGATTTTTCTGGGGCGGGGGCTATTTTGCACCTCGGCTTGATTCGTTCGCCACCAAATGGGCCTATCTACTACGTTTAACCGATTACCCTCAACCATGCCGAATTTCGCGAAATTAAAACCGACGCTCCTATAAGTTGTCAAGAGGCAGTTTGCGGGAGCGCTCTCTCCAATTCGCACAGGAGCTCGTAATACCTCCTCTCCAGTTTCGTCGA
>CABRBC010000041.1:0-23334 GCA_902469055.1 uncultured Collinsella sp.
CCGCGGGCCCCCGCCAAACCCTGCCTCACCGGCATGGAGCCCCTCTCGGGCATCCCCGGCTCGGTCGGCGGCGCCTGCTATATGAACGCCGGTGCCTACGGCGCCTGCATGGCCGATGTTTTGGAGTCCGTGCGCGTCTATAAGCCCGCCCGCGCGCTCGACGACGGCACCCGCGGCAGCGGCAATATCATTGAGTTCGACGTCGACGAGCTTAACCTGGGCTATCGCAAGAGCCGCATCGCCGACGACGGCTTTATCGTGCTTTCGACCACTTTCAATCTCGCCCCGGGCAACGCCGCGATGATCAAGGCCGACATGGACGACTACCGCCAGCGCCGCGAGGACAAGCAGCCACTCGACATGCCGAGTGCCGGCTCCACTTTCAAGCGCCCCGAGGGCTACTTTGCCGGCAAGCTCATCATGGACGCCGGCCTGCGAGGACACGCCGTTGGCGGCGCGCAGGTAAGCGAAAAGCACTGCGGCTTTATCGTCAACGCCGACCACGCCACCGCCGCCGACGTCGACGAACTCATCCGCCACATCCAGGCAACCGTCAAAGACCAATTCAACGTAGACCTAGAACCCGAAGTCCACCGAGTAGGCGAATTTTTATAAAAAGAAGGCCCCGAAAGGGGCCTTCACCATATTTATTCAGATAACCCAGTCCGGTGTGTCGCGCCCCGAACCCGGAAGGTCCGGGACCGCGGGCGAGGCATAAGGTTGGTCGCGAGTTCCGCACGCAAAGAAGGCCACTTAATGTGGCCTTCGTCTTGCGCAGGACTGTAGAGCAGGCAACCTTATGCCTCGCCCGCGGTCCCGGACCAACTTACTTCAAACCGCAGCTACGACAGCGCAATACCGCCAAGCCAGCCCCAACGCACGCCAGAGCCAGTACCATAAAAGCTAATGAACGAATCGAGCGACTTAGACGTAATGGCACCCTCGTTGCTCATAACGATGCCGCCGCCAACGTAGATACCCACATGACCGTAGATAAGGCCCGGAGCACCCGTGCCGCTGTGCGAGGAATCGGCCACGATCATGCCCACCTGCAGCGCCGAGCGGTCGGAGCTATAGCACCAGGCGTTAAACATGTCGCACGCATTGCCTCCAAAGTAGCCAACGCCAGCGTTACGGAAGACATTGGTAACCCACGCCGCGCACCAGTTCTGACCCGGCGAAGGCGTGGAGTAGCACGCGTTGACGACGGCCTGCTGTTTGCCCGAGCCGGCATTCTGTTGCGGGGTTCCGGGCGCATACGATCCGCCACCCGAGCTTGAACCACCCGAGTAGGAATTGTTCTTGTTCGCGGCAGCCGCGGCAGCGGCAGCCTTCCTAGCAGCCTCCTCGGCCTGGGCGGCAGCGAGGATCTCGGAATCGCGCTGAGCCATGAGCTCCTTGACGTCGTCGGAAAGACCGTTCAGCACAGTCTGGACTTCTTGCTGCTTGGCCTGCATATCCTGCATCTGAGCAGTCTGCTGGTCCTTGAGCTTCTCTAAGTCAGCTTTCTGCGACTCAAGCTCGGTCTTTTGCGCATCGAGCTCTTCCTGGATGGTCTGAATGTCCTCGATGGCGTCGCGGTCGCTCTTGTTGATCTTCTCAACATAGTGCGCGTTGGCGACGAGTTCCTCAAACGAGCCAGAGGCCAGCAGCAGCGACAGGATGTTCGTGCCGCCGGACTTGTAGCTGGCGGCCACGCGATCGGAAAGGTCGTTGCGCTTCTTCTTGAGCTCGGCCTTCTTTTCATCGATCTGGGCCTGCGTGTCGTCAATCTTGCCCTGGACATTCTCGATGTCGTTGAGGGTCTGGGCATTCTTGTTGGCCAGCGCCGCATACTCATTTGCGATGCTGTCGAGCTGGGCCTGAACCTCGTCGAGCTGGGCCTGGGCGGCATTCAGTTTATCGGTTGTTTCTTTGGAAGCCTCCGCCGCATGGGCGCGAGCGGGCAGGCCAAAAAGAACTGCCGCAGAAGCGGCGCCGAACAGGGCCTTGAGGGCAGTGCGGCGCGAGAGCTCCTGGGAAAGGATGGAATCGCTGTTTGGTGACATATGTACTCCGTTACATGTTTATTTATATGTCGCTCAACTCATACATATTAGCGTACATATGGCGCGTCCCAACGATTTCCACGAACGGCAGGAAACTACAAGGTCAGCGGCTCGTAAGCAAATGCCAAAGATCAGGTTATGCGTACGCAAGCTCTTCTATGAGTACGTTAGCACAATCCTCTGCTTTTCCCACAGCGCACGATTTGGGCGTCCCTGCCTGCGCTATACTCCCCTGAAGAAGTGTTCCTGATTCGATAGGAGACTACATGTCCAAAGCACTCGACCCCAAAGACACCTGTGTCCTCGTTACCGGTGGCGCCGGCTTTATCGGCTCGCACACCGTCGTTCAGCTGCTCGAGGGTGGCTACCAGGTCGTCATCGTCGATGATCTCTCCAACTCCAGCGCCGTCGCCGTCGACCGCGTCAAGACCATCGTGGGCGACGAGGCCGCCAAGAACCTCACCTTCTACGAGGCCAACGTGCTCGACCGCGATGCGATGAACAAGATCTTCGATACCCATCAGATCGACCGCGTCATCCACTTTGCCGGCTTTAAGGCCGTCGGCGAGTCGGTGAGCAAGCCCGTCGAGTACTATCACAACAACATCGAGAACACCCTGGTGCTCATCGACGTCATGCGCAACCATGGCTGCAAGTCCATCATCTTCTCGAGCTCCTCGACCGTCTACGGCGACCCGGACAACCCGCCCGTCACCGAGGAGGATCCTAAGAAGCCCGCGACTAACCCCTATGGTTGGACCAAGTGGATGATCGAGCAGATCCTTATGGACGTCCACACCGCCGACCCCGAGTGGGACGTCGTGCTGCTCCGTTACTTCAACCCCATCGGCGCCCATCCGTCGGGTCTGATCGGCGAGGACCCCAAGGGCATCCCCAACAACCTGGTGCCCTATGTCGCCCAGGTCGCCGTGGGCAAGCTCGAGGCCGTTCAGGTCTTTGGCAACGACTACCCCACCCCCGACGGCACCGGCGTGCGCGACTACATCCACGTGTGCGATCTGGCCTCTGGTCACGTTGCCGCCCTTAACTGGATGAACGGCAAAACCGGCGTCGAGATCTTTAACCTGGGCACCGGCACCGGCACCTCGGTACTCGAGGTCGTCGCCGCCTTCTCCAAGGCTTGTGGCAAGGAGCTGCCCTACGTGATCCGCGAGCGCCGCGCCGGCGACATCGCTGCCAACTGGTGCGATGCCTCCAAGGCCGAGCGCATGATGGGCTGGAAGGCCCAGTACGACATCGCGGACATGTGCCGCGATAGCTGGAACTGGCAGAGCCACAACCCCAACGGCTTCGCCGACGCCGAGTAGCAAAAACCTACATACCGCTCTTGCCCCGATCTCACGTTGTGAGGTCGGGGCTTTTTTCATGGCATGTAACCATTCGCCGAAAATCGACCAACTTTTTTATCTTGCCTGTACATGTTTAAACAACATGTTTTACAATAGGCGTATCGAATCAGAACATCGGAGGCGGACTGCACACCCATCGGCAGGCCGACCCCACAACAAGAAGGTTGGTGAGCGCATTCATGGAGCGTGCAAGCGGCGTCCTCATGCCCGTCTCATCTCTGCCCGGACCATACGGAATCGGCGGCTTTGGCTGGAATGCCTACGACTTCGTCGATTTTCTCGCCTCGTGCAAACAACATTACTGGCAGATTCTGCCCCTCACGACGACCAGTTATGGCGATTCGCCCTATCAGTCGTTCTCGGCCCGCGCAGGCAACCCCAACTTTATCGACTTTGCCGAGCTTATCGAGGCCGGCTATCTGGAGCAGCGCGATATCGATGGCGTGTATCTGGGATCCGACCCCAGCAATGTCGACTACGGTGCCATCTTTGGTGGCCGCCGTCAGATTCTCGACCGCGCCGCCGAGCGCTTTGCCGCCGACAAGCCGGCCGATTTCGATGACTTTATCCAGGCCAACGAGGACTGGCTCATCCCCTACTGTGAGTTCATGACCGTCAAAGAGGAGTGCGGTCTCAAGGCGTTTTGGGAGTGGCCCGCGGAGCTCCGCACCCGCGGCGAGGCTTCCGCCAAGGTCTGCGCCGACCATCCGGCGCGTATGCTCTACCACCAGATGACGCAGTACTTCTTCGATCGCCAGTGGAGCCGCCTCAAGGCCTATGCCAACGAGCGCGACATTCTCATCATCGGCGACCTGCCCATCTATGTCTCGCGTGACTCCGTCGAGATGTGGGCGACGCCTGAGCTCTTTAAGATCGACGCCGCCGGCAATCCCGTGAGCGTCGCCGGCACGCCGCCCGACCAGTTCTCGGCCACCGGCCAGTACTGGGGCAACCCCATCTACGACTGGGACGCCATGGAGTCCGACGGCTTCTCCTGGTGGGAGGGCCGCATTCGCGCCGCCCTCGACATGTACGACGTCATCCGCCTGGATCACTTCCGCGGCTTCGAAGCCTATTGGGAGGTGCCGTTCTCCTCACCCGATTCGTCCTACGGTTCGTGGACGCAGGGTCCCGGCCTCAAGTTCTTCAAGACGCTCGAGGAAAAGCTCGGCACGCTGCCCATCATCGCCGAGGACCTGGGCTTCCTCACCCCCGGCGTCATCGACATGCGCGACAACTCGGGCTTCCCCGGCATGAAGATCCTACAGTTTGCCTTTGAGGGCACCAACTCGTACTACCTGCCGCATAACTACATCGCCAACACCGTCGCCTATGTGGGCACCCACGACAACGAGACGGCGCGCGGTTGGTTTGAGGGAACGGCCACCCCGCGTCAGCGCGAGCAGGCAGTCCTGTACACCCATCAGCAGGCCGGCGAACCCATGGCAGATGCACTCAACCGCACCATCGCCGCCAGCGTGAGCGACACGTGCATCTACACCATGCAGGACCTGCTCAACTTGGGCAACGAGGCGCGCATCAACACCCCTGCCACGCTGGGCGGCAACTGGACCTGGCGCATGCTCGACGGCGCCATCACCCGCGAGCTCGAGCACAAACTCACCGACTGGACCGAGACCTACTTCCGCATCCCGTCGGAAGCCGAAATCGAGCTTCCTCAATAGGAGCTACCGCGCCCGACCCCTCCCCACCGTGCGGACGCGCTTGCTTTTCCCGCGCGAGGCCACCCCAATCCCCTCGCGCGGGCTTCTTATGAATTGCAGACATGAAACAACCCATCACAGGAGAAAACATGCCCCAAATTAACCTCATGGAACTCGCCGAGCAGTCTTTTGGCACCTCGCTCGAGCAGCTCGACGACCGTCGCATTTACAAGCTGCTGGTCAAACTCGTGCAGGAGCGCTCCGCCGCCTGCCCGCTCAACAACGGCAAGAAAAAGCTCTATTACATTTCCGCCGAATTTTTGATCGGCAAGCTGCTCATCAACAACATGATCGACCTCGGCATCTACGACGAGGTTAAGGACCAGCTCACCGCCGCAGGTCACGACCTCAACAAGATCGAGGAATTCGAGGTCGAGCCGTCACTCGGCAACGGCGGCCTGGGCCGCTTGGCCGCATGCTTCCTGGATTCCATCGCCACGCTGGGCTTGACCGGCGATGGCGTGGGCCTCAACTATCACTACGGTCTGTTCCGTCAGCGCTTTGTCGACAACCAGCAGAAGGCCGTCCCCGACGAGTGGCTCGGTGAGCAGGACATCCTAGTCGACGATGACCGCTCCTACACCGTCGAGTTCGGCGATTTTGCCGTTACTTCCAAGCTCGTCAACATCGATGTGCCCGGTTACGGCCAGCCCACCAAGAACCGCCTGCGCCTGTTCGACCTGGCAAGCGTCGACGACGGCCTGGTCCCCGGCAGCTCCATCGACTTCGACAAGACCGAGATCGCCAAGAACCTCACCTTGTTCCTCTACCCCGACGATTCCGACGAGCAGGGCCGCCTACTTCGCATCTATCAGGAGTACTTCATGGTGAGCAACGCCGCCCAGCTCCTGATCGACGAGGCCGTCGAGCGCGGCAGCAACCTGCACGATCTGGCCGACTACGCCGTGGTCCAAATTAACGACACGCACCCCACCATGGTCATCCCCGAGCTCATTCGCTTGCTCACCACCGAGCATGACATCGAGTTTGACGAGGCCGTGACCATCGTACGCTCCATGGTCGCCTACACTAACCACACGATTCTTGCCGAGGCGCTCGAGAAGTGGCCGCTCGCCAGCCTGCAGAAGGTCTCCCCTGCCATCGCCGACATTATCGTCAAGCTCGATGAGATCGCGAAGGCCGAGCACGATGACCCGCGCGTCGCCATCATCGACGAGCACGACACCGTCCACATGGCCCACATGGACATCCACTTTGGCTTCTCCATCAACGGCGTAGCCGCCCTCCACACCAAGATCCTGGAGGACACCGAGCTTCATCCGTTCTACGAGATCTATCCCAAGAAGTTCTCCAACAAGACCAACGGCATCACCTTCCGCCGCTGGATCCATGGGGCCAACCCCGCGCTCGCCAGCCTGCTCGACGATGTGATCGGCACCGACTGGCGCAGCACCGGCGATCTGAGCAAACTCGCCAAGTTCGCCGACGACAAGGACGTTCTTGAGCGCCTGGCCGCCACCAAGGTCGAGGCCAAGGCCATCATGCGCCAGTTCATGGCGCTCGAGCAGGGCGTGACCATTCCCTCCAACGCCATCATCGACGTCCAGGTCAAGCGCATCCACGAGTACAAGCGTCAGCAGATGCTCGCGCTCTACATCATCTGGAAGTACCTCGATATCAAGAACGGCAACAGACCTAAGCACCCCGTCACCATCATCTTTGGCGGCAAGGCGGCGCCTGCCTACACTATCGCGCAGGACATCATCCATCTGATCTTGACGCTGTCGCAGTGGATTGCAAACGACCCCGACGTGGCTCCCTACCTGCAGGTTGTCATGATCGAGAACTACAACGTCACCGCCGCCGAGCGCGTGATCCCCGCCGCTGACATCTCCGAGCAGATCAGCCTGGCCTCCAAGGAGGCGAGCGGCACCTCCAACATGAAGTTCATGCTCAACGGCGCCCTAACCCTGTGCACGCTCGACGGTGCCAACGTAGAGATTGCCGAGCTCGTGGGCGACGAGAACATCTATACCTTTGGTGCCTCTTCCAAACAGGTCGAGCAGCTCTACGCCGACGGCACCTACAACGCCGGTGCGCTCTACCGCAAGCCCGGCATTAAACTGCTGGTGGACTTCATCACCAACCCGGCCTTTATGGCGACCGGCAATGCCGAGCGCCTGCAGCGCCTGCACGATGACATTAAGGGCAAGGACTGGTTTATGGCCCTGCTCGACATTGAGGAGTACATCCAGACCAAGGAGCGCGTGTTGGCCGACTACGAGGACCGCGACGCCTGGATGCGCAAGACGCTCATCAATATCGCCAACGCCGGCACCTTCTCGTCCGACCGCACCATCTCCCAGTACAACGACGAGATCTGGCACCTGAACTAATTTCGCTTCCCTTACCCATCCTCTTGAGAAACGGAGTCGTGGCAACACGGCTCCGTTTTTTGTGCCCGCACGTTACCCTGTGACCCGACTCGGCCAAACAATCTCGATCTGTAACAACTACTCGGTAAAAACGGTCCCAGCTGTTACAGATTGAGACATACCGGCCCCTCCCCTTGGGTTTATCTCAATCTGTAACATCTAACGTCCGAAATCGGCCCTACCCGTTACAGATCGAGACAAACGACCGGCCAGACAACCCCAACACAAAGAAAGGCTCCCCTCTCGCCCGGTGGACGGGAGGGGAGCCTTATATGTGACCGCGGCAAAAGGATAGCAATACCGCAGCCGCCCAAAGGGAGGGCCTGGATGCACCGGGCCTAGATAAGGTTCTTGCCAGAGACCTTATCGAAGAGGTGGGTCGCGTTCTTCTCGAACTTGAACCAGATGGTGTCGCCAGCCTTGAGCGCACCCTTGGCCTCGAGGTCGACGACGGGGATAATCAGGACAAACTGGCCGTCGGGAGCGGTCACGTGGACATGCTCGGTCGAGCCCATGAGCTCGGTCACCTCGACGGTACCCTGGAGCGCGCCCTCCTCGCCCTTGTCGGCAAGCAGGATCTGCTCGGGACGCACGCCGGCCGTAATCTCCTTCACGTCGCCGCCGTCCCAGTTGAGGGCAAGCTGAGCGCAAGTCTCGGGGGCGAGCGCCACGTTCATATCCTCGGTCTTGACGGTAAAGCCGTTGCCCGAGCGCACCAGCTGGGCATCGAAGAAGTTCATCTGCGGCACGCCGATGAAGCCGGCGACGAAGATGTTCGCGGGATGGTTGAAGACCTCCTGCGGCGTGGCGATCTGCTGGACAACGCCGTCCTTCATGACCACGATACGGTCACCGAGGGTCATAGCCTCGGTCTGGTCGTGAGTAACATAAATGAACGTGCCCTTGATCTCGTGGCGCAGCTTAATGAGCTCGGCACGCATCTGGTTACGAAGCTTGGCGTCCAGGTTGGACAGCGGCTCGTCCATCAGGAAGACCTTGGGGTCACGCACGATGGCGCGGCCGATAGCGACACGCTGGCGCTGGCCGCCGGAGAGCGCCTTGGGCTTACGGTCGAGGTACTCGGTAATGCCCAGAATCTCGGCAGCAGAGCGAACCTTGCGGTCGATCTCGTCCTTGGGGACCTTCTTGAGCTCGAGCGTAAACGCCATGTTCTCGTACACCGTCATATTGGGGTACAGAGCATAGCTCTGGAACACCATGGCGATGTCGCGGTCCTTGGGCGCCACGTCGTTGACGCGCTTGCCGTCGATGAGCACATCGCCCGAGGTGATGTCCTCCAGGCCGGCGACCATGCGCATCGTCGTGGACTTACCGCAGCCAGAGGGGCCAACGAGGACGACGAACTCCTGATCGTGAACGGTGAGGTTGAAGTCCTCTACAGCGAGCACACCGTCCTCGGTAACCTTGAGGCTGTGCTTCTTCTCCTCGGTCTTCTTCTTTTTGCCAAAGAAGCCCTTCTTTTTGGACTCGGTGTTGGGATACACCTTCTGAACATGTTTGAGAACGATCTCGGCCATGTCTTTACCTTTCGATATGCGGCGCCGCGCTGAGGGGCGCCGCAGAAACTTGCAAAACAGTTACGGCATCAGCCCTTGACGGCACCTGCCACCACGCCGTCGATGATGTACTTCTGGCAGAGGATGTACATGATAACGATGGGGATAACGACCATCATGATGCAGGCCATCATGGGGCCGAGCTCGACGTGGCCGTAGCCGCCGCGGAAGTACTGGATCAAGATAGGAATGGTCTTGTACTTGGTGGAGTCGAGCGTAAGGTAGGGCAGCAGATAGTCGTTCCAGACCCACATGGTCTCGAGGATGCCGACCGAAAGATAGGTGGGCTTCATGATGGGAAGGACGATCTTAAAGAACACCTGGACCGGGTTGCAGCCGTCGATCATGGCCGCCTCTTCGATCTCGAGCGGAATGTTCTTTACAAAGCCGGCGAACATAAAGACCGCCAGGCCCGCGCCAAAGCCGAGGTAGATAAAGCAGATGTTGAACGGCGTGTTGAAGCCGATGCGGTCCGCCAAATTGGACAGCGTGAACATGAGCATCTGGAAGGGCACGACCATCGAGAAGACGAACAGGTAATAGAAGAAGTTCGAGATCTTGCTGTTGACGCGCACTACGTACCAAGCACACATGGAGCAGCACACCAGAATCAGCACGACCGACGTGACCGTGATGATGAGCGAGTACATAAATGCCGAGGCAAAGCCCTGCTCGTTAAGGGCATGCATGTAGTTTGCGAGGCCGTTGAACGTCTCGGGCGTGAGCAGATCGAATGCCGTGGTGGTGCTGATTGCAGTTGCCTTTTTAAAGGAATTGAGCGCAATCATGAACACGGGGTAGATCCACGCGAGCGACAGAATCGTAAAGAAAATCGAGAGCGCGCGGTTGATAACCTTATCGCGTTTCATTACTGCTGCACCTCCTTGGACCTCGTGGCCTTAAGCTGAATCATGGAGATGGCTACGACCAGGATGCAGAAGATAACCGCCTTGGCCTGACCGATGCCCTGCCATGCGATACCGGCACGCGAATAGAACGTGTTGTAGATGTTCAGGGCGAGCATCTCGGTGGAGTGCGCGGGGGCGCCGCCGGTAAGGGCGAGGTTCTGGTCGAACAGCTTAAAGCCGTTGGTGATGGACAAGAACAGGCAGATAGTGATGGTCGGCATCAGGTTAGGGATCTTAACCTTCCAAAACGTCTGCCATGCCGTGGCACCGTCGACCTTGGCGGCCTCGATGTAGTCGGACGGAATGGACTGCAGACCAGCGATGTAGATGATCATCATGTAGCCGACCTGCTGCCACAGGGTCAGGATGATAAGGCCCCAGAAGCCAGCAGCAGAGTTAAGGGCAATGAGCTGGGCGCCCACGTTGGAGAGTAGGCAGTTGATCAGAATCTGCCAGATGTAGCCCAGCACGATGCCGCCGATCAGATTAGGCATAAAGAAGATCGTACGGAAGATATTGGTGCCCTTGAGCGCTTTGCGGGTGAGCGCCTGCGCAATGGCGAGGGCGATCACGTTGATGAGCACCGTCGACAGGAAGGCAAACGCCACGGTAAAGAAGAACGACGTGGCAAACTGCGGATCGGACAGTGCGCGCACGTAGTTCTCGATACCGACAAAGTGCGTATTGTTGATGGTAATAAACTGGCAGAACGAGAGATAGAAGCCCTGGATAAAGGGGATCACGAACCCGATCATAAACGCCAGGCACGTGGGCAGCATAAAGAGCGGCCACCAGCGCTTGAGTGCTTTGCCCATAGAAGGGTCCTTTCAATATGCAGGGGGCGGGCAAACCAACGTCTGCCCGCCCCCTGTCGCTAATCAGATAGCTTGGGCAGCAACTACTTACTCGGAAGCAGCCTTCTCGGTCTTCCAGCCATCGACGAAGGCGTTCTTGACGCCGTCCCACTTGCTGTTGTCGGCAGCATAGGCGATCAGAGCCTGCTTGAGGTTCTTCTTCCACTCCTCAGAGGGGATGTAGACGAAGTCCCAAGCGACGGTCTTCTTGCCGTCCTTGGCCATGGCGACGGCCTGCTGCGAGAAGACATTGGTGGTTTCCTTGGCGCTCTTGAACGGGGCAGTCAGACCCATCTTGTCAGCGATGATGCTGGTGGCGGTGTCAGAAGTGACGCACCAATACATGAAGTCCTCGGTGGCCTTCTGGGCATCCTCGGAAGCCTGGGAGCTGACGCACCAGTAGTTCTCGCCGCCGGAGCACAGGCCCTGGTTCTCCTCGCCGTCGACACCGATGTAGATGGGCATCATGCCAATCTGATCGTCGGTCATGCCGGCCTTGGTGAGGTCAGCGTAGGCCCAGGAGCCGTTCTGATAGAAGACGGCCTTGCCGGTTGCGAACTCGTTGGTGGCGTCGTCGCCGGTCTTGGAGGCAAGCTGCGAAGGATCGCAGGTGGAGTCGGTGATGTACAGGTCGAAAATCTGCTTGAAGTTGTCGAGATACTCGCCCTTGATCTCGTCGTCCTCCTGGTTGTGCTCCTTCTCGAACTCGTAGTAGAGCGGGAGGTTGGCGAGGTGGGTGGTGTAGCGCCAGCTGGAGGAGTCATCCATGCCAGCAGAAGTGAAGGCACCCTCAATGCCAAGCTCGTCCTTGCGGGCCTGGATGTCGTCGGCACAAGCCTTCAGCTTGTCGAAGGAGTTGATGTCCTCGGCCTTGTAGCCAGCCTTCTCGAGCAGCTGCTTGTTGTAGATGATGCCGTAGCTCTCCTGGACCCAGTCGATACCCAGATCCTTGCCATCGGACTGCAGAGCCAGGGAGTCGTCAATGAGCTCACCGCGGAGCTTGGTATCGGACAGGTCGGCGCAGTAATCCTTCCAGTTCTTAAGACCGGTGGGGCCGTTGACCTGGAACAGGGTCGGAGCGGAGCTCTTGGACATCTCGGACTTAAGCTTCTCCTCGTAGGTGTTGGAAGCGGCGGTCACGATCTTGACCTCGACGCCCTTCTCCTTCTTATAGGCCTTGGCGATCTCCTTCCACTCCTTGTCGACCTCGGGCTTGAATTGGAGGAAGTAGACCTCGGCAGCGTCACCAGAAGCAGAGGAGCCGGAGCCGGCAGAACCACCGCAACCCACGAGGCCCAGACCAAGAACTGCAGCCGCGGAACCAGCAAAGCCCAGGAACTGCCTTCTGCTCATTTCGTTCTTCATTACAATCCACCCTTTCACACCGTGTCGGCACCCTTTGCCGCCGCCTTCGGAGATTGGCTCGGGGACTTTGCCCCTTTTGCTGATTTGAACGATACGCTATTTGGCTAGTTGTTTGAACAAGTATTACTAGAGCGGTAGAAAAACTTCGGTGAACGGTAATTTCAACTTGATACTTGACAAGTTTTGTATAAACAATTATTTGTTATCGAATGCAGAGAAAACGCCCGGTCAAGCCGATGTACCGTCGGTTTGACCGGGCGTTTTCTCTTTGAGGCCATGAGTCTCGTCAGGCTGCGAGCTAGCCGGCTATCGCTTGGAATTGACGCGGTAATGGAAGATCTCGGGGTGTGTGCGAGTGTGCGTCACCTCAAACAAGATGCCATCCGAGGTGTACGACTGACTCTCCATGACGGCAACGCAGTTGTATTTGCCGAGGTCAAGATAGCTGCAGTCCTCATCGTTGGCGAGCTCGACACTCACCGTACGACGGCTCGCCATCACTTTGACACCGCGCTTGTGCTCCAGATAGCCGTAAATAGAATCTGCCGCGATCTCGGGAGTCAGGCCCTTGGCGATCGACGCCAAAAAATAGCCATGGTCCACTTGGCGCGCGTTGCCGTTGAGGCTTCGGACACGCACTACGCGAATCAACTCCTCGCCCACCTTAAAGCCCAGGTGACGAGAGAGTTGCTCGGTGCAAACCAGATGTTCGAAAGACTTAACGTCCGTCGATGCAACGGCATTGTTGCGCTTTGCAAACTCGCCAAACGACTCAACCTCTTCGAGTGCGCCCAACATGTCGGTTTCGCCCTTAAGCCAAATAACGCGCACGCCCTTGCCGTGTATGGGCTGCACAAACATCCCGTCGGCCAGCATGCTCAAAGCGCGGCGGACGGTATTGCGCGTGCAGCCAAATTCCGCGGTCAGCTCGGCTTCGGTTGGCAGCATCTCCTGAAACGCATAGGTCCCATTAATGATGCGCGAGCGTATTTCTCGGTAGATTCCTTCGTATATCGCTTTTGGCATTGTTTCACCTCTACATTATTCATTTCCGGCTAGGCACGATAGCATTTCTTAAAGTTGTTTAAACCGAATATCGGTAAAGCGACAGGATTTAACCGTTGACGGTTTCTGTCATGCCCAAATCGGTTTCGCTCAAAACTGCCGGTACGACAATCGTCTGGTCCTCTACAATGAATCCATTGTTTAAACGTTTCCCCACGCGCAACGCGCCTCGATATTCGGAAGGCAGAACATGCTGCAAAAAATCCAACGCTTTGGCGGGGCAATGTTCGCGCCCGCCATGCTGTTTTCTATATCAGGCCTCATGGTCGGCGTCTCCGCTCTCGCAACGACTGCGGACATCGTCGGCGATCTCGCCGTATACGGAACCCCTTGGTACGTTTTTTGGACCATCATCCAGCGCGGCTCGTGGACGGTCTTTAAACGCCTCCCGCTCCTTTTTGCCGTAGCGCTGCCCATCGGTCTTGCCCAAAAACAACCGGCTCGTTGCTGTCTCGAGGCTCTCGTCGCCTATTTTGCCTACTGCTTCTTTTTGAGCGAGATCATTAAGCTGAGCGGAGACAACCTTGGACTTGAGTACCCGTCATCTTTGACCTCCGCCAGCGGTATCACCGTCATCGACGGCATCAAGACGCTCGACACCGGCATTATCGGCCCGCTGGTGGTATCGGCAACCGTCGTTGCCATCCATGACCGCTTCTACGATGCCAAGGTTCCCGATTGGCTCGGCACCTTCTCGGGCTCCTCGCTGGTCTACCTCATCAGCTTTTTTGCCGTGTTTGCCCTTGCTGCTATCTCGGCCGCCATCGTGCCCTACGTATACGATGTAACCGATACGCTGCGTCACGCGCTTGCAGGCGTCGGTCCCTTTGGCGTGGGCATCTTTGTCTTTTTAGAACGAGCACTCGAGCCCTTTGGCCTGCACCACCTGCTCTACATGCCGATCTACTACGACAACCTGGTCATTAACGACGGCATCTACGCCACGTGGAGCAGTTTGCTCCCCATCCTCTCCCATAGCACGCGCCCCCTTAATGAGCTTGCGCCGTGGGCCGGTTTTACCGCCACCGGCTGGGTCAAGCTCTTTGGTCTTCCTGCCATCGCAGCTGCGTTCTACTCCACCGCAAAACCCGAGCGCCGCGCCGGCCTCAGGGTCATCCTTGTTCCCGCCATCATCGCCTCGGTGGTTTGCGGCGTTACCGAGCCACTCGAGTTTCTCTTTATGTTCACCCACCCCGGGCTCTTTTTGCTCTACGCCGTCTTATCGTCTTGCCTTGCCACAACCATGAATCTCTTTGGCATCGTCGGCATCTTCTCGGGCGGCCTCATGGAGATGGCAGCCTTCAACTTTATTCCGCTCATGCGCACGCATGCCGGTGCCTATCTTTTGGCGCTCGGTATCGGCCTTGCCTTTAGCCTCATCTTTTTTGTTAGTTTTCGAGCACTCATCTTGGTCTATGGCCTTAAGACTCCGGGCCGCGAGGATCATGTCGTCAATCGCGCGGCAATCGATTGTTTAACGGGAAGCGACTTTGCCAAAGAGCAATCTCCCAATGACGAGGTCAATAGTCGATCCGATCAAGATCACGTCCTCGCTGAGCGGGTAATTCAGCTTTTAGGTGGCGTTGGCAATATCGTGGGCGCAACCAACTGCGCCACGCGCCTGCGCGTCGAGGTCGCAGACCCTTCCATCGTTGCAGATAACGCGTCATTTGTCGCGGTGGGCGCCAAGGGCCTCATCATTACGGGCAAGACCGCCCAGGTGGTCATCGGCATCTCCGTTCCCCGCGTTAAAGAGCATTTTGACCAGATCATGGGCCTCGAGCCGGAATTTGTGCCCACCACCTCGGCCTCCCCTGCCGCCAGCGCAGCCCATAAGCGCGGCGATATTTGCTTCTTCGATATCGACGGAACGCTCGCCTGGCAAGACCCCAGGCTCGCCCAAGACCTTCCCGAAGACGAGCGGGACCTCTCCCCCTATCCCAACGAGGCGGTTTCGCAGGCAATCCGCGAGTTTGTCGCCAACGGCAACATGGCCTTTATCTGCACGGGACGTACCCTCAGCTGCATCCACCCCAAACTTCTTGAGCTGCCTTGGACCGGCATCGTCTGTCTTGCGGGCGGTTACGCCGAGATCAACGGACACGCAATTCGCGATCTGTCGATGACGCCCAGCATGCTGCAGCATCTTGCCCCCTATCTTGAGCAATCGGGCGAGGTCATCCGCTTTGAGGGCCTCAACGGCGTCGTGCGCATGAGTGCCGATGCCCCCGATGCCCCCGGATACGCGCGCACCCTGGGCGACGCAGTCACGCAGCTGCAACATTACAGTGTCTACAAGATCTTGATGTCTACATCGCTCGCCAACCACATCGCTCAAGATAAGGCACTTGAGCCGCTGCTGTGCTTTAACGAGCTCGAACTCGAGGTAACCGAAATCTCGCCCCGCGAATGCACGAAGCGCGGGGGCATCCAGTCTGTACTCGACGCCCTCGACCCCCACCACGGAACCGTATACGGCATTGGCGACGCCAGCAATGACGTCTCGCTGATGAACGCCGTCGATGTCGGCATTGCGATGGGCAACGCACCGGACTATCTCAAGGATAAGGCCGATTACGTGACCGACACCGTCGATCACGACGGTGTCGTTGCGGCGCTCGAGCATTTTAGGCTGATTTAGGCGCGCTCCATCAAACGCACGCCCGTTGTCCTAAATCGCCAAAACTGCCGCGCCAAACGCCCTGATGTGGCAATATGTTGTCTGCATATTGCATCAATGCAACCTCAGAAAGAATGCGAGAACCCGTGTCCAGTCCGTTTACCAGCTTTTTAGCCCAGCACTTTGACCAGATTAACGACTATCTGGCCACGTTCTTTGACGGACAGGCGACCTCTGCCGATATCGAGCGCTACCTGTATGCGCCGCTCTCGGCTTTTACGGCCAACGCCGGCAAGCGCCACCGCCCGCTTATCTGCATGCTCGCCGCAACCGCAGTGGGCGGTAGCTTTGAGAGCGCCCGCAGCGCCGCGGCAGCCATCGAGCATTTCCAGTCGGGCGCGCTGATCCACGACGACATCGCCGACAACGGACAGCTTCGTCGAGGCAAGCCCTGCATGCACCTTACCGAGGGCACGGGCCTTGCCATCAATTGTGGCGACCTGGCGCTCACCATGGTCACCAAGACGGTTCTCGACGACCCTACGCTGGAGTCCGACGTGAAGCTGCGCGTGCTCCACGAGCTTACCGAGATGATCGTCCGCACCATCGAGGGCCAAGCGCTCGACCTGGGTTGGGTCCGTGACGGGCGCTTTGATATCTCGGTTGATGACTACCTGGACATGGCGACGCACAAGACCGCGTTTTACAGCGGAGCCACGCCGCTTGCCACCGGAGCCATTATCGGCGGCGGCAGCGATGAGCAAATCGAAGCGCTGCGCGCCTTTGGCCTACACACAGGCCTCGCCTTTCAGATTCAGGACGACCTGCTCAACCTTGTCGGCACTAAGGAAGCCGCCAACAAAGACTTCCGCACCGACATCACCGAGGGCAAGCGCACGCTTGTCGCCGTACACGCCCTCTCTGATGAGCGCCACCACGACGAGGTCGAGGCGATTCTTTCCTCAGGCACCGATGATCCCGCGCAGCTCGCACGCGCCGTGGAGATCTTCCAGGAGACCGGCTCCATCGATTACGCCCACACTTACGCGCTCGACCTGACTGCTAAGGCCAAAGCGGCCATCGAGAACGTTGAGCTTGATCCGCACGCACGCGAGCTGTTCCTCTCCATGGCAGATTTCTTTGTGGAGCGCCTTAACTAACGGGGGTTATAAAACCTGTCAGCAGCGTATTTAGGCACAACTTGCTACACTGTTGAGTGCATGTTTATGCATCCCTTTGCGTTGTCTATCCGACAGACGCTCAAATAGTACGAATGGTACGCCGAAAGGGGTTCGTTCATGGAACCTATTACAACGGGCATGCAAGGAGCAGCCGTCGAGGACGTGCAGTCTCGTCTCCTGCAGCTCGGCTACACGATTGATGCCGCCGAAGTCACCGACAAGTACTTTGGAGCCACCACTGAGCAGGCCGTCAGCACCTTCAGGCTCGACAGCGGCCTTGCTGCCGGTCATGCCGTCGATATCCCCTGTTGGAGCGCCCTTGTAGACGCTTCGTATAAGCTGGGCGACCGCACCCTCTATCTGCGCATGCCCAATTTCCATGGCGCCGATGTGCAGGCTCTGCAGCGCGCTCTCAACGTTTTGGGCTTTGCCTGTGGCGAAGACGACGGCTACTTTGGTCCGCATACCGAGGCCGCCCTGCAGCAGTTCCAGGAAAATGTCGGCCTGTTTGCCGACGGCATGGCCTTCCAGGACACCTACGCCTACATCAACCGCCTGCACCATGTGTGGGAGGGCAAGCCCTCGGTCACCGAAGCCGAGTCCCGCATCGGTTTTGCTCGCGCCGCCAACGTGCTCGAGCGCTTTCAGATTGCCGTTATCGGCGAGGACCCCATCGCACGCAGTGTTGCGTCGCGTATGTGGAATATCGCCACGGCAACGACCGACAACAGCGGCATGATGCTCTGCGACTCCGAGGTCCCAACCGACGTTGACCTGGTGCTCGAGATCGCAAGCGACGAGCTGCCCGCCGACGCCGCACCGCGCGCCACGATTGCCCTCGCCGAGTGCCACAACCTAGCCCAGCGCATCCGCACTGCCAATGTCGCCGCACAGCAGAAGCCGGCACGCATTCGCATTGAGCTCACGGGCATGACGCGCTACAACGGCACCTTCACGGCCAGCGACGCGCAGACACTCGCCGTACGCCTGCTCGATGGCGTTTGCGATGCCCTCGCAGATTAGGTAAACTAAACGAGTTGCTTTTGGGCAACACCACACATTGGGACGTAGTTCAACGGTAGAACTCCGGTTTTTGGTGCCGGCTGTTGGGGGTTCGAATCCCTCCGTCCCAGCCAAAGAAACAAGCCTCTCGAACGCATAGCCGATCGGGAGGCTTTTCTTGTGAGCAAGCGGAGGGATTCGAACCCGCAAGGAATCTACCTATATAAGACAGACGCCCCAGGCCCATAACGACCAAGAGCGCCTTGCATCTAGAATTATCAGCCCAGTTCCGAAAAGCGAGCCGCATGCAACAACCAGGTAACCACAGGCCCCGGGAGAGTGGGGACACCGGCTTAGGTTTATCGCGAGTTCCGCACGAACAGGAGGCCACTTAATGTGGCCTCCGTCGTGAGCAGGACTGTAGAGCAGGAAACCTAAGCCGGTGTCCCCACTCTCCCGGGGCCGAACGCCCTAGTTGTTGAGCATGCGGTCGAAGCTTCCCGAGTCGCCATCCCGATAGTCTGCGGTCATCAGGATCTCCTGCGGAATACGCCCGCCCTCGCGCAGCACGTTGCGGAACTGCACGCGCGTAACCATGGGCAGATCCTTAATCGTCGCCGCCAGGTTCTGCGGCACGCCTTGGTTGGCAGCAGCGGGCTCGCACGCGCCGCCGGCCTTCACGCGACGCCTATGCTCGGCGAGCATGGCGCGGTACATGCCGGCATGCAGGCGAATCTCAACCACATTGGCATTGCGAGCCTGCTCGACGATGCGCGCGCCCTCGCGGTCGATATCGCCCACATAGTAGACGTAGTTAAAGCGATAGCCAATCTCGGCCAGATAATCGTCCAGGGCATGCGAGACGCTCGCCTTGCATCCGCCGCCAAAAATCACGCCGCCCACCTTGATGCCAAAGAGCTTGGCGTGCTTGCGGCCACGCAGCAGCTTGACGATCTCGTCGTAGGTGTCCAGGTTCTCGACCATAATGAACGGCTTGTCGGCACCCAGCGTAAAGAAACCCGTAAAGTGCACGGGGCGATTGGGAGCGACCTTGATCGCCTGCATGCTGATGCCTTTTTCGGTCATACGCCTGATCAGGCGCTCACCGTGCTTGCCGTCAAAAGCCTTCTCGTCGTTAAAGATCTGGTAGGCACGCTGGCGGCGCGAGGCAACCGGCGTATCGGCACCTCGGTTCTGCTCGATCCAAGCCTGGATGATTGCGATTTCCTCGGCAATCTTGCGGTTGGACATCTCGTTGTGCTGAGTGCGCTGCGGAGCCTTTTTGCCGTCCTTGCCCTCAACCTTTACGATCTGTGTCTGCTGCTCCTTGATCTTAGAGAGCGCCGTGGGCGTAGGGACAACCTTGAGCAGCTGCCTGCCTAAAACGCGGGCAAGGGCAAACGCCGAGACCTCGCCGTGAACGTCCGGCCTGGGCTGCTGGGCAGCAGTATCTGCTGCGGCAGACTCCGGCTTCTTCTGAGACTTGCGCTTAGAATCGCCTTGGGAATTGCGCTCGCGCTTCGGCATAGATGCCTGCTTCTGCGGACGAACGGACTTGCTCTCCTTCGCCGGCTGGCGCTTAGGCTGCCCCGAAGAAACCTCGGCCTTCGCATCCTCGTTCTGCGGCGTGGTCTTCTCGGTTGCAGTCTCGGCATGGGAACTGCGGCCCCCACGATGGCGACGGCGGCGAGGCTTGCTCGACGCGCCCTGCTCCGTCTGCTCATCAGTAGGCTGCTGGCCCTTGGCCTCGGCATCAACCTCAAGCTGCGGCTCAACAGGCTTCTGCTCGCGAGCCTCCGGCTCAACGGCCTTCTCGTCCTGGGTGGTCGAAACCGACTCGCCCTTCTCCTGATGCTTTACGGGATACGCGCGTCCCGCAAAACCGCGGCCGGGACGACACGAACCCGGAGCCTTCTTGGCAGACCCCTCAACATCGTCTGCAACCTCAGAAGACTCTTCAACCTCACGCGCGGCATCCTGCTGTGCAGTCTTAAAGTGAGCACCGCGACGACGCTTGGGCTCTTGGGCCTCCACGGGCTTTTGCTCCCTCGCGGGCTTCTGCGACTCGGCAGCAACCTCGGTCTCAACAGCCTCAGCATCCGTCTCACCCTTTCGAGCAACGGCGCGACGGAAGCGCTCCTGCTGGGCGCGGCGCTGCGCATCGCGCTTGCCACCCCCGCCAAAACCGCCGCGTCCTGCCTTGGCCGTAAAGGCACGCACGACGTTCTCATCGAGCAACTCATCGGTATCGACATGCTCACGCGGGGCAACTTCTTCCACAGCAGGCACGTCAGCGGGATCCTCGACGACAAAATCCTCGACGGACTCGGCAGGCTGCCCCTGGGCATCGCGGATCTCGGCATTGATGGTATAGAACGCCGGGCGCCCGTTAATGCCGCTACCCTCGATCTTGGTCACGATATTTGCCGCGATAAGCTCATCGCGCATCGCCTTGGTGTCACATTCCTTATCGACGGAGCGGAAAATTTGCGCCAGCGCGCTCGACTTGATCTTGAGCGCCTTGCGGCAAAGCAGGTCGTAGGCAACCAGCTTGGCACGCTCAGCAGAAAGCGATGTCTGGCTGCTCAGACGCTCAGCCAGGGCATCGACATTATTTTGGTTATCGGAATATACCGTCTTGGCCACGGGGCCCCTTTCATATGTACACATATACGTCTATATGGTACAACGCGCGCCCTTATCCACGCAAAACATCTGCGAGAACACTCGAGCGTCACCCGCTTTTGCATGAAAAAAGACCGAGCCCGCGAAGTCGCGGACCCGATCTTTCCGAGTCATATGGATGGAACGGTTAGTCCATCAAGCTGACTAGGCCTTGGCGGCCTCGGCGTCAGCGGGAGCCTCGGCGGCAGCGGCGCGACCGTACTCGGCCTTGCCCATCTCGGACCACTCGGGCTCCTCATCAGGCATGGAACCGGCCTCCTTGCCGAAGAACTCCTTGAGGCAGTTGACGGCGACGATGAGGCCCAGGACCATCAGCAGGACAGCGAAGACAAGCTGCAGACCCTTGGTGGCGGCGACGGAAACGGCGGCCGTGGTGGCGGTAGCCGGGATGGTACCGAAGAAACCGTAGGCCTGGACGGCGGTCATGCAGCCCATGGCGCTCTGGACCAGCGAGGTGAAGGTGCAGCAGAGCAGGAAGGCGACGGGCACGTAGAGCATCCAGCCCTTGCGGCCGGTGCACTTGCAGAACACGGCGAGGGTGATCATGGTCATGCCGCCGAGCAGCTGGTTGGAAGCACCAAAGAGCGGCCAGATGTTGGCATAGCCACCAAAAGCGAGGGCGAGACCTGGAAGCAGGGTGACGACCGTGGCGAACCAGGGGTTGCCGAGGACCTTCATGTAGCCGGCCTTGGACTCGATGGCCAGGGCGTCGTTGGTCTGGGCAAAGAACTCGGAGAACGAGGTGCGGGCGATGCGGGCGACGGCGTCGAGCGAGGTCAGGGCCAGAGCGGAGACGTTCATGGTCATGAAGACGGTAGCGAGCGTGCCGTCAACACCGAAGGCCTGCATACCGCGGGAGATGCCAGCGGCGAAGATCTGGAACGGGGTGGAAGCGACACCGGCGTTGAGGGCGCCGGTACCGGCGGTGTTCATATCGGAGAACATGATGCCGGCAACGATGATGGCAAGGATGCCGACGAAGGACTCGACGATCATGGCGCCGTAACCGACCTTGACGGCGTCCTGCTCCTTCTCGACCTGCTTGGAAGAGGTGCCGGAAGAAACGAGGCTGTGGAAACCGGAGAGAGCGCCGCAGGCAACGGAGACGAACAGGACCGGGAACATCATGCCGGAGGCAGTGGAGAAGCCGGTGAAGACCGGAGCGGTGATAGTGGCCTGACCGTTGACGCCCAGGACGACGATGCCGAGGACAGCGCAGACGATCATGACGATCATCATGATGGAAGTGAGGTAGTCACGCGGGGTCTTGAGCATCTGGATGGGCATAGCGCCAGCGAAGACCAGGTAGACCATGACGACGGCGAACCACTGGAACTTATCCAGGTAGACCGGGAACTGCATGCCGACGGCGAACATGAGAACCATGAGGACAACGCCAGTGACGAACTCGGCAGCGCCGGTGAGGTTGAACTTCTTCTGGGCCCAACCAAAGGCGATAGCGACGAAGGTGAACAGGATGGAAATGGTACCAGCGCAGCCGGCGGCATAGGACTTGGTGAAGTCGATGGCACCGGTAGCAGCACCAGAAGCGTCAACGGCCGGGGTGAACATGAACGTCTTGCAGACCATGTCGGTGAAAGCGGCGATGACGATGATGCAGAACAGCCAGCAGAACAGCAGGAACAGGCGACGGCCGGTCTTGCCGATGTACTTCTCGATGAGCTGAGCGAGCGACTTGCCGTTGTTCTTCATCGAAGCGTACAGGGCACCAAAGTCGTGGACGGCACCAAAGAAGATGCCGCCGACGAGGACCCAGAGCACGACGGGCAGCCAGCCAAAGGCCATGGCGACGATCGTACCCGTGACGGGGCCAGCACCGCAGATCGAGCTGAACTGGTGCGAGAACGCGGTGAAGGCGGAGACGGGCGAGAAGCTGTTGCCGTCCTTCATGCGCTTGGCCGGCGTGAGGGCATCCTTGTCAACGCCCCACTTGTTGGCCAGCCAGCGACCATAGCCCAGATAGCCGCAGGCGAGCACCGCCGCGGCCACAACCATGAGCAAAACTCCGTTCATTACATTTCCTCCTCTAAAAAGAACTTCCTAGACATAAAAAATGAGGGCCGTCGGTTGCGCTCGACGGCCCTCATCTTCATCAGCCGCCCGTTATCGTACGGGCTAGCTGTATGTGCTAACCCGCATCAGATAATTACTACGCTGATAATGTTTAGCTGATGCGTGAACATGTCTAAGAAATCCTCTTCAATCATGATGCGAACGATCCGTGCGTGTTCACATCCCCCAGTGGTTGAAAAGGAGTATGAAACTTTAGTTACCTAAAGTCAACGCAAATTTGTAATGAATTTTCAACTTTTTTGGATTTCTCGGTATAAAACGCCACTGACCTCGGACTTTACCCAACAAAAGTTTTTGCATGAGAGATGCCCCTGAGGGCCGCGGGAGCCGGGCGGCGCATATGAACTTTCCTGCTCTACAGTCCTGCGCAAGACGGAAAGCACATTAAGTGCTTTCCTTTGCGTGCGGAACTCGCGATAAAGTTCATATGCGCCGCCCGGCTCCC
>CABRBC010000042.1:0-23773 GCA_902469055.1 uncultured Collinsella sp.
CGCGGTCTGCAGCTGTCGGAACGCATGGGTTTTGTTTCCCGCTTCCGCTTGCGTATCTTCCTGCGCAACCTGGGCAACTTCGCCACGCTCTTCGTGGGCATTGCATTTGCGTCGCTGCTGCTGCTCTTTGGCCTGGCGATTCTGCCCACGATGACGCACTACGCGGACAACCTCGAGACGAGCCTGGTCGCCGAGCACCAGTACACGCTCAAGGCTCCGCTGGAGCTCGAGGGCACCGCCGAGGAGCGCGAGCAATGGTCAGCACTCGAGCGCTTGCAGTCGGTTGACGGCGCGCTGCTTTCCGCCGCCCAGGATGCCGATGACGAGCTCGATGACGCGGCCGATGCGGCGCAGGGCGGAGGCGCTGCCGCGACCGCATCTCCGTCTGCCGAGAGCCTGACCGCAGCGCAGGATGCGCTTGCCAAGGTCCAGGACAAGAAGGATGCGCTTTATGCGCGCCTCGATGACCTTGCCGATGCCCTCGGCTGTGACCGCGACGAGGCTATCGACCTGATCGACAAGGCCTCTAAGATCGACACTGACAACGACGATATCCACCCGGTCAATACGACCGACAACGGCGCGGGCGCAATCGCGCAGGCCGAGAAATATGCCGTTTACCAGCTGCAATACAACCGCGGCGATGGTAATGGCGAGGAGACGATTTCCGTCTACGGCATCTCGCCCGATTCGCGCTATTGGAAAGACCTCAACGTGGGCGATGGGCGCGTCGTCTTTGGCGGCGGTCTGCTCGATAAGTTTGGCTGGAGCGAGGGCCAGAAGGTCACGCTCAGCGACAAGTACGAGGGCGAGCATTATTCCCTTGAGTACGCGGACAAGGATTGTGCCTGGGGCTCAAAGTCGGACATGAATATCTATATGAGTGTCGACGACTTTAACGAGCTGTTCGGCAACGACGCCGCCTATTTTAACGGCTATGTGAGCAACGAGAAGCTCGACCTCGACGCGCGCTACTTTGCCGGCGACACCACGCCCGACGACATGCGTGCCGTGGGCGACCAGTTCATCGGCATGATGAGCAAAATGATCGGAATGATGATCGGGCTCGCGGTGTTTATCTTCCTGCTGTTTATGTACCTGCTGACCAAGGCGGTGATCGACCACAGCGCCCGCTCGATCAGCTACATGAAAGTCTTTGGCTATCGCGATAGCGAGATCTCGCATCTGTACATCCGCTCGATCACGCTGTGCGTGGCGGCGTCGCTCGTGCTGAGCCTGCCCGTGATCATCGGCTCGCTCACGGCCATCTTCCGCTCGATGCTGCTCGCCTACAACGGCAATATCGAGATCTACGTGCCCGCTTGGTCTATGGCTGCATGCGTCGGCATTGGCTTTGCGACCTACCTGGTCGTGGCGCTGCTACACACGCGCTCCATCAAACGCGTGAGCCTGGCCGAGGCCCTCAAAGTCCAAGAGTAGTCATTTAAGAACGTCCCCAATGACTAGGTGCCGTACTTGACTTTAACTCTGCTTTAACTGGTACCATCCTCTATGTCTGTAACGCCATATAGACCGAGGGGATATATCTATGACCGCAACTACACCCGCAGCACCCGCCAAGGTGTACTTCACCAACCTGCGTACGCATGCTCGCGAGAGCCAGCTCGACAAGCTCAAGCGCCTCATCCGTCACGCCGGTATCGAACAGATCGACTTTGAGAACAAGTTCGTCGCCATTAAGATTCACTTTGGCGAGCTGGGCAACCTGAGCTTTTTGCGCCCCAACTACGCCCGCGCCGTCGCCGACGTGGTGAAGGAGCTGGGCGGCAAGCCCTTCCTCACCGACTGCAATACGCTCTATGTCGGTAGCCGCAAAAACGCACTCGAGCACATCGATACCGCCTACCAGAACGGCTTTACCCCGTATGCTACGGGTTGCCAGATCATCATAGCCGACGGCCTCAAGGGTACCGACGAGGCGCTCGTCCCGGTCGAGGGCGGCGAGTACGTGCGCGAGGCCAAGATCGGTCAGGCGCTCATGGATGCCGATATCGTGATCAGCCTCACCCACTTTAAGGGTCATGAGCAGGCCGGCTTTGGCGGTGCCATGAAGAACCTGGGCATGGGAGGCGGCAGCCGTGCCGGCAAGATGGAGCAGCATGCCGCCGGCAAGCCGAACGTCACGACCGAGCACTGCATTGGCTGCCATGCCTGCGAAAAGATCTGCGCGCACAACGCTGTCTCGTTCACCGACACCCGCGAGCGCGAGCTTGCCAGCGGCGCTACTCGCACGGTGCGCGTGGCCACCATCGACCACGATCGCTGCGTGGGATGCGGCCGCTGCATTGCGGCATGCAACCAGGACTGCATCAAGCCCGGCTATGACGCCGCAGCCGACGTACTCAACTGCAAGATCGCCGAGTACACCAAGGCTGTCGTCGACGGCCGCCCGAGCTTCCACATCTCGCTTGCCATGGACATCAGCCCCAACTGCGACTGCCATCCCGAAAACGATACGCCTATCGTCAACGACATCGGTATGTTCGCGAGCTTCGACCCGGTCGCCATCGACCAGGCTTGCGCCGATGCCGTCATGGCGTCCGAGCCACTGCCCAACACCGAGCTCACCGATAGCGCGGCCAAGATGGAGCATAACCACGAGCATCTGGAGGGCGAGCAGGCGCACGACCCCTTCTGCATTACGCATCCCGACACCGACTGGCGCGTGTGCATCGCGCACGCCGAAAAGATCGGCCTGGGCACGAGCGAGTATGAGCTCATCGAGGTCAAGTAGCGCCAAGCTATTGGACAAAACAAGCGCTTTTGTAGCGCAGCGTTAGCAAAAGCCGCCCGTGAGCACAGTGCCCACGGGCGGCTTTTCGGAAGTGCTAGGGGGTCAGATAGACCAGTAAACCGTACTATTTGCCTAAAAATACTCGTCGAGGAAGTCGTCGACCGTGTTCCAGTAGAGTTCGGGGTCGACCTGCGCGCTCTTGGCGTGGGTGGCGCCATGGACGGTGAGCTTTTGCTTGACCTTGCTGGCGCACGCGTCGTAGTTTTGGTCGAGCATGCTGTACGGCACAAAGGTGTCTTGGTCACCGTGGATAAACAGCATGGGAACCGTCGCGCGCTTGAGCTGTTCCACGCTGCTCGCCTTATGAAAGTCGTAGCCCGCGCGCACGTTGCACACCAAGTTTGCTACATCGAGCAAGGGAAAGCTGGGCAGGCCGAACACGTCCTTGAGCTGCAGAGAAAACTCGTCCCAAACACTCGTATAACCGCAGTCCTCGATAATGCATTTCACGTTTGCGGGCAGAGATTCCCCCGCGACGTTCATGGCGGTCGCCGCGCCCATGGATTCGCCAAAGACCAGGATGCGCGCCTTGGGGTCAGCCTGAACGATTCGCTCGATCCATGCGACGATGTCGAGGCGCTCGGGCCAGCCCATGCCGATATAGTCGCCGCTGGAGCGCTCGTGGGCGCGGGCGGCGGGTGCGAGTACGTTCATGCCGCGGTCGTGGAATCGCTTGACGTATCGGGCCATACCGATGGGCTCGTTGGTATATCCATGCAGGCAGACGGCGTAGTCGTGCGTGCTCTCCGACGCAGCAAAATACCAGGCGGCAAGCTCGGTCCCGTCGTCCGCGGTGAGGTTGCTGCTCTCGCGATTCTCTTTAAACCACGCCCGCGCCTCGGTTTCCTCGGCATCCGGCTGCTCACCTTTTTTGTCGTCTTTGCCATCTTGCATCATCTTCATGGTGTACGGCGCTTGGGGGTTCAGGGCAAAGTCGAACAAGAAGTTGCCGGCAAACCCTAGCAGCGCGACAACGAGCACCAGCGCAACGACGCCGGCTATCTTGAGCTTTCGATGGGAACGTGCGTTTTGAGACATAAGAAGCTTTCCTATAAGATGTTAATACATCAACATTTAATGCAAGCGCATTATGGACGTTCGCCGTTGATGCGTCAACAGGCAAAGAATGGGTAAACAAAGGGTCACGTATGGTGCAAATTTCGCACGTACCTAGACGCTTTGATATAGTGTTGAGAACTCTTTACGTTGGAGGATGTAACCGGCATGTCCGATTCGAGCGACAGTTCTAAGCCGCGACCCAAGACCGCGGCCGTTCCGCACTACACGGTGGGCGAGGAGATCATGAACTCCGTCACCCATGGTGTCGGTTGCCTGCTGGGCATCGCAGGCCTTGTGCTCCTGATCGTATTTGCCGCTCTTCGCGGTGGCGGTCCGGCGCATATGGCCGCGGCAATCGTCTACGGTGCCAGCATTATTCTCGAATACCTTGCCTCCACGCTCTACCATGCGATTCAGCCCGCGGGTGCCAAGCGTGTGTTTCGCATTATCGACCACAGCTGCATCTACCTGCTCATAGCTGGCAGCTATACGCCGTTTTGCCTCATCACGCTCGCAAACGACGGTGGCCCCGTGCTGTTTTTTGCCGTATGGGCCATCGCCATTATCGGCATCGCCCTCGAGTGCTTTTTGCGTGAGCGCCAGCCGCATTGGGTAAGCGGTCTGGTCTATCTGCTGATGGGCTGGCTCGTCGTCTTTAAGCTGCCCGAGCTCGTGTCGCTGCTCAACCCCGTGGCACTTGCCCTGCTCGCTGTCGGCGGCGTGTGCTACACCGTGGGCGTGCCGTTCTACATCGCCAAAAACGTGCGTTATCTGCACAGTGTGTTTCACCTGTGGGTGCTCGCCGGCAGTATCTTCCAGTTCATGGCGGTGATCCTCTTCGTAATCTAGCGATCGCGTCTGCGCGCCCGCGTTCTCGTTTGGGCGCCGGTGCAATTGCCGTATCCGCCATCAACGTTTTAACCTGACGTCCCGAATCTTGGAGGTTCGAGAAACTCCCGATGGACATAACCATCTCCCTTATCACCACCCTCGTTTTGACCCTCATCAACGGCTACTTCTCTATGTCCGAGATGGCGCTCACCACGGCCAAGCGCGCTGTGCTGGAGCACGAGGCCGAGGAAGGCGACAAGCGCGCCGAGCGTGCCATTAAGCTGGCTGCCGACTCCGACCAGCTGCTCGCCACCATCCAGGTTGCCATTACGCTCGTGGGCTTCGCCTCGTCCGCCGTCGCCTCGACGAGTCTGTCCGACCCGCTCGCCACGTGGCTCATGAGCTTTGGCATCGCGCCGCTCTCCGCCATCGCGCGCGGCCTGGCGCCGGTCATCATCACCGTCGCGGTCGCCTTCGTGTCCATCGTGATCGGCGAGCTCGTCCCCAAGCGCATCGGCCTGGCCAATGCCGAGGGCGTGTCCAAGCAGGTCGTGGGACCGTTGTCGTTTTTCCAAAAGATCGCCCGTCCGCTCGTGTGGCTGACCGGCGCCTGCTCCGATGGCCTGGCCCGCATCCTGCGCATCAAGAGCGCCGACGACCGCCAAAACGTCTCGGAAGAAGAGATCAAGTACATGGTCTCGGAGCAGGACGACCTGCTCGACGAGGAAAAGCGCATGATCCACGAGATCTTCGACCTAGGCGACACCGTTGCCCGCGAGGTCATGGTGCCGCGCGTGGACACCACCATGTGCGAGGACGACGAGACGGTCGCCGACGTGTTGTCCACCATGCGCCAGACCGGCTTCAGCCGCATCCCCGTCTATCACGAGGATCCCGACAACGTCGCCGGCATTGCGCACATCAAGGACCTGATCCAACCCGCGCTCGACGGCAAGGGTGACCAGCCCATCGCCGGCTTTTTGCGCGACGCCACCTTTGTGCCCGACACCAAGGACATCCTGCCGCTACTGTCCGAGATGCAGACCTCGCACGACCAGATCGTGGTGGTCGTGGACGAGTACGGCGGCACGGCCGGCATTATCACCATCGAGGATATCGTCGAGGAGATCGTCGGCGAGATCGAGGACGAGTTCGACCCCGACAACAAGTATCTCACGCGCCTTTCGCGCCGCGAGTGGCTCGTTGATGGGCGTTTTTCGTGCGATGACGCGATTGAGCTTGGTTGGCCGCTCGAGGAAAGCGATGATTATGAGACCATCGCCGGCTGGATTTTGGAGCTTTGCGACTCGGTGCCCGACATCGGAGAGGTATTTGAGGTTGCGGGGTACAAGTTCAAGGTGCAGTCGATGCGTGGCCAGCGCATCTCGCTCATTCGCGTGATCGCTCCGGCCGAAACCGATAAGAAGGATTCCGAGTCTTCGGCAGAGAAGCCGGCGGCGTCGGGTGCGGGTTCCGCGAATCCGCACGACGGCGACGAGTAGGACAAGGAAGAGTAGGGGAGAGTTATGGCAGGCCTGTTCAACATCCTTAAGGTCACCGTCAGCGAGGACAAGATCTGCGCGCATGTGCTGGTGAACCCCGGCATGCCGCTCATGACCTCGGAGGATATCGAGGCCACGGCGCGCGTGTATTACCTGGTGCCGGCGATTGCCAAGCACCTGTGCCTGGGTGATTCCGGTCGCGAGTTCCAGGACTGCATGGGCCAGACCGAGCTTTGCCATCTGCTTGAGCATGTGACGGTCGAGCTCATGAACGAGACCGGTCTTGCCGGCAGCATCTCGTGCGGCCGCACGCGCGTAAGCGAGCACGACGAGCGCGTCTTTGAGGTTGAGCTTTCGTGCCCCGACGACGCGCTGGCCATCGGTGCGCTGTCTTCGGCCACCTTTATGATGGACTGGGCCTATCTGCACGCCGACCAGCCTGCCCCCGACGTGGAGGGCACGGTCGCGGGCCTGCGCAACCTGGTGCTGGGCATGCGCGCCGAGGCCGAGGGCAAGGATCCTCACGAGGCCGTCGCCGCTGCGAACGGCGAAGATGCTGCCGAGGACGAGGGCGCTGACGAGGGCAATGTGCCGGCCGACGCCGAGCCCGTTGCCGATGCGACCGCCGAGCCCGTTCCCACCGAGCCCCAAGGCGTCCCCAACTTTGACGACGAGCCCCAGGTGGCGATTGATACCGAGGGTGCGGTTGCCGAGAACCACGAGGCCTCCGCTGCCGTCTTTGGCGGTGCGGCGACGGTTCCGGCAGGACCTGCGCATGAGGGCGGCCTGCCGCTCGTGGACGGCGCCGGCGAGGACCCGGGTGCCACGGTGGCCATGCCGGCTATGTCCCAGGAGTAGGCCTACGCGTTTATCACCATCACGTACCTGCGCCTTTGCCGTACGCAGATGAGCGGAGCGGCAAGTGATGCGCTGCGGGTATAATGGACAGCATTCAAACGGTGGGCACCGACGTGCCCGCAGGAGAGGAATGATCATGGGTAAGACTTTCAGCTTTGTCTCCGGCGCACTTTTTGGTGCCGCTGCCGGCGCTATTGTCGGCGTTGCTCTGGCCCCGCGCTCGGGCGCCGAGACCCGCGCCATGGCTGCCGATATCGCCAACGACGCCTGGGACAATATGCGCGACACCTACGAGCACAGCGCCGAGGAGGCCCGTGCTGCGGTGAATGACTTTGGCCCGATGGTCGACGCCAAGACCGACGACCTACGCGCCAAGGTCGACCTGGCTCGCGAGCGCATGGACCAGCTGCGCGAGCAGCTCAACGACGCCATTTCGGGCGGCAACGTGACGCCTGCCGCCGACGTCGTGGTCGAGAACGCCGTCGAGGCTGATACCGAGGCTGCGGAGCCCTCGACCGAGGCATAATGCGCGCCGGGGATTTTGTCGGCGCCAAGATCTATCGCAAGCCTACCGAGGACAAGCGCACCAAAAAGGACGGCACGCCGCGCAGCCCTAAAAAGCTCGGAAAGATTCACTTTCCGGTCTTTACCCCGGGCGGTACGCGCGTGGTCGGCTTTATGGTCCGCCAGTCCGATATCGCGGGCATGATCGAGCGTCCCGACCGATTCGTAGCGCTCGACGCCATTGGTGTCTACGAGGGCGCCATTGCGGTCGATGACGTCAAGGACACGTACGATGCCGCCGCCGCCAAGCGCCTCGACATCAACCTGGACGATTGCATCATCTGGGTCGGTATGGACGTGCGCACGGAATCGGGCGACGTCGTGGGCTATTGCTCGGATGTGGAGTTCAAGCCGCGTTCGGGCATCGTGCAGGCATTCTATGTGACCGCCGGTGCTGCTTCGAGTGTTTTGGTTGGTGACACGCAGGTGCCGCCGACGATGCTGCGCGGCTACGAGAACGGCGCGATGGTCGTCTCGGACGAGGTCAAGTCGCTCGGGTATTCGGGCGGTGCGGCTGCCAAGGCCGCCGAGGCAAGCGTCGTGGTGGGCGATAAGGTCAAGAAGGGCGCCAAGGTGCTCGATGACAAGGGATCGGTTGCCGTGGACAAGGGCAGTCGCGCACTGGGCAAGCAGCTCGGCAAGACGCGCGGCATGTTCAAGGCCTTTAAGGACGAATACCAAAAGGCGAGCGGAGGCTCGTCAAAAGCTACAAAATAGCGACGTACCAAATGATGGGAGGCAAGCCGGAGACCTGTTGCTCCGGCTTGCTGTGTTTATGGGGGAGGGCACATGCGCCAAAACGGATCCAACTTAAACGGGCGTTCGGGTGCGCGTCCGACGGCGCGCCGCGATCTGGGGCAGCTGCCCAGCGGTCAGCGCAAGCGTCACCGTAAGCCCGGCGCGATGTACCTCAACCATAGCCGTGGGTTTAGCGATCGCAGTGCGCGCATCGGCAACAGCCGTACGCCCCGTCGTTCGTCTCGCCTGCCCTACGCGCTCATCGCCGTGGGTTGCGCGCTCGTGCTGTTTATCGCTGCCGTCGTGGGCTACGTCAACCGCAGCGTGGACGTGGAGCTCAACGGCCAGAAGACCGCGGTGCGCGTGGGCTCTACGCTACAAAACCTCATCGACGACCAGGAGTTGACTGACACCTACGACGCAGGCGACCTGCTGGCCGTCGATGACAGCGTGCTCAAGCGCCATGGGGGCGAAAAGCTGTCGGTGAAGGTCGACGGCAAGCGCGTGAAGCAGGGCAAATGGGATAGCCGCGAACTCGAGGGCGGCGAGAAGGTGACGGTCAAGGATGGCCGTAACACTTACGAGAAGCACGAGGTTCAGGCTACGGTTATCGAGCCCAAGCTCAAGGTCGAGGGCACGGGCGCTATCGAGTATGTGCAGACATGGGGTGTCCAGGGCCGATCCGAGGTGTGGGTTGGTGAGCAGTCAGGCAAGACGCAAGACCGCGGCGAGGTTGTGCCCGCCACCGATTGCGTTGTTGCGTGCGCCAGCGTGGCGCCCAAGGGCAACAAAAAGTACGTGGCACTGACGTTTGACGAGGGTCCGAGCGGCGCCACCAAACAGATCTTGCAGGTGCTCAAGGAAAAGGGCGTCACCGCGACGTTCTTCCTTTCGGGCGATGCGGCCGAGGCCTCGCCTGCCACGGCCAAGGCGATTGTCGACGCCGGGTGCGAGATCGGATCCAACAGCTACAGCGACGATTCGCTCAAGGGTCAGGACCGTGAGGCGGTACGCGAACAGATCACGAAAGGCACCGATGCGATTAAGTCGGCGACCGGCGTGAAGACGATGCTGCTGCGTGCTCCCTACGCTGCCTTTGACGAGCAAAACTGGATTGATGCGATGGACCTGGTCTCCGCCGTGGTCTCGTGGAATATTGACTCGGGCGACTGGCTGCTCAACGGTGCCGACGAGCAGGTCTCGACGGTGCTCGATTCGGTGACGCCGGGCAATATCGTGCTGCTCACCGATAGAGACGAATGCGCCGAGCAGACGCTCGAGGCGCTGCCGCAGATTATCGACGGCCTCATTGCCGACGGCTACAAGATCGTGACGCTCAGCGACCTGGTCAAGACGGACACGTCGCTGAGCAAAAAGCTCACCTCGCTGACGAAGGTCACCATGCCCAAGGACGCCGTGTTCCCCCAGCTTGCCGAGGACGACGACACCACGGAGTAGTCATTGGGTAGTCATTTAAGAACGTCCCCAATGACTATGTCACGGATGCGTCAGTGTTTGGTATGCCTGCAATGTGCAGCGCATAAATTCGATGCCGCAGGGCGATGCTGATGCTATAGTTACTGCGGTTAATGAGGGTCAAGAGAAAGGTTACAGGTGAAATCCAAACCTCGACCATACAGTCGATGACCCCATGCAGGTGCTTTTTGCGCATGCACGGGGTGTAAGCGTCGAGCGGCGTGCCGCCCGCGCATGCGTATACATATCCAGAAGCCCACGGAGCGTGCGCCATCACGGCCGCAGCCCGAAGGAATAATGATGGGGAGCACCATTGAATTATCTGAGTGAGATGCTCAAGTTGCCGGTCTTGGACGTCGATGGCGAAAAGCTCGGCGTAGTGAACGATTTTGGCATTGCCACCGGCGAAGTTTTTCCGCACGTGACGTCGCTCGCGTTCCGCGGACCCGGCAAGACGCCGTTTATGATCAGCTGGCGCAAATGGGTCGACCGTATCGACGAGACGGGTGTACACCTTAAGACGTCGGCCACCGAAATCCGTTTTTCGTACCTGCAGCCGACCGAACTCTTGCTTGCCCGCGACGTGCTCAACAAGCAGATTGTCGACACGCAGGGCATGAAGGTCGTGCGCGTAAACGACATCAAGTTTTCCATGTCGGGCGAAAACCAGCTGCGCCTGCTGGGCGCCGAAGTGGGCGCCCGCGGTCTGCTGCGCGCGATCAGCCCCGCACTCGAGCATATCGTCGAGGGCTTTATGAAGCACCTGGGCAAGCCGCTCAGTGAGGACATTATCGCCTGGTCTTACATGGACCTGCTCGATCGCTCGACTAAGAACATCCAGCTCTCGGTGTCGCACAAGACGCTTGGCGAGCTGCACCCTGCCGACATTGCCGACATCATCGAGCAGCTCGACCCGCGCCTGCGTGCGCAGGTGTTTGCACAGCTCGATACTGCCCAGGCCGCCGAGGCCATCTCGGAGTTCGATGACGACGAGCTTATGACCGAGATGCTCGAGGGCCTGTCCGACACGGACGCATCGTCGATGCTGGCCATGATGGACCCGGACGACGCCGCCGACCTGATCGACGAGCTCGATTACGAGAAGGCCGAGAAGCTCCTGCGCCTGATGGGCGTCAAGGAGGAGAAGGCGATTCGTAACCTGCTGGGGTATGAGGACAACACCGCCGGCCGCATCATGACCTCGGAGTTTGTCTCGCTGCCCGCCACGGCGACGGTCGGCGATGCCATCGAGGCGATTCGCAAACTCGATGAGGACTTCGAGAGTGTCTATTACGTCTATACCGAGGATCCGAGCGGCATGCTGACCGGCGTGCTTTCGCTGCGCACGCTGATCGTAGCCGACCGCGACGCCACGCTGGGTCAGCTGGCCTATCGCGACCTGGTCTATGTGTCGCCCGACGAGGACCAGGAAGACGTGACGGACGAGATGACCAAGTACGACCTGGTTGCCATCCCTGTCTGCGACGAGAACCGTCATATCCTGGGTATCGTGACCTTCGACGACGCCATGGACGTTATCGCCGAGGAGCATCAGGAGGACCTGCAGATCGCCGGTGTCGGCTCGGGCGATAGCGCGTCGGACGACTCGACGAACGTGCTCAGCTGGTTCGTGCATCGCCAGTACTGGGTTGTTGTATGGGGCATCGCGTCGTGCATCATGGCGACCGTGCTGGGAACGGCGCTCGGCTCCGCGCATCTGGTGGTGTTCCCCATGTGCGCCATGCCGCTCGTGCTGCTGGCGGCCTCGCGCATGGTGTCGTTCGTCAAGAACTACTTCCTCGAGTACGACGGCCACGACGACGAGCCCAAACCGTACCTGGGATTCTTCTTCCAGAGCACGGGTATGGGCCTGATCCTTTCGCTCGTGACCTACCTGTGCGCGCAGCTGGTGCGCACCGCCGCGTTCCCCGATGCGCCCATGTTTGAGGAGCAGCTCTTTACCGGCTGCTTTAATATCGCTGCCATCATTTGCCTGGTTGGCAACATGAGCGCCGTGATTTACCTGATGGTGCTGTTCTGGCGTGACGAGCATGACCTTAACACGTCGGGCACCGCCATGAACGTTATTGCCGTCATGATCTCGTGCGTAGCGTACTGCGCCGCTGCGGTGCTGCTCACCATGTCGGTCATGGGTTAGGTGGTCGCGTGCAAAATACCAAGCAAAAGTCGGGCACCAAGCAAAAGTTGACCATCGCGGCCATCTTTGGCGCTATGGGTCCCGGTCTGCTGGCGGCGCTTTCGGGCAATGACGCCGGCGGCATTGCAACGTATTCCAGCGCGGGCGCCAGCTATGGCTACAAGATGCTCTGGATGCTTCCCGTCATGACTGTGCTGCTCATCGTGACGCAGGAGACCGCGGCACGCTGCGGCTGCGTCACGGGCAAGGGCCTGGCATCGCTCATTCGCGAGCGCTTTGGCGTGCGCAAGAGTGTACTTGCTATGGCGGCGCTGTTGATCGCCAACACAGCCGTGACCATTTCGGAGTTTGCGGGTATTGCCAGCGGCCTTGCCCTCTTTGGCGTGCCGGCGAGCATCTCGGTGCCGTTGGTGGCGCTGCTGGTGTGGATGCTTACCATGTCGGGTAGTTTCCAGCGCATCGAGAAGATTCTGCTGCTGGTGAGCTGCGTGTTCGTGACCTATATTGTCGCCGCGTTCATGGCTGGCCCCAACTGGGGTGAGGTCGCGGTCGACCTGGTCGTGCCTAACATTCAAAATGACCCCAGCTACGTGTCGCTCGTGGTCGCAACGATCGGTACCACCATCGCGCCGTGGATGATTTTCTTGGCGCAGAACAACGTGGTCGATAAGAACGCGGGCGAGGACGATATCGTGCTGCAGCGCATCGATACTGTGAGCGGCTCGCTTGCCGCCGATATCATTGCCGGCTTTATTATCATCACGACCGGTACGGTGTTGTTCCCGGCGGGTATTCAGATTAGCGATGCCGCCGATGCTGCCCGCGCGCTGGAGCCTATTGCGGGTCAGTGGTCCACGGTGTTGTTTGCCTCGGGCCTGGTCGCGGCGAGCTTCTTGGCTGCCTGCGTGCTGCCGGGCGTTACGTCGAGCGCTATCTGCGAGGCATTTGGCTGGGAGCGCGGTGCCGACCGCAGCTGGGACGAGGCCCCGGTTTACCGCGGCATCATTACGGCCATCATCGGTATCTCTGCCGTGCTGGTGCTTATGCCCGGCGTCGATCTGTTCCAGATTATGATGACCTCGCAGGTCATCAATGGCGTGCTGCTGCCCGTGGTTCTGGTGTTCCAGGTGGTTATCGCCGCCGACCGTCACATCATGGGTGCCAACCGCAACGGCCGTGTGTGGAACGTGCTCACTTGGGCGACTATCGCCGTGATTACGGTGCTGACAGTCGTCATGTTTGTGCTGCAAGCGATGGGCTACAGCGCTTAACGCCCACTTTTGCTTCCGAACAGGCCGCAGCGATGGACTGCGGCCTGTTTTTGTCTGCTATAGGGTGTTAGTTATATGGCAGTGGGCAATAAATGCCAAATATGAGTACTGTTGCTAAGTGAATAGCATTTACATTCAAGAAGATAATAAACATAACCTATAGTATGTTCATTAAAATTGGCTCCAATACGCCTTAAACCAGTCAGGTTGGCTGTCTTAGGGGGTTGTAGGGTTCGCTCGGACGTCATTTTGGGTGGTTTTGCCTGCTACTAAAATGGTAACAGTACTCATATTTGCCCTTTTTTGCCCACAGACCTTTGAGGGTGCGGCGAAAAGGGCTTGTTTTGATTGTTTGGGGCAGGCACGAGGTGCGGAAACGATGTCTGGAGCGACGGAGCGGCCTGGAATTCATCCGTAGAGGTCTTCATTGGCTGCGCCAGGAGTGTCCCTAGGTACCGGCACATAAGGAACGTCCCTAACTGCCGGAGGGGGCGTCTGCCGTGGCAGACGCCCCCTCCGGATGTGGGAAGTTTGCGCTGCAGGTTACTTGTCGGTGCCCAGCTTGTGCGGCTTGAGAGCGAGCGCATTGACGAGCGCGTCGGTGGCAGACTTGACGGCTGCCGGCTGCGGATCGTTGACGTGATCCTCGGGGTGTACGGGCAGGTCCTTCTTGACAGCATCGTGGATCAAGTTGAGGTACTCAGTCACGCCAGTGGTCGATAGGTGCGTGCCATCGCCATCGAACAGGTCGTTGCGGTTAGCACTGTATCCGTACCAATCGATAACGCGCACGTTCTTGTAGCGCGTAGCGGCGTTGGCGATGGCCTGGTTGGTAGAGCCAACCCACGGCTGCGGGCTGCGCGTGTTCACAAACACCACAATACGCCTATCTCCTGCATCGGCCATGATGGCGTCGATCTGGTCGTCGGTTACCAAGCCGTTGGTGCCCAGGGCAAAGACCACGATCTTGCCGGCAAGGTTCTGCTGGATATAGCCCTCAAATGTCGCACGGCCCGCATCGAACTGGCGGCCCTTTTCGGCATCGATATGGCTGTGCGGGAACACGCCGTCAAAGGTGTCTACGGCACGCAGCGACACGGAGTCGCCGATCATAAGCAGATCGTAGGAGCCATCGGGGAAGCCGTCGTTGTCCTTGTCGGTGTCGTCGGCCGCCTGCTGGTCGGTGGGCGCGGTGTTCTTGGCTTCCTTGTTCAGAACTTCGGCGCCCTCGCCGCTCAGCGCAGACGTCTCGGGCACAAAGATCAGGCCGCCCAGTGCAACGACCAACACGACAGCGCAGGCTGCGCAGACAGGGACGTGCGCGCGTACCCAGTTAGCGGGCGTGGTGGTGCCGTCGCGGAACTCGGACACGGTGCGCTCAAAGGCGCCCTTCCTAAACGGAGTCTCGATAAAGCGATAGCAGCACTCTGCCACGGCGACCACCAACAACACCTGCAAAATGTACTGCCACCACGGCGTATCGTTGATGTTGGCGACCGGGTTCATGAGCAACAGCAGCGGATAGTGCCACAGGTAGATGCTGTACGAGCGCTTGCCAACCCACACGAGCGGCTCGGCGGACAGCGCGCAGGCAACCATTCCCTGGGGCTGCACGCAGGCCGCGATGACCATGAGCGTGAGGATCGAGCACAGCAGCGTGCCTCCGCGATACTGGAAGGCGGTGTAGCCGTTGGTGAGCGCGACCATGGCGGCAAGGCCAACCAGACCCACGACGCCCAACACATCGATGGATGCGGGCGAGGACCAAAAACGCACGAGGGCGCTCGGCTGTGCCGGGGCGGTCTCGGCTGATTCGTCGGCCTTCTCGCCAGGCTTGCCCTCGGCGTTCTTGCCGTGCTTGGCGGCGCCAGCCAGGCGATTGAGCCCCAAACGATGAGCGAGACGCACCGGCGCTAGGTCGCGATCGGGGATAAAGGCCATCCAGGCGCCCAGCAGCAGCGAGAACACGCGGGTGTCGGTGCCGTAGTACACGCGGCTGGGGTCGGCGGCAGGGTTGTAAAGCACCATCATGGCTAGGGCAGATACCGCGGCAAGGCCCAGGACCACGCGGCGCGTGTTGGGCTTGCTCACATGCATAGATACCATGGCAAACAGCAGTGGCGGCCAAATCAGGTAGAACTGTTCCTCGATGGCAAGCGACCAAAAGTGCGTGAGCGGTGAGGGGTCGCCCAGAGCATTGAAGTACGAGACGTTTTGGGCAATCTGCCACCAGTTGTTGAAGAACAGCAGCGACGGCAGGATGTCGGGGCGCATCTTGGTGAGCATCACGTGGTTGAAGATGGTGCACAGCGCGCAGGTCACGAACACTACCGTTACCACGGCAGGGACCAGGCGACGGATGCGGCGAATCCAGAAGCTCTTAAGGTCGATGCGGCCGGTCTTAGCGACTTCGTTGAGCAGCAAACGCGTGATCAGATAGCCCGAAAGCACAAAGAAGATCGTGACGCCGAGCAGGCCGCCCTGAGCCCACGTGAGGTTGAGGTGATAGAGCACCACCGCGACGACGGCGAGCGTACGCAGACCGTCGAGCGCAGGGATGTAGCGGGACTTGGGGCGAGCAGGCGTCTGCTCCGCGGCGGGAGTGTTGGCGCGGCCCGCGTTGTTGGCAGAAGCGCGATGGGGGCTCGCGGTGCGTCGCGGTTCGTTGGCACGGCGTTCGCCCTTCACGCGTTCGTGCGGCGCCGGCTCGTTGCCCGTGCGGCGTCGACCGCGCGAGCCCGATTGCGAGAGTTGTTCCATAAAACATCATCCAATGACGAGAATAATCAGCACGTATTCATTGTAGCTGCCTGCTCCTGTGAATGCTTGCTGCTGGCGCAAGCTCAAGCGCGCGTCCACATCAAAGTGAACTAAAGTTATAGGGGGTGCGAGAGTGCACGATCGACGGCCGGCGGTGGGCATAAGGCTCGCAGATGAGGAGGTTTCCATGGCAGATCGCGGCATCGTTGCGGTGTTCGGCAGCATGAACATGGACCTTTCGGTGGCGTGCGAGCGCATGCCGCGCGCGGGCGAGACAGTCGGTGGCAGCGGTTTTATCGCCAATGCCGGTGGCAAGGGCGCCAACCAGGCCGTCGCCGCCGCGCGCATGGGTGTGCGCACGTGCATGATCGGCGCTGTTGGGCGCGATGCCTTTGGCGATGCACTTGTGGCAGGGCTCCAGGATGCCGGCGTGGGCGTTGAGCTTGTGACACGTCTCGATGACGTGGAGACCGGTACCGCGACTATCATTCGCTGTGAGAGTGACAACCGCATCGTGCTGTCGCCGGGCGCCAACCACGCGCTTACGGGTGAGGATGTGGCCTGCGCGCTGAGGCACCTGGTGGCCGATGGGCTCGACGGCGACGCCAGCGAGATTGCCCCGGCTGCCGGAAGCGTCTTTATCGCCCAGGGTGAATGTGACCTTGCAGCGACGGCCGATGCGCTTGTTTGCGCTCACGAGCTGGGGTTCTATACGGTCTTTAATCCGGCGCCTGCCTGCGAGCTGCCTGCGGAGGTCTGGCCTGCGGTCGACCTGGTCTGTCCCAACGAGACCGAGTGCCAGGTTCTGACGGGAATCTTGCCCGCGGACGATGCAAGCTGCGTCGTGGCGCTCAACGCCCTGCTCGCTAGGGGTGCCGGAGCTGCGGTCATCACGTTGGGCGGTGCCGGCTCGGTTACGCTCGGCGATGACGGTGAGCTGCTGCGCATGCCGGCACTTTCGAGCACGGTAGTCGATACCACGGCCGCCGGCGATACGTTTATCGGCGCGTTGGCGGCGGCTCGCCTAGAGGGCTTGCCGCTCTTTGAGTGCATGGCCGCGGGTGCTCGCGCCTCGGCAGTGACGGTGTCGCGCCTGGGCGCTCAGCAATCGATTCCCACGCGCGCCGAAGTTGAACATTGGTTTGGTTAAACGATAAAGACGGAGAAGCGGAGTAGAACAATGGCAATCAAGAAGCTGATCCTTGATCTGGATATGGGTGTGGACGATGCGATGGCGCTGGCCTATGCCATCGCGAGTCCCGAGGTGGAGCTCGTGGGCATCACCACGTGCTTTGGCAACGTACGCGTCGAGCAGTCGGCGCACAACTGCTTGGCGGTGCTCGACCTGTTGGGTCGTCCCGAGGTGCCGGTGTACCTGGGTGCCGACCGTCCTCTGCAGGCGACTGAGCCCTATGCGCCGCCGGCGTCCACCGCGCTCATTCACGGCAAGAACGGCATCGGCGGCGCGAGCGTGCCCGCGTCGCCCTACGAGCCGGTGGGGGCGACCTCGGCCGACGGCAACGCTGCGGTCGATTATCTGATCGATGCCGCGCGCACCTATGGTCCCGATCTGGTCTACGTAGTGACTGGCCCGGTCTCCAACCTGGCGCTCGCCCTGGAGCGCGATGCGGCGGCGATGATGTCCATCGGCCGCGTGGTCGTGATGGGCGGCGCCCTTACCGTGCCCGGCAACGTGAGCGCGGGCGCTGAGGCCAACATGGCGAGCGACCCCGAGGCAGCCGACGCGGTGCTGCGTTCAGGTCGCAAGCTCACCATGGTGGGTCTGGACGTGACGCATCGCGTGGTGCTCACACGCCGCGACGTTGCCGGCTGGACGGGCTCGGGCACTATGGCTGGCTGCGCATTTGCGAGCATGGTCGAGCACTACATTGGTTCGTACGAGATGAACGCGCCCTACCTGGGCGGCTGCGCGCTGCACGATCCGCTGGCGGTTGCCGTGGCGATCGACCCCACGCTCGTAGGTGCGCTCGCCTGCAACTTGCGTGTTGACTTGCTGGGCGAGTATCGCGGCCGCACCATCTGCGATGAGCGCCGCCTGTCCAATCCGGACAAGAGCGCGCTTGTGGCACTGACCGTGGATGCTCCGCGCTTCCTTTCCGAGTTCAAGGCACGCATGGCCCGCGTCTTGGGCTAAGTTGTCTTTTTGGGACGGGGCTTTTTGACTGGTATGATTGGTGCGACCAATCGAACCAGCTAAAAGAGCCCCGTCCCAATTTGACTATCGAGAGGATCTGCCATGGAGCGCATCGCCAGCTTTTCCGTTGACCATCTGTTGCTTGAGCCCGGCGTGTATGTGAGCCGCATCGACCGCGATCCGGCGACCGGGGCCGCCGTCACCACCTTTGACCTGCGCCTGACCACGCCCAACAAGGAGCCGGTCATGAACACGGCCGAGTGCCACACCATCGAGCACCTGGGCGCGACGTTCCTTCGCAATCATGCCGAGTGGTCGGGCCGCATTGTCTACTTTGGCCCCATGGGCTGCCGCACGGGCTTTTACCTGGTTGTGTTTGGCGAGGTGACGAGCGAGGAGATCCTGCCGCTCGTGCGTGAGCTGTTCGAGTTTGTCGCCGGCTTTGAGGGCGATGTCCCCGGTGCCGCTCCCGAGGAGTGCGGTAACTACCTGGACCAGAACCTCCCCATGGCCAACTGGCTTGCGCGCCGCTACCTCGACCGCGACCTGGCCGATATCGACGAGAAGCACCTGCACTATCAGCAGGCGTAAGGGCTTTATCGCCCAAAACGCGCGCATTGGGCGCCTTTTTGCTGAGTGGTCGGGACGAGTGTTTAAAATCGCTTATGTTTGTTCTAGAATGTTCATACTGTCACATAAACGAACAGGAGCGAACATGCATATCTACTCTGTCAACGATCCCGAGTTCAAGTCCTATGGCAACGTTTGGGATAACGTTCCGTCCGAGCTTACGTCGCCCGTGCTCGAGGCGCTCTCTGCCACGCCCATTCCCGAGGGCAGCAAGTACGTTGCGAGTGCGCCGGAGCTCGAGGACGTCAAGGATGCCGACAAGCTTGGCTTTCTCATGTTTGGTGGCCGTCCCTTCCAGCTCGGCTGGTGCAACGGCCACAATACACGACTCAACTGCCTGGAGTATCACCGCGCGAGCGAATTCAACTTGGGCGCTCGCGACTTTATCCTGCTCGTGGCGCATCGCTGGGAGATCGAGGACGGCAAGCTCGACACCGCGTGCGTCAAGGCGTTTCGCGTGCCGGCGGGTACGGTCGTCGAAGTCTTCAACACCACGCTCCACTACACGCCGTGCATGGTCGACGACGGTGGCTTCCAGGTGATGGTGGCGCTGCCCGCCGGCACCAACGGCCCGCGCCCCGAGGCTGCGGCCGACATGCCCACGGCCGGCGACAGCTACTGCTACTGGAAGGCCGACAAGTGGGTTCTCTGCCATGCTGACAGCCCCAAGGCTGCCGAGGGCGGCTACGTAGGCCTCATCGGCAAGAACCTCGACATCACCGTGGACTAGCGCATCGCCCCAAACCACCACAAAGGTGCCTGTCTCCTTTGCGGTGGTTTGGGGCGGGCGGATATCGGGAAGTGCCAGACGGGGGAGGCTGCCGGGCGCCTTGCCGTCTGCGGATTTTGGGACATGTGGCCCGCTTTTTGAGCCTGCCTGTCGGTACACTAAAAGCACTATGGGTACCCGCGAGCGACATATCGGCCACGCGGCCGCCCGATCCGCACCCGTGGCGGATCCCAGGGGCGGCAGGCTCTTCGCTATGCCGCGATTCCTTGTTGGTATAACACATCAGGCGTACCGTCACCGCGTCTTCGCTATCGCCGGCGCCATCACCGCACTGTTCCTCATGCTTTTGGCAGTCTTGCCGGCGCTGTTCGCCTTCGACCCCAAACTTTCTAACGCCGTGCCCGCCTATAGCGAGGTGTCCGAAGAGGTCGTGGATGCGCTCGTCCATTCGAGCTCTCTGCCGTTGCTTGTTGCCGCAATTGCATTTTCGATCTGGGGCGTATCGGTCTATCTGCGCTGTTTGGACTATGTGCTGCGCCGCCGCCTTGTTGCCGTCGCCACCATCTGCGCCCTGTGGATGATCGAAGTCATTCTCAAGTACAAGTCGTTCACGCCGTTCTATGCCACCGTGCTGTGGTACCTGTACTACGTGCCCATGACGCTCATTCCGCTGCTCTACCAGTTGTGTGGTTTGCGCCTTGCGGGCCTGGAGCAACACCGCCTGGGTCGCCGCTACTGTGCTGCGCTGTGGATTGTGGCTATCCTGCTTATCGGATTTGTTCTCACCAACGATTTTCACCAGCAGGTCTTCCACTTTGACCGTACAAGCGACACCTGGAGCAACGATTACACGTACGGCTGGGGTTATTTCGCCGTCCTCGTGTGGACGGCCTTTAACTTTGTGGCCTTTTTTATCCTGGTGGGCCGGTCCTCGTCCTTTCGCATCCAACGTTTCTCGGGCACGGCGGCGCTCGTGCTGCTGGGCGGCGCGTTCTTTGCCATCTCATATGCGTTGCGCGTGCCCTGGGCATGGAGGCTCAACTTTTCGCTCATCTATTGCGTCTTGTGCGTGGTGGCGATGGAAATCTGTCTCGATTGCGGTGTCATTCCGTCATATCACGACATCGCCGGCATCTTCGACACCTTGCCGCTTGACCTCAAAGTTCTAACGCGCGACCTGCAGGAAGTCTATGCCACGCCAGTGTCAAAGCCAATGCCGGTAGGCGTGCGCGAGGAGTTGCGGACCCAGGCGCACAGCCGCGCCCATGCCTTTGCCGTGGCGTCCGATCCCGATGTGATGTACCGTGCCTTTCCACTGTTGGGCGGGTCGGCCCTGCTTGCCCAAGACGTGTCGGATCTCAACGAGCTTAACCGTGAACTGGCACACCGTCGCATGGAGCTGCAACGTCAAAACGAGCTGCTCGCTGCCGACTACGACCTTAAGACGCACCTGGCAGATCAAGAGGCCGAGACCTTGCTGGTCCAAGATGTGGACCAGGCGCTTGCTCGCGCGCTCGAAGGGATGTACGACCTGCTGAGCTCGCTGCCGTCGTTGACCGACGAAACATCTTCACACGAGCGTTACCGCATGCTGCAGCGCGCAAAGATGCTCATCGCCTATTGCAAGCGCAAGGGATCGCTCACGTTGGCGCAGCACGGGGAGAGCGGTTTTGATCGCGACCGCATTCAGCTCATCGCCAACGAGCTCGCAAGCGACCTGCGCACCATCGATATCGATTGCGCCTCGATTATCGCCATACGGCGCCCGATGCACGCCAGTACGGTAAGCGCCCTGTACGACTGCGTGTATGACTTTGCGTTTTTTGCCTACACCACCGACCATCCGGCGCTTATGTATCACTTGGGCGACCATGACCGATGCAGTGTCGAGCTGCGCGCCACGCTTTTTTCCAACGATGATGAAGATCTTTCGCAGACGCCCGCTGCGCAAGAGCTCGAAAGCGCTCTGCAAGGGCGCAACGTGGCATACCGCCTTGAGGGCGAGCCCGGCCAGCTGCGCATGATCGTCTTGATGCCGAGGGCGGGTGAGTGACGATGCAGATTTCGCTCATCCTTCCCCAAATCGTTGCGCTCGATGTTGTCTTTGCCCTGGCTGCGTGTCTGCAGACGATCCACGTCCCGCTCATTTCATCGCGCCGCTCGTCCTATAACCGTAAGGTGATTTGTGCCTACGAGGCGAGCCTTGTGCTGCACCTAGTTATTTCGGCGCTCATCTTGTTCGCGTCGTCTGGCTCATATCTGGTGGCGCCGCTTGACGTTTGCGCCAGGGCAATGGGCGGAGTGCTGTGGCTCAATGCCGCAATCTTTGCCTATGGCGTGGTGCTTATGGTGCGCTATCGTCGCCCCGTCATGCTGGTCGAGCTGCTGCTTGTTGTCGCCGTTACACCGCCGGTGGTTTTTGCCACGGGCTCGGCGTGGACCGTTGTCCTTATCGCAGAGGGAGCGTTCTTCCTGTTCCGTTCCATCGCGGCGCTCTTGATGGACGTCCGTAACCGTCAGGAGGATATCACCGCGTTCTCGACGATCGAGACCATCAACGTGATTCCCGTGGGCATCCTGTATCTGGACTCGAGGGGCCGTCCGCTGCTCATGAACCGCTGCATGCGCAAAAACCTGGTGGAACTTCATATGCCCACCGATCTAGGTGACATGAGCGGCACATGGAACGACCTGCGCAAACTCAGCATGCAAATGCCCGAAAGCAGTAGGAACCGTGTGCGGATTAACTTGGATCGTTTTGGTGATGCTCGCGCGGTGATCGAGATTTCTCCCGCCGAGATTCGCCTATTTGTGCACGACGAGGTTATGGTTTCGGGCCGCCTCTTTGAGCGCATTATCGGACTGGACGTGACGGAATACGCACACGCCTACGACCGCTTGGCGCAAGCAAACCACCTACTTGAGCTTGCGGGCCAAGAGCTCCAGTCCCAGATTGAAGAAGTTAAAAAGGTTGCCGACAATGCGGCCTATCTACGTATGCGCGCCCGCGTTCACGATGTGATTGGGCAGCGCCTGTCCATTCTCCATCGCTATTTGGAGGAGGGGCGCCTGGACGACGAGTCGCTCGAGCAGATTGACCCGTTGCTGCGCTCAATTGCCGCCGATTTGCGCAGCGGCGGTGCCAGCGAGCCTGCAGAGCAGCTGGGTGATATCGTCCATGCTTTTGGCCTGGTGAGTGTGCAGATCGATGTTGAGGGCGCGCTGCCTGAGGACGCGCGTGTCGCCACCGCATTTTTGCAGATTATTCGCGAGGCCTCGACCAATGCCACCAAGCACGCGCAGGCGCATCGGGTCTACGTGCGTCTGTGGCAGGAGGGGGCGGATGTTGACGGCATCGCGCGCATGACGATTTCTAACGACGGGTCCCCGGCCCCCGTATCGTATCGCGAGGGAACGGGTATCCCAGGTATGAGGCATGTCGCGCAAGATCTGGGCGGCAGCCTAGAGGTCCATGCTGCCGGGCCCTTTACGCTTGCGGCGTCCATCCCGCTGAGCTCCAACGCCACGGTCCAAAGGAGAAGTTCATGATCCGCGTCCTTATAGTCGAAGACCAGGCCATTCTGCGCGAGAGCCTGGCGCGCTCCGTTGGCGACCAGCCCGATATGACCGTTGTTTCCGCCATCGCCGATGCCTCCGAGGCCTTGGGTGTCGCGCTCAGGGAGCGCCCGGACATGATACTGATGGACGTATGCACCAAGCATGATTCCAACGGCATCGTGGCGGCGGCGCGCATCAAGGAGCAGCTGCCCGAGTGCCGCATCATTATCATGACCGGCATGCCCGAGATCACCTTTGTCGATCAGGCCCGCGAGGCGGGCGTCGATAGCTTTGTGTACAAGAACGTCGGTATCGACGAGCTGTTCGCCGTGATGCGCTCCACGCTGGCGGGCTATTGCACGTTTCCCAAGCCGCCCGAGAGCATCTTCTCGGGCACGGCGGCCCTCGACGATGTCGAGCTGTCGATCTTGCGCCTTGCCTGCGAGGGCAAGAGCCGTCGCGAGATCGCGGCCGAGCTGTTTATGAGTGAGGGCACCATCAAGCGTCGCATCTCGGAGATCCTGAGCAAGACCGGCTACGACAACATCATGCGCTTGGCCGTGCATGCGGTGACCGAGGGCAGCATCGTTCCCAATATGGAGCGTCCGTAGTCGGTGCGCCGCCCGTGTTCCGGCGCCGTAAAGATAGGCCGCCCGCCGGTTTGCATC
>CABRBC010000043.1:0-26848 GCA_902469055.1 uncultured Collinsella sp.
CGATCGGCGGCCCCTCGGGGCTTGCCCGTATCGTAGGCAATGCGCCGAATGCTCGCCATCGAAATTTATCGATGGCCTATTTCAGACTGTAATGTGGGCAAGATAACCGGCGAATGGGTATGGTCTGATCTTTTCGAGGATAAAGGGTGGAAGTTGCGGACTCGAGGAACTCAATCTGAGCTGGACGAGTGGTTAAATACGAGCTATTCGAAAAATAGGGATTGACGAGGGCTTGAAAGCAATCGTCCAACAAAGGCAGTAGGATAGTCGAGATGCCGCCTTTCTCCAGCATGTCTCTATCCAATCGCGTTTCGCCTTGGCTTGCATAGAGCGATTCGTATTCAGACGGGATTACCGGGAAATCGACATCCATCTCATCATGGGACCCATATGCATCCATTCCCTCAATCGCTACACACAGATTCCCATCTGGTGCTTGTTTTAAAGTGCACGAGGTAGAGGAACAGAATTGTCGTACGAGTTCATCCCAATAACTCGATATCAATCCTTTTGCTTTTGATTCTCTTTCGATTTGTCACGCTAGGCAATCTTTGCAAAGAGGAATGTAATTGCTCGAAAATCCGAGTATTCCAGCTTTGACTATGTCTTCGACTCGCATGGTCAAATAGATCCCGAATGCAAGTTCATCGACTGAGGCATAATCATCGTGCCCCATTTCGAATGCCGATTCTATAGGGCAATGAATCAGTGTTTTATCTGCATACAATGCTGAGAACTTTGCCAAATGGTAAATGTTTTGCTCTCGACAGGCATAGTCAGTGCAGGGGAATTTGCCTCCTTCAAGGGTGGAGTCAACAGAAAAATTGAACTGGGATTGATTTTCGATTTTTTCGATTGGGATAAGGGGTGCAAGGCCCCTAATAAAGGCGTCGAACCTCCTTTGCCCCAGTTCTTCTAGGTACGCAATTATTTCGGCAAGAGAGCTGTTCTTGAATGCGGCTAGATAAGAATAAAGGTCATCGTATGCATGAGTCGCCATTTCGCTCACCTACACTTTCGGAAAGAGTTTTGCGTCGTTATTTCCGAGGCGTCGTTGGGCTCGCAATCGACTCTAGTGTGCAGCTGCTTCTCGACGTACTCCCTCATGTTCTGCCTCCACATGTAACTAATTGATTTGCTATGTGCCATTATGAATGGTATATAGCAAATCAATTAGTTACATTTAATGGAGCATTGCGAGCGTGGCGCGCGCAAAGAAGAGTCGTTGTATGGAGGCTTCCGGCAACGGCCTTTTGTACGTCCGTGACTGTTGGGTGCTATCGCGGATGACGTCATTGTTGCCTGTACTCTCGATCCAAGGATGTAATTACGGAAGTGCGGGGAAAATCGAGAACCTTCGAGCACAACGCGATTTTTAGCACCAAAACCGCAATTCGCGGAAGCGAAAACTGGGGCCTGGTTAGCATTTCTTCGATTTTCCCCGCACCTCCGAATTTGACCCCTTGCCGCACCTTGATCACGTCTTCAAGTGGCTGGTTCATCGCTAATGGAGTTTTCTGCGGTGCTTGAATTGCGGTGTTGTGATTAGGGCAAAAGGCTCTTGGCTCCGGGGAGGCTCATCGCACGAAAATTCAAGTTGCTGCTGAAGTAGGGCTTGCTTCGGCAGCGCTAACAATAAGGGCGGCTCTGCTAGTCTCGGGAGACCGCGGCATTCGGCGGGCCTGCCGAATGTCGCGGTCAGTAGCGGTCAGTAGCGGTCAGTAGCGGTCAGTAGCGGTCAGTAGCGGTCAGTATATTCTTCGGAGCCGTTTCTCTGGGCTTCGGCGGACTTGCCAACTCGCGCTTGGGCACTACTCAGTAGATTACTCAGCAGTGCCCAGTAGATTACTCAGTAGTGCCCAGCAGGGGGAGGGCAGCAAACGCAATGGGCCTGTTTCCCGGCTAGGACCTGCAGCCTCAAACTTCGCTTGGCATCCTGTAGAACTGGTGCGGGTCTTTCGGGCTTTTCCCTACCCATTCCAACAGGCCTCGACCGGCAAGGTCTTTCAGAGTCTTCGAGGCCGTTTTCCTACCGACATTGGACTCCCGCGCGAGGTCGGAGGTCGTGATTATCCCCTGAGCGGCGGCAATTGCCATCGCTGCTCGTTCGCGCTCGCTGAGGAGCGGTCGGTTGTCGGCCGCGGTTCTCCTGAAGGCCGCTTTCTGCAACCCAGGACGCTCGAAGACGACGACGGTGCTGTTGACGGTCTGCTCGAAGCGGAACCTCACGCCGGCTGCCTCGCAGGCCTCCTTGATGCGCGGTATGCCCGTGCCGTACTGCTCGATGACGCCGGCGCGGAACAGGGTGCGCGCGATCGCGGGGTTTCGGAGGCCGAACTCGCTCGCGGTACCGTCTAGGTGCTCTTGCGGCGAGTCGCCCTCGGGGAACAGGCCCGGGCTCACGATCTGGACGGTGTCCATGAACACGTTGACCTCGACGGCGGTGCCGGTGGTGTAGTCGCGGTGGCACAGCGCGTTGGCAACCGCCTCGCGGATGGCCTCGGCCGGGATCTCGGGGATCTCCTTGCGGTACATGCCCGTCTCGCCGATGACGAACTCGCGCCTGATGTTCGACGTCACGAAGTACTCGGCGAAGTCGAGCAGCTTGAGCATGGTGCCGCTCTCGCGGCGCAGGTCGAGGATCTTGGCCTTGGTGTTGCCGCCCAGAAGCCCCAGCTTCATCCTGGGGTAGGTGTCGGATCCCTCGCAGAACAGCTCCACCGCGGCGTTTCTTAGGCTGCCGTCGGGCGCGACGAGGTCGAGCCTTGCCAAGGTGTCCTCCACGCCGGCGAACCCGCCGCCCACGCGTCCGGCCCTGCCGCCGCGCGCGACGAAGTCATGCACCGCCTGCTCGTCGGCGTCGGAGACGGGCCTGCCGGACGGCAGCGAGTCCCACGGGCTACGGGCGCGCTCACGCTTGACGACCATGGCGCTCAGCTCCGAGGCCGACAGCGCTTTGTTCGAAGTCCCCACGCGGGTGAAGTAGCGTCCGTCGGCGGAGTAGGGGGCGTCGGCACCTGAGAAGGCAATTTTGATGTATCGCAGCCCATCATCGGCGTCGAGGCACTCGACCGTCGGGAACACCGCGGGCTCGATCTTGTCGGACACCCACGACGTCACCTGGCGCAGCGTTGCGTCGCTGACATCCTGGCCGATGACATCGCCGTTGTCCTTCACGCCGAAGTAGAGCTCGCCGCGGCCGTGCTTGTTCAGCATGGCGCTGATGGCTTGCAGTGCTTCTTTATGCTCGCCAGTGGACTTCTTGAACTCGACGGTCTCGCTCTCGCTGCCCAGGTTCATCCGCGCTGCCTTTCCCGTTCGTTGCTTGTCTCGTTGGATTATACCGTGGTCACCATGGGCGAAAACGTGGAAGCGCGCTTGCTTGCCTCTACCATGTTCTCATGCGCCTTAATGCCCTTTGTGAAGAATCATCCCATTGGGAAACGGGTCCCTATGGAACGATTTTGGTATCAGGCATAGGGGGGCGCTATCGTGGATGTCGTCACCATTGCCTGCGCCCTCGATCCAGAGATGTAATTACAGAAGTGCGGGGAAAAATCGAAAACCTTCGAGCACAACGCGGTTTTTTTGTATCAAAACCGCAGGTCGCGGAAGCCTAAAACGGGGGTCTGGTCAGCATTCCTTTGGTTTTCCCCGCACTTCCGAATTTGGCCTCTCGCCACATCCCGATTACGTCTTAAAGTGGCGCAAAAAGCCGTGTGCTCTGCTTGATTTTGCTCAGGAATTATGCCTGAGGGGTAGTGGATTCGCCTTTCTCCGCCGTGCAGCGGCACGTGTAGGGCTCTCTGGCTCAGGCGCGAGTCGCTTCCCGTCTGAAAAAGTTCTTAAAACAGCTTTAAAGTTGCCTTTGGCCTACATTGACAGCGTACAATATGCATGTTTACCATGGCAAAAGCTAAATTTGGGGAGGGGGAGCGCACGGTGGAAGTGCTGGTTGTTGGCAATACCGTGTATGTCGATGACGACTTTTGTGCCAAGGCGTTTCCCGGTGACCATGTTCAGGTCGTGGCGGCCAACGAGGCGCGCCGCGACGGGTCGTCGCTCCATGCGTCTTGGAAAGAGCTGCTGCAGCACCTGGACCAGGCTTACGAATTCGACCGTGTGGTCTACCTCTCTACCTATCTCACGCCGCATACCGAGGCCGTTGGCGACATCGAGCTGCTGCGCTCCGTCTTTCGAGCTTGCATGGGTCGCCAGATTCAGCTGCTGTTTGTGACTGGTCCCATGGGAGCGGACGGTGCGGTGGACGCTGCGGGGCAAAACGGCAAGGGCATCATTGCCCGTGCGGCCAACGACCTGTGCCGCTACTATGCGGTCCGCGACGGCATTCAGGCCAAGATCTTGCGCGTGCCGTATCTGTACACCGCCTCGCCCACGCTGGAAGACCCGATTTTGACCCCGCTGTTCGAGGCGTGCTCGCAAGGCTCTGCTGTCATGAGGGCTGGGGCGGACTCACCGCTCGGTGCCCTCTGCGCCGAGGAGCTGGCCGTTCTGGTGCGTCGCATCTTCGACAGCTGGGATGCCACATTCGAGGAACTCGAGGTTCCGGATAGCTTTGCCCACACCGTGGGAGACCTGGGCGAGGCGCTCAAGGGCTTGTTCCCGGGGCTCGACATTACCTACGACGGGGACGCCGTCGTCTCCATTGCTCCGAGCGATACCGTCCGCACGCGCTACGGGTGGTTCCAGCGCTATGACGTGCTGCGCGATCTTTCGACCATACACGCCCGCTGGGAGCAGACCCTCGCGGGCAAGCGCCATCCGCTGCGTGCCGCCATCGACCGCATGCGCGGGCGGACACTGCCCATCAAATGCCTGGAGACCGCGCTGGCCTGGGTGCTCTTTGAGGGCCTGGAGCTGGTGTTTTCGCAGTCTGCTCAGCTTAACGTGCTCGACTACCGCCTGCTCTACGTGGTGTTGATCGGCACGCTGTATGGCTTGGACTTTGGCCTGGTTGCGGCGCTGCTGGCGTCGGTGGGTTTGGCCGCGAGCTACTTTACTCAGTACGGCTATACCTTCCAGGGCCTGTTCTACGAGCCGTCCAACTGGCTGCCGTTTATTGCGTACTTTGTGGTGGGTGCCGTGTGCGGCTATGTGCAGCTGCGCAACAGCGAAGCCATTAGGGCGGAGCGCGATCAAAACGAGCTCGTGCGCAACCGCAATACGTTCCTTACGCAGCTCTACCACGACGCGATCGAGGACAAGCGCGCGTACAGGCGCCAGATCGTGGGTCGCCACGACAGCTTTGGCAAGATCTTTGCCGTGACGCAGGAGCTCGACGTGCTCAACCCACGCGATATCTATCGCAAGTGCTGCGAGCTTCTGGGCGAGATTCTCGAGAACGATTCGGTGGCGATCTACCATGTTTCGGGCGGGGCATTTGCACGCCTGGTGGCAGCAAGTCCCGCGATTGCCGAAGATGCCGCACGCTCGCTCACGCTTGAGCAGCTTGCACCTCTTTTGGGCGACGGGGGTCGTTCGAACCTGTGGGTGAACCGCGAGCTGACGCCGGGACTTCCCATGTTTGGATACACGATCGAGCGCGACGGGGCACCCGCCGTGTTGATCTTTGTGCGTAGTGCGGCCGAAAACCAAATGACCCTCTATTATCAAAACCTGTTCCGCATCTTGTGCGGGCTGGTCGAAAGCGCGCTGGGCCGTGCTTTTGACTATGAGGCGGTGGCGCAGGATAAACGCTGCGTTGACGGCACTTGCGTGCTCAAGCAGGCTGCCTTTGGCCAAGAGCTCGCGGCGGAGCAGGCTCTGGCAGATAGCAAGATGGGGAGTTTTTTGCTCCTGCGCGTGGTACCGGGTATGGAGCCTGTCGGCGAGCTGGTGGGCGCAATTGGGTCGGCAATCCGCGAGAGCGACGCGGCGGGCTTGGTCGACGGCGACGTGCTCTACCTGCTTATGCGCCAGGCAAAGGCGTGCGATCTGCCCATTATCCGCGAGCGTCTGAGTGCAAAGCAGATTGCGGTGGAGCCCGTCGACGGCGAGGACATCGTGGAGCTGCTGCAGTACATCTCTTACACCGGTGACGGTGAGGGGGGTGCCGCTTGATCTCGCTTGTCGTTGCTGCCGTCTTGCTGCTGATTCATGCGCTGGTTTGCCTGATGCTGTGGACGCTCATGAAGCTGGGCCTGCTGCCGGTGCGCGGGCACATGTTGGCTGTGATAGTGCTGGTGCCGCTGTGGGGCCCGTTGCTGGTGGTTCTGCTATCGGTCCGCAGCGCGGTGTTTGGCGAGGGGCTGAAAGAGTCTGCGCTGGAGTCGCTGCGCTTCAACGACGACCTGCATCGCAGCATCCTGGTGCACGACCGTGACGCCGATGCAGGCGTAGTGCCGCTCGAGGAGGCGCTCATCGTCAACGATCCGGCATGCCGGCGCCGCCTAATGCTCTCCATGCTCACCGAGGAGCCCGACGCGTACCTGGCGCAGCTGCAGGCGGCTAAGCTTAACGACGACGTTGAGGTGGCGCACTATGCCGCGACGGCGGTGGCGCAGATCTCCAAGGAGTCCGACCTTAAACTGCAGCAGCTGGAGCATGCCTTTAAGACGGACCCGAGCGCGAAAAACCTCAACGAATACTGCGATTTTCTTGGTGAATACTTGGGCTCGGGCTTGGCCGAGGGGCGCGTGGCTCTGATTCAGCGCCAACAGTACGCGCGCCTGCTTGCGCGTCGCTGCGAGCGCGAGGACACCTTTGAGCTGCGCATTCGATATGCGACGGCGCTGGCCGATGTCGGACAGATCGACGAGGCGCAGGCCGTGATCGACCAGCTAGTGCTCGACGTGCCCGACGAGCAGGAGGTTTGGATGCTTTGCCTGCGCCTGGCCGTGATGCGCCGCGACGGTGACGAAGTCCACCGTGTGATCGATGCGATTGACAAGCAACATGTGTATTTAAGCGCCGACAACCGCGAAAAGTTGGCGTTTTGGCGCGACGGGGAGGAGGCCAGATGAGCGTGGTGCAACATATCCGCGACCGAGCAGGCCGCTTTCGTTGGATGGGACTCCTCGTGGTGTGGGCTGTTTTTATCGTCATGGCCGCCGTGCTGCTGGTGGAGCGTGCCGGCGTGCAGTACAGTGCGGGCCAGCATAAGCTGGGGATGCTTGCCGCCAACGATGCGGTGCCGGCCTCCTCGGCAATCTTTGGCCAAAAGCCCACGTGCCTGGTCATTACCGATTCCGATCAAGCTGGCGTCGAGGACGTAAAGGAACAGTTCGACCAGATCCTGCTCGAAATGAAGATCGCGCACCGCGACGTGGACCTTGCCCTGGATGGTGCGGATGCCATTCCCTCGCTGACCTCCTTCGATCGCGTGATTTTGCTCATGCCGTCGCTCGATGGGCTCGGTAAGCATCTGACCGACATTATGAGTTGGGTGAGTGCCGGCGGTTCGCTTATGCTCGCCATGCCGCCGGATAACTCGAGCTATCTGCAAGTGATTGCCTCCAAGCTTGGCATTGAATCGGCCGGATATGACTATGTAAAAGCCGAAAGCATTGTGCCGAGCGAGGACTTTATGCTGGGCGGGGGAGAGCGCTACGAGTTCTCGGATCCCTTCTATTCTTCGCTCTCGGTTTCATTGCGCGAGACGGCGCACGTGTGGGCTAAGACCGGCGATGCGGGCGCCCCACTCATTTGGTCGAATGACTGCGGTAGCGGGCGCACCGTGGTTTGCAATATCGGTATCTATGACAAGGTCATGCGCGGCTTTTACGCCGCGGCGACCAGCCTCCTGGGCGATGCCACGGCCTATCCGGTCATTAACAGCGCTGTGTTCTTTTTGGACGACTTTCCTAGTCCCGTGCCCTCGGGCGATGGTACTTATATCAAGCGTGACTACGGCCTTTCCATTGCCGATTTTTACACCAAGGTCTGGTGGCCCGATCTGCAAAAGCTCGCGCAAAAATATGGCATTCGCTATACCGGCGTGATGATCGAAAACTACGAGGACGCGGTCAACCAGACCGAGCCCGCGCGACAGGCCGATACCACGCAGTTCCGCTATTTTGGCGGCATGCTGCTTCAGATGGGCGGCGAGCTGGGCTTTCACGGCTACAACCATCAGCCGCTTGCGCTCTGGGACACCGACTACGGCACGTTGTACAACTACAAGACGTGGAAGAACAAGGAAACGCTTGTCGCATCGCTCAACGAGCTTATCGCTTTCCAGGACGAGGTGCTGCCCAACGCGCACGGCTCGGTCTACGTGCCGCCGTCGAATATCCTTTCGGCCCGAGCGCGCAAGCTTATCGGCACCGACGTTCCGCGCATTAAGACCATCGCCAGTACGTATTTTGAGGATGGCACCGACCTGCCGTACGTGCAGGAGTTTGGCGTGGCGAGCGATGGCATTGTGGAGCAGCCGCGCATTGTCTCGGGCGGTATGGTCGGCGATTCCTATATGCGCCTGGCTGCCGTATCCGAGCTCAACATGCACTACGTAAGCACGCACTTTATGCACCCGGACGACCTTTTGGACCCCGATCGCGGCGCTACGGAGGGCTGGGAGGTCTACAAGGGCGGCCTGACCGACTACCTGGACTGGCTTACCAAGTTTGCGCCCGGCCTGCGTCGCCAGACCGGCTCGGAATGCTCGGGCGCCATCCAGCGCTTTTCGTCGGTGACGGTGGGCATGGATACCAGCGCGGATGCCTGGACGCTCAGTCTGGGCAATTTTCACGACGAGGCGTGGCTCATGTTCCGCGCCAATAATGGCGAGCCAGGTGCGGTGACGGGTGGCGAACTAACGCACCTTACGGGCAATCTGTATCTGCTCAAGGCAAATGATAAGACCCTGACGATCGAGCGCAAGGAGGGTGGCGACAGATGAGAATCTGCTTGGTACTCGAGGGTTGCTACCCCTATGTGCACGGCGGCGTATCTACCTGGATGCATGGCTATATCCAGGCCATGCCCGAGCACGAGTTCGTGCTGTGGGTGATTGGCGCGCATGCTGCCGACCGCGGCAAATTTGTCTACGAGCTGCCCAGCAACGTGGTCGAGGTGCACGAGGTGTTCCTGGACGATGCCCTGCGGCTTTCGGGCGAGCAGCACGAAGCCAGTTTTAACGACCGTGAGCGCGAGGCGCTACGCCGTCTGGTGTCGCTCTCCAATCCGGACTGGGACGTGTTATTCGATATCTTCCACCGCCGCCACGTGCATCCGCTCTCATTTTTGCAGAGCCGCACGTTTATGGACATCTTCCGCGACGTGTGCCTGGCCGAGTACCCGTATACGCCTTTCGCGGACGCCTTCCACACCATGCGTTCGATGTTGCTGCCCGTGCTCTATCTGCTGGGCAGTGAGATTCCGGTAGCCGACGTGTATCATGCCATCTCGACTGGCTACGGCGGTCTGCTTGCGAGTCTTGGCTCGAGCGTTCATGACGCGCCGGCATTGCTAACCGAGCACGGCATCTACACGCGCGAGCGCGAGGAGGAGATCATTCGCGCCGACTGGGTGGTGCCCTCGTTTAAGGACCGCTGGATTCGCTTTTTCTACCTGCTTTCGGAGGAAATCTACCGTCGTGCCTTCCGCGTGACGAGCCTGTTTCACAACGCGCGCAAGACGCAGATTGATATGGGCTGCGATGCGGACAAATGCCTGGTCATCCCCAATGGCATCCAGTTCGATCGCTTTAAGGACATTCCCTTAAAGCCCGATGACGGCTGGGTGGACATTGGCGCGGTGGTGCGCCTGGCGCCCATCAAGGACGTTAAGACCATGATCTATGCCTTCTTTGAACTGCACGAGCGCCTTCCCAAGGTGCGCCTGCACATCATGGGCGGCGTGGACGACGAGGAGTACGGCGCCGAGTGCCACGCGCTGGTCGACACCCTGGGCGTGCGCGACTTGATTTTTACCGGCCGCGTCAACGTGGTTGAGTATATGGAAAAACTGGACTTTACCATTTTGACGAGCATCTCGGAGGGCCAGCCGTTGAGCGTGTTGGAATCGCTGGGCGCGCGTCGCCCCTGCGTGACGACCGAGGTCGGCTGCTGCCGCGAGCTGCTTGAGGGCGCCCCCGGCGACGACTTTGGCGTGGCCGGATTTGTGAGCCCGCCCATGTATCGCAAGGGTCTGGCCGATGCTATGGAGCGCATGTGCGCGAGCCGTGCCCGCCGCCTGGAAATGGGGGAGCGCGGTCAGCGTCGCGTGGCGACCTATTACTTGCACGAGCAGATGCTCGCCAACTATCGCGCACTGTACGACGAGACGGCTCGCGCGTTTGGCCTGTCCAGAGAGGGGGAGTAGCCGGTGGCCGGAATCGGTTTTGAGCTCAAACGCCTGTTTAGGCGCAAGGGTCTGTTTGCCACGATGCGCGCCTATGGCTACGCCGGCATTGTGTGTACGGGCCCCATGCTGCTGGGTGTGCTGCTGCAGGTGGGTATCTTGGTGCTGTGCGGTCTGTGGGGCGTGGGCCGCGCCAACCAGGACCTGCTGGTGTGCATGGTGACCTATACGCTGCTGGCCTCGCTTACGCTCACAAGCTTTTTCTCCATGCCGGTCACGCGCTTTTTGGCGGACATGCTTTTTGCTGAGCGCGAGACAGAGATCCTGCCCTCGTTTTGGGGCTCCAATGCCATCATGCTCGTTGTGGGCACCGTGCTCTACGGCGTCTTTTTGCTGTTCTCGGGCGCCACGCTGTTGCAGGGGCTGCTGTGCCTGTGGCTGTTCAACATTATGATCGTCAACTGGAACGGCATGAGTTACCTCACGGCCATTAAGGATTACCGCGGTATTCTGTGCAGCTTTGCCGCGGCCATTGGCGTGGCGTGCCTGTGTGCTTTGGCCGCGCTGGCGCTGGGGTTGCCGCCGGTCGAGGGCCTGTTGGCGTCAATCGCCCTGGGCTATGGCGTCATGCTCGCCTGGGACGTGGCGCTGCTGTACCGGTATTTTCCGCAGAGCGACCGCAGCCCCTGGCTCTTTTTGCGCTGGCTCGACCAATTTATGCCGCTGGCGCTCACAGGTCTGTTTACCAACCTGGGGCTTTTTGCGCACCTGGTGATTATTTGGGCAGGGCCCATTGGTGTGCAGGTCAAAGGCCTGTTTTACGGCGCGCCCTATCATGATGTGCCGGCGTTGCTTGCGTTTTTGACCATTCTGGTCACGACCGTCAACTTTGTGGTCTCGGTCGAGGTCAACTTCTATCCGCGCTACCGCGACTACTACAGCCTGTTTAACGACGGCGGCGTGGTGGGCGACATCGTGGTGGCCGAGGAGGAAATGCTCGCCACGCTCAACCGGGAGTTGCGGTTTTGCGCGCTCAAGCAGCTGTTTGTGACGGCAGCGGTCATCTCGCTCGAGACCACGGTGCTCTCGGCCCTGCCACTGGGCTTCAACAACCTGATGCACGGGTATTTCCGCACGCTGTGTGTGGGCTATGGCCTGTATGCCGTGGGCAATACGGTGATGCTCATCTTGCTGTACTTTACCGACTACAAGGGCGCCGTGCTTGCCTCCGGGCTGTTCGCGGGCGTGGCGGGGCTGGCGACTATCGTCTCGCTGTTCTTTCCGCAACAGTTTTATGGCTTTGGATTTTTGCTCGGCGCGGCGGTGTTTTTTGTTGTGGCGCTCATGCGGCTCGATACCTATACCGCCAACTTGCCGTATCGTATCCTGAGTCAGCAGCCCATTGTGGCGACCGACAAGACGGGTCGCTTTACGGAGCTGGGCTGCTTGCTCGACCGTGCCGAACAGCGCTATGAGGAGCTGCGTCTAGAGGGCGAGCCACATGGTGCGTTTGAGCGCACGGTGGTTCGCGTGTATCGCAATCGTTGGGGAGGTCCTGATGACCGATAGGATGATATCGCGTCGCCGCTTGATTGAGGCGGCTGCCGGCACGTTGCTGCTTTCGGGCTGCTCTGCGCAGGACGAATCCTCGACAAAAAAGACCAAGAAGCAGGGCAAGATTAATAAGGCCGATGCGTCTAGCGAGACCAAGCACCTTCGCGACAAGGACGAGCTCTACGAGGTCTACGATGACTCGGGCATTGTGACCATGTACCTGACGGTCTCGCGCGGCAACAGCTCCGAGAACACTGATCATAGCTGGGCCGAGATCAATACGTACTCGGTTTATGACTACGCCGACATGGGCGTGGCACGCTATCAGGTTATGGGCCTTTTGCAGGCGGGCGACGAAGACGGCCCAGTGGCCGGCGAGGTTGGCTATGGCGAGGAAGCGCCCAATGCTACCGTGCAGGTGCGCGGCCAGACGTCGAGCGGTTATACGCAGAAGAATTACAAGGTGGAGCTCAAAAAAGGAAAGGGTACCTGGCGCCAGCAGCGCGCGATTGCGCTCAACAAGCATATGGGCGAGGGCATGCGCTTTCGTAACAAGATGGCCTACGATTTGATCCGTGGCATTCCCCAGATGATGGGCCTGCGCACGCAGTTTGTGCACTTATGGGTGTGCGACCAGACCGAAAAATCCAACGACACCTTTGAGGACTACGGTCTGTTTACGCAGGTCGAGCAGCTCAACAAAACGGCGCTCAAGGCCCACGGTCTGGATAAGAGCGGGCATCTGTATAAGGTGAACAGCTTCGATTTCCATCGCTTTGAGGACACTATTAAGCTCACCGATGACCCCGACTATAACCAGACGGCGTTTGAGGGCATGCTCGAGATTAAGGGCGATTCGGACCATACCAAGTTAATCGAGATGCTCGATGCGCTCAACGACGATACGCAAAAGATCGACGATGTGCTCGACACCTACTTCGATACCGAGAACCTGGTCTATTGGATGGCGTTTCAGATCTTGACGGGCAATTGCGACACGCAGAACCGTAACTGCTATCTGTACAGCCCGCTTAACTCCAAGGTTTGGTACATCCTGGATTGGGATAACGACGGCATGCTGCGCAAGCTCGAGTTGAGCCTGACGGGATTCTCGGATTATGCGAGCTGGGAGCGCGGTGTGAGCAACTACTGGGGCAACGTTCTGTTTAACCGCGCGTTGCGCAGCAAGTCGTTCCGCAGCGAACTCGATAGCGCTGTCAAGGACCTGTGCTCGTATTTAACCGAAGAGCGTCTGAGCAAGATGGTCGAGCATTATCGCGAGGTCACGGAGCCGCTCGTCTTTGCTGCGCCCGACCTGGAGAATCTGCCCGTGACCAAGGACGAATACGAGCAGATTGCCGCGGCGATTCCTTCTGAGATCGAGGAGAACTATAAGAGCTTTCGCGAGAGCTATAAAAAGCCCATGCCGTTCTACATTGGCGTGCCGCAGATCGATAACGGTAAGCTGCGCATTAACTGGGAAGCTTCATACGATTTCCAAGCTCGTGACATTCGCTATACCGTGGAGCTTGCGCGCGACTATGCCATAAGTGACGTGCTTTTTAAGGCCGAGGACGTGCTGCTGCCCGAGGTGACCTGCGATGCGCCCGATGCCGGCCAGTATTTTGTGCGCGTGCGCGCCACCAACTTCGACGGCTATACGCAAGATGCGTTTGACTACTATGTGACCGACGACGGCAAGCATTACGGCATGCTGTGCTTCTATGTCAAGGATGGCGGTAAGGTCGTGGGGGATACGTATGAGGAGGGCTAGCGCGCTGCTTGAGCGCCTGGCGGCACCTCCCGTGCGTGCCACGCAGGAACGTTACCGCCACGAGCTTAAGTACCTTATCAACGAGGGCGAGCACGCTGCGCTTGCCTGCCGCATGGCGCCGGTGTTTAAGCTGGATAAGCATGCGCAGGCAGGCGGTTACACCATTCGCAGCCTGTACTTTGACGACTACTGCAACTCGGCCTATGAGGAAAAAGACGCCGGTATTCTCATGCGCAAAAAGTATCGCGTGCGCATCTATAACGGCAGCGACAAGGTGATTAAGCTCGAGCGCAAAAAGAAGTACGGCAGCTGGATCTACAAGGAGGACGCGCCGCTCACGCGCGACGAGTTTGAGCAGATCCTGGCCGGCGACTACGACTTTTTGCTCAGAAGCCCCTATCCGCTCTGTCGTGAGTTCTACATCGAGTGCATTTGCAACATGATGCGCCCGAGGACCATCGTGGACTACGAGCGCGAGCCGTGGGTTATGGACGAGGGCACGGTGCGTATAACGTTTGACATGAACGTGCGTGCCGCGGTGGGGAGTTTCGATATTTTTGATGCGACCTTGCCCGCATTGCCCGTGCTGGAGCCCGGCAAGCTGGTGATGGAGGTCAAGTTTACGGAGTTTTGCCCGCAGCTGGTGCGCGATATGGTGCCGCCGGGCGCGGCCGAGCTCACGGCGGTCTCCAAGTACTGCCTGTGTTACGAAAAGACCGCCTACCTGCGCGGATTTAATTACTGGGAATCGGATTTTGAGAACCGAGGGGATATTTAGACCATGAGCACCAGGGACTTTTTTAAGAACTCCGTCTTGGAGGCGTTTGGTCAGGTCGACCCTGCCAAGATCGGCCTGTCGCTGCTCGTGGCGCTCGCCATGGGCATCCTGATCTACTACGTGTACAAGCGCTTTTTTACCGGTGTGGTGTATTCGCGCAGCTTTGCCGTGACGCTCGTGGGCATGTGCGTGCTCACCTGCATGGTCACGCTCGCGATCTCGACCAACGTGGTTATCTCGCTCGGTATGGTCGGTGCTCTGTCCATCGTCCGCTACCGTACGGCGGTCAAGGACTCGCTCGACCTGCTGTATCTATTTTGGGCCATTACCACGGGCATTACGGCGGGCGCCGGCATGTATGCGCTCGTGGCGCTCACGGCCGTGGTGATCGTGGTGATGATCGCCGGTTTTGCGAGCCACCAGGACAAGGCGCGCGTGTATATGATGGTCATTCACTACACGGGCCAGAACACCGGCGATGACATCGTGCGTGCATTTGGGCGCACCAAGTTCACCGTCAAGTCCAAGACGATGCGCGGTGAAAAGGTGGAGATGGCCGTCGAGGTGTTCTCGGACGGTGTGGATATGCCCTATGCCGACGCCATTCGTGCGCTCGACGGCGTGGAGGACCTGACATTGATTCAATACAACGGCGAATATCACGGGTAGCTTTTAGTTCCGGCGTTCTGCCGAACGCCGGACCGCTCGACGCTGCGCACGCATCTGCCGGGCGATCTGCCGCTCAAACCGTCGCTCGCGTACATGAAGTACGCGTCGCTCCTCTTTCGCGGCACCTCGCCACGGCAGCTGCGCGCTCGCTGACGTTTGCTTGACCTGGGCTGTTGAAATGATCCATGTGGCTCGTCCCATTTGCTAAATTTGCCGGTATGGGTTGGGTATCATTGTGTAAGCGATTTCAATGACAGGGGTGCTCGTGGTAAAGATGAAAGATGTGGCCGAGCTGGCCGGCGTTTCGAGCGCCGCCGTCTCGCGCTACCTCAACGGTGGATATATCTCGGCGGATAAGGCCGAGCGCATTAAGCAAGCGATTGAGCTGACCGGATACGTGCGGTCCAGCCAGGCTCGCGCGCTGCGTACCGGCTCCACCAAGCTCATCGGCGTCATTGTGCCTAAGATCAACTCTGAGTCGGTGAGTCGTATTACCGCAGGCATTGGCCAGGTGCTTGATCGACGCGGTTATCAGATGCTGCTGGCGAACACCGACAACACGCCGGCGCGTGAGCTCGAGTATCTTGACCTGTTCCAGAACCATCCGGTCGATGGCATTGTGCTGGTGGCGACCATGATTACCGACGAACATCGCGCGGCCATTGCGTCTTGCCGTGTGCCCATTGTGTTGATCGGCCAAAACGTCGAGGGCGCGGCCTGCGTGTACCACGACGACTATGAGGCTGCTTTTGAGCTGGGCCGGGCGTTGGCTGGGCGTGTGACGGGCAAGATCGGCTACGTCGGCGTTACCGAGGACGACCAAGCCGCCGGCTACGATCGCCGTCACGGTCTGCAAGCCGGTCTGGCTGCTGCGGGCGTTGAGCTCGACCCCGCGATGATCCGCTATGGCTCGTTTACGTTGGATTCCGGCTATCGTGCCGCGCGTGAGCTGCTGCAGGCCGATTCGCATCTTGACTTTATTGCCTGTGCGACCGATACCATGGCCGCCGGTGCCCTGCGCGCGATCGATGAGGTGCGTGGCGCGGGAGAGGGCGCCCATCGCGTGAGCGGTTTTGGCGACAACGCCTTTTTGCGTGCGCTGACGGGCGGTATCCCTACCGTGCATTACGGCTATCTGACCAGTGGCGTTGAGGCCACGAGTATGTTGCTCGACGTGGTTGACGGCGTGGAGGGGGAGCGCGGCATGCGCGCGCTCAAACTGGATCATCAGCTCATGTGCGTGTAGCCGGCGGGCATTATTGCCCGTTCTTTCCGAGCCCTCAGCAAGGCCTTTAGTTTCCTCCAGATTCTGATCGGCTATCACAAGCTTGGCTTCTAGGCGTTTGGTCGTGGGCTGTCGGAGCGCTTGGCGGCGCTCTGGCGCTATACTGCAGCCGTTACCCATGATGCGGGGAACACCCGTGTCATGGGTTTTTGCTTTTGAAGGGACGGTGCCGTATGGACGTGCGGGGATTCGAAGAGGCATGGAGTGCGCGTGCCCGTGCGCGCGAGGCTCGGTTGCTGGCGGCACCGCATGTGCCGGCGGCATTGTCGTTGCTGGGTATCGTGCGTCCCGGTGACCGTCTGGTGGCTTTCGCGGATGACTTCGCCGCTGCGTTTTCGCGCGGTTTTGAGGTCCACGATGTAGTGCTGGTGGGGGAGCTGTCCGTTGCGGCGTTTGAGGCTGCGTCCGAGGGTTTTGCCGATTCGTTTGACGCTGAGGCCCCGCATCTGTGGTGGTTCGTGAACTCCATTGGCGGCTTTGGCCTGCGCGTGCCCGACCTTCGCGCGTTGGGGCAGGCGGCGCGTGCGTGTGGTGCGTTGCTGGTGGTTGATAACACCGTTTCGTCGGTCTTTGGGTGCGATCCGCTGCGTTTGGGTGCCGTGCTGTCGCTCGAGGCACTCGACCGTGTGTGCGCTGGTGAGGGGCCGCGAAACCTGGTGGCCGTTTCGGTTGCGCGCTCGCAGCTCAAGCGCCATCGTATGGATGCTGCGGGTGAATGTGCGCATGCGGTGCTTGCTAGCTGCGGTTTGTCCACGCTCGATTTGGGCAACGATGAGGCCGGCGTGCTGGAGCGAGGCCTCGTTTCGCTCGAAGCCCGCATGCAGGCCCACTTCGACCGTGCCCGCGCTCTTGCGGAGTACCTGGCTGCGAATGAAATGGTGCGCAACGTGCGCTATCCCGGTCTGGCGTCGCATCCCGATCACGCGGTGGCGACGGGTGTCCTGGAACACGGCTTTGGCCCTGCAGTGGAGTTCGACCTGATACATCGCACGGCAGCCGATCTATTCGAAACCCTGCCCGACGAGTTCCGCGCATCACCCGCCGGCGGCGCAGTGACACGCCTCTCAGCTCCATGCGGCAAGCGGGCAGCCACCATCCGTCTCTTCGCCGGCACCGACAACCCCCTGCAAGTAGCCGCCACCCTAGACAACGCCTTCAAAAAGTAGCTAAAAAGCCCGCCCCAAAAAGCTACCCTGGTGCCTTGTCACGAAAACGGCCTATCTACCACGTTTAACCTCTAGGGGTCGACCATAGCCACATTTTTTGAAAATCGTCAAGCCTTCTACCAGTGGTTTTGTTTTCTTAATATCCGGTATGGTCGAGGGTATTCGGCTAAACGTAGTAGATGGGCCCATTTTGTGGCACGCAACTCAATTCGTAAGCGCGGCGGACTATTAAACAGCCCTAAACAGACTACTCTGCGTTGATGGTGGCGATGAGGCCGTCTTCTGGTGGTGCGACATGCTCTTGGTGGACTCCAGGACGGCCGCGGAGAAGCTCGCGACGATGCCCGCCGACGCCGACATGGGCCTGCTCTATAGGACCTACTCGGCCTCCTCGAAGCGTGAGGACGGCAGCTCGGAGTGGGACGACAGGCCCGTGTGGGGGCTTCACCACGGGGATCCGTACCCGTTCTGGCTTGATTGGCATCCGGGGGCAGGCGTTCCCTCGTGACACGCTTTTTGTCCTATAGCCCGTTTTCACGCTGTCGCCCTGCGGCGTTCGGTGAAAATAAGGTCGTTCGCCTACCGGGTCGTTGTTGGCCGAACGCTGCTTTTTCGTATGATGAGCTCTATCGGATAATCGCAACACTCCGGTTCGATCGAGTTTCCGCTTGCGAGCTCGATTGCCTTAAGCGCCACATCTCGTCCCAATGCCTCGTAATCGTATGCAATGCTGGTGAGAGATATTGATGGGAGGCTGCTGAAGGCGTGGTTTCCAAAGCTTGCGACTCGTATATCCCTTGGAACGGAAAGTCCTTTGGCATCGAGTGCGGAGAAGATTCCCAGGCAGAACCCATCTGATGCGGAAACAATGTAGTCGGGCTTCCATTCAAGCGCCTTAGCGGCACATGCATAGCCATGGTTGTCGACATGATCGACCTCGATAACGCGGACTTGGGTATCAGAGGATAGCGTGCTCAAGACGCCCCTACAGCGCTCTTCTCCTGCCGACGGGTCATCGGAACCCATGGATAGGTAGACAAGGCGCTCTGGGTGTTGCCGTGCGACGTGCTCGCCCAGGAGGCGACCTCCCGAGTAGTCGTCAATTTTGCACCAGGGGAGGGTGTCGTAAGTCCGCCCGAGGATGATGGTGGGCACTTTGATGCGCGATAGAAAGTCACGGTGCCCCTCGGTGATGAGCGCCGTGCCCAGTATGAGGGCATCGACTCCCTGCTGAATGAGCGCGCGCATATTCGCGATTTTGTTATCCTCGCCGGTTTCGTCGATCATGATGAATGGCTGATATCCGGCATCGTGGCACGCTGAGCTTATGCTCGAGAGCACGCGGTTTACACTTGGAGAGTCGAATCCGTCAATGAGAACGCCAATCAAGTAGCTTCGATTTGTTTTAAGACGGCTGGCAAATATATTGCTTTGAAAGCCGGTCTGCTGGATGACGGCGGCGATTTTGTCTGCGGACTGTTGGGATATGCTCCCGCCGTTTAAATAGCGAGATACCGTGCTTTTTGATAAGCCGCTCAGGGCGGCCACATCTTTGATGTTCATTCCGAATAGTCCAATCGCCGATAACGACATGAGGTGCCTTTACTCGCGAGCGGATGCGCGTGGCGGGCAAAAAGTGTTCGGCTACATATTACGTTGCCGCACGCATTTTGAACGTGAGCGGTTGATATATGGCGGCGAACGGTAGCATCACAAGGTTCCGCGAAGTTTATCTTGACTGAATATGAAATCGAATACGAATAAGAATCGTCAGTGGGAACGTTCCCACGTTGAGCCGGATGGTCGAGGGGGTGCCACTCATGTTTGATTCTTCCAATGACGCAATAACGTATCGCGTCAATAAGGACAAGCAGTTGGGAGCCATAAAACGCAGATTGGCCGAAGGGAATGAGGCGCGGCGCTTCGTAATCCAAACTTCTGCCGGCGAAATAGCCGTGTATCGGTATGGCGCAGTTGAGGGGAGGTCGTGCGATCAGGCGCTGCCACTCGTTTTTAATTTTCATGGAGGCGGGTATGTTCTACAAGACTGGGAGCTCGATATCCCGTTTTGCCGGGACCTCTCACGTTCAACTGGGTCAACGGTTCTCAATGTCGATTATCTCGTGGGGCCGGAGCACAAGTTTCCCGTCCCGCAGCACTCGGCTTTGGAGGTCATCAAGTATTGTGACGCCCATCGATCCGAAATGGGCCTTACAGGCGGCCCCATAATTGTTTGCGGTCACAGCGCGGGAGGCAATCTTGCTGCAGCCCTTTGTGTCTTGGCCTCTCGATCCGATGAGGTATCGATAGGTGGCCTCATCATGAACTATCCGCCGCTTGCGCCCCTGAGCGTTCAACGGCCAAGCGTGAATACCGGCTCGGCGCTATCACAAACGAGGATGCAACAGTACGCATCGTGGGCATATGCGACGGAGGCCGACATGCTGGACCCTGTTGCGTCTCCGCTTCTTGCCACGGATGTTGCGTGGCCGCCGGCTCTCGTGCACGCCGCCAGCTTGGACACGCTTTGCGAAGACTCGCGGCGCTTTGCCGCGATGCTGGACGAGGCCGGAGTGGCCGTAGATTACAAATGCTATGAGGGCTGCCACCACGGCTTTACTCATGAGGCTTTTGCGCGTGAATACGACCCGTGCGCTTCAAAGGACGTATTGATGCGAACGGCTGCGTTCGTGCGCCGTGTGGCAACTGCCGCGGTCGTTGATGAGGGGGGCGTGGCGTAATGTATACGACCGACATCAAGCTCGATGCTCAAGGTAGATCGACCCTGCGCACCTTTTTTCTTGAACCTAATATCTCTTATCAGGTTAAGAAGCTCCGACCGCTTGTGATCGTGTGCCCTGGTGGAGGCTATGTATTGCATGCGACAAAGGAGCAAGAGCCTGTTGCCATGCGCTTTGCTGGCGCAGGATATCATACCGCGGTATTGAGATATCCGGTTTTGTTTCGATCGCGCCCAAAGAAGCCAGGCGAAGAGCTTGTAATAGATCGTACAGCAACGTTTCCCGCCCCTTTGATTGCGCTTATGCAAGCGATGGCCTGGGTCCGGGCTCATGCTCAAGAGTATGCCATCGATGCATCTCGCATATACGTGGTTGGCTTCTCAGCTGGCGCCCATCTCGCCGCGTGTCTTGCCGAGCATTGGGATGATCCGGACTTGCTGAGCCAGGTGCCTGGGGTTGATCCGCGTGACTGCGCGCCCACGGGTGTGGTGCTTGGCTATCCGCTCGTGAACCCTTTGGATATGGCAACTCGCGCTGTTGACAGTTGTCCAAAAGAGATGCGTTGGCAAATTCCATATATCCAGCGCGCCCTGTTTGGGCGAAACGACGGTGCGGCCGAATGCGATGAGCGTTTCGACCTGATTTCCGGAGTGAGGCCTGATATGCCCAGGGTATTCATGTGGCAAACCGCTGAGGACCAAGTGGTTAATCCCGCTCGTGCGTGCCAGTTTGCCGCGGCCCTGATAGATGCTGGCGTTCCCTGCGAGTTTCATCTATTCCCAACGGGGCCACATGGAATGGCTCTCTGCGAGCCGGCCTCTGCTGCAAAGGCTGAGGATGAAGATGCGTATGCCGCGGCGTGGGTGCCGCTTGCCCTCGCATGGTTGCGGCGCGACGAGCCGCATCGGGATCAGGCATCTCTTTAATAGTGTTTTGTTGCCGTAGTGGTCGAGCCTGGAGAATGGGCTTAGTCCACACGATGAAAGGAGACGGTATGGCAGACTACAAAAAGACAGCGGAAGGAGTGCTCGCGGCAATTGGCGGGGCGGCCAACGTGGCGTTTGCCACGCACTGTGTGACGCGCCTTAGGTTCAACCTTGCCGATCAGGCGCTCGTTGACCGTGATGCGGTCCGCGCGGTACCTGGTGTTTTGGGGGAGCAATACTCTGGAGAGCAGTATCAGGTCATCATTGGCCCCACGGTCACCCATGTGTACAACGAAGTTTGCGAGGTCGGTGGCATCGAGCATCAGGCTGCTGTCGACGAGAACCTCGATTCGCAGTCGACGGAAGCTGAAAAGCAGCCTCTTACGCCGGCACGCGTCGGTAACGCCATCCTTGACGCGCTGACTGGCTGCCTCACGCCGGTCATCCCCATGCTTGTTGCGGACGGCTTGGTCAAGTTGATCCTCATGATCCTGGGCCCGTCCGCATTGGGCCTGGTCCAGGAGGGAAGCGATCTATTCAAGCTGCTCACCTTTGTTGGTGACGCAGGGTTCTACTTCTTGCCCATGGCGGTTGCATATACGGGATCGAAGAAGTTCGGTTCCAACACCGTGATCTCTGTGTTCATTGCCGGCATCATGCTGCATCCGACGATGGCGGAAATCGTGGCAGCCGGTAAGCCCTTCACCGTTTACGGGATACCCATGTGGCTTACCACGTATGGATCCACCGTATTCCCGATGATTCTCATCACCGCCGTGCAGGCACAGGTGGAAAAGCTGCTCAATCGCATCATCCCCGATCAAGTTCACCTCTTGTTCGTTCCCGTGCTCACCGTTCTTGCCATGACTCCGGTTGCCCTCTGCGTCCTTGGTCCTTGCGGCGCCATTATGGGTGTTGCGATTGAGTCCGCCCTCATGTGGGTTCACGATGTCCTCGGTCCGGTTGGAATCGCCCTTATCGGCGCGCTGTTCATGCCGCTTGTTGCCACGGGTATGCATCTTCCCATCATCGTGTTGGGCATGAGCACCCTTGCGACCCAAGGATATGAAAATGTCATTTTTGTCATGGGTGCTGCTTCCACGTTTGCTTCGATCGCTTGCGGCCTTGGCTTTCTCATTAAGGCCAAGACTGCCGAGGACCGCGAGCTCGGACTTAGCTGCTTCATTACCCAGGCACTCGTGGGAGTTGGTGAGCCGACCATCTTTGGCATCCTGCTTCGCTATCCGCGTGTACTGGCGTATCAGGCAATCGGCACGTTTGTGGGCACGCTGTACGCGGCGATCATGGGTGTCACCTGCTACGCTCCGCTCTATACGAATTTCACCGTGGTTCTCGAGTTTATCGGGGGAGATAGCATGGCAAACTTCGTGCATGCCTGCATCTCCGGTGGCATCGGCTTTGTTGTAACGCTTGCGCTTATTATGATTCTCGGTGTTGAGGGCAACAAGAGTCGCCAGTCTTAGAGGTGTGTTGTGGCGCCCGATTTGAGAATGCGCATTTCGGGCGCTTTATGTTCGTTGCGTCGCGGCACATGATGAGCTTGGTTTCCGTGGGAGGGTGATTTCCCGTGAGTTATACGGTGATTCGTATTGGTGTCAGGATGTATCGCATCGTCGATCCTCTTGGCGTAGCCATGTATCTTGTTTGCGGCTCGCGCCGTGCCGCTCTTTTGGACACGGGGTGTGGCGTGCCCGGGCTCGCTGCTGTTGTTCGGCAGATTACCAACTTGCCGGTCACAGTGCTTCTTTCTCACGGGCATGTCGACCATGCGATGGGGGCGGGAGAGTTTGGCTCGGCACATATGAACCTGATGGATCTTCCGGTGTATCGCGCCCACGCCGCTATTTCTTATCGCCAGCGATTTGTCGCTGGATGCGGATTTTCGAACATTGAGCTCGAGCCCCATCTTGAGGAGCGGGCATTGAAGCCCCTGCGCGGAGGCGATGTGTTCGACCTTGGCGGGGTTACCGTTGAGGCGTACGCCGTTCCAGGGCACACTCACGGATCCATGATTTTTTTGGTGCCGGAGGAACGCGCTGCCATGTTCGGCGACGCATGTGGGCCGGGGACGATTTTGCTTGAGGATTGGTCCACCGATGTGAAGACCTATCGGAGGGCCCTCGAGAGCGTGCGCGTGCTGGATGGTCGCTATGATCGCATCGTGCGAAATCACGGTACCTACGAATCGCCGGTCTTCTTGCTGGAGACGGTGATTGAGGTATGTGACGCAATTTTATCGGGTCATGACGATCGCGTGCCGCTTCCGCCGTCGTGCATGGATCTGTTGCCTCGTCCGGCCGCCCTGCCTGCGTATCGCGCCATACGAACAATGGTGACTCGTCAAGGTGAAGTCCGCGTGGATGGGCGCGAAGGTAACGTGAGCTACCGTGCCGACAAGGCTCCGCAGGGAAGGGGATAGGAACATGTCAAAAAGATTGCTGGTCAGAGCTGATGATCTGGGATTTAGCGAAGCGGTCAATTATGGGATTGAGCGCACCTTGCATACGGGAATCGTGCGCAGCGTCGGCGTTATGGCAAACATGCCCGCAGCGGAGCATGGTGTAAGGTTGCTGTCCGGTCATGATGTCGCAGTCGGTCTACATGCGTGCATTAGCGCCGGCGAGCCACTATCTGATTCGAGCCTTGTGCCGTCACTTGTGGAGTCAACTGGGCAGTTCCACGGAAGCGCCGCGTATAGAGCGGTCGAGGAAGATTTCGTTTCATTTGAAGAGGCATACCGGGAGATCCGTTTGCAGGTCGATCAACTTAAGTCTTTACTTGGACGACTCCCGGATTATATTGACATTCATGCCGTGCTTTCACCGTCATTTATGAGGGCGGCGGCAGCCGTTGCCGAGGAGCTCGGACTGCCTGTAAGCTTGTTGCCCGATCGCGGTTGTGACTCAATGAGGGTCGGCGGTTCGATTGTTCGTGTTTTGCCGATGCGCCCTGCCGCCTCTGTTCAAGATGCGCGCAAGCATTTTCTCGATGGCGCGGCGTCCATCAGTTTAGGGGAGACTGCAATGGCGATTTGCCATCCAGGGTACCTCGATGCTTACATCATGGAGCACTCTTCGCTTACGGAAAGCCGAACTTACGAAGCTGAGGCACTGAGTAGCGCCGGCATGATCGATCAACTTGCGCGGCTTGGAATCGAATTGATTGATTATCGAGTTTTATAGCTTCAATTCGGTATGTCACGGATGATGACGCTGCACTGTGCTCGGTTCGGTGGGGCATCATGGTTGAGTCTTTGCGTTTGAGGGAGCGGCGATGAGTGCCTCGAAAATAGTCCAAGGCGCTGCCCCGCATCCGCACCGCGCCACGTCCTCACGCACCTGAAGACGAATCACACGAGAAAGGACCTTCATGGCCAACGCACTTCAACGCGACTTGATGCAGCTGGTGAAGGCTGCCGAGGACGCCGCGTCGCGCAGGCCGCGCACCTGGGCCCAGACGTATCACTTGATGCCACCCGTGGGATGGCTCAACGATCCCAACGGTCTGTACCAGAAGGACGGCGTCTTTCACGCGTACTTCCAATATGCCCCCTTTGACGTCGAGGGCGGCGTCAAGATGTGGGGTCATAGCACGAGCTCCGACTTGGTGAGTTGGACGTACGAGGGCTGCGCGCTGTACCCCGACGAGCCGTTCGATTGCCATGGCGTGTACTCGGGCTCCGCACTTGTGCTCGACGACCACGTGAGCGTGTTTTACACCGGCAATGTCAAGCTTCCCGATGGGAATGGCGCCTACGACTACATCAACACGGGGCGTGAGGGAAATACTGTTATGGTGGATACCGCCGACGGCGAGACGTTCGGCGAGAAGCGCCTTCTGCTCGGCAATGCGGACTATCCAGCTGACCTCTCCTGCCACGTGCGCGATCCCAAAGTATGGCGCGCGGACGCCCCGTGCGGCAGGTACCTCATGGTGCTGGGGGCGCGCCGCCGTGGGGCTGCGGAGGAGGCCGGACCCGCAAAGGACTCCGTCCCGGCCTCGCCATCGCCCCGGCGCGAGCTCTTCGTGCGCTGCCATGGCGCCAGCTGCGAGCGCGATGCCGGAGAGGTGCTCGTGTACGCCTCGGACGAACTTCAGACATGGAGGCTGCAGAACAGGATCCAGTCCTCGGAGCGCTTCGGTTTCATGTGGGAGTGCCCCGATTATTTTGAGCTCGATGCTCTTCAGGTGCTCTCGTTCTCACCGCAGGGCCTTTTTGGCGGCGACTGGGAGCACCGCAACGTGTACCAGTCGGGCTACGTGCCCTTTGCGGGCGACATCTGCGGGCGTTATGAGCTGGGGACGTTCCGCTTGTGGGACGCCGGATTCGACTTTTACGCTCCCCAGACTTTCGTGGCCGAGGATGGCCGCCGCATCCTCATGGGCTGGATGGGCATGCCCGAAGACGCCACCTACGGTAACGACCCGACGATCGTCGAGGGCTGGCAGCACTGTTTCACGGTGCCTCGTGAGCTCACGGCAGGGAATGGGGGCGTTGTGCTCCAGCGGCCCGTGCGCGAGCTCGCGTCCCTGCGCGGGCAGGCGCATCGAGCTGTGGATGAGCTGCACCTCGACGTGATACCGACGGCATGCGATATTGCGCTCGAGGACGTGGGCGATGAGATGCATGTGGTCCTGGGAGAGGAGCTCGAACTATTCGTGACTTGCGATCCGGACGAGAGGCTCATGCGGTTCGTGATGCGTTTCCGTGATGCCGGTCGCAATGCTGCCAGTTGCGGGCGCACGGAGCGCTGGGAGCGCGTCAATGCCGTGCGGTCGGTGCGCATTTTGGTCGATACGTCTTCGGTTGAGGTCTTTGTGAATGACGGTGAGCTCGTCATGAGCACGCGCTGGTACCCGAGGAGCCGCTCGTGTGCCATCAGGGTGCCAGGCGCGCGCATCACGTGCTGGGAATTGAGCGCCAACGGGGAAAAGGGGGAGCTATGAGTCGTTTGCTGGGTGCCCTTGAGATGGGCGGGACGAAGATGGTGTGCGCGACTGGTCGCGCAGACGGGGAGATCGTGGAGCGCGTCCGAATCGACACCGCGGATCCTACCTCGACGCTGGAGGCGTGCGGGGCTTGGTTCGCTGAGCGCGGCGTGGAGGCCCTGGGTGTGGGTGCCTTTGGGCCCACCGATGTCGACCCGGCGTTGCCTCATTTTGGATGCATGCTCACGACTCCCAAGCCCGGCTGGTCGAACGTCGATGTCCTCGGCGCCCTGCGCTCCGTCATCGATGTCCCGGTTGGCTACGACACCGACGTCAACGCGGCATGCTTGGGCGAGGCCGTGTATGGGTGCGCCCGTGGCCTGCGCGACGTTCTTTACCTCACGATTGGCACGGGTGTGGGGGCCGGCGTGCTGGTGGAGGGCAATCTGCTTCATGGCGCGATGCATCCCGAGGCGGGCCACATCCCGCTTACGCGCGACCCAGCCGACCCGATGCCCTCCGGCGTGTCCGCCTGCCCGTTCCACACGAACTGCCTTGAGGGCCTCGCGTGCGGCCCGTCCCTGTGGAAGCGCTGGGGCGATCCCGTCGCGGCTGGCGTGGCGGACGACCCGGGCAAGGTCGCGCTCATCGGCGGGTATCTCGGTCAGGCGCTCGCGACGTTCGTGTTGTGCTACATGCCCCGCAAGATCGTCATCGGCGGGGGGGGGGGGGGGCCCCCGCC
>CABRBC010000044.1:0-9196 GCA_902469055.1 uncultured Collinsella sp.
GAGGGCTAGTCGCTCAAAAAGCGTGCGCGCTTCCGATGCTCAAGCTGCTCAATTTCCGATGCTCTTTTTGCTCAAATCCTCTTGACGAAACACAGTCTTCTCCTCCAGCGGCAGCGCGAGCTGGAGCCTGCTGGGGCGGTGCAGCAGCGTGAGCAGGCAGGCGGAGTCCTCCCGGGCCCCCTCGACGGTGTCCATCTCCCAGGCCGCGGCGCACGCGTCCTCCCCGAGGGCGAGGAACGCGGCATGCGACCTGCGGGCGGAGTGGCGGGTCGCCGCCCGGCCCGCTGCGCGCTTCCTCGGCCTGTAGCCGACCTTGCGCCTGAGCTCCATGTTGGTCATGCCGTCGTAGCCCGCCGCGACCCAGCGGTAAATGGTCGACGGCGACAGGTCCACCGGCCCTCCGTTGCATGCGGCCATCTGCTCGGGCGAGAGCCCCCGGCGCAGGCAGTCCCTGATGGCCTCCAGCCTGGCCGCCGCGGCCGGCTCGTCGGCGTCGATCCCGCGCCTGGACGAGACGAGCACCGAGTCGGCGCACAGCTGCGCGGCGCGGGCCTCGTAGAAGACGTGCGGGCGGCGCTTGCAGCCCATCGCGCGGTAGCGGCCGCACCCGTTGCAGCAGCGCGGCCACGCCGCCAGGCGCGGGCAGGCCGACGACAGGTCGGTGTCGGCGCCCACGCGCTCGCCGCGCCTGGGCTTCGGCGCCGTCACGAACCTGTGCGACGCCACCTCGGCGCTCACCGTCGAGGGCGACCTGCCCAGCTCCCTCGCGATCTCCCTGCACGAGGCCCTGCGCTCCAGCATCCTCTGGACCGTGTCCCGCTCGTGCCTCGTGAGCCTTCCGTAGGCCCTCGGGGCCGCTTTCGCGGAACCCTTCTTCCTCTTTCTGGACATGCCGTCCTCCGATCTTCCGGGGCCGGCCGGTCCGGCCCTCAGGGTATCGGGTTCCCACATTCATCCGTACATGTACGGATGAATGTGGGAGGTGTTCGGATGAAGTCGATAATCAAGGGACATGAATACGCATGGCAATCTGATGTTATTTAACATCAGATTGCCATTTATATTGGGTATACTGGTGTAAAAGACGAGGGCGAGGAGGTCGCAAATGTCTACAGCAACAGTTAAGCCTACGACGGTTCGAATCGAAGAGGGGCTCAAGGAGCAGGCGACTGAGTTCTTGGATTCGGTCGGCCTCAGCCTCAATTCCTATCTCAATCTTGCCGTTCGGCAGCTGGTAAATCAGCGAAAGATTCCTTTTGAGATTGTAGGAAGGGCGGAGGTGCCCAACGAGGCGACGAGGCGTGCCATGGTGATCGCCGAGGCTCATGAGTTGGGGATTTTGCCGGACGATAGCCCGTCATTCAATAACGCTGATGAGCTTATGTCATTCCTCGATGAGGAATAGCGATGTTCGAGATAAAAGTCGAGGCTCAATTTAAGGTGGACTACAAACGAACGATGCGCATGCATCCGCAGCTAAAAAGTGAGTTTAAAGCGGCGGTTGCAGAGCTTGTGGCTCATGGGTCACTTCCGGCGGAGTATGGCGCCCACGAGCTCTCAAACCCGGGCGGAAACTACAACGGCCACATCGATTTCCACCTATCCGATGGCTTGGTCGATGTGGTCGTTCTTTATCTTCCCCATAAGACTAACCCAGTGATTAGGCTGGTGAGAATGGGCACTCATCAGGAGCTGTTTCAGGGTCCGCTGGGCTGATCGCCGATTTCCAAGTTGCGGTGGAATTGGGACTGATTTGCGGTCGATTGGCCAAAAACAGTCCCTATTTCACCGCAACTGATAGGCGCGCCCCGTTCGCTGCTGCGGCCCCCGGTTCTCCTCATTGCTGGATTTCGCTCAAAAACTCAGCGGCGACTTCGTTGCTTTTGAAACGGATGCTGCGGTCTTCTTTCTTGGGGAATGCCAGCAGCGGGATAGTCCCGTACCAGACAGTTTCCTCGTCAATCACGGCCGCGCACAGCCGCCCTTTGGCCTTGACGGAATAGTCGACGTTCATCTCGGCAAAAATCGCTTTCGCGTCATCGCGCGGAGGTGAGGCAACATAAACCTCAAGGGTAATCCCACGGGCGGCTGCGCCTGCGAGTGTGGTGGTGAGTTTCGTGAGGCATGCGGCGGATGCGTAGGATGCGGCTATGAAGGCACTCTTTGTGGCACCGGTGATGTCTTTAATTAATGCCTCAATAGCGTTTGCCGGCTCTATGAGAATGTTGTAATCGGGTTGCTCGCTGTCCTCTGCTGAATAAATTTCGTACCCCAACTTGGCGTACGTCTTGAGTCTTTTCTGGTACATGCGGGCGAGCATGGGTATCGACAGGTCAATGTAGTCGAATATCTCAACCTGTTGCTTGCCCTCGTGGCTTCTATGCAGTCTGCCCACCTGCTGCGTTACGCTGCCGTCCCAAGATATCGGCGTGGCAATGAAAAGGGTGTCAAGGTAGGACAGATCGAAGCCCTCGCTCAGAAGGCTTTCGGTGGCGACGATGATTCGATGTTCATGCTCAAAGCCGGGAAGACTGTTCAGTATCGCTTTTCTTTCTTTGGCGCCGATTTCTCCGGTTAAGAGTATGGGCTCGTGTCTGCGATCATTAAGCAACCTGAACAGTTCCTCAGCATGCTTTTTCCTTTTGGATAGTATGAGCGGATGTCGACCGTTTGACGCTGCTTCGAGGGCGTCATCGACAATCAATTCGTTTCTTGCCGCATGTGCACACAGCATATCGAGAATCTGATTGAAGCTTGCATCCGGCTCGTAGGCGGATAGCCGAATGCCGGTAAATCTCGGTCGAACGATGCGCTGGATGCCCTGCTGAATTGCCTGCGTTTTTGGATCGATGACATAGCGAAGCGGGCCGCAGAGCATCGAGAGCGCCCGCGTGAGTCCGTCGGAGCGCTCGGGTGTCGCGGAGAGGCCATATATATATTTGGCTGGAGCGGACTTGAGGACGAGCTCGAGCTGTGGCGCGGCAGCATGGTGGCATTCGTCGCAGATAATGAGGCCGTAATTACGAACAAGGTTCTTAACTATCGGCTCCCCGGTTTGGGAGTCTTTGCCAGATAGCGACTGAAAGGAAGCGACGTCGATAAGGCCGCTGACGGCGGTTTTGCCCCCTCCGATTTGTCCAATAAGGGGAGGTTGCTTTTTGCTGATTCGTCCTTTTGGCGTTCGGACCGGCTCTCTGGTGTCCGTAATGTCGAGAAATCGTTCGAGCTGCGATTTCCATTGGGCTATGAGCGCGGTCTTTGGAACAATGACGAGCGCCGGAAGACCAACGGCGGCAATAAGATAAGCTCCGATGACGGTTTTACCGAAGCCCGTTGGCGCAGACATGATTCCGTCTTCGTATTCAAGCATCTGGTCGGCGGCAATTTGCTGTTCGGGATGAAGGGTCCCTTTGAATGCCATCTCAATTGGATTGCCTGTGCTACGTTCGTCTGAATAATGGGCAGTAACGTGGGCTTCTTGAATCAGCTGCTCAAGTTGGGCTTTGCAGCCTCTGGGAATCGCGACGCGGCCATCTCTAAGTTCGCTGAGGTCTATGAGTCGCGGTTTGCCGAATACTGATTGATGCATAGATTGCGCACGGAAGAACTCCGGGTTGGCAAATGTCGCAAGCCTGCGGATTTCCATTTGAGCTGCCGGGCTCAGAGACTTTTCGGGGATGTAGAGCATATCGGCTTGTGTGACGAGCAGGTTCGAGGGGAAGTCTCGTGGCGTGAGCGGGAGCCGCTTTCGTGGCTTTTGGACATTGCGCCTGGTTTTGTTTGTCGCTGCAGCTGTTGCTATTCCAAGCGGTTTGTTTTTGGTGTCCTCGATCAGACGATCCACCGTCGCACGCGAGATTAGTTGGATTTGCGAAAGGTAAAGCCATTGGTCGGGAAAGGGCTCGAATCGTTCGTCAACAAATACGCTGTTTCCTTCCCGCTGCGCTTTTCCCTGAAAGGGCAGCGCAATGAGATTTCCAAAGCCGCCTTCAGGAATGGTGGACTGCGCGGGTATCATTCGGTCAAAGGCTTCGAAGGTGATTGTCTTGTTGAGTGCCGCTGCTTCGGCGATAAGGCAGCTACCGAAATCTCGTGCTGTCTTTGCGTTTATAGGTTCTAGGAAGAAAAACCAGATATGCGCGCCGTTGCCTGACCTTGATCGCTCGACCGCAGCGTTAATTCCATGGTTTTTTACGACAAGCCTGATAGCGTTTGTCGCTTCTTTCCAATCGGCTTTGTCAAAATCAATGACAAGGACATTTGTGTTGCAGTCTTTGTCGAGAACATATTGACCTATGACGTCCCGGAGCCTGTCGTCGCTGCCTTTGAAATGGGCGATAATGGCGGCATCGTTCAGCTCAAGGAATGTGCGGCTGCGACATTCAGCGCATTTAATTCTGTGATGGTTTGCTTTGGGGCAAATGCCTGGCTTCCACTCATTTGCGCAGGCGGGTGTATAGCCGATGCCCCCGTCTTTTCTGCGATACCCGTGAGCGTGCACATCTTTGCGGCCGGTAAAAAGATTGCGAAAGAGCTCGAGTTTGTCGCGCGCTGGGCTCGCGCTGGTAACGATGCCCTCGGTCTGTGCACGTTCGCCGAAAGATTTGCCGGCTTTGTCCCATTCTTCGAGTGTTGCGTAACGGATGTCTGGACCGTTGCTACAGATTACGATCTGCTTACGCGGATCCGAAGCGTGGACAACCGTTTTATTGAGTTTGAATAAGGCGTTCCCGAAAAGGGCGTATTGATGCACGGCGTTGCTCATTTGAATGCCATTCTTGTCTGCGTTCATTGGGATGAGGGTACGCCATTTCGGCTATTTGAGATACTCGACTTTGATTTTGGTTCGGTGATAGTGGGGTGCCGCTCCGTGAGCGGCATTCGGCGGTTCGCTGTCTTTCGACTATTCGGCCCCTTTCCCACCGCAATTCCTAAAGGGATGCCGGCGCGCCTTGAGTTGGGGTGCACCGGCATGATGGCTTTGCTACGGCTGGCTGTACCTTGGTTGTTCGATAGCTCCTGCCTGCCCGATCTAGTCAGGCTGGTATTTGTTGGCGCTGGACGTTTGCCCAGATAAAACATGCCAAAATAAACCTGTCCCTATTTGGCAGGTTGGTAGCGGGGGCAGTAGCTGATGGCGATGGCGTCGACGCCTACGTGGGTGGCGATGGTGCAGCCGATGGGGCCGGTGCCGGCGTCTACGTAGTCCTGGCCCGCGAGCGCCTCGTTGACAAGTTCCTGCTCCTCGGCGGCGCCGGTCGTGAGCACGCGCACGCTTGAGCCCGGGTGCTCGTCCAAAAACGCGAGGCAATCTGCCATGGTGTTGGCGACGATGCGCTTGGCGCCGCGGCCCTTTTTGATTGCCTTGATCTCGCCCGATTTCCACTCCGGCGAAACGGCCAGGCGAATGTTGAGCATTTGCGTGAGCTGGCCGGCGAGCTTGGGCGCGCGGCCGTTCTTAACGAGATTCTCGAGCGTGCGGGGAATCAGCAGCAGGTGGGCGTCGGGTAGCGTCGCGCGGATCTGCGCCTCGGTCTCGTCCAGGCTGCGGCCATCTTCGCGCATGGCCCGCGCGTACTCCACCAGCAGGCCCTCGGCGCCCGAGCCAGTGCGCGAATCGATGCAGCGCACGTCGAGCTCGTGGGTCTCGGCGACCAGGCATGCGTTGGAATAGCAGGCGGACCATTCGCTGCACAGCGAGATAAAGATCGCGCTGTCGTGGCCGTCAGCACGCACGCGGTCAAAGAGTGCCTTGAACTCGCCGGCACTCGGCTGCGAGGTGTGCGGCAGCTGCTCGGAGCCGGCCATGCGCGCGACGTACTCCTGGGCGGTAATCTGTACCTGGTCGAGCAGGTCCTCGCCCTCGATAATCACATGCAGCGGAATCACGTAAATGCCGAGTTCTTGAGCGCGGGCGGGGGAGATGTCCGACGTGGAGTCGGTTATGATGGCAAAAGACATAATTGCACCTTTCGTTGGGGCGCTTGCGCGCCGCCTTCTTAGAGCAAAGTGCGACAAGTATAGTTGAGTTGCTCTACATTGCTAGGTTCAATTGTTGAATAGTCAACAGTTTGAAGTGACGGTGTGGAAATCATCAACTGGGGAAGAGGGATGCCGATGGCGGCATTACAGCTATGCGAGCGGCCGATTGTGTTGTTCGATTTTGACGGCACGGTGGCCGATACGGGTCGGGCGGTGATGACCTCGACGCGCAAGGCGTTGGCCGCGCGCGGGTTTTCGGAGGCGCAGATGGGTGACCTGCGCCGCATGATCGGGCCGCCCCTGTGGAAGAGCTTTCACGACTTTTATGGCTTTTCCCGCGAGGAGTCGCTTGTGGTGGCCGACGAGTACCGTGCCTTTTTTGACGAGCTGGGACCGGAGGAGTATCCCGTGTTCGACGGGATCCCCGAGCTGCTGGATGGGTTGGTCGCCCAGGGCAAGCGCTTGGCCGTGGCGACGTCGCGCATGGAGGCGAAGTGTATCGACATGGTGCATGAGCTGGGTCTTTCTCAGTTTGAGGCGGTGGCTGGCATGAATCCGCTGCAGGGGCGCGAGACCAAGGCCGATTCGGTCCGCGATGCCCTGGCAGAGCTCGGTATGACGGCGTGCGATGCCGTGATGATCGGCGATCGCTTCAACGATGTGGAGGGCGCGCACGCAATGGGCGTACCGTGCATCGGTATCTATTCGGGCGCGGCGGCGCCGGGCGAGCACGAGGCGGCGGGTGCCGATGCAGTGGTGCACTCGGTGGCCGAGCTTGCTAAACTTTTCGCTATATAAGCACTTGATGTGAGGGGCGGGCATACCCGTCGCTCATTGGTAAGGAGGCAGTCCATGAATCAGGTGGAGCAGAGCGTTACCGAGTATGTCGACGAGGTCTGGGAGGATGTCGTCGCCGATATCGAGCAGCTGGTGAGTTATCCGTCCGTAGCCGTTGCTGCCGATGCGGAGCCTAGCGCGCCGTTTGGCCGCCCGGTTCGTGATGCGCTCGATTGCGCGCTCGGCATTGCGCAAAAGCTCGGCTACCAGACGAGCGACGACGAGGGCTATGTGGGCATTGCCGATATCCCGGGTCGCGGCGACAAGCAGCTCGCGACCATCTGCCACGTGGACGTGGTGCCCGCCGGCCCCGGCTGGAACACCGACCCGTTTGCGATGGAGCGTCGCGAGGGATGGCTGCTCGGCCGTGGCGTGATTGATGACAAGGGTCCGGCGGTGTTGTCGCTCTACGCCGGTGCCTACCTGCTCAAGCACGGCATTGTGCCGCGCTATACCTTTCGCGCACTGCTGGGCTGCGATGAGGAAGTGGGCATGTCCGACGTTCACCATTATCTGGAGAACCACGCAGACCCCGACTTTTTGTTTACGCCCGATGCCGAGTTCCCGGTCTGCAATGCCGAGAAGGGCCAGTTTGGGGCGACGTTTGTGAGCCCCAAGATCGACGGCGGGCGCATTGTGTCCTGGAGCGGTGCCGAGGCGAGCAACGCCATTCCGTCGCAGTCCATCTGCGAGCTCGCGATTGCCGCCGATGAGCTGCCGGCGCCCGTTGAGAACGCCGACCGCCTGGAGATCACGGCGCTTGATAACGGGCATGCGCAGATTTTCGCCCACGGTATTGGCGGCCACGCTTCGATGCCAGAGGGAACGATCAACGCCGTCGGCCTGATCGTGGCGTATCTGCGCGAGGCCGAGGACGCGTTTGGTGCACGCGACGAGCGTCTGCTGACGCCTGCCGAGCACGAGTTCGTCAAGTTCCTGGCCTTTGTGCATGCGGATGCCTATGGCCGCGGCCTAGGTATCGATGCGACGAGTCCGGCGTTTGGCCCGCTTACCTGCAACGCTGGAGTCATCCGCGTGGCGGATGGCCATATTGAGCAGGTCATCGACGTGCGCTTCCCCGACAGTACGAGTGCCGATACCATCCGCGAGCAGCTCGACCCGCTCGTGGGCCGTTTTGGCGTGACGTGTCAGCTGGGTCGCGCTAAGGTGCCGTTCTCGGTGTCTGCCGACGATCCGGCCGTGAAGGCGCTTATTGATACCTATAACGAGTTTACGGGCAAGCATGCTGAGCCCTTTGCTATGGGCGGCGGTACGTACGCGCGCAACTTTGCCCGCGCCGTCTCGTTTGGCCCCGAGGAGACCGGCCTGGAGCTGCCCGAGTGGGGCGGCCAGATGCACGGTCCCAACGAGTGCGCCAACGAGGACCAGCTCAAGCAGGCGCTCAAGATTTATATCGTGGCGATCCTGCGCCTCAACGAACTTGAACTATAGTTACGCGGTTTTACCAACCCGCTTAACCAGTCGACGCTACAAGCCCGCCAGAGCGGCAATCTGCCTTTCAACTTCGGCGGCATGACCAGAAGGTCAATGCCGCCTCGTTTCAAGGCACCTTGCTCGCTCTGGCGGGCTTTCGCTCATATGACCCAATCCGCTGTCAAGAGCCACAATGGCCCCGCCGACCGCTTGCAATCGGTCGGCGGGGCCTGCCGTTGAACCCGTCCCGGTCCGCCCCCGGCATGTCGTCGACGCCTTCGGCTCAGTCTCATATCCGCGGATACCGCTCCGGCGGCCCGCAATCCTCTCCTTCGGCGGGGGTTCCCCAAGTCTGTCGACGCGAATGCGGCGACCGCCGCGCGCACAGCGAGAACGGGGGTATCCCCGAAGCTGCCCGGCTCGCCGGGACGGGGGCTATGTCTATTCGCCGGCCTCCCGGCACATCATGCCGAGGGCCCACAGCCACCTCACGAGCTCGGCGGCGGTGGCGGCGTTCGCCTTCGCCTGGGGCATGCCCCTCTCGAGCATCTCCTCGCGTCGCCGGAGCAGGCGCTCGGACCCCTTCCTCCCGTGCATCCTTATCTCGAGCGGGACTCCGGAGCCCTTGGGCATCAGCTTGGGCTGGTGCCCGGCCTGGGCGTAGCGCCAGGACCCCTCGACCGCCAGCCTCCTGACGAGCGCGTTGCCGGCCCCGCTGATTCCGCCGAGTCGCACGGAGCCGCCACTCGACCTCTGCTTCGGGGCGAGGCCGAAGTAGGCCGTCACCTGCCTGCCGGAGCGGAACCTCGAGAAGTCGCCGACCTCGGACGCGAAGGCGGCGGCGAGCGCGAAGGCGCAGCCCTTGATCGACTGGAGGGCGGCCACCTCCGCGGCGATCGGGCTGGCATCCACGGCGGCCCTGTACTCGGAGAGCAGGTCCGCC
>CABRBC010000045.1:0-25181 GCA_902469055.1 uncultured Collinsella sp.
AGCGGAATGTGGGGTCACCGCGCGGTCCGCATCTGATGGTGTCGACGTCAATGGTATACGGGTGCATCATCGACGTCTTCAATACAGAAAATATCAGTGTGCGGAATGTTCCGGAGAGAAGCCCCCGTCCCGCCCCCGGATTCCCTGCGTTTACGGCCTTGAGGTCGGCTCGCGGAGAAGGACGTGGTTGATGGGAGTACGTGTCCCCTTCGCTGTTTCGCGCTTCGCGCGAAAGGCGCGCTACTTTGGGATGGGTGGGGAATGTGGTTGTTGCGGCAACTGGTCCCCATCATAAATTACCCTTGGCATACTTGCGCGAAAACCTGCCCGTGCTACACTTGCAATTGCTGTTTCAGGGCGGGGTGAAATTCCCCACTGGCGGTAAATCGGGCGGTGTCAAAGGGACGCCGTGGCGCAGGTAAAGTGCCTGCGGCCGAGCCGATGAGCCCGCGACCCGTGTGTGCGTTGGTTCGCATGCCGGCTGAACTGGTGAGATCCCAGTACCAACGGTTAGAGTCCGGATGAAAGAGGCAGGTGATCTTATGTCTGAACAGTCGCAGCATATCCATTTTGAGAACACGAATAGGTGGAGCACCAAACAGCTCGTTACCATGGCGTTGATGTGCGCCCTGGGAGCGCTGTTTATGTATGTGCAGCTGCCCATCCTTCCTTCGGCGCCGTTTTTGACGTATGACCCGTCGCTGGTGCCGGCGATGGTGTGTGGATTTGCGTATGGTCCTGGTGCCGGCACTGCCGTTGCCGCCATGGCGATCGTCATCCATGCGCTTACCACGGGTGACTGGGTCGGCGCGCTTATGAACTTGGTTGCCACGCTGGGCTATATTCTGCCTGCGGCTATCGTCTATCAGAAGATGCACACCTACAAGGGTGCCGTGATTGGCCTGGCGCTCGGCGTCATTGCCGCTACGGCGCTGTCCATGGTCGCGAACCTGACCATCGGCGTTTGGTTCTGGTATGGCTCGGCCGATGTGATTCTGCCGCTCATGCTTCCCGCCGTCTTGCCGTTTAACCTCATCAAGACCGTGCTCAACTCGGTGTTGACGCTGGTGGTGTACAAGGCGGTCTCTAATCTCATCACGCCCAAGAAGGACCAGGTCAAAGGCCGCGCATGATTGAGTGTCGGGGCGTTTCCTTTAGCTATGACGGTGCTGTACCGGCGCTCGATGGCATCGATCTGAACATCGAGGATGGCGAGTTTTTCTGCATCCTCGGCGGAAACGGGTCGGGCAAGTCTACGTTTGCCAAGCATTTGAACGCGCTGCTGCAGCCCGATGCGGGAACGGTGTGCGTCAACGGCATGGACGCGTCCGATCCCGAGCTGGTCTACGATATCCGCTCGACTGCGGGCATGGTGTTCCAGAATCCCGACGACCAGCTTGTGGCGACGCTTGTCGAGGACGATGTTGCGTTTGGTCCCGAGAACTTAGGGGTCGAATCGGCCCAGATCGCGCAGCGCGTGCGCGAGGCGCTGAAGGCCGTGGGTCTGGTGGGCTTTGAGCGCCACGAGACCCACGCTCTCTCGGGCGGACAAAAGCAGCGCGTGGCGCTTGCCGGCGTGCTCGCCATGGAGCCGCGTGTGCTCATTTTGGACGAGGCGTCCTCGATGCTCGATCCGTGCGGGCGCAAGGGCCTTATGAAGGCCTGTCACGCGCTGCACGAACGCGGCATGACCATCGTGATGATTACGCACTTTATGGAAGAGGCCGCTGAGGCCGATCGCGTTGCTGTCTTCCAGGCGGGCCGCGTTGCCATGCTCGGTACGCCCGAGGAGATCTTGACGCGGGCGGACGAACTTGCACGGCTGAACCTGGATATGCCGGCATCGTGCTGTCTTGGCAAGGCGCTTCGCGCGAAGGGCGTGCCCATTTGCGCACAGGTGCGCGAGGCGGATATGGTCGCCGATATAGCGCAGGCTTATGCCGAGCGGAGTAGGACAGGCATCGTCGGGCGGCCTTTTGCGTCCGATCTTCGTATTCCCGACAACGTTTCCTCTGCGCTCGATGGCGCAGACGCGCCGGAGCCCGTCATCGAGATTTCGCACCTTTCGTATAGCTATTCGCTGAGCGCCCGTGAGCGTCGCCGTTGGCACAAGCGCTCAGCCGCCGAGGGCACATCGAACAAGCAGGCCCTCTGGGGCAACGACCCTAGCAGCCCCTGGGCGTTGCGAAATGTGTCGCTAACGGTGCGTCGTGGCGAGTTCCTGGGCCTTGCGGGCCATACCGGTTCGGGTAAATCGACGCTGGTTCAGCATCTCAACGGTCTGATTCGTCCCCAGGAGGGTTCCGTTTACGCATTGGGGCTCGACCTGGTAAACAAGAAAGATGCCGCCGCGGTTAAGGCAAAGGTCGGCGTGGTGTTTCAGTATCCAGAGCGTCAGCTGTTTGCCGAGACCGTGGCACAGGACGTGGCATTTGGTCCGCATAACCTTGGGTTGTCGCAGGCCGAGGTTGCCCGCCGCGTTGCGTCATCGCTCGCGCGCGTGGGCCTCGACCTGGCCACGGTGGGCGACAAGAGCCCCTTTGAGCTCTCGGGCGGGCAGCAGCGGCGCGTGGCGTTTGCTGGCGTGCTTGCCATGGAGCCCGAGGTCCTGGTACTCGATGAGCCCATGGCGGGGCTCGATCCGGCAGCCCGCAGGGATTTCCTGGAGCTCATCGGCCATCTTCATGACGAGGGCCTGACCGTCGTCATGGTTTCGCACAGTATGGATGACCTGGCCAATTGCTGCGACCGTATTGTCGTGATGAACAAAGGTGCGGTGTTTGCCGAGGGCACGCCCGCTCAGGTTTTTGCGCATGCGGATGAGCTTAAATCAATCGGCTTGGGTGTTCCCGCTGCCCAGCGCATGGCGCTGGCGCTTGCGAAGACAGGCGTGCCGCTGCGCTTTGACGGCCTCTATACGGTTGAGTCGTTGGCCGACGAGTTGGCAGATTTGCTGATCGGTTGCTCAGACGGTTCTTCTAACGTTTCGGACAAGGCCAAATCCAAGACGGTCGCTCGAGAGGAGGGCTGCTAATGGAGGCGTTTTCGTTTGGCAGCTACTATCCCGGCGATAGTGCAATCCACCGCCTGGACCCGCGAACCAAGTTGCTCCTGGGCTTTGTGTTTCTGATCACGACGCTCACGGTCAGCAGCTTCCGCGGACTGGTCCCGGTCGCAATCTTCGTTGTCCTGATCTATGCCGTGTCCCGGGTGCCGGCTCGTCGCGTCCTGTCATCGATGGCACCGCTGCTGGCGATTGTCGCGGTGGTCGCGGTGCTCAACCTGTTTTCCGACCAGAGTGGGCGCATTCTGTGGCAGCTCGGCTTTTTGCAGATAAGCGAGGGCTCGCTACATTCCGCCGCCTTTATGGCGTGCCGCCTGACCTTGATGATGGCCGGTATGAGCGCTATCACGCTCACCACACCGACGCTCGACCTCACCGCGGGCTTTGAGCGCCTGCTCGCGCCGTTTGCGCGTGTGGGACTTCCTGCGCACGAGCTCGGCATGATCATGGGTATCGCGCTGCGCTTTATGCCGCAGTTTGCCACCGAGATGAAGCAGACGGCCGATGCGCAGGCGAGCCGCGGTGCGCGCGTGACGGGAGGCCCGCTCGGCGGCGTGCGTATGCTCGGCAGTGTGGCGATTCCGCTGTTCACGGGCGTGTTCCGTCATGCCGAAACGCTGTCTGCCGCCATGGATGCCCGTTGCTATCATGGCGAGCAGGGCCGCACACGTCTGCATGCGCTTGCATTTGGCCGCGGCGATGCGTTGGCGGCGGTGGTGACGGCGTTGCTGCTCATCTGCGTCATCGTCATCAATCTTCAACTTGTTTAGGCGCGATTCGAGCGCAGGAAAGGGGTCCCTATGACCGACAACGATCGCACGGCGCAGCTCGAGCGCGCCTGTTCGTATCTTAGGCGTATTCCGGCGTGGTATCTTGCCACGATCGACGTGACGGACGGACATCAGCCGCGCGTGAGGCCGTTCTCGTTTGCCATGGTCGATGATGGCAAGCTGTGGTTTTGCACCTCGCGCGATAAGGACGTGTGGGCGGAGTTGAGCGCGAATCCCAAGTTTGAGCTCTCGGGCTGGAAGCCGGGGGAGTGCTGGATCGTGTTAACTGGCGAGGCCGCGCTCGAGGACGACGCGGTCGTGAGCGACCGGGTGCGCCAAGCCGGCTTTAAGCACATGGTGGGCATCGGCGAGCAACACGATAGTGCCAACGACGGTCGCCTTGCGTTTTTCTCGGTGCGAAATATCGCCGCCCGTTTCTGTGATATTGACGGCAGCGAGGAGCGCCTGGAGCTTTAGCCCTAGGGTAGCTAAAACAGCCCCGACCCAAAAAGACTAGTGCCAGGAGGACACATGGACGGATTGAATACGGTGTTGGAGTATCTGACGTCGGTGCCGGCATGGTATTTGGCGACGAGCGTTGACGGACAGCCGCATGTGCGTCCGTTTTCGTTTGCGCAGATCCAGGACGGCAAGCTGTGGTTTGTAACGGCGCGCACCAAAGACGTGTGGCAAGAGCTGCTGCAAAATCAACGCTTTGAGGCCACGAGTTGGTGGCCGGGCCATGGCTGGCTCATCTTGCGCGGGCGTGCAGGTCTGGATGACCAAGCCGCTCCCGATATGCGCGAGGCAGGCTGGAAGCACCTGGAGCGCCTAGGCGAGCACTACGAGGGCGCAGGCAATCCCACGCTCGTCTTCTTTAGCGTGGAGGAACCCGAGGCCTTTATCTGCAACCATGACGAATGGGTGCCGATCGAGCTCTAAACGAGTCTCTCAGCAAGCTTCGACAATTCAAATTCTCGCATGTAGCGGGCCCCACATTGCAACGTCACCGTAAGGTGCACTGGGCAATATGGGGGCCGCATTTATTTGTCAATTCCTTCGAGTGAATGTGTCGGGACTGTTTCAATGCATGAATATGTAAAAAATTTGCGTATATATGCATCTTTTGGTGCTAAAGTTTCAACCCACTTCATAACGACGGCTGCGGGATGCGCATTGGTGCATAACTGCAGACAAGGAGTCCGATATGTCTTTAAAGGTTGGAATCGTCGGTGCGGCTGGATATGCCGGCGCCGAGCTCATTCGCCTCGTCCTCGGTCATCCCGAGTTTGAACTTGCTGCCATTACGTCCAACGCCGATGCCGGCCAGCCGTTGTCTGCGGTGTACCCGAGCTTCGCCGGCGTAAGCGATCTTGCCTTCACGACGCATGATGCCCCCGAGCTCAAGAACTGCGATGCGGTCTTTTTGGCCGTGCCACATACGGCCGCTATGGCACAGGTGCCCGCCCTGCTTGCCGCGGGAGTCTCCTGCATTGACCTCTCGGCCGACTATCGCCTGAGCGATCCGGCCACCTTTGAGGCCTGGTATGCCGCTGAGCACACGAGCCCCGAGCTACTCAAGACCCGCGCCTTTGGCCTGCCCGAGCTGTTCTGCCAGGATTTGGAGGCCGCTGCATCCGACCACGCCGACGGCAAGCCCGTGCTGGTCGCCTGCGCCGGTTGCTATCCCACCGCAACGAGCCTTGCCGCCGCGCCTGCCGTGCGCGCTGGCTGGGTTGCCCAGAGCGGCCCCGTGATCGTTGACGCTATCAGCGGTGTAACGGGCGCCGGTAAGTCTTGCAACACCCGTACGCATTTTTGCAGCGCGGACGAAAACCTGGAGGCCTATGGCGTGGGCAAGCATCGTCACACGCCCGAAATCGAGCAGATCTTGGGCCTAACCGATCGCGTCGTCTTTACCCCGCACCTGGCACCGCTCAAGCGCGGTCTGCTCTCTACGGTGACGATGCCGCTTACGGCGCAGGCTATCGATACCTTGACCCTTGAGGACGTTGTCGACCATTACAAGCAGTTCTACGCCGGTCGCACCTTCGTGCGCGTACTCGATGCCGGCCAGCAGCCCAAGACGGCTTCGGTCGTCGGCACCAACGCCGCCCAGATCGGTCTCGCGCTCAACAAGCGCGCGGGCGTTCTGGTGGCTACGGGCGCCATCGACAATCTGTGCAAGGGCGCAGCAGGCCAGGCGGTCCAGTGCGCCAATATCGTCTTTGGTTTTGACGAGCGACGAGGCTTGCCCGCAGTGGCGTGCCCGGTGTAGCACATTCGATTGTTAGCGATTTGGTAGTCGGGCATCGAGTGGGGCGCCACTCTTAAGCTGGTCTCATGATTGTGGCTGGCATGGCGCACCAACCGATGCCCATTTTTTGTTTGATATAAGGAGTCATAAAGACGATGAATGCTGAGCAGTTCGATATCAAAATTCGTGCCGTAGAGGGCGGCGTAACGGCGGCAGCCGGCTTTAAGGCGGCGGGAATCCATGCCGGATTCCGCAAGAATCCCGAGCGCCTGGATTACGCGCTCGTCGTGCCCGATAAACCCTGTCCCGGGGCCGGCGTGTTTACGACTAACCGCTTTTGTGCGGCGCCCGTGCAGGTGAGCCGTGCCAACCTGGGCGGCGCCGACAAGGGCTACGGCGTCATTGCCGGTGTTTCTATCAACTCTGGCAACGCCAACGCCGCCACGGGTGAGACCGGTCTTGCCTGCGCGCGCGAGACCTGCAACATCGCCTCGCAGGTCATCGGCTGCGAGCCCCAGCAGATTCTGGTCGCCTCCACGGGCGTAATTGGTCAGATTCTGCCGATTGACACGTTTGAGACTGCCGTTCCTGCCGCCTACGAGGCGCTCTCCGCCCACGGTGGCGCCGATGCCGCCCGCGCTATCATGACGACCGACACGCACTCCAAGGAGTATGCCGTGTGTTACCGCAGCGAGGCCGCGGGGCACGCAGGCAATGCCTATACGGTGGGCGGTATGTGCAAGGGCTCGGGCATGATCATGCCCAACATGGCAACCATGATCGCGGTCATCACTACCGATGCCCCCGTCGAGCCGGAGGCGCTCCATGCCCTGTTGCTCTCCACCGTCAAACAGACCTTCAACAAGGTAACGGTCGATTCCGACACCTCGACTAACGACACCTGCATCATGCTTGCCTCCGGCGCCGCTGCCGCAGATGCCGAGCCTATTGTCGAGGGCTCTGACGCCTTCGACGAGCTAGCCTTTGCCGTGCATGAGGTGTGCGAGAGCCTGGCGCGCAACATCGCCGCAGATGGCGAGGGCGCATCCAAGCTCGTGACGGTTAACGTCACCGGCGCCGTGAACGACGAGGAGGCCGATATCGCCGCTCGTGCCGTCGCCAACTCGCCGCTCGTCAAGACCTGCATTGCCGGCCACGATTGCAACTGGGGCCGCGTTGCCATGGCGCTCGGTAAGTGCGGCGTGCAGTTTAACCAAGAAGATGTGTCCATCGACATGATGGGTATGCCCGTCTGTCGCGATGGCCTGACGGTCCCCTTCGATGAGGACGAAGCCCTGCGACGTTTTGAGGCGCCCGAGATTGTGATCTCGGCAGACCTGGGCGCAGGGGACGCGGCGACCACCGTGTGGACTTGCGACCTCACGCACGAGTACATCTCCATTAACGGTGACTACCGTTCCTAGACTCCCGATGTGCCGTGCATCCCGCTGCAATCTCGGGCAACGAGGTACGGCGCGATAGCTAAACGAAAGACGAGGCAGACTATGAAGTTCGCACGCGATTGTCGCTCGAGCGAATCCAACGAAGTTACCGCGCAGCTGCTGTTCGAGGCGCTGCCGTGGATTAAGAACCTGACCGGTAAGACGGTCGTTATCAAGTACGGCGGTGCCGCCATGGTCGACGAGCAGCTGCGTCGTGACGTGATGAGCGACATCGTCCTGCTCAAGATTATCGGCATGCGCCCTGTTATCGTGCACGGTGGCGGCAAGGCCATCAACGAGGCTCTCAGCCACTACGACATCCCCGTCGAGTTTAAGAACGGCCAGCGCGTGACTACGCCTGCCACCATGGATATCGTGCGCGAGGTGCTGGGCGGCAAGGTCAATCAGGAGCTGGTCGCGGCGCTCAACCACCACGGCAACCTGGCCGTGGGCGTGTCCGGCAGCGACGCCGGTACCCTTATCGCCGAGCCACTCGACCCAGAGCTCGGCCGCGTAGGCAAGGTTACGCACGTCAACACCGACTATATCGAGCGCCTGCTCGACAGCGAGTACATTCCCGTTATCGCCACGGTCGCAGCGGGGGAGGACGGTGGCTTCTTCAACATCAACGCCGATACCGCCGCCGGCGCCGTTGCGGCGGCGCTTCATGCGCACAAGGCGATTTTTTTGACCGATGTCGACGGTCTGTACAAGGACTTTAGCGACAAGGATTCGCTTATCTCCAACCTGACGCTCGACGAGGTCAATGAGATGCTCTACGGCGGCGAGGTCGACAAGGGCATGATCCCCAAGCTGCGCGCCGCCGTCGATGCGCTTACCGCTGGCGTGTTCCGAGCCCACATCATCAATGGCACGACGCCGCACTCGCTGCTGCTGGAGCTGTTGACCGATGCTGGCGTCGGCACCGTGATCCATTCCACCGAGACAGCCTACGAATTCGATACGCATCCGCACCCGCTTTCGACGTTTGCGGCGCGCCTGACCGAGAACCTCGACGAGGTCGAGAAGCTCCAGACGGTCTAGCTGACCCGCGGTCGTCGCGTCCCTGCACCCATAGCCCTGCGCCGTACGGCGCCTAACGAAAGGCATCCCATGTCACTTGCAACTCAACAATCGCTCGAATCCCATTACGTTATGCATACTTTTGGTCGCTCGCCGGTAGAGTTTGTCGAAGCCCACGGCATGAAGCTCATCGGTGACGATGGTCGTGAGTATCTCGACTTTCTCGCTGGTATTGGCGTGTGTAGCCTAGGCCACGGTAATCCTGCAGTGCTTTCGGCGCTCGAGGCTCAGACCAAAAAGCTTCTGCACGTGTCTAACTACTTCTACATCGAGCAGCGTGGACAGGTCGCGGCGCTGCTGTCCAAGCTTGCCAACGACGACGTAGATGGTGCGTGCGTTCTGGCCGATGCCATTGCCGCCGGCGATGAGACCACGGCCGCTGCGCTCGGCGCTCCGACGGCGGGCGAGCAGGTGTGGGAGACGTTCTTTGCCAATTCTGGTGCTGAAGCCAACGAGGGCTCGATGAAGCTCGCGCGTCTGTACGCCAAGCGTGCTGGTAACGGCGGCAACACCATCGTATGCATGCGCGGCGGCTTCCACGGCCGTACGCTCGAGACCATTGCCGCCACCATGCAGGATTGGCTGCAGGATAGCTTCCGCCCGCTGCCGGGCGGCTTTGTGGCCTGCACACCCAACGATGTCGATGAGCTGCGTGCAATCTTTAAGCAGCTGGGAAGCGAGATTTGCGCCGTCATGCTCGAGCCGATTCAGGGCGAGAGCGGTGTGCACCCCATGACCGAGGAGTTTATGGCGGCAGCGCGCGACTTGGCACACGAGGTGGGTGCCGTTCTTATCGCCGACGAGGTCCAGTGTGGCATCTTCCGCTCCGGCAAGCCGTTTGCATTCCAGACCTATGGCGTGGAGCCCGACATTATGAGCCTTGCCAAGGGGATTGCCGATGGCGTGCCCATGGGTGCCGTGGTGGCAAAGAAGGAGATCGCCGACGTGTTTAAGCCGGGTGACCACGGCTCGACCTTTGGCGGTAGTTGCTTGGCTGTCGCGGCGTGCGCCGCGACGCTCTCCGCGCTTGTGCGCGGCGACTACGCTGAGCATGCCGCCAAGGTGGGTGCTTATATGGAGCAGGCGCTGGCCAAGCTTCCGCACGTTACCGAGGTACGCGGTCGCGGCTTAATGCTCGGCTGCGATCTGGATGACGCTGCGGGCGATGCGCATGATATTGTTGCCCGCGCGCTGGCCGCCGGCGCCGTGATTAACGCTACTGGTGCCCACACGCTGCGTTTCCTGCCGCCGCTCGTGTGCGAGGAAGCCGACGTGGACAGCCTGATCGAGATTTTGTCGGACGTCTTGGCCTAACACAGCGCAATAACTCAATTTTGACCGGGTTCCGGACTGCGGACGTGCCATATGCGGCACGATTCAGCGGTCTGGAGCCCGTTTTGTTGCCGATTTGCGATGGGCAAAAGTCCCTCTGGTCAAAAAATGCCAAATTTGAGTACTGTCACCAGTTGAATCTCATATCAAACCGACTATCCAGGATTAGTTAGACCACATATGTTCAGTTTTGTTGTCAGAAAACATGCTCATCCGGACCATTAGCCGTTGCTTTGATGTCAGATTTGCCCTTTGGGACCTTGAAAATGCTGTTACAAAAAAGGTGGCAGTACTCATATTTGGCATTTTTTGACCATTGCCCTTGAAACGAGCGAGCCGTAGGGTTCGAATCCCTCTGCGATGGGCCCGAAAAAGGAAAGGCCTCCATCGCTGGAGGCCTAACAATTCAGTGGTGGGCGATGAGGGATGTCCGCGTGCGGCTGGCGCCGCCCGCGCCCCGCTTCGTCGCTTCGCTCCTCGCGTGCTGCGCTGGAAAACGCTTACGCGTTTCCTCAGCTCCGCACCCTTGCGGGTTCGAATCCCTCTGCACTGGGCCCAAAAAGGAAAGGCCCCCATCGCTGGGAGCCTTTTCAATCAAGTGGTGGGCGATGAGGGATTCGAACCCCCAGCCTTGTGCGTGTAAAGCACCTGCGCTAACCGTTGCGCCAATCGCCCGCAGGGATTGAGTATAGCGGAAACCCCGTGCTGTTCACCGCTAATTCATAACGAAACTTACGCGGCGACTTCGGCGCCCTTGTCCTCGTCGATAAAGAAGCGCTTGTACCAGATGAGGAACGTCAACGTGGTATAGATCTTGCGCTGGTTGAGCGCGCGACCCTCAAAGTGATCGTCAAGCAGTTTCATGAGCGCATCGGTGTCAAAGAAATCGGCAGCCCACGGTGCGGTGAAGTATTCCTTTACGTAGTCGTAGTACTTTTGCTCGCGCAGCCAGAACTTGACCGGTACGGGGAAGCCCACCTTCTTGCGCGTTGCCCACTCGTCGGGCAGCGTGCGGTTGGCAGCGTGACGCAGAACGAGCTTGCAGCCTTCTTCGTTAACACGGTAGTTGGCGGGAATGTGCTCGGCAAACTCCATGACCTTCTTGTCCAGGAACGGGACGCGGAGCTCCAGAGAATGCGCCATGCACATCTTGTCTGCCTTGAGCAGGATATCGCCCGGTAGCCACATGTTCATATCCAGATACTGTTTCTTGGAAAGCTCGCAGCAGTTGGGGACCTGCTTGTAGTACTCGGCGCACATCTCGGCGGCGTTCTTGCCGGTGTCATAAGCGGGCTTGAGCACCTCGTCGACCTCGGAGGGATCGAACACCTTTGCCTGACCCACATACCAGCGCTCGGGAACCTCGGCGCATTTCGTCAGGAAGTTGTGGCCCTTAAAGTAGGGGAGATGCTGAACGAGCGAGCCCAGGGCGCGACGTACGCCGAGCGGCACGCGCTTCTTAAAAGAGCGCATCTCGGGGGTGTCCTCGTACCACTCGTAGCCGGCAAACAGCTCGTCGGCACCCTCGCCCGAAAGGACGACGGTGACCTCCTCGGAAGCCATCTGCGCCAGATAGTACAGCGGCACGCTGGACAGGTTCGATTGCGGCTCGTCCATGTGATACTGGATATCGGGCAGTGCATCGAAGAACTCGTCGGCGGTAATCATCTTGCGCACGTTCTTGATGCCCAGCTTGTCGGAAAGCTCGGCAGCGTAGTTGGTCTCGTTGAAGTTCTTGTAATCGAAGCCGACAGAATACGTGGTGTCGGGCATGAGACAGGCGGCAATGTAGCTGGAGTCCACGCCGCCAGAAAGGAACGAGCCCACCTTAACATCGGCGATTCGGTGTGCAGCGACGCTTTCGTGCACGACCTTGTCGCACTCGTCCACGTACTCCTCGAAGGTCTTGGAGTTGTCGTCGGTGAAGTCACAGCTCCAGTAACGCTTGATGTCCATGGTGTTGGTCGTCAGGTCATATGTAAAGCAATGCGCCGGGGCAAGCTTGAACACGCCCCTAAAGAAGGTCTCCTCCGTGGCGGGGAATTGCAGCGTCAGGTAGGGGCGCAGCGCGTCGTGGTTGACAGCCTTCTCAAACTTGGGATGGTCCAGGAAGCTCTTGATCTCGGAGCCAAACAGCAGCGAGCCATCGGATGCCTGGTAGTAATAAAACGGCTTGATACCAAAGATGTCACGAGCGCCAAAGAGCTTGTTCTTGTTCTGGTCGTGGATCACGAACGCGTACATGCCGCGTAGGCGGTTGACCAGGTCCTCGCCCCACTCCTCGTAACCGTGTACCAGGACCTCGGTATCGGCGTTGCAGTGGAAGGCGTAGCCGGCTGCCTCCAGCTCGGCGCGAAGCTCCTGGAAGTTGTAGATCTCTCCGTTGAAGACAATCGTGACCTTGCCGTCGTCGCTCGACATGGGCTGAGCTCCAGCTTCGGAAAGATCGAGAATCGAAAGACGACGGAAGCCAAGGGCAACGTTGTCAACGATATGCTGGCCGCCCATATCGGGACCACGGTGGATGATGCGATTCATCATGGCCGTGAGAACCAGCTCACTCTGTTCATCTGTACCGGTAAAACCGACAAAACCGCACATGCAAGATCCTTTCTGCTGACGGCTCAGGTGTACTGCCGCAAGGATTGCGGCAGCTGATGTCAAATAATCTTTACTATCATGCCAATCTTTTGTTTCGTGATAGGGCATAAGCGCCGAGCGAACCGAAAAAACCACGGCCCGATCTTCAGATGAAGCGGCGGGTCGTGGTTGTGAACGCTATGTATGAGCGGTTAGCGCTTGCTGCGCTCGGCGAGACGGTGCTCCACCTTGGTGACGATGTGGATGAGCGGAATCGTCACGACCAGATAGTAAAGTGCGGCGCAAATGTAGGGCGTAATGTTGCCCGTGGTGGCCGTGAGGTTTTTGGAGAACAGCATGAGCTCCATGACGCCAACGCTCGAAAGCAGCGACGTGTCCTTGTACAGCATAACGAACTCGCTGGTCATAGTCGGTATAACGTAACGTACAGCCTGCGGGACCACGATGCGCGACATAACTTGGGACCAAGTCATGCCAAGCGAGTAGGCAGCTTCCGCTTGACCATGCGGTACGCTCTCGATGCCGGCACGGAAAATCTCGGCAAGATAGGCCGAACAGTTGATGGCGAGCACGCCAACGCCGAGCGGCAGATTGGGCACGTTGAGACCGATCATAGGGAACCCAAAGAACGCAATGTAGATCTGCAGGAAGAGCGGGGTTCCGCGCAGGACGTTGATGTATGTCACGGCGATGCCGCGCAGCATACGACTATGACTGATTTTCATAAAGGCAAACAGCAAGCCGATGGGGATGGCGAGCGGAAAACCGATGGCGGTCACGGCAAGTGCTATGCCCCAGCCCTTAAAGAGCGAGGCGATTGAGGTGACGATAATCTGCGGCTTGCAGAACATGCCCAAAAACGGGTTGGAGTTCCATGCGGCAACCCAAGGCTGGGCATCGAGCCAGGCGACGATTTCTTGCACCATGGTGCTCTCCGAGACGCTGATGGTGGGGCTCTCGGGAAGATCTCGCTTGTCGCCGTCGGTGACATAGCTGCCGGTGACGGCATAGGCACCCGCGTTGCTCGGGAATACGACGTCGGGGACGACAACGCGAATCTGCGAGCCGGCAGCGACGGGATCGGCGAACTTGATGACGAGCTTTGAGCCGTCCAGCGAGCACGATGCCTTGACACCCGTCTGGTTCAGTCCGTCGAGCAGCGTGACCTTAACATCGGTGCTTTCAAATGACCCGCCTTCGGGCAGCTCAAGCTCAATTTGCGAAACGTCGCCCTCGTCGCTACCCGTTGTCGCTTCCCAGGTCAGGCGGGTTGCGATGCCGCCGAGCACGCCGTTGCCGCCGTCTTCGTTTGACTTGGCGGTCGCCGAGGTGACGGCGAGTGAAGCGCCCGTCGCGTCCTCTGAGCTCGAGGCATCCTCGTTATCGGACCCGCTCGTGGGTGCCATGCCAAACCACTTCTCGTACAGTTTGTCATAGGCGCCGGAGCTCTTGATCTTGGCAAGGGCATCGTTGATGGCCTGTGTCAGCTCGGGGTTGTCTTTAGAGACGGCAATGCCAAACTGCTCGCCCGTCGGAACCTCTTTGATGATCTCCATACCGGTAAAGGAGTTCGAAACCATCCACTGCTCAACGGGAAGATCGCATACGACCGCCTGGCACTGACTACTCATGACGGCGGTGAAGGCTGCCGTCCAGTCGTCAAAGTTGACGGTGGTTGCCTGCGGCAGGTTCTCGATTGCCCACTCCTCGGATGTGGTGCCCGACTGCACGGCAATTTTGACGCCCGGTGCGTTGAGGCTGTCGACCGTGTCGCATCCAGTATTCTTTGCAACTGCGACGCCCTGGTCGGAGTCGATATAGGGGTCGGTGAAGTCGACCTCTTCCTTGCGCTCGTCGGTAATCGTGATGTTACATGCGCCGACATCGGTCTTTACACCCTGTTTGACCATGGGGATAATGCCGTCGAACTTTTGCGCCGGCAAGTAGTTGAGCTCCAGACCGAGCTCGTCCGCGATCATGCCCATGAGTTCATAGGTAAAGCCCTGGTCTTCGCCGGAATCGTTGACGTATTCAAACGGGGGCGTGGCCAAGTCACTTGCGACGGTGAGCTTGCCATTCTCGACGAGTGTGTAGGTGCTCGAGGCGTTCTGGGAGGACGAACAGCCGCTCGCGCCGATGATGGTGGCAAGGGCCACAATGACCGTCGCGAAGGCGCAGACGATGTGCCGGGTCAACTGGACACGTGTCGAGTGGTGGCGACGTTCGAAGTGTCGTTTCATCTGGAATCCTTTGCTTGGGCATGATGAGTCGGCATTGCGGGTCAATGAGGCGCATCAAGACATTTGGATAAAGAATAGCACCCAGATTTCCTTGTTTTTACACGGGGTGGACACTGTTGTCATTTATTGGCCCACAGCACAGTCCATGCAATTTTTTAGAAGGCTGCAGTGCGCGCAAGGTCAGGTGGCATATTAGGATGGTTGATAATACAGAATGTTTCATCGTTTCTGCCGCGGGACGTCTTTTGCCCTTTAAGGCTGAATTTAGCGAGAGAGGTCTTTGTATGTCGAGTCCGACACAAGAGAAGCTAACTCTGATGCGCTATATAGAGTTGCTCGAGGAAGATGACCTTGTTGTTTCCAGACTGAGCGCTTCGTGCGACCAGCGCATTGAGTTTGCGACTGATGACTCGCGCCAGGTGCGTCCGGGCACGTTGTTTGTCTGCAAGGGCCGCGCGTTTAAGCGCGAGTACCTGCTTTCGGCAATCGCCGATGGCGCCGTGGCCTACGTTTCCGAGGTCGATTACGATGTCGATGTTCCCGCGGTGATTGTGAGTGATATTCGTCGCACGCTCGCTGTGGTGGCAGATGCCTTTTATGGGCACCCGTCGGGTAAGGTGAAGGTCTGCGCCTTTACAGGCACCAAGGGCAAGTCGACCTGCAGCTTTTATCTGCGTGGCATTCTCGCCAACGAGGCCAAGCTTACTGGTTGTCATCGACCCGCTCTTAATACGGGCATTGAGTTCTACGACGGCATCGAGGCAGGCCCTTCCAAACTGACGACCCCCGAATCCTTCCTGCTGCAGTCTCGCATCGCGCATGCTGCGGAGGCGGGTGCCCCGTGGCTGGTTATGGAGGCATCGAGCCAGGGCCTCAAATTCGAGCGCACAGGCAAGATCGCCTTTGAAGTCGGCGCCTTTACCAATATCGGCGAGGATCACATTTCGCCGATTGAGCATCCGACACTCGAGGATTACTTTGCCAGCAAGCTCAAAATCTTCTCGCAGAGCCGTTTTGCCGTGGTCAATCTCGATATGGATAAGGTCGATCGTGTGCTCGAGGCGGCATCTCGTTGCGAGCGCACGGTGACGTTCTCCCTGACCGACGAGCGTGCCGACGTGCTTGCGCTGGCGATTCGTAATGGCGACTGCGGCGTGGTGGCAACGGTGCGCACGCCCCGCTTTACGCGCGACATTGTGATTCCCACGCCGGTTAAGTTCAATGTGTCCAACGCGCTTGCCGCTATTGCCTGCGCCGAGGCCCTGGGCATTTCCGAAGAGGGTATCGTCCATGGCTTTGAGGGCGTCTTCGTTCCCGGCCGTATGGAGCTCTATCCGTCCGTATCGGGCAAAATCTTGGGCGTCGTCGATTTTGCACATAACGGCATGAGCCTCGAGACACTCCTGCGTGACCTGCGCGAGAACTATCCCGAGCGCGAGCTGGCGGTTGTATTTGGCGCTACGGGCGGTAAGGGTGTCGACCGACGCACCACGATGGGCATCGCCGCTGGCAAGTATGCCGACCGAATCGTGATTACCGAGGACGACCCCGGCCCCGAGAACGTCGAGGATATTTGCGCCGAGATCGCGCGCAACGTTCAAGCGCAGGGAAATGATAACTGGCAAATCGTGACTGATCGCGTTGCCGCTATCGAGACTGCCGTGCGCGAAACCGTCCGTCCCGCCGTGGTCATCGTGACCGGTAAGGGCGAGGAAGAGCGCATGCTGCGCAAGAACGGACCCGAGCCTTGCGAGCGCGACGGTTCGATTCTCAAGCGCACCCTTGCGGCGTACGACGCCTAAGACCAGAAGCCCCTTCTACGTAATGGAGTGACCATGTCCCACAATACCCTGCCGACCGTCGCTGAGCTTTCGGGCGAGATGCGCGAGCGTCTTGCCAAGGTTAAGTACGTCTTTACCGACCTGGACGCCACGATGCTCGCACCCGGCTCGTGCGTGCTGCGCGACAACGACGGCAACCCCTCGACCAAGCTCGTCGAGGCTGTCGTGGCACTTGCCCGCGCCGGCATCCAGGTGGTCCCCACCTCGGGTCGCAACCGCACTATGATCCACGAGGACGCGCGCGTGCTCGGCCTCAACTCCTACATCGGCGAGATGGGCGGCCTGGTCATGTACGACCTCAAGGCCAACGATTGGGAGTACCTGACCGGCGATATGCCCTACGACCCCGCCTGCGGCCTCACGCCGCATCAGGTGATCGAGCAGACCGGCGTGTGCGAGAAGATTCTCGCCCGCTGGCCGCATAAGATCGAGTACCACAACGACATGTCGACTGGCTACAAGTACCGCGAGGTCACCGTCGGCATGCGCGGCGATGTGCCCGACGACGAGGTCCAGGCCATTCTTGACGAGGCCGGCTGCGGCCTGGTCTGGGCCTGCAACGGTCACCTGACCCATCTGTCCAAGCCGACGACGCTCGAGCTCGAACGCGTCGAGGATGGCCGCGCGTTTAACATCAATCCCGCCGGTCTCAACAAGGGCGTTGCCATCGCACGTTTCTGCGAGCACCTTGGTATCGAGCGCGAGGAGACGCTGGCGCTCGGCGATTCCGAGTCCGACTTCTACATGGCTGACCACGTGGGCACGTTCTGCCTGGTCGAGAACGGTTTGACCAGCGCCGGCGCGCCCGAGTTCCTGGATGTTTGCGATAACGCCTACGTCACGCGCGGAAAGATTGTCGATGGCTGGGCGGCAACGGCAGAGCTGCTCGTCGCGGCCCGCTCGTAGTGCGGTCCTATCGTTCTGAGCCATATCTTTTCGAGAGAGAATCTGGTGAGGTAATGTCCGATATCGAGAATCTGGCTGGCGACACACGCCCCATTGGCGTATTCGACTCGGGTCTAGGCGGTCTGACGGTTGCGCGCGCGATTGCGACGGCGTTGCCGCACGAGTCCGTCTACTACTTCGGCGACACCAAGCGCTGCCCCTACGGCACCCGCACCGAGGACGAGGTGCGCTCGTTTGCACTGCAGGCGGGCCGTTGGCTGTCGAAGCACGACGTCAAGATCATGGTCATCGCCTGCAATACGGCGACCGCTGCGGCCTTGCGTTTGGCCCAGCAGGTGCTCGACGTCCCCGTCATCGGTGTGATTGCACCGGGCGCACGCGCGGCAATCAACAGCACCCGCACGCGCCGGGTGGGCGTGCTCGCCACCAACCTCACCATTCGCTCAGGCGCTTACACGCGTGCCATTCAGGACCTGGATGCCGGCGTCGACGTATACGGCTGCCCTGCCTCGAGCTTTGTCGAGGTCGTTGAGCACGAGCTCGCCTCGGGCGCACATCTGCAAGAGCAGTGGCTCGAGAACGAGGACATCTTTGATACGCCTGCCGTACGCGCGCTGGTCGGCGCCACGGTTGAACCGCTGCGCGACCACGGCATCGATACCGTGGTACTCGGCTGCACGCATTTTCCGCTGCTCGTGGGGCCTATTCGCCATGCGCTGGGTCCCGGAGTGCGCGTGGTGAGCTCCGCCGAGGAGACCACGCGCGAGCTGACCGATATTCTCACGCGCCGCGAGCAGCTGGCGGGCGACGCGGCCGAGCCGCAGCATCGTTTTGCAACGACGGCCGATAACATTGCCGAGTTTGCGGTGGCGGGCAGTTTTATCTTTGGCCAGCCGCTCAAGAGCATTGAGCATATCGATATCGACGAACTGAAATAGATAAAAGGTCACCGACCAAAGGCTCACTTTCACCTTTTGCCGAAAGGATTTTTCCATGGAGTATATGCAGGTCAATCGCGCCAACGGCCGCGCCGCCGATGAGCTGCGCCCCATCAAGCTTACCCGCGGCGTCATGAAGCACGCCCACGGTTCGTGCCTGGCCGAGTTTGGCGATACGCACGTGCTGTGCGCCGCCACCATCGAGGAGGGCGTGCCGGGCTGGCGCAAGGGCGCCAAGGCCGGTTGGGTAACGGCGGAGTACGCCATGCTGCCGGCATCGACCGGCAAGCGCTGCAAGCGCGAGCATGCCAACCGCAAGGGCCGCTCCATGGAGATCGAGCGCCTGATCGGCCGCAGCCTGCGTACCGTCGTCAACATGAAGGCACTCGGCGAGTACACCGTTACCGTCGACTGCGACGTGATTCAGGCAGACGGCGGCACGCGAACGGCGAGCATTACCGGCGCCTGGGTGGCGCTGCACGACGCCCTTGCCATGTGGGTCGAGGCGGGTAAGCTCGAGCGCATCCCGCTCACGGGCCAGGTCGCCGCGATTTCCATGGGCGTTGTCGACGGCAACACCCTGCTCGACCTGGATTATTCCGAGGACAGTCACGCCGAGGTCGACATGAACCTTGTCGCCACCGATACCGGTGAGATGATCGAGCTTCAGGGCACTGGCGAGCAGGCGCCCTTCGACCGCAAGCGCCTCAATTCCCTGCTCGATTTGGGCGACAAGGGCATTGCCGAGCTCATCGAGCTCCAGCGCCAAGTCCTCGCCTAACCTGCCAAAAAGGGACAGGTTTATTTTGGCAGGTTTTATCTGCGGAAACGCCGATAGATAAGGTTGATGCCACATGAAAGGGGAGATGCCGACGGACCGGTCCCTTTTACGTGACTTTGCTATACGGACAAGGAGACCACTCATGGCACTTGAGAAGATCGACATCGACACCCTCGACCCGGCGGCGACCATCGTCGTGGCAACGGGCAACGCCCATAAGCTCACCGAGATCGAGGCCATTTTGGGCAAGGTTATGCCCGAGGTTCGCTTTGTGGCGCTCGGCCAGCTGGGCGATTTTGAGGACCCCGAGGAAAACGGCACGACGTTTTTGGAGAACGCCATCATCAAGGCCCAGGCTGCGGTGGAGGAGACGGGCCTTATGGCCATTGCCGACGATTCGGGCCTGGTCGTCGACGCGCTGGACGGTGAGCCCGGTGTGTATAGTGCGCGCTACGCGGGCGTTCACGGCGACGATGCCGCCAACAATGCCAAACTGCTCGTGAATCTGGAGGGCGTGGCCGACGAGGACCGCACTGCGCGCTTTATGAGTGTCGTCGCGCTCATCGACACGGACGGTTTGGTCACCTATGGTGAGGGCGCCTGCGAGGGCGTTATCGCACATGAGGGCCGCGGCGATCACGGCTTTGGCTACGACCCGCTGTTCCTGCCGGTCGACACGCCGGGCAAGACCATGGCCGAGCTGACGGCGGACGAGAAGAACGCCATCAGCCATCGATTCCATGCGCTCGAGCACCTATCCGCCAAACTGACGGGCGAGGAGTAGGCCGTGCGTGCGGTGGTGCAGCGCGTGCTCAACGCCGGCGTGACGGTCGACGGCGAGTGCGTGGGCAAAATTGGGCGCGGCTATCTGGTGCTGCTGGGCGTGGGCCACGGCGACACGCGCGCCGAGGCCGATAAGCTGTGGGGAAAGCTCCGGGGCTTGCGCATTAACGAGGACGAGAACGGCAAGACCAACCTGGCACTTGCCGATGTCGACGGCGAGGTTCTCGTGGTGTCGCAGTTCACGCTGTTTGCCGATTGCCGTCACGGCCGCCGCCCATCGTTTACGGATGCCGGCGCCCCCGATGTCGCCAACGAGCTCTACGAGTACTTCCTGACGCTCGTTCGCCAAGATGTCGAACACGTGGCGCACGGCATCTTTGGCGCCGATATGAAAGTCGATCTCGTCAACGACGGCCCATTCACCATCGTCTTGGATACCGATAGTCTGTAAGTAGTCAATTTGGGACCGGGCTTGTTTAACTACTTGCGTATGGTGGCAGCAGGGTGCTATAGTATTAGAGTTTTGTCTATCTTAGGGGTATTATCCCCTTTTTGAATTGCACCTTCTGGAGGCCCTGTTCATGGAAGAGATGGAAGTCAATCACGTCGACGACATCCACGAGAAGCTGACCGATATGGTGGGCGATCGCGTTAAGGTGAAGGCCAACATGGGCCGCACCCGCGTCGTCGAGCGCATGGGCACCATCAAGAGCGTCCATCCGGCAGTCTTTATCGTCGAGGTCGACGAGCGCCGTGGCCGCAAGTCGCGTCAGTCCTACCAGTATATTGATGTTCTCACCGGCCAGGTCGAGCTGTTCGACCCCGAGAGCGGCGAGCACATTTTTACCCCGCTCGGCAATCAGCTCGAGGAGCACTAGCGGTGACCGATTGGTCCCTGACCCTTTCCGCGCCGGCAAAGATCAACCTCTATCTGGGGGTTCATACCGAGCGTGACGACCGCGGCTACCATAAGGTCGATTCCCTGATGGCAGCCGTCGGTCTTGTCGATACCGTGACGGTTACGCCGGCACAGGCGCTGACCGTTCAGACGATTCCGACATCCGACTTTCCCATGCAAAAGAATACGGCGTATCGTGCTGCGCTCGCTATGGCCGAGCATTATGGTCGCGAAGCCAACGTCTGCATCACGATCGAGAAGCGCATCCCGTTGTGTGCCGGCCTGGGCGGTCCTTCGACGGATGCCGCGGCGGTCATTGTCGCCTTGGCAGAGAGTTGGGGTATCGACCGTGCCGATCCCGCGCTGGACAACATCGCGCGCGGCATTGGCGCCGACGTTCCCTTCTTTTTGCATGCCAGCCCTGCATTTTACGTGGGTGGGGGAGACGTGCTGGCAACCGAGTACCCCGCACTGCCCGCGACACCCGTCGTGCTGGTCAAGCCGCGCGAGGCAAGCGTTTCAACAATTGAAGCCTATCGACGTTTTGACGAGACCCCAGCGCCTGCGGACAAGCCCGGAGCGATCGCATCTGCCCTTCGCTCGGGAGACGCAGAGGCGGCCTACGCGCTCGTCCACAACAACCTGGGTGTCATTTCCGCGCAGATGGAGCCGCGGATTCAAACGGTGCTCGACTGGCTTCGTTCACAGGACGGTACCGTTGCCGTAAACGTGTGCGGTTCGGGTGCCTGCTCGTTTGCTCTCTGCGATACCGCCGCCACGGCAGTCAATCTTGCGGCAGACGCTCAACAAAACGGCTGGTGGGCTTATGCAACGGAGCTCGTTTCCGACACGGTTCGCATTGAAGCGCCAAAGAAGTAAAAATTTCTCTGGCACACGACGGAAATCTTTGTTACTATAGTCGAGCTAACGGGTTGTGGCTCAGTTTGGTAGAGCACTGCGTTCGGGACGCAGGGGTCGCTGGTTCAAATCCAGTCAACCCGACCAGAGCATGAGGAGGGACCGCTTCTTGCGGTCCCTTTTTTTAGCTATTGTTGTGATACCGCGATACCCGCGGTATACTCATTCGAGCTTGTCTCGCTGTATTGTGGAGGTCTACATGTTTGGACTGAGGGCTCCTGAGCTCATCATTATTCTCGTTGTTGTCCTGATTATCTTTGGACCTAAGAACCTGCCGAAACTCGGTAAGTCCCTCGGCTCTACCGTCAAGAATATCCGCGAGGGTATGGAGGGCGACGATAAGGGCGAAACCAAGCAGGCCGAGGACGTTGTGGTCGAGGAGTCCAAGGAGGACAAGGAGATCGCAGAGCTCGAGGCCAAGCTCGCTGCCGCCAAGCAAAAGAAGGCAGAGGACAGCGACGCGGACGCAGAGTAGTCCCATCCCTTTGGGGTGAGCACCTGACCGGCTTGCCCGCAGGCTAGCCGGTCTTTTTCGTTTTTGTTGACAGTTGATCGTTACATCATAGTTGGGGAGATATCCGTATGGACGCAAGCCAGATCGTACTGACCGCTGAGGGCCGCCAGAAGCTCGTCGAGGAGCTCGCTTGGCGTGAGGGCGATTACGCCAAGGAGATCGTCGAGGACATCAAGGAAGCCCGCGCGTTCGGCGACCTTTCGGAGAACTCCGAGTACGATGCCGCCAAGGACAAGCAGGCACAGAACGCCGCTCGTATCGCCGAGATTCAGGCCATCCTCGCCAACGCTCAGATCGCTGCCAGCACGGGCGACCTAACCGTCTCCATTGGCTCGACTGTTACCCTGGTCGACCCCAACGGTGAGCTCATCGAGGTCACGCTTGTCGGTACCACCGAGACCAACTCGCTTGAGCACAAGATTTCCAACGAGTCTCCGGTCGGCCACGCCATCATCGGTCACGGCGAGGGCGACTCCGTCGAGGTCGTTACGCCTTCCGGCAAGACTCGCGTCTACACCATCGCCAAGATCGCACGCTAGACCACGGTCCCGCGTAAAGGTATGTTTTCGCTCCCTGGGACCGAATCCTGGGGAGCGTTTTAGTTTGAGGAGCTAACTATGGCAGAAAACCAGAACGCCGCCGATCAGGCATCGACGCTCAACGACGAGCGCGCCACCCGCCTGGCCAAGCGTGCCTCCCTGTTCGAGGCGGGCCAGAACCCGTATCCCGAGCACTCCGAGATTGAGGACTACGTCGCCGATATCGAGGCTAAGTACGCCGAGCTTGCCGATGGCGAGGACACCGAGGACGTCGTGAAGATCGCCGGCCGCGTGGTCGCCAAGCGTGGTCAGGGCAAGATCATGTTCATCGTCGTGCGCGATGCGACTGCCGAGATTCAGCTGTTCTGCCGCATCAACGACATGGACGAGGCTGCCTGGAATACGCTCAAGGCCCTCGACCTGGGCGATATCCTGGGCGTGACCGGCGTAGTCGTGCGCACCAAGCGTGGCCAGCTTTCCGTTGCCCCCAAGAGCGCGACGCTGCTCTCCAAGGCCGTTCGCCCGCTGCCCGAGAAGTTCCACGGTCTCTCCGACAAGGAGACCCGCTATCGCCAGCGCTATGTCGACCTGATCGCCAACGACGACGTTCGCGAGACCTTCCGCAAGCGTTCGCAGATCCTCTCCACGTTCCGCCGCTTTATGGAGTCCGATGGCTACATGGAGGTCGAGACCCCCATCTTGCAGACCATCCAGGGCGGCGCTACGGCTAAGCCGTTCATCACGCACTTCAATGCGCTCGATCAGGAGTGCTACCTGCGTATCGCCACCGAGCTGCACCTCAAGCGCTGCATTGTCGGCGGCTTTGAGCGCGTGTTCGAGATCGGCCGCATCTTCCGTAACGAGGGCATGGACCTTACCCACAACCCCGAGTTCACTACGATGGAGGCCTACCGTGCCTTCTCCGACCTCGAGGGCATGAAGGCACTCGCCCAGGGTGTCATCAAGGCCGCTAACAAGGCTATCGGCAACCCCGAGGTTATTGAGTACCAGGGTCAGACCATCGATCTGTCCGGTGAGTGGGCAAGCCGTCCCATGACCGACATCGTCTCCGACGTGCTCGGCAAGCCGGTCACCATCGACACGCCGGTCGAGGAGCTTGCTGCCGCCGCACGCGAGAAGGGCCTGGAGATCAAGCCCGAGTGGACCGCCGGCAAGATCATCGCCGAGATCTACGATGAGCTGGGCGAGGACACCATCGTCAACCCCACCTTCGTGTGCGATTATCCCATCGAAGTTAGCCCGCTTGCCAAGCGCTTTGAGGACGACCCGCGCCTGACCCATCGCTTTGAGTTGGTCATCGCCGGCCACGAGTACGCGAACGCGTTCTCCGAGCTCAACGACCCGGTCGACCAGGCCGAGCGCTTCGCTGCCCAGATGGCCGAGAAGGCCGGCGGTGACGACGAGGCCATGGAGTACGACGAGGATTACGTGCGCGCCCTCGAGTACGGTATGCCTCCCGCGGGCGGCATTGGCATCGGTATCGACCGCGTGGTCATGCTGCTCACCAACCAGGCTTCCATCCGCGACGTGCTGCTGTTCCCGCACATGAAGCCCGAGAAGGGTTTCCAGTCCGGTGCCGCTGCTGCCAAGGCTGCCGAGGCCGGCAACACCGCGAGCCCCTTCGTCAAGCCGCTCAAGCCCACGCTCGACTACTCCAAGATTGCCGTCGAGCCGCTGTTTGAGGAGTTCGTCGACTTTGATACCTTCTCCAAGAGCGACTTCCGCGCCGTTAAGGTCAAGGCATGCGAGGCCGTCAAGAAGTCCAAGAAGCTGCTGAACTTTACGCTCGACGACGGCACCGGCACTGACCGTACCATTCTCTCCGGCATCCATGAATACTATGAGCCCGAGGACCTGGTCGGCAAGACCCTGCTCGCCATCACCAACCTGCCTCCGCGCAAGATGATGGGTATCCCCAGCTGCGGCATGCTCATCAGCGCCATCCACGAGGAGGAGGGCGAGGAGCGCCTCAACCTGATCCAGCTCGACGCCTCCATCCCCGCCGGCGCAAAGATGTACTAGGGGGTTACGGCGTTTTACCAAACGCCGTAACCGCTCGACGCTGCGCGGGCCGCATTTGGACAATCTGACGTTCAACTTCAAGGGCGCGACCGAAAGGTCAGCGCCCTTTCGTTTCACGTCACCTTGTCTCAAATGCGGCCCGCTCGCTCATATGACCCAATCCGCTGTCAAGAGCCACAATGGCCCCGCCGACCGCTTGCAATCGGTCGGCCGGGGCCGCCATGATGTGCC
>CABRBC010000046.1:0-20118 GCA_902469055.1 uncultured Collinsella sp.
GGCCTGGACGAAGTCCGGGCCCGCGCCTTTAGACGCGAGCCCGGGGCCCGTGGGTTATACCCTAAGAGCAAACCACCCTTTTTAAGGGTGGTTCTGATTTCACGTCACCTTGCTCGCTTAGGGGCGTTTTCGCTGTCCGCTCTCTACCTGCGGCGTTGCCATGGTGGTCATTGGGGTGGCACTTGGGGACGTTCCTTTTCTGCCGGCAGTTGGGGACACTCCTTGTGCCAGCGTTGCATCGAGTGCTTGGGAAACCGCGACCCGGTTTTTGGCCGAATAGTGGGTCGCATTTTCCGGATGGGGTGGGTTGCGGAAAGTGCGACCCGGAATATTGCTCTGAAACGGGATGCGGTTTCCCTGATGTGCCTCAAACGGAAAGCGCATCCCATTCCGGAGCTCCAAAACGGGATGCGCTTTCCGCGCGGAAGAATTGTCGCAGCTGCGTTAAGCAGTGTCGCTCGTTACTCGCCCAGGATCAGCGCTGCGAGCTCGTCCTGGGTGTCCACCACGTAGTCGGCGCCGGCGGCTTCCAGCTCTGCGCGGCCGCGGAAGCCCCAGCTGACGCCCGCACTCTTAAGGCCGGCGTTGTGACCGGTCAGGATATCGACATTGGAATCGCCCACATAGAGCGTGGTCGACGGATCGGCGTCTAGCTCTTTCATCACATGCAGTGTAACAGGCGCCTCGGGCTTGGGCGGAAACGCATCGACGCGGCCCTGCACCAGCGCAAAGCGCTCGGAACCAAAATACTTCTCGATAAGCGGAGCCGCCGAGACGTGGTCCTTGTTAGTGAGCACGGCAAGTTGCACACCCACGGCGCGCAAGCGGTCGAGCATCTCGGTCGTGCCGGCATAGGGAGCGGTGTGGTCCTCCCTGTGCTCGCCGTAATAAGCCCTAAACTCGGCAAGCGTCTGCTCAAACATGCGACCGTCGCCCGCATACTCGGCAGGCATAAAGCGTTCGACCAGCTTGAGCATGCCGTTTCCCACCTTGTAGCGGTACTCGTCAACGGCAAACGTGGGCCAGCCGTGCGTCTCGCAGGTATGGTTGCCGGCGGCCGCCAAGTCCTCGAGCGTGTTGAGGATGGTGCCGTCCAGGTCGAAGATCACATGGGAAAAAGCTGCTGCCATGGGTGCTCCTGCCGCTTGAGTTGTAAAACGCACCCCATGATACTGGGCATGCGTGCCGGGCATGTTTGGAATCTGAATATCTTTAATAGCCCTGAGCCTTTGTCGTTAGCAAATCCTCGGCAGCTGCTCTCCTACGAGCATGTCGAGGATGCGGGTCGAACCCCAGCCGGTGCGCACGCGCACGGCGGGACGGGCGCCCTCGGCAAGCGGCAGCACGCGACCGATGATGGCGGCATTCTCGCCGTAGCGGGCGGCGCGCATGGCGCTCAGCGCGGCATCGGCTTGCTCGGCCGGCACGACGGCAACCATCTTGCCCTCGTTTGCCACCTGCAGCACATCGTAGCCGAGCATCTCGCAGGCGGCCTGCACGTCGGGACGCACGGGCACGGCATCCTCGTCGACCTCCATGGCAACATTGCTGGCCTGGGCAAACTCGTTGAGTGTGGACGCCAAGCCACCGCGCGTGGGGTCGCGAAAGCAGCGTGTGTCGGGTGCTGCGGAAAGCACATCGGCAATCAGGCGGTTGAGCGGTGCGGCGTCGCTTTCGATCGTGCTCGAAAACGCCAGACCCTCGCGTTGGCTCATGATAGCGATGCCGTGGTCGCCCAGTGTACCCGAGACCAGGATGACATCGCCGGGCTGGCAGTTTGCGCCGCTGAGCGCCACGTCCGCAGGCACCTCGCCCACGCCGGCGGTATTGATATAGACGCCGTCGGCCCCGCCGCGCTCGACCACCTTAGTGTCGCCCGTGATTATGGACACGCCCGCCTCGCGCGCCGTCTCGGCCATCGTCTGCACAATCTGGCGGAGCTTATCCATGGGATAGCCCTCTTCGAGGATAAAGCCGCACGATAGGTAGCGCACGTTGGCGCCCGAGGTCGCGACGTCGTTGACGGTTCCGCATGCAGCGAGGCGGCCGATGTTGCCACCGGGGAAGAACTGCGGCGAGACTACAAAGCTGTCGGTCGACATGGCGATGCGCCCGCTCGCGGGCAGCGTAGCGACGCCGGCGTCGTTGCCCTCGAGCAGCTCGGGCGACCCAAAGGCATCTAAAAAGACCTCATCGATGATGCGTTTCATCATCTGGCCGCCGGAGCCGTGACCCAGCAGGACGGTGCTATCGGTAACGCTATGGGACATATCGAAAACTCCAATCGTGGGTGGTGCCGGTGTGCGGGTGTGTCCGGGCTAGTTGCGGTAGCGGTAGTACGCCGCGCAGCTGCCCTCGGAGCTCACCATGCACGGGCCGACGGGGTGCTCGGGCGTGCAGGTGCGGCCAAAGAGCGGGCAGTCGCTCGGCGTAATGGCCCCGCGCAGCACGTCGCCGCAGCGGCACCCGCGCGGCTCGACTGTCGCCTCAACGGGCACATCAAAGCGGGTACGGGCATCAAAGCGCGAGAATTCGGGACGAATGGCGAGTCCCGAAGCCGCAATCGGCCCCAGCCCGCGCCACGTGGTATCGCACGGCTCAAATACCTGCTCGACCAGCTGGCGCGCCACGGGATTGCCGTCGGCATTGACGCCGCGACGGTAGGCGTTGTCGATCGCGGGTTGCCCCTCAACAACCATCTGGACCAGCATGCAGATACCCTGCAAGATGTCGACCGGCTCAAATCCCGTTACCACGCCTGGGGTCTTAAACTCGTCGACCAAAAAGCTAAAGGGCGCCAAGCCCGTGATGGTGGCGACGTGGCCCGGCAGGATAAAGCCGTCGATGGCGGTCTCGGGGTCGTTGGCGATGGCGCGCAACGCCGGCGGCGTGGTCTTGTGGGCGCAATAGACCGAGAAGTTTTGGAGTCCGCGTGCATCGGCCTCCAAAATGGCGGCGGCGATGGTGGGCGTTGTGGTCTCAAAGCCCACGCCCATAAAAATGACCGGGCGATCAGGGTTTTGCTCGGCGATATCGAGTGCATCGAGCGGGGAGTAGACGATGCGAATATCGCGCCCCGCCGCCTTTTGCGCAGCGAGCGAGGTGGATGATCCGGGCACGCGCATCATGTCGCCAAAGGTGGTGATGATGGCGCCGTCTATGTTGGCGAGCGCGATTGCGTGGTCGATGTCGCGGTTGGCGGTGACGCAGACGGGGCAGCCCGGGCCGCTCAGCAGCTTGAGCCCGGCCGGCATAATGGAGCGAAAGCCATAGCGCCCGATGCTCACGGTATGCGTGCCGCAGACTTCCATAAGGTTGATGGCGCGGTCGCCGACAAGCTCATGAATGCGCTCGATGAGCTCGCGAGCCAGCTTGGAATCGCGAAATGCCGAAAAGTCGATACCGGAGCGCGCCGGCTGTCCGGCCGCCACTAGTATGCCTCGGCCGGGTTGCTGGCCAGTTGGTCTTCTTCGGCCAGTTCGGTCATGGCATTAACGAGCTCGAGCGTTTCTTGCGCTTCCTGCTCGTCGACGATCTGGATGCCAAAGCCGGCGTGTACGAGAATATAGTCGCCTACCTGCGCCGTCGGCACGAGTCTCAGCGACACGGGGCGCTCGATGCCCATCATGTCGACGGTGGCCTTGAGGTCGTCGTCGCGTTTGACTACTTTGCCGGGAACGGCAAGGCACATATTGTTCCCCTTTTATACGCTTTGCGCTGGATGGGCGCTTAATAATCCATCAGTTGATGGTAGCGCTCGCGGGGTTCGCGGGCAAACGCGTTACGCCTGTGAGACGGCTGGGCGCGGCGGCGTGCGAGGGCGAGCTACTGTGATGCAATCTGCGCGAGGCGAGCGCGTGCGACTGCCGCCTGACCGTAGGCGATGCAGCCGTCGTTAACGGGCACGGTTTGGGGAATCAAGACAGTGAGACCCATGCTTTTGAGCTCGCGGGTGAGGAGCTGGAGCAAAAGTCGGTTCATGAACACGCCGCCCGAGAGCGCGACGGTATCGATGCCTTCGCGCGCGCAGATTTCGCTGGCGATACGCGCCGAGGAGCGCGCGACGGCGACATGGAAGTCGAGTGCGAGCCTGTCGGCGGGCGCTCCGGCTTCAATTCCTCCCAAAAGTGCCTCAAAGAGTGCTTTCTGGTCCAGAACATAGGGGCCGTCCAGCCACGATGGGCCAGATGCGAAATAGCCGGCGTTGTCGTCGGGAAAATGGGCGATTTCGTTGTCGAGCGCGCGCCAGGCGGCGGCTTCGAGTTCTATGGCGGGTTCGCCCTCGTAGGTTGCCTTGTCGCAGATGCCCAGAATTGCTGCCGCGGCATCAAAGAGACGCCCCATGCTGCTGGTACGCGGGCTGTTGATGCCGCGCTCGATCATGGTGGCTGTCACGCTGCGCGTTTGCTCGTCGAGGCTGTCCAAAAGCCGAGCGGCGCCTGGGTGCTCGAGCAGGCCGAGCTCACTGAGCAGGGCAAAGGCGTTGCGGCGGGCGTCGCGCACGGAGGCCGCCCCGCCGGGGAGCGCCCAGGTGCGCAAATGCGCGGCGCGCTCAAAGCCGCCAAGGCTGGCAACAAGAAACTCGCCGCCCCAAATGGTCCCATCGGTGCCGGCGCCGGTGCCGTCAAAGGCGATGCCAAGGACGTGCGCGTCGGTTGTAAGCTGACCCGCGGCGATGGCCTCGGCCATTACGCTCGCGATATGCGCATGATGGTGCTGCACCTCGACGAGCGGCAGATTACATTTTCGCGCCTGCTCGCGCGCCCACTGGCCCGATAGATAGCTGGGGTGTAAATCGCAGGCCAAGGCGGCGGGCGCCAAGTCAAAGAGATCTTCCAAGCGCGTGCGCGCGGCGTTCCAGGCATCGAAGGTCCCGCCGTTTTCAACATCGCCGATATGCTGCGACACAAAACAGGTTGCCTCGCCGTTCGTCCCTTCACGCGTGAGCGCAATCGTGGCCTTTTGTTGTGGCCCGCAGGCGAGCACGCAGGACGGAGCGCGGTCGAGCGCCGGCAACGGCAGCGGTTGGGGTGCATATCCGCGAGCGCGGCGTACGGGCATAACGGCGCCGTCAACCACGCGCACTACAGAGTCGTCGTAGCGCGAGAGAATCGCGCGATCGTTGCCGAGCAACGCGTCGGCGATGCCGGCGGCAACGAGGTGTTCCCAGGCAAGATCGTCATCGGTCTCGATGGGCTCTTCGCTCAGGTTGCCGCTGGTCATGACGAGCGCGTGCATACCGTGCGACGCGGCAGCTGCAAGCAGAAGATGCTGAAGCGGGGTGTAGGGGAGCATAACGCCAAGCTCGGGCAGGTCGTGCGCGACGGACGGTGCGAGTACGAGGGCGTCGGGAGAATCGCCGTTGCCCTCGCCGACAGTGCGCCGGCGCAGCAGCACAATGGGACGGATACTGCCGGCGAGAAGCTCGCGCTCAGCGTCGTCGATATGGCACAGGCGCCCGGCATCGGCAAGACTGCGCACCATGACGGCAAGTGGTTTGTTACTGCGGCGTTTGCGATGGCGCAACTCGGCCACCGCCTGCTCGTTGGCAGCATCACAGGCTAGATGGAATCCGCCCAGGCCCTTGATGGCGACGACGCCACCGCTGGCCAGCAGCTCAACACAGCGCTCGATGATGGCGTCGCTGGCCTCGCGTGTGGTGCCGACGGCCGGTGTTGCGGACGAATTCCCGCACGCATCGCCGTTCACAGCCTCACGCCACGTAATATGCGGTCCGCAATCAAAGCAGGCATCGGGCTGCGCGTGAAACCGCCGATCGAGCGGGTCGGCATACTCTGCGGCGCAGGTGGGGCACATGGGAAAGCGATCCATCGAGGTGGCCGCTCGGTCATAGGGCAGCGAGCGAATGATGGTAAAGCGCGGTCCGCAATTGGTGCAGTTGATAAAGGGATAATGAAAGCGTCGGTCGGCGGGGTCGAACAACTCGCGCAGGCAGTCGTCGCACGTGGCGATGTCGGGCGAGATGAGCGTCGTGTGGGCGGTTTGATCCTGCGACGCCACAATGCGAAAGCCCTGCTCGTTAGCGGCGTCCCAGTCGCCGGGTGCTAGGTCTACAACCTCGACATGCTCAACGCGAGCCGCCGCGGGCGCATGCTCAGAAAGCGCGGCAACAAAAGCATCGAGCGCATCGGCCGGAGCGTGCGCCTCGATATGCACGCCGTCGCCCGAGTTGAGCACCCATCCGCAAATGCCATGCGCCATGGCCTCGCGATACACAAACGGCCGCATGCCAACGCCCTGCACAATGCCCGTCACATGAATATGCACATGCCGCATGCGACTCCCCTCATCAAAACCGGCCAAAAAAGGGCAGGTTTATTTTGGTAGGTAAAACGCTAAACCTGCCAAAACAAACTTGTCCCTTTTTGGCAGGTGCGCTGCGGGAAATCCCGCTACAGCCCCAGACTCTGCTTGGTGGCGGCGCACGTGAGCTCGCCGTGCTTAACGCCGCGCAGGCCCAGCAGGCGGTCGGCTAGTTCGTAGACGCGCGCGCCGCGACCCTTGAGCGCCAGAATCTCCAAGCAGTTGTGGTGATCCAGATGCACGTGCATGGTCGATACGATCTCGTCGGTGTAGTCGTGCTGCACTTCGTCCAGACGGCGCGTCAGGTCGCCGGTATGGTGGTCGTAGATCATGGTGAGCGACCCGATAACATGCTCATCGGGCGTGCGCATCTGCTCCTTGGCGATCGAGGCGCGAATCAGGTCGCGCACGGCCTCGGAGCGGTTGGCCACGTCGCCGCGGCGTGCGATCTGCTCGTCAAAGCGGCGCAGCAGGTCATCGGGCGCGGTAACCGAAAAACGGACCAGCTCGGAGCCGGAGCCACTACAGTGGCAGCCTGCGTCACCGTCCGCCCCGTGCGGATGCTCGTGCTCGTACCCGCAGCCGTGCTCATGTTCGGCCACGTTACACCAGCTTCACGGAGCCGACGGAGTTGTGGTCGGCCTCGATGGCCTCTTCGTAGCCCTCGAGTGCGTCGTGGGCCTCGTGCAGCGCGGCCATGGCTGCCTCGAGCTTGGCGCCGATGCGCTCCATGTCAAAATTCTCAGTCGCATGCAGCAGCTGATGGCTCCACTCGTGAGCGAGCTCGATGGTGTCGTCGACCTGCTTGACGCTCATGGCAAGCTGGCTCATGTTCATTCCAACATCATGCATGGAAAATCTCCTTTTGTATGGGGCAGTTCAGTGGTTCAGATTTTACTACGCCCGCTCTGTGCGCAGCTGCATAAGAAAACGGGTGCGAGTCTGTGTGACTCGCACCCGTTCACTGGGGGCTGTTTGTAACTACCATACTATCCGTGGTCGTCCGCGCCGCGCCCGGCAGTCCGGCGAGCGGTGCAAAAGCGCTCATAGACGGCGGGTAAGTAACAAGCGTATTACAGATGCTTCTCCAGCAGTGCCTGCAGCCTCGCCTTGGGTAGAGCGCCAACCGAGCGGTCAATCTCCTCGCCGTTCTTAAACACAATCAGCGTGGGGATGCTCATGACGCCATACTTCATGGCCAGGTCCTGGTTGTCGTCGACGTTGCACTTGGCAACGGCAAGCTTGCCCGTCAGCTCATCGGCAACCTCGTCAACGATGGGCGAGAGGGATCGACAGGGGCCGCACCACGGTGCCCAAAAATCGACCAGCACGGGCAGGCTGTCGTTAACGATGGAATCGAAGTTCTCGGGGGTAATCTGATTAATGTCAGCCATGGTGACCTCCATAATGCGACGCGGCTCGGCCGCGTAAAACTCAGTACGACCGTGCTTATACCCAGCCGATCGCAAAGCAACCACTCGCGGGCAGCTCTTTTATATAATGGTGGGCACGCAAACGATTGGAGAGCGCATGCCCACGTCACAAAGCCAGAAAAAAGAAGCCATCGCCCAGGCGGCCGAGCAGGAGCTCACATCGCTTGCGGTCCGTGGCGTGCGTATCGCGGGCAACGCGTGCTCGCCGATCGTGCTGGTCAAAGGCGATTTGGACGAGGCCGAGCGTTCGGGTGGCGAGCTTGCCGCCGGCCCGGATGGCGCGGCGTTGCGCAAGGCGCTTGGGGCCATCGGCTACGCGCCCGAGGATTTTTGCGTGCTGGCAAGCGTCGCCGGCGTGGGTGACGGAGCGGTCGCGGTGGGCGAGACTCTGCCGTGCGAGCTGTTCCGTGAGGCGCTTGAGGCTTTGGACCCCGAGGCGGTGCTACTGCTGGACGATCGCGCGGCCGATACCATGCGCGAGACCTACGCCGATATGCTCGTGGCGATCGATGACTTCGACACCGCCATGCTCAAGCCCGGCTTGGTCGCCCATGTGCAGGGTCGCCGCGTGCTCGCGCTCGACGGTTTTGAGGCGGCGCTCACTGACAAAGCCGCCAAGCAGCGCATGTGGGCATACATCAAGCAGCTGACCCCGGCAGCCGCTCCGCTGTAGCGAGGCTGGCGGCAGCCCCTACATCACAGCGCGCAGCTCAAACCGATCGCCGTTAATGCGGAACTGGCAGTTGCCGTTCATGCGCTCCACGGCAAGTTTGATGCTCCTGGTGCCAAAGCCGTGGCCCGCATGCCGGGTCACGGGCATGCCGTCGACCATGCGCGGCGCGCGGTCAAACGTGTTGGAAACTAACAGCAGCAGCTGGCCGTCCTCTAATCGCAGGTCAAAGTCGACGAATCGCTTTCCTTGGGGTGCGGCGCTTGCGGCGGTGATAGCGTTTTCCAAGGCATTTGAGAGCACGCTAAACAGGTCGGCGTCACCTACGTGGATGGTTTCGGGTACGGCGGCGCGCAGGTTGGCGGTAATGCCGTTTCTATTGATATCCGAGTTAAATGACGAAAGCGCGATGTTTACGGTCTCGTTGGCGCAGAAGCGGCGTACGGCGGTGCGGTCGCCGGCTTCGCAGAGTTCGTCGATGCGATCGAGCGCCTCGTCGGTGTGGCCCTCCTCAATTAAAGCGGCCAGGCCGCGTAGGAAGTGGCGCATGTCGTGGCGCAGAATCGACAGCTCGCGCCCAGATTGACGCCAAGCCTCGAGCTCTTTGATGGCGGCGCTGTCGCGGGTTTCGAGCATCCAGCGCTCTCGCTCGGCGGTTTCCTTTTCTTCGTATTCGCGCAGATAAACGGCAAGAAACATAAGATAGAAGGCACAGAGCGCAAATGCCAAAAACTCAACCGTCACCACCGAGCCCGAGTGGAACAGCGTGGTGTAGACGTTGGTGGCATAGTCAAAGACGTAATAGACGAGCGGCAGGATTAAAAGGATGCCCAGCTCGGTGGTGCTTTTAATCGCCAAGCGCGGACCGATGTCGCCGGCCCAATGCAGCAGGACGGCAAAGACGGCGAGTGTGGTCGCGATGCGCGCCAGATAGTACGCGATCTGAGAATCGGTTGCGGCAAATGCGGCGATGCCCATCCAATTGCTGAACTGGCAGCTCAGATAGGCACTCGTAATGCCGAGCACGGCAAGCAGCGGGCTCAGGCGGTAGCGCGCGCACAAATAGATGATGAGCGGCAGATGCACGACGAGCGGATATACCTGGCGGGCGAAAAGCTCTCCGCCGACGGCATTGGCGAGGCCAAATGCGCATCCGGTTACGGCACCGACCAGCACCAGTTCAAGCGCATGACGCCGGTTGATCTCGATACCGCACAGCGCCGCCGAGGCAAAGACGCCAAAGAGTAGCGTTGTGGCGTGGTGGATTGCCCAAAGGACCATTTCGACCGAGGAGACCATCAGTGTCTCCCAGCCTCAAAGCGCACCGCAAAGTAGGCGTCTTGGAATCCCTGCTTGCAACTGCGCGAAAGCGGGATGCACGCGCCCGAGCGCATGACGATGTCCGTGCGGTCAAAGTGATCGATGTTGCGCAGGTTGACCTAGTAGCTGCGGTGGCATTTAAAGAAGGTGGCATTTTGCGCCAAACGGTCCTCGACGCTGCGGAACGACTCGAGTGCCTCGATGTCGCGTCCGTCGCGCAGGTGGAAGACCACGTGCTTGTTGCGCGCCTCGGCATATTCGATGTCGGACAGGCGCAGGGCGTGGTAGCCAAAGGAAGTTTTGATCACGAGCTCGTCGGTTGCCGCCGGGCGCATGCTCGAAAGCTCGTTAAGTAACTGCGCCAGGCGTTCGTAAGTCACGGGCTTGAGCAGATAGTCGAAGGCGCGGACCTCGTAGGATTCCAGCGCGAACTCGGGCGACGAGGTGAGGAACACCAGGCGCACGGCGGTGTCGGCCTGGCGCAGTTCGCGTGCGGTGTCCATGCCGTTGACGAGCGGCATGATCATGTCGAGCAGAATGATGTCGGCGCGCGATGCGGCATGGCGGGCCAGCAGGTCCTCGCCGCGCGTGACGAGCGCAACATCGACCGCCGTGCCCGTCTCGGTCGACCAACGGTCGATCATCCGGTGCAGTCTATCTAGAAAAGCGACATCATCGTCGCAGGCAATAATCTTGAGCATTCGGCCCCCTTAAGTAGTTCGATTTTGCCACATCGGGCACGCGCCGCTTGCGGGGGTGCGGACCGTTTGCGCCCCACGGCGTGCAGCTCGCGCCAAGCGGTGTTGCGGTGGCGAAAGATGCCTCCTGCGCCATCGAGAGCTCAGCTATCCTCAGCTTGCCAGTTCGAAAATGGACCCGACCCAAGATTGAATCTTTATTTCAACTTTACACCTAGGTTTACAGCTGTCTTGTCAGCTGTAAACCTAGGTGTCATACTAAAGCCCCAAGATTCGCCAAAAGAGAGGGGCCTTGATGGCACAGAGCGCGAACATGGATGCGTCGGAGCTTGCACGCGATATCGCGGCCGGCCTGGCATCGGCAACGACGGCAACGGAGCGCGCGGCACTGGTGCCCGCAGAGCTCGTCGAGGCCATTCAGCAACTAAAAACCCAACGTGACGCGGTGATCCTAGCGCACTATTACGTGGCGCCCGAGGTGCAGGCCGTGGCTGATTACGTCGGTGACAGCTTCTACCTGGCAAAGCTTGCCAAGAGCCTGCCGCAGCAGACCATCGTGCTGTGCGGCGTGGAGTTTATGGGCGAGAGCGCCAAGCTGCTCAACCCCACCAAGACCGTGCTGCTGCCCGAGCCGGGCGCGGACTGCCCCATGGCGCACATGGTCAAGCGCGAGACGGTCGGCGCCGCCCGCGCCGAGTACGGTGACGACCTTGCCGTGGTCTGCTACGTCAACTCCACGGTCGAGATCAAGAGCTGGAGCGACGTGTGCGTCACCAGCTCCAACGCCGTTAAGATCGTGTCCGAGCTGCCGCAGCAGCACGTCCTGTTCATTCCCGACCAAAACCTGGGCCGCTTCGTAGCCGAGCAGGTGCCGCAAAAGCACGTCATCCTCAACAACGGTTACTGCCCGCGCCATCACATCATCACCGTCGAGCAGATCGTCGACGCGACGGAGGCCCACCCCGACGCGCTCGTGCTGGCGCATCCCGAGTGCAAGGCCGACGTCCTGGCCGAGGCCGACTACATTGGCTCCACCGCCGGCATCATCAAATATGCCGAGGAGTCCGACGCGAGCGAGTTCATTGTCGTGACGGTTCGCGGCGTGCTCTACGAGCTCGAGCGCCGCTGCCAGGGCACCGGCAAGAAGTTCTACTTCCCCGCGGTGCAGCCCACCTGCATCAACATGGACCTCATTACGCTCGAAAAGCTCGTGCGCTGCCTGGAGACGGGCGAGGGTGAGGTGCAGATCGGTGTGTCGGACGAGGCTGCCGACCAGGCCAAACTTACGCTCGACCGTATGCTCGAGTACGCAGCGCGCTAGAACAATGTGGCATGAGGGATGGTCCCTTATGCCACATTCAAGGGAGAGGATTCCTGTGGAAACCAAGCAATACCCCGATATGGAGTGCGACGTCGTCATTGCCGGCTGCGGCGTGGCGGGCCTGTACGCGGCTCTTAACCTGCCGACGAGCACGCGCGTGATCATGCTCTCCAAGGGCGCTGTCGACGAGTGCGATTCGATGCTCGCGCAGGGCGGCATCTGCGTGCTGCCCGAGGGCTCGGACTACGATGCCTTCTTTGAGGACACCATGCACGCCGGTCATTACGAGAATCGCCGCGAGAGCGTCGACATCATGATTCGCTCGAGCCGCTCGGTCATCAACGACCTGCTAGCGATGGGTGTGGATTTTGAGCGCAAGGCCGACGGTAGCCTCGACTTTACCCGCGAGGGCGCGCACAGCCGTCCGCGCATCGCCTTCCATGCCGACATTACGGGCAAGGAGATCACGACCAAGCTGCTCCAGGCCGTTCGCAAGCTGGATAACGTGCAGATTTTGGAGCACGTGGCCATGACCGACATCCTGACGGGCGAGCGTGACGGCGCCACGGTGTGTACCGGCGTCGTCGCCGTTTCCGTGGACGAGGGCAACTCGGTTCGTCCCGCCGACGAACTGGCAAATGCCGCCGAGGGCGTGCATGCCGGCGAGCCGTTTAAGATCCATGCCCGCCACACGCTGTGGGCGACGGGCGGCATCGGCGGCGTATACGACCACTCGACCAACTATCCGCAGCTCACGGGCGACGCCTGCTACATCGCTCAGGAGCATGGCATTAAGATGGAGCACCTGGACTACGTGCAGATCCACCCCACGGGACTGTTCTCGCCGCAGCCGGGCCGCACTTTCCTGATCAGCGAGAGCTGCCGCGGCGAGGGCGCGATTTTGCTCAACGCCGCCGGCGAGCGCTTTACCGACGAGCTCCAGCCACGCGATGTGGTCGCCGCCGCCATTCGCGAGCAGATGAAACAGGACGGCACCGAGCACGAGTGGCTGAGCTTTGCCCCCGTCGAGCGCGATGTGGTGACCGGGCACTTTGCCAACATTCGCGCACGCTGCCTGGAGGACGGCCGCGACATCTTGGACGAGCCCATCCCCGTTACGCCCACGCAGCATTACTTCATGGGCGGCGTGTGGGTCGACAAGGACGGCCGCACCTCGATGCCCGAGCTCTACGCCGCGGGCGAGACAGCTTGCAACGGCGTTCACGGCAAGAACCGCCTTGCATCAAACAGCCTGCTCGAGGCGCTGGTCTGGGGTCGTCGCGCCGCGTGGTACATGCGTACCGGCGAGTCGCTGGCCGTGGAGCAGGCGGGCGAGCCCGCGCTCGATGGCCGTCATCGCGCCCTGAGCGCCGACACCCTGGCAATCGATGATTTGGCCCGTGCCGCCGGCACGCAGGCCGTGGAGGAGTAGACCATGAATCCCATTACCATGAAACTCGTCGTCGATGATCTGATTCTGCAGGCTCTGCGCGAGGACATTACCTTTGAGGACGTGAGCACGGCGAGCGTGTGCCCCACGGCGCGTCCCGCCACGGTGGAGCTTATCGCCAAGGCCGACGGCATTATCGCCGGCTTGGATGTGTTTGCCCGCACCTTTGAGCTGCTGGATTCGCAGAGCTCCGTGTTGTTCGATGTCTCGGATGGCGACGAGGTGCATGCCGGCGACCATGTGGGTCAGGTGCGCGGCGACGCGCGCGTGCTGCTTTCGGGCGAGCGCGTGGCGCTCAACTACCTGCAGCGCATGAGCGGCATCGCTACCTACACGCACAGCATGGCCGCGGCGCTCGAGGGCACCAAGACCGTGCTCGTCGACACGCGCAAGACCACGCCGGGCATGCGCGTGTTTGAGAAGGCGGCGGTTGAGATCGGCGGCGGCAGCAACCACCGCTACAACCTGTCGACGGCCGTCATGCTCAAGGACAATCACATCGACGCCGCCGGTGGCGTGGCACGCGCGATCGAGATGGCGCGCGCCCATGCATCGTTTACCGCGACGGTCGAGATTGAGTGCGAGAACCTGGACATGGTACGCGAAGCCGTGGAGGCTGGTGCCGACATTATCATGCTCGACAACATGACCCATGACGACATGGCTGCCGCGATTGAGCTTATCGCCGGTCGCGCCAAGACCGAGTGCTCGGGCAACGTGGACGCCGACAACATTCGCGCCCTGGCCGATCTGGGTGTCGACTATATTAGCTCGGGTGCCCTGACGCACTCTGCGCCGATCCTCGACCTCTCGCTTAAGCACCTGCGTCTGCTGGACGGTAAATAATGGACGCCCGCGAGCGTCGCCGTGCCATCATGGGCGTGCTCGAGCGAGCCAAGGGCCCCGTCTCCGGCAGCGCACTTGCCCGCGAGGTGGGTGTGAGCCGCCAGATCGTGGTGCAGGACATCGCCCTGCTGCGCGCCGATGGGCACGATATCGTGGCGACCAACCGCGGCTACGTGCTGCAGGAGGCCCCCAGCAGCCCCGCCGTGCCTACGCGCTTGGTCAAGGTTCGCCACAGCGTGGAGCAGGCAGGCGATGAGCTCACGAGTATCGTCGACGCCGGCGGCGCCGTGCTCAACGTGATTGTCAATCACCGCGTGTACGGTAAGATTACGGCCGACCTGGACATCCGCAATCGTCGCGATGTCGAGCGCTATCTGCGCGATATCGAGAGCGGCAAGAGTTTCCCGCTACTAACGGTGACGAGCGGCTATCACTTCCATCGCATCGCGGCGGAGGACGAGCAAACCCTCGACGAGATCGAGGCGATGCTCAAGGAGAAAGGCTACTTGGCGGACCTAATGCCCTACGAAGACGATCTGTCCTAGTAACGACGAATGCAAAAGGAGGCCTCCGCGGCGATGCGGAGGCCTCCTTTTTTGTGCACGGTGTACTTTTGAGTGTGCAAGTGGGGGAGTTGTTACTCCTCGACGATCTCGGTGATCGCGCCAGCGGGGCAAGCGTCCTGGCAAGCGCCACAGGCGACGCAGGAGTCCTCGTCAGCGACGGTAGCGACGTCCTGGAGCTCCAGAACGCCAGCGGGGCAGGAGTCGACGCAAACGCCACAAGCGATGCACTCGTCGGCATCAATTACGGGATGAGCCATGGTAGTTTCCTCTCTGTTGACCGACGCTACAGGCGATGCGCGCCGGTTTGATTCGGGCAAAAACATACCACGGGAGCGACCGTTTGCAATACCCTCTGACCGGCATCTTCATACCGTTCGCCGAGTATGCCAAGGTTTACTAAAAAATGCGCAGGTGGGGCCGTTGAGCTGCGCAAATGTTAGCTAAAGGTGACTTGAAATATTGAGCTATTGAGCGTGCTTGCGGAAACCGCATCCCATTATTTTGTCGAAAAACGGGTTGCAGTTTCCGGTTAGGCCCGCTAGCGGAAAATGCGAGCCGGTATCAGCTCTCAAAATGGGATACGGTTTCCGGTTGAGTCTTCAGACGGAAACTGCGACCCGGAATCCACGCTCAAACCGGGACGAGCTTTCCACAAGGCAGCCCCAGGCGCCCCCGGACCCAAACCTCAGCCATCTCTACATAGATCTCAATAGATTTGCCGAGAACTCAATCAGCGCATCTACCTGCGCATTTAAGAACCTAAACTCTCAGCAATAAGAAATCTTATATGAATTGACTTAGATTTTGTATATTCCGGCCCATAAGGGGATACACTACATCCTGAAAGACAAGCCGAAGCGCCACGCGGCAGACCGCCGAGTCGGTGCAAACGCACAAGAGAGAGGGAATTTCTAATGGGCAAGATTCTTGGTATCGACCTTGGTACTACTAACTCCGCAATGGCCGTCCTCGAGGGCGGTTCTCCGACCATTATCGTGAACGCCGAGGGCGACCGCACCACCCCGTCCGTCGTGGGCTTCCGTGCCGACGGCGACCGCGTCGTGGGTAAGGCCGCTAAGAACCAGGCTGTCACCAACCCCAAGAACACCGTGTTCTCCATCAAGCGCTTCATGGGCCGCAAGTACTCCGAGTGCACCTCCGAGATCAAGACCGTGCCGTACGAGGTCAAGGAGGGCCAGGGTGGCCGTGCCGTCGTCGACATCGAGGGCAAGGATTACACCGCCGAGCAGGTGAGCGCCATGACGCTCGCCAAGATGAAGGCCGACGCCGAGAAGTATCTGGGCGAGACTGTCACCGACGCCGTCATCACCGTCCCGGCCTACTTCAACGACGCCCAGCGTCAGGCCACCAAGGACGCCGGTAAGATCGCCGGCCTCAACGTCAAGCGTATCGTCAACGAGCCGACCGCTGCTGCTCTTGCCTATGGCCTGGACAAGCAGGGCACCGACCAGCGCATCCTGGTCTTCGACCTGGGCGGCGGCACCTTCGACGTCTCCATCCTCGACCTCGCCGACGGCGTGTTTGAGGTTCTGTCCACCTCGGGTGACAACCACCTGGGCGGCGACGACTGGGATCAGCGCGTCATCGACTGGATGGCCGATAAGTTCCAGCAGGAGAACGGTGTCGACCTGCGTCAGGACCCCATGGCCCTGCAGCGTCTGAAGGAGGCCGCCGAGAACGCCAAGAAGGAGCTCTCCGCCGCCCAGCAGACCACCATCAACCTGCCGTTCATTACCATGAACCAGTCCGGCCCGCTGCACCTCAACTACACGCTGACCCGCGCCGAGTTCGAGAAGATCACCCGCGACCTGCTCGAGCGCTGCAAGCAGCCTGTCACCAACGCCCTGCGCGACGCCAAGCTTAAGCTCTCCGATCTGACCGAGGTCATCCTCGTCGGCGGCTCCACCCGTATGCCCGCCGTCCAGGAGCTCGTCAAGACCATGACCGGCAAGCAGCCCAACATGTCCGTGAACCCCGACGAGGTCGTTGCCGACGGCGCTGCCGTCCAGGGCGGCGTGCTCACCGGCGACGTCGAGGGCATCCTGCTGCTCGACGTTACCCCGCTGTCGCTGGGCGTCGAGACCATGGGCGGCATCATGACCAAGATGATCGACCGCAACACCACGATCCCGACCTCCAAGACCGAGGTTTACTCCACCGCTGCCGACAACCAGACCAGCGTCGAGATCAACGTGCTCCAGGGCGAGCGCGAGCTTGCCCGCGACAACAAGTCGCTCGGTAAGTTCCAGCTGACCGGTATCCCGGCTGCCCGCCGCGGCGTGCCGCAGATCGAGGTTACCTTCGACATTGACGCCAACGGCATCGTCAAGGTCTCTGCTAAGGACAAGGGCACCGGCAAGGAGCAGCAGATCACCATCTCCGGCTCCACCGCGCTTTCCGACGACGAAGTCGATCGTATGGTCAAGGACGCCGAGGCTCATGCCGAGGAGGACAAGAAGCAGAAGGAAGAGGTCGAGGTCCGCAACCAGACCGACAGCCTGTGCTACTCCACCGAGCAGACCCTCAACGAGCTGGGCGACAAGGTTTCCGCCGACGTGAAGTCCAAGGCCGAGGCCGCTATCGCCGACGCCAAGAAGGCGCTCGAGGGCTCTGACGTCGAGGCCATCAAGGCCGCCGGCGAGTCCCTGCAGTCCGTGGCCTACGAGCTGGCCCAGGTTGTCTACGCCGACGCTCAGCAGCAGACCGACGGTGCCGCCGGCTCCCAGCCTGCCGACGATGACGTCGTCGACGCCGACTACGAGGTTGTGGACGACGAGGACAAATAATCATGTCCGCCCGTAAAGCTCGCACGGAGGCGGCCGCCGCTGGCGCCGCCCCCGTTGACTCTGAGGAGAAGGACGTGAAGATTCCCGTAGAGGCCGCAGACGTTACCGAGGCCAACGAGGCCCCGGCCGCCGAGGCTGCCGAGAACCAAGTAGAGGATTCCAACAAGGAGGCGACGATGACCGAGGACGAGATGGTGGAAGCCGCTATCCGCGCCGGTGAAGAAGCCGCCGACAACGACTTTAAGCTCAAGTTCGAGCAGGCTCAGAAAGAGCTTGCCGACGTGCGCAACGAGCTCGATGCTGCGGCAGAGGCTCAGAAGGCCGCCGAGGACAAGGCAAAGGACGCCACCGAGCGCACCGCCCGTCTGCAGGCCGACTGGGAGAACTTCCGTCGCCGCACCGCCAATGAGCGTATCGCCGAGCGCGAGCGCGCGACCGAGAAGCTCGTCACCGCGCTGCTGCCGGTGGTCGACGATATCGAGCGTGCGATCGACCATGCCCGCAGCCAGGAGCTTGCCGACGACTTTAAGCAGTTCGTCGACGGTGTCGACGCGGTTCATGCCAAGCTGCTCGATGTGTTTGCGCACGAGGGCGTTGAGCCCATCGACCCCAAGGGCGAGGCGTTCGATCCGCTCGAGCACCAGGCCGTGGGCCGCGTCGAGGACGCATCGCAGTACGACGAGACCGTCAACGACGTGTACCAGAAGGGCTACCGCATGGCGGATCGCATCCTGCGTTCCGCGATGGTGACGGTGACCTACGGTGGCGAGAAGCGCCCCGCACCGGAGCCCGAAGCGGCGCCCGAGGATGCCGCGGCCGATACGGCCGAGAGCACCGAGGAGTAATTGAGAAGGGCCCCGGGGCAACACCCGGGGCCCTTTCTGGCCTAGTGCCATATGAAAGCATGAGCCGTCGTCTGCATGGACGGCGGACGTAACAGGAGAGGAGCTACGATGGCTGCAGGCAAAACCTTCTATGACATCCTGGGCGTATCCAAGAGCGCCTCCGACAAAGAGATCAAGAGCGCGTTTCGCAAGCTCGCGCAAAAATATCACCCCGATGCCGGCGGCGACGAGGCCAAGTTTAAGGAGATCAGCGAGGCCTACGAGACGCTTTCGGACGAGAAGAAGCGCAAAGAGTACGACCAGATGCTCATGTTTGGCGGCATGCCGGGCGCGGGCGGCGCGTATGGCGGTGGCTACGGTGCCGGCGCGGGTGCCAGCGGCTGGGGCGATATCTTCGACAGCATCTTTAGCGGCAACGGCGCCTGGGGCAGCGATTGGGGCTCGGGCTTTGCCGGGGCTGCGGGCGCTGCCGGTGCCGGCGCGGGTCGCAGCCGTGCTCGCAAGGGCGGCGACCTGTCGCTGACCGTCGATGTGACGGCCGAGGACGCGTTTCGCGGCGTGACGCACAAGGTCACCTATCGCATTCCCTCGACAGGCGAGCAGCAGACCATTACGGTCTCGGTGCCCGCGGGCGCGGTCGACGGCGGCAAGCTACGCTACAAGCGTCGCGGCGAGTATGGCGTTGCCGGCGGCGAGCGCGGCGACCTGGTCGTGACCACGCATGTGGAGGAGCACCCGCTGTTTAAGCGTAAAGGTGCCGACGTGACCATGGAGGTACCGGTCTCGGTCTATGAGGCGGCGCTCGGCTGCACGGTGGACGTGCCGACGCCCGGCGGTGCGACGGTTCGTCTGAAGGTGCCCGCGGGTACCCAGACGGGCAAGAAGTTTCGCTTTAAGGAGATGGGTGCGCCCGACGTTAAGCATCGCGGCCGCACGGGTGCGCTGCTCGTCGAGATCAAGGTGCAGGTCCCCACGAACCTGTCCGACGATGAGCGCGATGCCATGACCAAGCTGCGCGAGGCCGACACGCGCGATTATCGCGAGAAGGTCAACCGTTACAAGGCGACGTACTAGGGCGGTCGTGGCGCACGCCCGCGCCCGCGGGCTTATGATGGACGATAACGAGACGGAAAGGGATCAGGTAGCATGGCCGAGGACAATAGGAACAAACCGCTGTACATGATCAGCGTGGCGGCCGAGCTGACCGGCATGCATCCGCAGACTCTGCGCGTCTATGAGTCCAAGGGCCTGGTGAACCCCCAGCGCTCGGGCGGCAACACGCGTCTGTATTCGCGTGCCGATATCGAGCGCCTGGAGCTCATCAACCAGCTGACCGACGAGGGCATCAACCTTGCCGGCGTGGTGCGCATCCTCGATATGAAGGAGCGTGCCGAGGAGCGCGAGCGCGAGAACGAAAAGCTCCGCGCCCGCGTGCGCCAGCTCGAGGACGAGCTGCACGAGTACAAGATGCAGAAGAAGATCACCGCCCTGGCCCCGCGTGACGGCTCGGTTAACCCCGAACAGGTCATGCGCAAGCTGCTGGGTGCCGGCGGGGATCTCTAGGTTACGCCGTTCTGCCGAACGGCGTAACGGCTCGACGCTGCGCGACGTCCAGAGCGACAATTTGTCATTCAAAAGGCAAGGCATGACCAGAAGGTCTATGCCTTGCCTTTTTCATGCCAACTTGTTCGCTCTGGACGTCGCTCGCTGTCCGTCCTCAACCTGCGACGTCGCTTTGGCTGGCACTTGGGGACGTTCCTTTTAATATGAGCAGGACATTGTCAAGAGGCAAAATCGGGCCTGGCCCCAACGATATGGGGTCAGGCCCTCTCCCTATA
>CABRBC010000047.1:0-11712 GCA_902469055.1 uncultured Collinsella sp.
CCGGAATTTGGGCACGGGCGCCTTCGCCGCCAGGGTCGCAGGCCTTGTGGCCCCGAGCAGGAGTATCGACGAGAGAAGGAAGGGGATGAAGGGAAGGAAAGACGGCGCCGTGGCAATGGCGTAAGGCAGGAAGGAAAGGAATGGCAGGTCGTTTGCGGAGGCCGGGATATCCGTGATGCCGGAGCTGCTCAGGGCACGGCAATATGCGAGCTCCGCGTCATTGGTCTCCTGGTCCCCCACGATGGACCCGGATTGGAAGCCCTCGTCCATGAGCGCGTAGTAGCTCTCGGCAGAATCGAGAAAGGCGGCGTCGGTTTGAGCGGCAAGGGCGGCGTTCGCGTATCTTGCAAGCTCCGCGTCGACTTGCTGCTCTGGCGATAGGTCTGTGCCGTTGGCCTGGGGCGCGCGCGTATTGAATGCGTCGACAAAGCCCTGCATGCCCTGCTTCATAAAGAAGGGCCCGTAGATGGGTGAATTGAACGCAATGGGGATGGAGAAGGCTGCGGCGAGAACGAGCGTACAAATCCATACGGCCCTGTCTCTTAGGATTAGTTTGAGAAGAAGTCGACAGTACATTTAGAAGCACCTACGTTCCTCAAAGCATCGTTAGATTAATGATGACAGACCGGATGAAGATGCGTGCGACGGGGGCGAGGCGAATGGCTGAGCGGTATCGATATGCGGGTTCAACGGTATCACATTGACCACATAGATTTTTAACTTGCATTTCTACTCGCCCTTTTCGTAGAGTCGCCGATACGTGCTTAGCGCACCCTCGGCGCGTCCGGCAGGCTTTGCGAAATGGGATCCAGGAGACTTCGGCGCAGCATCATCTTGCGGAATGCTTCTAATGAGCCTCCCATCCTTCAAAAACAGAATCTCATCGCACAGCCTATCGACCGAACCCAAGATGTGGGATGACATGATGATGCACGTACCAGAATCGGCCAGCTTCCTGAGAATCTCGGAATGCAAGTCCACCCTGCTGGGGTCGAGCGCGTTCATGGGCTCATCTAATAGAAGGTACCGCGCGCCCGTCGCATACGCAATCGCCAGGGTAAGTTGCTGCTTCATGCCCTGGCTCAGAGTGCGGATCCTCATCTTCGCGAACTCGCCTATCTGCGTTTGTTCCACTATCTCTTCGATATCGCGAGCATGCGGCCACATATCGCAAACCATCTTGAGGTGATCTTCCGCACGCAATCCGGGATACAGCAGCGTCCCCTCACCAGGTGCATAGAAGATCATAGAACGGACCTCTCTCGCACCCGTACCCTGCACCTCATCCAGAACGATGCTCCCGTCCACGCGAGGACCCGGCAAACCTGCCATCGCACGCAGCAACGTCGTCTTTCCATGCCCGTTCGGAGCGATGAGACCGTAGACCGTACCCGGGGCAAACTCAGCGTTCACCGAATCTACGAGCACCTTCTTTCCATAAGAGATCGTCAGCGTTTGAAGGTCAATCATCGAGATCATCCCCTTTCGATCTTTGGAACACTCAGGCGCACCATCAACGGAGATACGGCGCCCAAGACCACCAGCAGAGCGCCCGATGCGCCGACGACCTCTCCAAAAGGCATCGCGTTCGTCCCTCGCCCAAGGAACCCAATCGTCCCCACCTGGGAAGCGGGATCAAACGAGGCGAATGGAGCCAGCAGCGCGACGCCCATGCCCACGCTTTCAACATGAGCGCTCAACGAACCCAACACCAAGAGAACCGCGCAAACCATTCCGGTGACAACGGGGTTGCGGCTAATCGCTGCTGTCAACGCAGCGACGACGGAAATCACGCCGTATGCCATGACCAGCAACGGAATACTGCACAACACCGCCTCCCCCACCATGGACGTTGTCGAAGCTCCCGCCCGAATGAGAGCGACGGGATACTCCGATCCGCCCGCACCGTTCTTAATCACGGACACAACGACAGCGGGAACCATCGACACCAAAAGCAGCACCAAGCCAAGCAGGAGAGCCAGCGCAACAGCCGTCAGAAAACGCACATGCGCTGTTGCGGGGATCTGGAGAACCAGAAGGGAACGACACTGCAGGTGGGTACACGCGAGCGATGTGACAACCACGGGCAACAGCAAAAATAAGGAGGGAAGCGCTGCCTGGAGATACGAAAGGAGGATTAATGGGGGCATCTTCGTACTTAACTCGTAAACCTTGGGGTCCGGCAAGCTCGCGATCGACTCAAGCAGAAGGGCGCGCGCCTCCGCACGAGAAGGAGTCTCCGGCTCGATTCCGATCGATTGCAGGAGAGTTGCATCTGCCGCGCCCAGCTCACCTCGAGCGCGCTCGTACGTCGCAAGGCTTCAAAACCCCTCCGCAGGCATAGGCGCGTACACGAAACCCGAAAGAGCATCCCGCATGTCTTCCAGGGCCGCTTTGCCCTCGACGTCCATATTCGCAGCGTTCTGCTCTAGATACCGATCTATTGAACGGAGCTCCCCATCCCTATACCGAACAGCGGAAACGTTATCAGCGTCAGGAAACATCTCGACCAGAGCCGGGGCCAGCATCGTCGTCGACATTGCAATCGCGCATACGGCGAGGGTAGGAGAACGCAGGAGCAGTTTCCCCATCGTTCTTACGTATGCAACGGCGGAGGCACAAGCGCTCGAACGAGTTGCCGTTCTCGATGCAGTGAAGGAACCTCTCTCAAGACAAATCGGGGATATCGGGCACGCGCAGCCGCTCTTTCCAGCAACGCAAAGCAGGCTAATTGCCAGCACCTCGATCCCGATTGCGCATACGAGGGCAATCGCGCCACGCTCGAAGCAAAGTCCAGGCAGATTCACTATCTGCGTTGTCGGGTACGGGCTATAGGCGCCGACGGTCAACTCAGTGTTCGCATACGTAAGGGGATTCAACAGGGCGAACTCACGTAAAGCGATGGATCTTCCGTAATACCCGGGAACCATCGTCACCCCCATCAGGGCACATACGAACACGATTCCAAGCGTAGGGTTATTGGCAATCTTCACGGCAAGGTGAACGACAAGCGAGATGAACGCTGCCACCAAGAATTGCAAGATGGCCGTCTGCGCGAACACCAGCTAAGCCGGTTTGATAACCGGAGTCGCATATTGAATGTAGCCTATCGGATAGAACGGCGAGCCCGGGCCATTCTTCACAAGCGCGGCGATTATCCCTGGAAGATTGATGGCGAGGACGGCAAGCATTGCAAAAACACTCGCCCATACGCTCGATGCAACAAGTCTACCCAGCTCGCCCATCGGTGCCTGGATGATGAGCTTTTCACGTTTGTTAAGACGCGCGGCAAGGAACGAGACGGCAACGGCCGTTGCGACCCATAGCAAGTACTCCTTCGATCCGTCATAATAGGTGTACTCTCCATCCGATATCTGCAGAAACGGAAGTAGGGGAGAGAGCGGTGCCAAGATAAGACGTCCCGCGGCAAGAGGGTACAGAAGCGCGGGCATGCTTGATGAAGAGGTATAGACACCGTCCTCCCCCGCATTCACAAGCGCATCCGCATAGGATGCTGACAATTCCTGCTCAACACGGGTTATTCCCGACTCGAGGTATTCGACCCGTCCGTCGATGCCAGCCGCGCTCCTGAAGACGGGCAGAGCACAAAGAACCATCAACGCAACAACGACAACACAGAGCGACCTGGAGGAGAGAAGCGACCTAAAGATCGCCTTCGAGATTTTGAGCATATTCATCGCCAACCTTAACCTCATCCAGTCGGAACAGAGGGGCCGAACAAAATGCTCGGCCCTTATTACTTGCCGGCAAAGTCAATTTAACATAAACTGTTAAAAAGTAACCTGAGTTTTTTAAATTCTTCGGAGGTTATTATGAGTTCCGACAATCGCACTCCCCGGCTTCATTCCTTCCGCATCGCATGTGCGATAGCCTCTGCGACCCTTTGCGCCACCGCCATCGCACAAGTGGCGTTCTCCTTAAAGCCAGCAATCGAAGTGCTCGACAACCCTGTAATTGCAGACTCCCCCGCGTATCCAGCCCTTGCGATCTCGACATTGGTCCCTGCCGTCATCGGTATCGCTACGACCATCCTCAGCGCCGTTCTCGTGTGGACGATCAAGAGCGGAGACCCCTTCAAGAAAGGGTCTGCGACATGCTTGAAGGTGCTCGGCATTCTCTTCGTTGTTCAAGCTGCCACCAGCCTCTACGCCGGCTCACTCAAAACCTCCGTTTCGATGTTTGGCGGCGAGGGGGCCGTCGGCGCCCAAGAGATCGCTTCATCATTCGATTGGACCTCTCTGGTTCTCGGCATCGTCCTGTTCATGCTTTCCCAGCTCTTCTTGTACGCCCGAGAGCTGTACCTCGACTCCGACGAGATTGCGTAAGGAAACGCCATGCCCGTAATTGTTCGCCTCGACAAGATCATGGCCGAGCGAAAGATTTCCTCGAACGAACTTGCCGAAAGGATTGGAACCACGCCCGTGAACCTGTCCCGTATTAAAAAAGGGCATATTCGCGGCATTCGCTTCAACACACTCGAGCAGCTATGCCTCGCCCTTCGTTGCCAACCCGGAGACCTTCTCGAAGTCATGAGCGAAGAGGATGCCCGAAAGGAGTTCGGACTCGATTGGTCCGCCGAGGATTAGAGGGCGGTCGTACTCGCCCTGCACACGGGGATGCGAATCGGCGAGGTCTGCGGCCTTCGGTGGTGCAATGTGGATTTCGAGACGGGCCTGATCTCGATCAGACACTCGGTGGCGTACGCGAAGGGAATGGGTTCGTTCATCAAGGACACCAAGACCCATGACGCCAGGGGTATCCCCATCGACCCGGTCGGCCTACTCCCCTTCCTGAAGGAGACCCACGAGATCGACTGCGGAAAGCTGCGCTTGCGCGGCCTTACCGGGGCGGTCGAGATCGGGGACTGCTACATCCTGTCGGAGCCGGGCGCGACCTTCGCGACGACAAGCTATATCCGCAGGGCGTTCAAGACGTTCTCGGAGACCAACGGCCTCATGGGCACCAACGACGAGCTGATCACGTTCCACGGCCTTTGCCACACGTTCGCAACGCAGTGGATCCGCCAAGGCGGCGATATCAAGGCGCTCCAATCGATCCTCGGCCACAAGGACGCCATGGCGACGCTCAACGTCTACGCCGACATCGAGCCCATCTCCAAAATCCATAACATGCTGCGCGCCACGCCGTGCCTTTGGCGCGGGCACCTCGGGCCGAGGGTCGATCCGGGTCCCATGTTCCAACAGAGGATCCAGGAGTCCATCGAGACGCTCCAGGCGTTCGGCTACGGCATCACCGAGCCGGACGACCGAAATATCGCCATACGCGACGTGAAGACGAACAGTTGGCTCTAGCTCACCGAGTACGCGGCAGTGCTGGGCCCATCCCAACTGAGGTCACGGTGGTCCGATAGGGGCGCCGCCCGCGGCATGCGCCGCGGAGCGGTATCCCCTACCGAAGGGCGGGGATGCCCTCCGCTTCCAGTTCGGAATCAGCCGTCGGAGGCGTTCGGCTGACTGCGGGAACGGCCTGTCCGCTCAATGTGTTCGGCTGAGATCGGAAATCAACCCAACACGAGCCGGACACGCGCCAGACGGCTCTTCCCCGTACGGCCTTCCCCCTTACGCTCATGTTGCAGGCATGTAACGCCGCAGCGAGCGCGCCTTTTTTGCGCCAGACAGGTACAATGATGAACACTGTACCGTAGCGGAGCGCCCCGCGCGCGCCGCAATCACGCGAAAGGGTTTCCCATGGCCGAGATCTCGTCCTCCCGTATCGTCATCACCGTCCTTGGCAAGAACCGCCCCGGTATCGTCGCCGGCGTCACCCGTGTTCTGGGCGAGGCCAACGTCGACATCCGCGACATTACGCAGTCCATTATCGAGGACATCTTTACCATGACCATGCTGGCCGACACCGCCGAGTCCAAGCTCGACTTCGCCGAGCTGCAGAAGGCCCTGGCCGAGGCCGGCGAGCTTTCGGGCGTCAACGTGTCCATCCAGCGCGAGGACGTCTTTAACTTTATGTACCGCCTGTAGCGAACAAGCCGCTCGGGGCAGCTTGACGTCATATCGTCCAAGCGCGCGGCCCCAAAGCGGACCGGAGAGGAGCGCGCATGGCCTACGACGCCAAGAAAATCTACTACCGCTTCGACGATCACCTGAGCCGCCTGGTTCTGGATTACGAGGCGAGCCGTCAGATTTCGCCCGAAAGCGAAAACCTCTACCACGGCCTGCCGACCGCCCCGTACGACGAGGGCCTGTTCGTAGAGCATAACGTCAAGCGCGGCCTGCGCAATGCCAATGGCTCGGGCGTGGTCGCGGGCCTTACCCGCATCTCGGACGTGCACGGCTACAACAAGGTCGACGGCAAAGTCGTGCCCGACCAGGGCAAGCTTACGCTGCGCGGCTACAGCATCGAGGACCTGGTCAACAACGCCCAGGCCGAGAATCGCTATGGCTACGAAGAGGTCGCCTACCTGCTCATCACGGGCTCGCTGCCCAACAAAGAGGAGCTCGACGGTTTTTGCGGACGTCTGGGTGCTTTTAGGCATCTGAGCGACGAATACGTCCGCGAGTTCCCCATGACCACGGTGTCGTCTAGCATCATGAATGTGCTTCAGCGCGCCGTGCTGCTGCTCTACGCCTTCGACGCCGAGCCCGACGCCATTACACCCGAGCACGAAATCGACGTCGCCATCTCCATGCTCGCCCGTCTCCCTCGCATCGCCGCCTTTGCGCACATGGCATCGGTCGCCAAGCGCCACGGCTCGGAGATGCACGTGCCGCACCCCACGCCCGGCCTCTCAACCGCCGAAACCATCCTGCAGGTCCTACGCGGCGGCATGGCGTTCACTCACGATGAGGCGATGCTGCTTGACGTGATGCTCATGCTGCATGCCGAGCACGGCGGCGGCAACAACTCCACGTTTGCCTGCCGCGTGCTGTCCTCCTCGGCCACCGACCCGTATTCCGCCTACGCCGCGGCTATCGGCTCGCTCAAGGGCCCGCGCCACGGCGGCGCCAACGCCAAGGTCGTGTCCATGCACGAGGACATCCGCGCGCATGTCTCCAATTGGGAGGACGAGGACGAGGTCGCAGCCTACCTGGGCAAGATTCTCGACAAGCAGGCCTTCGACGGCACGGGCCTCATCTACGGTATGGGCCACGCCGTCTACACGCTGAGCGACCCGCGCGCCGAGGTGTGCCGCCGTTACGCGCGCACGCTTGCCGCCAAGAAGGACCTGGGCGATGAGTTCGCGCTCATCGAGCGCATCGAGCGCCTGGCACCGCAGGTGATGCGCGATCACGGCATGACCAAGCCCATCTGCGCCAACATCGACCTGTACACGGGCTTTATCTACAAGATGCTCGGCGTGCCCGAGACACTCTTTACGCCGCTGTTCGCCGTCGCCCGCATGGCCGGCTGGTCGGCGCACCGCATGGAAGAGCTCTTCTGCGCGCACCGCATCATCCGTCCCGCGTATCGCCCGGTTATCGAGCCGCTGGAGTACAAGCCGCTCGCCGATCGCTAGAACGCGGACCGTTATAGAACCCGAGCGTGGCCAGGGCATCACCGCCCTCGGCCACGCTTTTTATGCCAGTAGAAAGGATCGCAACAAATGATTGTGTTTTCCGATATGGATGGAACGCTGCTGACGAGCGATAAGCAGATGAGCGACGCCACCTGGGCAATGCTCGACGAGCTCGCGCGCCGCGGTATTGAGTTTGTGCCTTGCACGGGGCGCCCGCTGTCGGGCATCTTTGAGCCCATCCTCGCCCACCCCGCCGTACACTACGCGGTCTGCGCCAACGGCGCCAGCGTCTGGCAGCTCGACGACGGTACGCCCACCGATACCTCACGTGCTACGCGCATTTTGAGCCGACCGCTCGACCGCGCCATCGCCCACCGCGTCCATAGCATTGCCGCCGGCCATGACGTCACCTTTGATATCTTCGCCGACGGCCAGTGCTTCCTCCCCCGCTCGCTCTACACGCGCCTGGACGAATTCTGCGGCGGCGACCCCCACATCGCGGCTTCGCTCAAGCGCACACGAACACCGATCGACATGGATATCGACAGCAAGATCGACGCGGTCGAGACACTTGAACGCATCGCCATGTACTGGCACGACCCGGCCGATCGCGACGCCATCGCGGCGGCGCTCGACACGCTCGGAGGCATTGAGGTCACGCGTTCTTTCGCCATGAATATCGAGGTCATGGGCGAGGGCGCCACCAAGGGAACGGCCCTCACGTGGCTATGCGAGCACCTGGGCGAGCGTCTCGCCGACGCCTGGGCGTTCGGCGACAACATCAACGACATCCCCATGCTGCAGGCAGCGGGCCACGGCATGGCCATGATCAACGGCGAGCCCGAGGACCGCGACGCCGCCGACGCCATCACCGAATACGACAACGACCACGACGGCGTCGCCCGCACCATCATGGCCGCCCTCGCCTAGTCATTGGGGACGTTCTTAAACGACTAGTCGTTGGGGACACTCTTCGCAAAAAGCTGCAAGGACTGTCCCCCACTGTCGGCAGAAAAGGAATGTCCCCATCTGCCGGATTAGGAGAGACTCTCCAGCACGCGACGGAGCTCATGCTGAACGGCGTGGTCGCGGTTGCAGCCTACGACGCGATCGGCCACCGCCTTGAGCGCGGGGCGCGCATTTTCCATCGCGCAGCCCGTGCCGACAAAGCGAATGATCTCGTAGTCGTTCATCGAGTCGCCAAACGCCATGACCTCGTCGCGTTCGACGCCATAGTGTTCCATGAGCTGCTCGATTCCCGAGGCCTTCGACACACCAGGCTGCATGGCATCGATCCATGCGTTTCCAGAAGGCGCAAAGGTAAAAAGCTGGCCAAGCTCGCGCTGCAGTACGTAGGCACTGTCCATAACGGCACAGTCATCGCAAAAGATACTCGCCTTGATGATATTTACGCTGGGATCGGGCAGCTCCCAAATGCGCTCGGCATTGGGAAGGTCCTTATCGACCTCACGCACGAACTTGCACTCGTCATCGAGCAAGAAGGACTTGGTTCGGTCAAAGAGCGCAAGATGCAGATTGGGAAACGTCCTGACGGCTTGGGCGAGCCTTCGAATCGCCAGGTGCGAATACACCTCACGGTCTACCATCTTACCGTCGGCGTAGACTTGGGCGCCGTTAGCGGCAACAAAGTCCATCTTGTCGCGAACGGGCGCAAAGAACTCACACAGGCGATCGTAGCGACGACCTGACGATGCGGCGAAATGCACGCCATGCTCGTGTAGCGCCAGAATCAATTCGTAGGTCTCGGGAGGCACCTGGCCGTTTTCGTCAAGCAGTGTGCCGTCCATATCGGATGCAATCAGTTTAAACATAGAAAAGCTCCCTTCGGGCTTGTTGGAATCGAACGCGTATCCGATTCCAACGTACCCAAAGGGAGCTCAAATAAGACTCCGCGGGCGCAAACGTTTCAAGGACCTGGCAAATAGCTCACACATGCCAGAGGTCCTACGGTCGCGGCGTCAGGCAGCCCGCCAAAGAGTGTCCCCGACGACTAGTCGTTTAAGAACGTCCCCGATGACTAGTCGGCATAGGTGAAGGTTGTAACGTCGAACATGCCCTCGGGGCGGATGCGGAGCGTCGGGATGACCGGCAGGGGCAGGAAGATAATGCCCATGATGGGGTCGAGCGGCGGCTCAATACCCATGGCGCGCGCCTTGACCATAAAGTCGTCGTGCTGCGCGGCAACGTCCTCGGCCGTGCCCTCGCTCATAAGGCCACCGAGCGCCAGCGGAATGCGCGCCACGACCTCGCCGTTGCGCACCAGCACGTGGCCGCCCTGGCCCACGGCCTCGACGGCAGCCATCATATCCGCCGCATTGTCGCCCACCACGCACACGTTGTGCGAGTCGTGGCCGATCGTGGAGGCAATGGCACCACCGGTGATGGTGAAACCGCGCACCCAGCCGCGACCGATATGCTTGCCGACCAGGCCAAGGCCAGCGGGGCCGTCGCCATCGGCGCCCTCGGCCTGCAGCGACACGCCGCGGCCGTGACGCTCGATCAGCATAATGCGGCGCAGACCCTCGGCACTCTCGGGGCGAGCCACGCCCGTGATGGCCTTACCCGGTACCACGTCAATCACGGCCTCGCCCGGCTTAAAGGCATAGTCGAATACGTCGAGCGAAAGCTTCGGCAGCTTAACGGAGGCGCGCAGCTCATCGGCAAGGGCTGCAACCTCGGCCATCTCGGGTGCAATCTCGCCCACAAAGGTGCCATCCTGCGCCACCAGGGCACCGGCGGCATAAACACGATGCGGAGCCTTGGCAAACGTCAGGTCATCGAGCAGCAGCAGGTCGGCGCGTTTGCCCGGGGCGATTGCGCCGCGGAGCTCGTGCGGGTCGCGGCAGCCGTGGTCCAGGCCAAATGCCTCAGCCGTGGAAAGGGACGCCATGGAGATAGCGACCACCGGGTCGACGCCGGCCTCGATGGCCACGCGGCAGGCGTTGTCGATCATGCCGGTCGAAAGCGCGTCGGAGGGAGCGCGGTCGTCGGTCGCAAAGCAGCAGCGGCGGGCGCGGGCGGGGTTTTCCAGCAGCATCGGGGACAAATTGGCCAGATCGTGGCTGCACGTGCCCTCACGCAGCATCACATACATGCCGCGGGACAGTTTATCGAGCGCCTCCTCGGGAATCGTCGACTCGTGGTCGGCGATAATACCCGCCGCGGCATAGGCGTTGAGGTCCTTGCCGGCAACGAGCGGCGCGTGGCCGTCAACCTGCTTGGACGGCGTCTGGTTGGCAGCATCGATGCGAGCGCAGGTCTCGGGGTCGGCCATAAAGACGCCCGGCAGGTTCATCATTTCGCCCAGACCAAAGACATCGCCTGGATGCTCGGCAAAAAACGCCTGCATATCGGCAGCAGAAATAACGGCACCGGCCTGCTCGTCGGGCAGCGCGGGCACGCACGAAGGCATCATGTATTTGATGGAGATGGGTGCGCGGCGGCCGTCCTCAATCATAAAGCGCAAGCCATCGAGACCGGCAACATTAGCAATCTCGTGGCTGTCGGCAATGGCGGTGGTAGTACCGCGCGTCGCGGCCATGCGAGCATACTCGGCGGGACGGATGTTCGAAGACTCGATATGCAGATGCCCGTCAATAAAACCGGGAGCGAGATAGCGACCCTGGCAGTCGATAACCTCGGCAGCCTCGTAGGTACCGGAGGCATCGTCGCGACCGTTGTAGAGCACGCCGACGATCACACCGTCCTTGACGGCAACGCTACCGGGCGCCATACGCTGGCCATACACGTCGACGATCTGCGCATTGGTAAACAGCGTGTCGACGGGCACGCGGCCCTCGGCGGCCTCGATCACAGACCTCATGACCTCAACGGACATACATACTCCTTTAACCGTAGAAAAAAGCTGCGGAGCGGACAGACCTTCACCGCAGCAGACCAATAGCCATTGTATGCCCAAACGATGGGTCAACAATACGCCTCTCCGCTTAACGGCACACGCCGCTTGGCGCAATGGGGGCAGGTTACTTTGCACCAATGACAAGGAGTGTCCCAAAGTGCCGGCACAAAAGGAACGTCCCCAAGTGCCAACCACGGAAGCGCCGATGTTTTGGCATCGCCAGCGAGCGGGTCGCATTTGAGACAAGGTGACGTGAAACGAAAGGGCGCTGACCTTCTGGTCGCGCCCTTGAAGTTGAACGTCAGATTGTCCAAATGCG
>CABRBC010000048.1:0-4799 GCA_902469055.1 uncultured Collinsella sp.
CCATCCTCGCAGTATCCGGTTCTCAAGGTGCACGCCTGCGCTGGTTCCCGGTTCGACCGGGCCGCGCGGCAAGGAGATATATTGCCAGACCGGAGGGGCGCCGTGGGCGGGAATCTGGGCGTACACATTTCCTACACATCTTGGAATCCGACTAACGTTTGCCAGCCGTTACCTACCGCTCGCCGAGCATCTCTTTATATAAGGCAGTCTCATGGTTAAAGCGGATACGTCCCCCTAGCTAAAGCACAGCCAGCATCGAGCAACTCATCACGTTCTTCCACCGAGAACCCCTCGGCGTAGACGCGCACCACTGGTTCGGTCCCGCTAGGACGGACCAGCAGCCACGTGTCATCCTCGAATGCCAAACGCAAGCCATCCATATGACTAACGTTTTGCGGCACCTTGCCACAAATCGACTTCGGGTTTACGCCCGGCAGCAGGGTTCGTAACGTTTCGGCATCTTCGGCCTCAAGGCGCAAATCGCGTCGACCGTAACTCGTCTTACCAAAACTGTCCTCGAGTTGGTCGACCAGAACGCCCAAAGGCGCGTCCGTCTTTGCCATAAGCTCACACAGAATCAGACAGGCGAGGATTCCATCGCGCTCGGGCATATGCGCGGCGATGCCGATACCACCGGCTTCTTCGCCGCCCATGAGGACGCCGCCCTTCTTCATCTCTGCCGCTATATATTTGAAACCGACTGGCTTGACGGTCACGCGGCAGCCAAGCGCCTCGGCAATGCGACGCACGAGCGTCGAGCACGAAAGATTGACGACGACGCGCCCCTCCAAATTACGAAATTGAACCAAGTCGCCCAAAACGAGCGCCATGATCTGATGCGGATGTATATATCTGCCGCGCTCGTCAACCGCGCCGATACGATCGGCGTCGCCGTCGGTCACCAGGCCAGCGCAAGCTCCGTCCTCGATAACCGTGCGCTCGCAAGCGTCCACCCAAGGCTCAACGGGGTCGGGGCAGATATCTTCTTGGTCAGACGCCTGCCCGGCGTGAATCTCGTGCACCTCAACGCCAAGCTCGCGCAGCAAGTCGGCTAGATAGCCCTGGGCTGCGCCGCCCATGGGATCGACAACCACGCGCAGGTGCGCGTCGCGGATGGCTTCGGCATCGACAAACGATGCCACCGCCTGCATATAGTCAGGAATGATATCCGCGGTGCGATATTGCCCCTCGATCCCCATTGGCTCGGGAGCCATGGTCTCTTCGAGCTCTTCGATGACATCCTGGTTGGCGGTCGAGCCGTCACCCATGCGAATCTTGAGGCACAGATAACCCTGCGGATGATGGGACCCCGTCACCATGAGCGCGCCGCACGCCCCACCGTCATAAGCCGCCGCCCACGTAAGGGCAGGGGTCGGAACAGGTCGCGAAGCGAGCACGGCGTCCAGCCCGTGCGCTGCTAGCACGCCCGCCGCAAGCTCAGCGAACTCGCTCGCCAGGGGCCGGGTGTCGAACCCTATATATACCGTTTTGCCCGGATTGGTCTTTTGCCACAACTCGCCGACGGCATCGGCGATACGGGCAACGTTATCGGCAGTGAAGTCCTCATCGACGCGAGCGCGCCAACCGTCAGTTCCAAAATGAATTATCGCGCACACGCGCAGACACCTCACAGTGTTTGGATCATGGTACGCGTGAGGTATACCCGCAACACGCACTCAGCAACCTGCCGGCACCAGCATTCACCATTTGGGCAAATGCTGCCGAGGACATGCAAGCAATAAAAAAACCGCCCCGTATGGAGCGGTTTTGCCCTTTATATATCGAGCGCCTCGGCCATCGCTGCCGTAGTGATTGCCGTGGTTCCACAGCAACTGCCCACCATTGCGGCGCCGGCATGTCTCCATTCGATGCATGCGCGCGCGAAAGCTTCGGGATTCTCGTGCCATACGGGGCCATCCTGAGTCTGGACCGGATCGCCTACGTTGGGACGCACCGTAACGGGAGTAGTCGCCGATGCAACCATCCTGGGCACCGCCGCATTCGCGGCCGCAAGCGAACAGCAATTAACACCAACCGAGTTTGCGCCGTGTTTTTCGGCGTACAAAACGGCTGCCTCGATGTTGAGGCCATCGCCCAGCAGGTCGCCTTTATCGTCAACGACAAAACTCACTAGAACAGGCATGCCGTCGGCGGCATCTCGGGCGCCGGCAAGCATGGGCTGCAGATTACGGATAGACGTCACCGTCTCGATCAGCAGACCGTCAACACCAGCATTGAGCAAGGCGTGCGCCTGTTCGCGCGCAATGCCGCGGATTTCACGATACTCGGCAGAGTCCTCGGCAAACCACTCAATACCGATCGGGCCCATCGAGCCCAGCAGTAGCTGAGGGTGCGCCTGGCGGGCATCGTCGACGGCCCCGCGATTGACCTCCGCCACGGACGGCGCAATCTGGTCGTGCTTGAGGGCATAGCTCGATGCCTGAAAGGTATTGGTAATGAGCACCTGCGCGCCGGCGGCGACATACAAGCGATGGATACGAGAAACGGTCTGCGGCTCTGCCAGATTCCAAAACGCCGGTGGAATGTCGGCGGCATCGTACTCACTCAACAAAACACTGCCCATGGGGCCCTGCGCCAACAAGGTCTCGCTCGACAAGCGGCGCGCAAGCTCCTCGGCACCAAAGCGGTTGTAATAACTCGTATCCATATATATCCCGCTATTCCTCGACGCTGATTCCCTGCTTTTCGAGATAGGCGAGCCAGCGGCTCATCGTGTCCTCGGATAGCGCATGCTCCATCATGCAGGCCTCGGAATCGGCTCGCTCAAATTCGACACCGAGCTCCTGAACCAAAAACGTACGGATGAGGCGATGACGGTACCAGATAGCCGTGCCAACCTCGCGGCCGCGATCGGTCAGGATTACCTTGCCGTAGTGCGATTGCTCGACAAGCTCGGATGCCTTGAGCGCCGAAACCGCTTTATTGACCGATGCCTTGGAGACGCCAAGGCGCTGCGCGATGTCGACCGATCGCACGCCGTTGGTTTCCCCCTCTTCGCTTTCAATGCGAACCATGCACTCCAAGTAGTCTTCGTTCGCCACCGTCAGATGTAGTTCGCGCGAGCTAATTGTCGTATCCATGATCTTCCGTCCCTTCTGCATTCAATGGCTGATTCTACCCCATCCAAGCGTCGTGGTATGCCGTGGCATACCGTGCTAGAGTTCTTGTTGCACACGACGACCAAGATTGGAGCGGTCTTTATGGAAAACACCACCACGAGCCCCGATGTCCTCGAGCGCTTTTTGCGCTACGTCCAGATCAACACACAGTCCGAGGATGCAAACTGCGACCAGGTACCCTCGAGCGCCGTTCAGTTTGACCTTGCCAACGTGCTGGCTGAAGAGCTGCGCGAGCTTGGTGCGGAAGATGCCCACGTGACCGAGCACGCCTATGTCTGCGCGCATATCCCCGCAAGTGCGGGCGCTGAGGACAAGCCCGCCCTGGGCCTGATCGCCCATCTCGACACCACCGAAGTTGCACCGGGCGCCGGCGTGAAGCCGCACATCGTACACTACGAAGGCGGCGACCTGGTCTGCGGCACGGTTGACGGTAAGCCCGTTGCCATGAGTACCGCCAAGCTCCCCGCCCTGAATGACCTCGCGGGTGAGGACCTGGTCTGCAGCGATGGCACCACGCTGCTGGGCGCGGACGACAAGGCAGGCGTTGCCGAGATCATGTCGCTTGTCGCGCGTTTCGCTCAGGACCCTTCTCTGCCCCATCCCGCACTCGGCATTTGCTTCTGCCCTGACGAGGAGATTGGCCACGGAGCCGAGCTGTTGGATATCGATACCTTTGGCTGCAAGTACGCCTACACGGTCGACGGCGGCCCCATCGGCGAGCTGGAGTGGGAGTGCTTTAACGCCGCCGAGGCGACCGTCCGCTTTGAGGGCCAGTCCATCCACCCGGGCGACGCCAAGGGCCGTATGATCAACGCAGGCAATCTGTTCTGCGACTTCAACGCATTGCTCCCCTACGTGCAGCGCCCGGAGTATACGGAAGGCTACGAGGGCTTTTATCACCTTGAGGGTGTATCTGCGACCGTCGATCACGCCACAGCGCGCTATATCGTCCGCGACCATGACGCCGCCAAGTTCCAGCAGAAACTCGACCTTCTTGATGCCGCCGCCTCGATGCTCAACCAGCGTCTGGGTGAGGAGCGTGTGACGGTCGAGATTAAGCAGCAGTATCGAAATATGGCCGAGATCGTTCGTGACTATCCCGAGCTTATTGATGTTGCCAAGGAAGCCTACCTTGCCTGCGGTGTTGAGCCCCAAGTGCTGCCGATTCGCGGCGGCACCGACGGCGCGCAGCTGTCGTTCCGCGGTCTGCCCTGCCCCAACCTTTCCACCGGCGGCTATTGCTACCACGGCGTCAACGAGTTCGTCCCGGTCAGTTCGCTCGTCAAGATGACCGACGTGCTCCAGGAGCTCGTCGCCCGCTTTGCATAGGCCTGGCTGCACAAGTCCAAAAGATGAATTGCCCCGTCCTCAACCAAGAACGGGGCGATTTTTTTACTGCAACGAGAATAGGTTGACGCACGCCAGCCTCTTAACGCAAGGAGTGTCCCAAACTGCCGGCACAAAAGGAACGTCCCCAAGTGCCAAGTGCATCAAGAGTGTCCCCTTTGACCAGTCGTTTAAGAACGTCCCCAATGACTAACGTCGCAGGTTGAGGACGGGCAGCGAGCGGGTCGCATTTGAGACAAGGTGACGTGAAACGAAAGGGCGCTGACCTTCTGGTCGCGCCCTTGAAGTTGAACGTCAGATTGTCCAAATGCG
>CABRBC010000049.1:0-30193 GCA_902469055.1 uncultured Collinsella sp.
GAGACTGAAGGTCATCTACGCGGTCATGCGAGACAGGGTGCCTTACGCAGCCTAGCCGAAACGCACCGAGCAGACTGAAGCCCACCGGCCTAATGGCTAGGCGTCAGCATGCCGCGATTCGGTCGCACGGAGAGCATTTCCCAGTTGACAAAACTATAGGAACACCCCCCTGTATTTGATATGCTAGGCCCACTAACCCGTCAGGCAATTTCAATCACCTCATCGCATGCCGAAATAAGCACAGGGTCATGCGTAGCGATGAACGTGATATGTCGCCCCTTTCTTTCCTTAAGGATTTCGATAAACGCCTGCTTGCTCTGACTGTCAAGTGCAGATGTCGGCTCATCAAACATCATCACGTCCGGGTTTTTCAGCAGCTGGCGAATTATCGCTATTTTTTGTTTCTCCCCCCCTGAAATGTTGTTCTGCTTATCGTCCAGCTCGACATCAAGTCCACCACTTGAATCGACCATCTTTTTAAGCCCCATTCTCTCAATGAGGCTCTCAAGGTCACGCTCTTCAGTGCTTCTGCAGCAAAGAGTTAAATTGTCCCGTATCGACCCCTCGGTCAGGGGCGGCTCCTGCTCAGTAATCCCGATATTGCGCTTCCGCAGCGCATAACGGTCCAGAGAGCTCAGGGGCTTGTCGTTAATCCAAATATCACCCTTGCAGTTTTCTGGATCGCAACCGCTTATCACATCCAGCAGCGTGCTCTTACCGGAACCGTTCGGCCCAACGATTCCGTATACCTTTCCTTTTTCCAAAGAAGCTCGAATGTCTCTGAACGCGGTTTTTTCAGACCCAGGATAGCTATACGCCAGCTCGGAACAGCTCACCTCGTAAACATCGGCGAGGATAATGGCCCCATTTGAGTCCTCTGGCATGTCCAGCAAGCGCCGCAAACGCTCGTAGGATACTTTTGACGTTTGATAGTCCTTGCCCAGCGCAAGGAAGAATTCAATAGCCGAAGAATAATAGGAGTAATAGCTTAGCGCCGTCATAAGATAGCCGGGCAGCAAATTGCCGTCGAGAACTTCCTTTGCGCCCAGGATCAAGATTCCACCCTGTGCCAAAGATGTGACGACAGTGTTGGCAAACGTAAAGGTCGCATTAATTTGCTGGTTCTGATAAACGCAACGATATAGCTCTGCAAAAGAGTGCTCAAGCCTTTGCTTGAAAACCTCGAATAGAACATGTCTGCGGATAAATTGTGCGTTGCTAAGCTGCTTCTCCAGATCGGAAAAGAATCGAGCCTCCTGCTCTTGAGCCTCGAAACTTCTTGCGAACAAACACTTTTTGAAAAGCGAATAGACCGCGCCACCTATTATGCCAAGAGCCATACACAGCATTGCCAGGTGACCGTTTATGGTCGCCAGGACAACAAACACCACAAGCAACGTCACTATATTGCTCACGCTTTGGACACTAGCGTTTATAACAAATATCACCAAATCGTTAGCGTCATGATTAATCTGTTGGTTGTAATATGAGGCATCAAAATTAGAAAAGAAGGCCCGTGGTAGCCTTTGAACGTGACTTATCACCTCTTCATTCAATGCAAATCCCACATGTGTTTGCAGATCGACATAGACCAGCTCACTGACGCAATTCAAACCGGCTCGCACAATACCCAGTGCTGCTATCCCAGCGCCGATGGCGATTGCGCTTTCCCCATCTCGCGCGACACCGACAAAGTTGTTGACCAGTTGTCCCGTCAGAAAAGGAATTGCGAGACCAACCATAAGCGAGAGCAGGCACATTAGAAGATAGGTTATATACTTTGGATTCTTGATTATTGTTCTTGCGCAGAGATTAAACATGAGCTGAATCCAGTTCCGAAAGCAATCGCTGAGCCTTCTCGGTCAAAATCATTCGTTGGCGCACCTGATACCTTTGAGATACGCACTGTTTTGACCCTCCATGAAGAGCGTGATTAGGGCAACCTCCCATGCATGAGGGATAGGCAAAACACTCTTCACACTCATGATCGCTCGGCTCATAGTTTAGCCATTGGACCAGCTGAGCATTCATCCTCGGCCCTTCGGCAAGCGTACCGACGCAGCGTTCACGCATCCCGATTTCGTCCCAACATTTATAAAGATAGCCCTCCGGATCCACTACAAACGACCCTGCACAAACGGCGCCACAAATAGCCGGATCAAAGCGCACCGTCAGGTCAACGTAGAACCCCCTATCAACTGCATGACTATAAAAGTCCAGCTCTTCCCGAGAAAACGCCTCCATCGAAAAACAACTACTGTCACTTGGGCACGTATCGTTAATATTGTCGACAGGCGCCAGATAGAATCCAACCTTGTTTTTAAGGCCCTTTTCCTCGAGTGCATCCAGCAAATCGCCAGCACCGGCAATGTTATGGGCATCGACATTGCACCTGATAGAAATATCCAACAGATGCGTGACTTTAGAAACGTTGTCTAGAATCGCATCGTACGTCGGCTGTCCGTTCCGCAAGAACCGTCGAGAATCGTGGTCCTTTCGAGACCCGTCCAAGGTTATTTGAGCCATCTTGACGTCACAAGCCGCGAGAGTCTCGGCCACTTCTGGCGTCAGAAGATATCCATTTGTAACGATGGATGCCGAATAGGAGCACTCTGGATTAAGGATCGCCTTTATACGCTCCGTAAGCCGCTGAATTTTATCGACTTGCAGCAACGGCTCTCCACCATACCAACCGATCTCAAGCTCGCTCAGCCCCCGTGAACGCTCCTTCACGAATGAGACAAGCCGGTCTTCAACCTCCGGAGTCATTGTCGTTTTACGTTGTCCTTTTTCATAACAGTATGGGCAACAGAAGTTGCACTCCAATGTCGGGGCTATCGTCATGCCTAGAGAGCGATTGGAAAATCGAAGAAGACGGCCTATTGCCTTCATTTCCTCTTTTTCGTCACGATCATCTTCTAACAGCATTCCTCCTTGAAGCAACGCTTCGCGCAATTCATCTGGCTCCCATTCGGTTCCCGATACCATGCGGCACATACTTTCTGCATGTTGTTTATCCAACGAAAGGATTGCACCGGTCTTCGCATTCATCACCAGCGTTCTTTCGCCGTGGTTTTCAATCAAGTTGTATTGAGACGGCCTCATATGATTATCCCTCACAAACAATCAAAGAAATCTCGACCGCAATTGGTCGACGGTAAAGCAAATGGCAAGAACGCTTGCTACGTTAATCAGGCAGTCAATTAAAATCGAGGTGCATTGACTATCCTCCAACGGGGTCACGCCGCAAATCCACATGAGCATCGAGGACGGAAACGGAAGCATGGAATTGGCTCCGACCTGTATGTAGATCGTTACGACGTTGACAAGCAACAGCATGCCAATAGGACCGAAGCCGGATCCAAAATAGGAAACAACGATCACGCAAGAGACCACGTATGCAAGGCAGACCGCACTCGTCAGAAGAAGTCGATCGCAAAACATATTCAGGTTGAAATACTGTTGAGCATCCAAAACGATTGCGCAGTTAAGACAGTACAAAACGACACTTGACAGGATAAACGCGCCCAATAGGGCGAAAGAAGACAGCACCACTCGCGCAACGGTAACGCACGCCCGCTTCCCTCCCCGAGCCTCCGACAGCCCCCACGGTTCCTCGACAAAGCTCGAACTGACAAAGCGTGGGACAACGCAAGGCGCGACAAGCGGAAAGAACAATGCATGAGCCAACGGGGCCACATTGAACAGCAAGCCGCGAAAAACCTCTGCATTACCAAATAGAAGGGCGTCCTCTGCCGACAGTTTAAGCGTCGGGTCTGGGAAAAAGCCCAAGAAACTGCCCTCGCGGAGGCTACAGAACCACATCGGGAAAGAATTAAGCTGCAATATCACCATACACGCATAAATTGCCAGGATTAAGACGTACGTCCATTCGCTTACATGCTTCAATTCTGAATGGAGGAACCTTTTAATCTGACGAGCCATTGAGCACACCTCCGACACGACAGGTCACGAGAGCGTAAATCAATACCGATAGACAGCCAGCTGCCACGCCATATCCCAGAAGCGTCAGCTGCCCCATATCGCTATACCCAAGGGCACATCCGGCTCCAAGGTACGGCCCCGGAAGGAGGAAGATCCATCGCAAGGATGGTATAGGTGCCTGAAGGAAGGTTCCGTAGAGCGTCAAGCTCATGACAAATCCAATTATTATTACAGCCCCGCTCAATACAGCGCTGCCTGTAATCCGATAGATGGTCATCGTCTCCAACGCAACCGATATCACCAATACGGCGTTGATTATCATCGCAGGCAAAAATGCAGCCAGCATGCCGTGCGTGTAGTTTTGCCCCCCACGCATTATGGCTATTGCAAACAAAAGAAGGCAAAGTGCGCTATAAGCTGCACCGACTATTAAAGCAGACGAAAGCACATGTGCCAGAGCCCCATTAAAGCGGGCGAGACCTCTTGCTGAAGAAATTCGGTATCCCTCTTTATAGCCATGCTCCTGTAAAAGCACCAAACAAACGATGAGTGGAACGAACAGGGATGTACCGGCAAAAGCGCTGCGCGCAAGGGACTCATCAGGCGCAGAAGGATCGATTGCATTCCAGAGGAAACCAATATCCTCCCCACAAACGCCATAGCCAAAGCCTAGCAACGTTGCTCCGTTATTTAGAAAAACACCGAAGAGAAGACCGCACGCCAACATAAGCGTAAGACCAAACTGCGCCGGAAACATCCTGTGTAGACGCATCATATCTGCCTTTATGGGATGGATCGCCCGCTTCATAGCGAGACCGCGTTCATCAAGCGCCTGTAATATTCTTTTAGGGACGACGCCTCATCCCTTATGACATCCATCGATTCCTTTTTCAGCAGTTCACCGTCATGAATAAACACGCAACTTGTTGCAACCGATGCCAACTCATCCAAATCATGGCTAGAGATGAGCATGGTCTTACCCTGTTCTCGATTCAATCGGCCGATAAGGGCCCATATACTCTCGATGCCCAGCGGGTCCAACCCATTTGCCGGCTCATCGAAAATTAGTACGTCGGTGTCGCCCAACAAAGCCGTAGCTATATCCAGTCGCCGTTTCATTCCCAGAGAAAAACTGCTCACGCTCTTTTTCTCATCGACGTCCAGCCCGACTAGGCCCAAGACGCGAGGAACCTCACGTGTCTCATCGAGCCCCCATTCCGCACATCGGATCCGAAGATTCTCCACCGCACTGAGGGATTGGTATGCTCCGCTGGAATCTGGCACATAGCCGACACGCGTCCGCATCAGGCTCAGCTCTTTTTTCGACTTGCCTCCAAAGAGCTCCACGCTCCCCGACGATGGCTCACAGAGGCCCAGCACTATTTTAATAAGCGTGCTTTTGCCCGCCCCGTTTGCACCAACAAGGGCGCAAAGTTCAGACTGATTCACCTCGAAGGAAACGTCATGCAACACACGCCGTTTTCCATAGCGCTTTGACACCTTTGATAGCTTTATCGCTGATGCGCTCATTGGCCTCCTATTCTGCTTGATAACAAAACCGCTGCTGCCAGACTGTCGCCTGGCAGCAGCTGCAACTGCTAGAAATTAACAACACACAAGTTTTTGCTGCAGTTATTGACGCAGACGCGTGCTCCACAGAATGCCTTGCAGTAACCGTTGCACCCACCACCGGGGTCCACATAACTCGGCTTTACAATCCAGCTCATATCGTTCCTCCTTTCTTTTATCGTTCGTTCTTGGTGTTATTGTTTGCCGATAACTTATATTTGTCAAGATAATTAATAAACAAAGAACCCGTGTTAGACACGGGTTCCGCTACACTGATATTTCGTTATAGTTGTTTTTTTATGCTACTCGTCGCTCAAATCTACAGCGAAGACCGATGTCGGAAGCGACGCCTCATTGCCTCTGCCATCCCGCATCTGCCTCACGGCATTCTTCGCGCGCTCGACAATAAGTTCCTCGAGCTCTTTCTCGCTCACGCGCTGAATAATATCTCCCGGTTGACAATCAAGCTCATCACAGATTTCAAGAAGCGTCTTAAGACGAATAGCTTTAATTTTTCCGTTTCTTAGCTTAGAAATATTAGCCGGAGTATGCCCCGTGGCACGAATCAGATCAGAGCTGGTCTTTCCGGTCTTAAGCAGCTGCGTCTCAAGCTCGATGATGAGATAGCTCATGTTTCCTCCTACACAAGCTCGTCAGACTGCTCCTGGAGCAGCGAGGCATAACTCCAAATCGCCGAGATAAACAGACAGACAACTGCGCCGATAAACGACCCCGCATCAAAGGTAGCGCCTTGGCAAATCTCAATAACAAAGGAATGAGGCACGATGTAAAGCTCCAGTCCGCCAATGGTGAGATTGACCGATCCATAGGCACCAACAAGCGAAACCGCGGCGTTAACAGCAAAGGCAAGCGCGAGAACACGGATAAGCCGCACATGCGCCCTGGTAAAGGGCGATACGCCCCGCGAAATGTCGCGGCTGATTCCGCACAAAACGACAAGCGAAATACCCATGGCAAGCGCCATGCACAGTCCGCTTGGGATAACGATGCACCCGCCATTGAGAAGCGTCACAACACCGAAAGAATCGACAGAAGCAGCGTTTGCAACCGCATACCAGATCACGTAAACAACCAACGCGGCGAAAGCGACGAGCATTCCCGCAAAAACGACCGCCATGCAAAAGCCAAGCTTCCTTACAGTCTCGCCCGCCTTGGCCATACGCTGAACGCTGTTGGACATACACTCACCCTCATCGAATCTATCGTTATCCGAATAGTTTATCGAACAACGATATGGATTGCATGCGGAAAGCCCCGCCAGTGCGCATAGGCCATTCACTAATCAGAAGGGGTGAGAGTGGATTTTTGGACACGTATCGAACGAGAGTGGATAATCTCCCACTTTGAGGCCGCCACCGGGCCTAAAACGGGAGATTATCCACTCTCATAGTCATCAAGGCCCGCAAGCTCTTATTCAGCCGCTTCGCGCAGGGCCGACATCGTAGCCGCATATTGCTGCTGCAGCGCATGCATCCCCTCGCGAGCGCCGTCAACGGCATCGACGCTGCGCAGTGCTTCGGTCACCACAACCGCCGGCTCGTACAGATTATCGAATCCCAGGTTCTGGCTCACGCCCTTGAGCGTGTGCGCTGCCATAAACGCACCTTCGGTGTCTCCTGCCGCCATGGCGGCCTCCAGCTTGTCCATGCTCTCGTCATCCAAAAACTTGAGGGCAAAGCGGGCAAGCATTTCCTCGCCCATCAGCCGAGCGCACGCGTCATCATAATTGGCGCCAATCTTCTCATACGCCTCACGCATGGAAATCATGGATTAAAACTCCTTTGGTCAAACTAAATCGTGGGAAACGCGACAACGTCGGCGGGGCGTGCCAACGTCTCGGCAATACGGTCTTGCACCTCGAGCAGGCAGTCGAGCAACAGCGGGTTAAAGGTGCCACACTTACCGTCCAGGATCATCTGGATCGCCTCCTTGTGCGGGATAGCGTCCTTGTACACGCGCACGCTCGTCAGCGCATCATACACGTCGGCCACCGAGACCACCTGCGCGGCAATGGGAATCTCGTTGCCTTTAAGGCCATCGGGATAACCCCTGCCGTCCCAGCGCTCGTGATGCCAACGCGCAATCTGGTACGCATATTCCATAAGCGCATTGCCGACGTGATGGCGGCTCAGCTCAAGCAACATGTCGGCGCCCATCGTGGTATGCGTCTTCATAATCTCGAACTCCTCGGGCGTAAGGCGCCCGGGCTTGTTGAGGATCGCATCGTCAATCGCCATCTTGCCAATATCGTGCAGCGCCGAAGCCAGGGCAATCGTGGAGCGCTCCTCATTGTCGAGGGAGATCGTGTCGCTACGCTGGACCAGGCAGTCAAGCAGCAGCTCGGTCAGCTTCTCGATGTTCGTAACGTGCCTGCCGCTCTCGCCGTTGCGAAGCTCCATGACGCCGGCCATGATGTCGATGAGCATGCGACTGTTCTTGACGCGCTCGTTGTACTGCTGGGACAGCAGGCTCGTCAGGCGGCGCTGTTTGGCGTATAGGCGGATGGTGTTGCTTACACGGCGGCGCACGACACGGGAGTCAAACGGGCGGTTGATATAGTCCGAGGCGCCCAGCTCGTACGCGCGCAGAACCATATCATCGGAATCTTCGCTCGAAATCATGATGAAAGGCAGATTGTCGATACCCGATCGGCGAGACAGATCGGCCAACACCTCAAAGCCGCTTATGCCCGGCATGACAATATCCAGCAGCACGAGCGACAACTCATCGCCATAGCGGTCGACCATGTCGAGCGCCGTACGACCGTTGTCGGCCTCGAGGATGCAATACTCGTCCTTGAGCATCTCGTTGAGAATGGCTCGGTTCATCTCGGAGCCATCGACAATAAGCACCAAAGGCTTTTCGCTTTGGAAGGCTTCGATGGAATCGGCATCGGTCACGACCGTACCGGCTTTTGCCTTAGCGCGGCTCAATAACTGGACAGCGCGGCCAACGCCCTCATCGACCGTCTCGCCATGAATGCGAACGCCACCAACACATGCCGTCAAGCTCACGTACTCATGGCCCGGAACAATCGTGGCATGAACGGCATCGGACACCTGATGCAGGCGACGGGTGAAGTCATCGGAGGGAATATTGGGCATGACGACCACAAACTTGTCGCAGCCATAGCGTACGAGCTCGTCAGTCGAACGAATTCCGCTGCGTATGGCCGTCGCCACAGCACCGAGCGCAAGGTCGCCGGCATGACGGCCACACGTATCGTTGAAGACCCTAAAATCATCAAGGTCGATCACCGCAACGCCGGCATTCATGCGGGCGCTACGGAGCTTTTCCTCGTAATATCGGCGATTGCGCACACTCGTCAGCACGTCGGTGTAAACGAGGTCCTCTTCTGCAGCCTCTTGCTCATCGATCGGGCGCACCATCAGCAGGACGTGAGGCTCGCCCTCGACCTTCAGAGGGCGTAGGCGGGCGCGGTACTCAACACCATCGTTGAGCAGCTGCTCCGATACATCATCGGAACCTGCCAAGGCCTCAAGACTCGACTGACGCAGACAAGGGCAGCGATCGCCGGCGAGCAAGCAGTTAGGCTCGCTCTTAATCTGATCGGCCGACAACAAACGCACCACGGGGTAGGTCTTCGCGACGCGGGCGACCTCGGCGGCAGCCTCCTCGTCGGTTAGATTGACCTCGTGATTATTGAGCATATGGGGCCCTTCCTATCGTTACGCACGGCAACGGTGCATATCAATTGGTACAAGGGTAGCATCTAACAGCTGAAGGCAAACGCGCGATTATCGTTACATTTTTATGACCTGGCAAACGGCGGTAATGGAGCCGCGGGCGCGCGGTTATGGGCGCATTCGTTAACAATGACGAAACGCTAACAGCCCCTCTCCCCGCAGGTCATCGAGCGTGCTAACGCTCCAAGACATCGCGAACGGCGTTTGCCGCCGTAACGGGGCGATCGCGCAGACCGTTATGCGCGCCCGGGATCGTCACAAGGGGGCAATCGAGATATTCGGCAGCCGCTCGCGTGCCAGCCTCGCGGGGTGTATCGACCGAAAGCTCGCCCAAAAACACGGCCGACACCGCCTTTGACGCGCGGACGCGCTCCCAGTCGGGAGCATATGTCATATTTGTTCCGTATTCATTAGCCATAAAGCAACGACCATTGCGCAGGGCATGTTTGGCTTCCGCTTCGGTCGTCCCGGGAGCTTCGGGGTCCAAGTCGCCGAGGGCTCCCAAGAAAAGCCGGAGCGCCCTTGAAACCTTTCCAGCCGCAATCATATCGAGCAAAACCGGAGCTGCGCCCATGCCGACGCCTTCGGCCGACACAGCCGGCTCATGCAGAATCGCACGGGCGACGAGATGGGGTTCGATGCGAAGAAGCTCCAGCGCCACCAACGTACCGGCGCTGTGCGCAAGCACATTTGCCGGAGCGCCAACGTGTTCGATCACGGCTTGCAGGTCGGCGGCCTGAGCGGCAAGATCATAGCTGTCGTCTGCCGCATCGCTGCTGCCACCGCAGCCGCGGCGGTCGTAGGCAATTACGCGGTAGTTGCGACTGAGTTCACAAGCGATACCGTCAAAAAATGTGCCGTCGACACAAGCGCCGTGCACGCACACCAAGGCAGGAGTATCAGGCGACACATCCGGGCCGGCATATTCGCGACAGGCAATCGTGGTGCCCGCATTCTCGACCGTAAAATCCATGTTGTGCCCCCATCATCAATGCTCATCCAGTTGCACGTCAGTGCGGTTGGATGGACCCGCATTGCCTTACACCTTGTTAACAGATTAACTTTACCCGACCCGAGGCTTTTCATGACACGGCATAATGAGCGACGTGAAAAAACGAAACTTGTAAAGCAAGAGCCCGCACCCTGCTTTGGAGCCGATGCTATGCTTAGGCACAATTGTCTTGAGGAGCATATGCCTATGTCTACGTTTTTGAATGCCAGCCCCATCTTTGGGCCCGTTCGCAGCCGTCGCCTTGGTCTCTCGCTCGGCGTCAACATGATGCCGGCCAGCGGCAAAATCTGCACGTTCGACTGCATTTACTGCGAAAACGGCCTCAACGCCGAGCGCCCCTGCCATGAGCCGCACAACACAGCCGCCGTGGTACTCGACGCGCTCGAGGCAAAGCTGCGCGAGATGGCAGCCGAGGGCGAACTTCCCGATGTGATCACCTTCGCAGGCAACGGCGAGCCCACCGCCGCACCGGAGTTTCCGCAGGCCATCGCCGGCGCTGTCGCGCTGCGCGACGAGTTTGCCCCAAACTCCAAGATCGCCGTGCTCTCCAACGGCACGCGCGCCGACCGCCCCGAGGTGCACGACGCGCTCATGATGGTCGACGACAATATCCTCAAGCTCGATACCGTCGACCCGGCGTTTATCCAACTGCTCGACCAGCCCGTTGGCCCCTACGACGTCGAGCACCAGATCGAGACGTTCGCGAGCTTTGACGGTCATGTCATTATCCAGACAATCTTTTTGACCGGCGAGTATCAGGGCAAGCCTCTCGATAACACTGGCGAGGAGTACGTCGGCCCTTGGCTCGCGGCGCTCGAGCGCATTCGTCCGCAGGAGGCGACCATTTACACGGTGGCGCGCGAGACGCCGGTCGCCGGCCTTGCCAAAGCGGTGCCCGAGGTGCTCGACACGATCGCCGCACGCGTGCGCGCCCTCGGCATTCCCTGCCAGGTGAGCTACTAGCAAAACCACGCAGCAGCTAGTGCCCGCCATCCCGCTCCATCAGCTGCGGTGATATAGTTCCTATTTGTGCTGTTAAACCGCTTAAATCGGAACTATATCACCGCAACTTTTATGGACGCGTGGGTGGGCTATACTAGCTGCGGATGAAAGGAAGTTAGCCATGTATGACAAAGGATCCGTGCCCGGCCGCAACGACGCTTGCTGGTGCGGCAGCGGCAAAAAATACAAGAAATGCCATAGCGCCTTCGATGAGCGCCTCGAGCGCCTATGGGAGGAGGGCTGGGAGGTTCTGCCCCGTACGCTCTACAAGACGCCCGCCGACATCGAGGGCATCAAGCGCTCCGCCGCCATCAACGTGGGCGTGCTCGACTACGTAGGCGAGCACATCGCCGCGGGCATGACCACCAACCAGATCGACCAGATGATCTACGACTACACCGTCGAGCACGGTGGCACGCCGGCCGACCTCCACTACGAGGGCTACCCAAAGAGCGTGTGCACCTCGATCAACGACGTCGTCTGCCACGGCATTCCCTGTGATACGGACGTGCTGCACGAGGGCGACATCATCAACGTGGACTGCTCCACGATTTTGGACGGCTACTTTAGCGACTCGAGCCGTATGTTCTGCATCGGCGAGGTCTCGGCCGAGCGCCAGCGCCTGGTCGACGTCACCCGCGCCAGCGTGGAGGCGGGTCTGGCGGCGGGCAACACCGGGTGGCAGCGGGGCGCCGTACAAGCCGGGGCTGCCGCTGTCCGTCATGGCCGAGGCCGTGCAAAAGACGGTCGAGGACGCCGGTTTTAGCGTGGTGCGCGAGTACGGCGGACACGGCATCGGTAAGGAGTTCCACGAGGACCCGTTTGTGGGCTTTACCACCGAGGCACCCGATGTGGACACCATCATGGCTCCGGGCATGGTCTTTACCATCGAGCCCATGGTCAATGCCGGAGCGCCCGACATCAAGATTAGCAAGGGTGACGGCTGGTGCGTGCGCACCAAGGACGGCAGCGATTCGGCCCAGTGCGAGGTACAGCTCGTGGTGACCGAGGACGGCTACGAGCTGCTGAGCTGGTAGCCGTGGATGCGCCGGATGCTGACGGGCACGCTCGTCTTGCATCCGGCGTTTTTGTTTGAGCGTTTTGCCTGATAAAACCTGCCAAAATTAACCTGTCCCCTTTTGGCAGGTCGAGCGGAGAGGACTGCTTGTGAACATTTTGGTTTTGCTGCCCGTCAACGACCGCCATCGCGCAATTCTTGAGTCGAGTGCTCCGGGCGAGGACTTTATCTACACGAGCTCCGACGCCGCCACGCGCGAGCAGGTCGCCGATGCCGACGTGATCTTGGGCAACATCGACCCTGACATGCTCACGGCATGCGAACATCTCCAGCTGTTGCAATTGCAGACCGCTGGCTATGACGATTACTTGGCCGCCGGCACCGTGCCGGCTGAAGCCAAGCTGTCTTGCTCAATCGGCGCCTACGGTCAGGCTGTGAGCGAGCACATGTTTGCCATGGTCCTTTCCATGATGAAGCGCCTGCCCGGCTACCAGGACTTGCAGCGCGAGCATCGCTGGGAGGATTTGGGCCCGGTTACCTCGCTCAATAACGCCAACGTGCTGGTGCTGGGCGCAGGCGATATCGGCGGCCATTTTGCCACGCTCTGTCGCAGCATGGGCGCGCACGTCCGCGGCATCAAGCGCCATCCGCTCGTCTACCCCATTGTGTTTGAGGACATGGACGGCATGGACGCCCTGCCCGAGCGCCTGGCCGAGGCGGACGTTGTCGCATCCTTTATGCCCAGCACGCCCGAGACCCGCGGCCTGGCGAACGCCGATTTCTTCGCCGCGATGAAGCCGGGCGCCCTCTTTGCCAACGGCGGCCGTGGCGATCTTGTGGTCGCTGACGACTTGGTTGCCGCTCTGGAGTCGGGACATCTCGCCGGTGCCGCGGTCGACGTCACCGACCCCGAGCCCCTGCCCGCGACAAGCCCGCTGTGGGATGCGCCCAACATGCTCATCACACCGCATATCTCGGGCTGGTTCCACTTGGAGGCCACGCTCAACAATGTGGTCGACATTGCCGCGGAGAACTTGCGTCATCTGCAAGCGGGTGAGACGCTCCGCCGTTGGATCGAACACTAAGAATTACGCCGTTTTACAAACGGCGTAATGAGCCGACGCTGCGAGCCCGCCGTTTGGCCAATCTGCCGTTCAATTTCAAAGGCGCGACCAGAAGGTCAGCGCCTTTTCATTTCACGGCACCTTGTCTCAAACGGCGGGCTCTCGCTGACTTTTGTTCGACCTGCGGCGCTTTGCTGGCGCGGCCCTACCTGTGGGCTCTCGCTGGCCATTATTCGACCAGAGGGGTCTAGCGCTATTTAAGTGTTGTTAGATAGTTTCTTGCGTTTTCGACGTTCATTGCTGCGACGGGCGCATGCGAACAGAGCTTGACATCGTTGGTGACCAGTAAATCTGCTTGGGAGCGTATCGCTGCCGCAATGATTAAATCGTCTTCGTAATCGCTATGGAGATTACGCTGCTTGCTCGCCATCCATATGTCACTCAGGTCGCAGGGTACCGGCGTGGCAAGTTGCGACAGCACGCTAAGACAATCCCATGCAAGTGATATCGCCGCCACGGCGGCATCTTGGGATAGTGAGCCATGCTCGCGCCGATACCATGCCTTATGTTCGCTTGAAATCAAATAGAACAGATCTTTGGACGATGTCGCCGCATACAGCAAATCCACCTGCACCGTGCATGCATCGCGTAAAAACTCAATCGCCACCGAACGACCACGTCGTGAGGGAATGAAGTAATCGAGCCACACGTTAGTGTCAACCAAGATGCGCCTTGGAGCCTCACTCATAGAGCCAGCTCATCTCCTCGCCATAGCGATCCGCATAGGCATTCCGTTTGAGCTCTTCGTCGTCCGATGGCTGAGCCCTAACCAGATCGATTCCCGACTCACGGCAAGCGGCAGCGAACAGCTTCGACCCCTGATCCATGAGCTCGAGCTTACGTTTGGCGGCCTTTTCGCGCTCGCGCTGTTCCGCCCGGGCACGACTGGGCAGCAGAATATCCTCGAGCGCACCGGGGCGATCGGCCAGCGACGCTGCAAGCTGCCAGAGCGCTCGCACCGCTTGGCTCGGCGTCATACCGGCCCTGGAGAGAGCGGCGTCCCCACTCCTTTTAAGATCGGCATCGAGACGTACGTTGATCTGAGCGGCTGTTGTGGTCATAACCCCTCCTTAATACTTTAAAATTATCATAAAACTCTATGGTAAATACGTAAAGCATGTATAGCAATAAATTAGTATTAGCCGTGCTCCGTGCACAAAAAGCCGCCGAGGCACATTGCACCTCGGCGGCTACGCATCACCAATCTAGTTCGGTTTCACCCTTTGCATTTGCCCAGATAAAACCTACCAAAATGAACCTGTCCCTTTTTGGCTGGTTTAGAGCTCCACGCTTTCGGCGCCGTTGATATGGAGGTCGCGCTCGTAGAAGGCGGTGAGGGCGCGGATGGCGTACATCACGTCGCGTACGCCGCCGGTCTCGTAGCTTGAGTGCATGGCCAGCTGCGGCAGGCCCACGTCCACGGCGTGCATGCTCGCCTGCATGTTCGACAGGTTACCGAGCGTGGAGCCACCCGCCATATCGCTCTTGTTGGCGAAGGCCTGCGTGGGCACGTCGGTGTCATCGCAGATGGCCTGGAACACCGCGCGGCTAAAGGCATCGGTGCAGTAGTGCTGGTTGGCGGCTTCCTTGATAACGATGCCGCCGTTGAGCACAACCTGGTTGCGTGCATCGCACTTCTCGGCGTGGTTGGGGTGCACGGCATGTGCATTGTCGCAGCTCACGAGCATCGAGGCGGCAAGGGCGCGATGGTACGACTCGTCGTCAAAGCCCAGCGATCCGTTGATGCGGCGCAGCGCATCGGCCAAGAACGTCGACATGGCGCCCTGCTTGGTCTCGGAGCCAACCTCCTCGTTATCGAAGCAGCAGAAGACCGAGACGTCGTGCGCGTTCTCGGCGCCCAAAAATGCCTGTAGCGAGGTATAGGCGCAGGCCAGGTCGTCAAGCTTGGGCGTCGAGATAAACTCGTCGGCCCAGCCCCAAATGCGCGCATCCTGACGATTGACCAGGAACAGATCGCGGCCCAAAATTTGTTCGGGCTCAACATCCAGCTCTTCGGCGATCAGGGCATCAAAGTCACCCTGCTTAAGCTCGCCGGCACTGATGAGCGGGCACAGGTCGACAGCTCGGTTGGGAGCAAAGCCCTCGTTGACGCCACGGTTCATATGGATAGCAAGGCTCGGGATAATAGCGACCTCGCGCTCGGTGGCAAGCAGGCGGCTCTCAATACGGTCGCCCTCGCGCACCAGCACGCGGCCCGCGAGCGCCAGCGGGCGATCGAACCAGGTGTAGTCAATCATGCCGCCGTAGGCCTCGGTGTTCAGGCGCAGCGTCTCGCCCGCGCCGTCGAGCTCGGGCACGGCCTTAACCTTAAACGTCGGCGAGTCGCTGTGCGACGCCGTCAGCTGAAAATGATAGTCGCCGGCAACGCCGTCCTCGCCCCACGTCGCGGCCAGGTCCTCGCCCACCTTAAAGGCGATGGCACTCGAGGTATTGCGCTGCGTGTAATAACGCCCGCCCGGCTCGATATCCCATGCCGCGTTCTCGGGCAGGTAGGTAAAGCCCGCCTCGTCGAGCTCGGCCATAATGGTCGCCGCCGTATGGAACATGCTGGGGCATGCCTCGATAAAGTCGATAAGGTCGTTGGCGGCCTCGATATCGTCGGCAGTCACGTGCACGCGCTCGGGCGTTTCCTGATCCGTCATGCTCTCCCCTTTCGCTGGGTTGATGGTCCCCTCCAGCATACCCCGCCGCGCCAGCGCCGCACTCTTCATTCCGTGTTTAATCCCGCGCCGCTCGCCAAGTTGAGCCATCATGCCCACGCTCCTTTTGCGACAATTACGCTAACAGGACGAGAGGAGCCGTCATGAAGCCACGTAACATTGCCATCGCCTGCGGTGTCGCGGGTGTCGCCGTCGGCCTTGCCGCTGCCGCCGGCATCGTTTACCGCAAGCAAATCAAGTCCGCCGCGTCGCTCAAACGCTTGACCGGCTACGCGGATGGCTATGACCTGTACGCAATCGACATCGCCTACGACTACGATCTTGATCGCATCATCGCCGCTGGCGTGCGCGACGACCAGGCCTACATCGATGCCGTGGTGGCGCAGGTGCTGCCCGGTGTGCCGGTACATGTCCAGGCGCCCCACTTTGCCTGCAGCGCTTTTGTCGCCGTAGATGCCGAAGGCCGCGTGCGCACCGGTCGCAATTACGACTTTAAGGACGACACCTCGGCGCTGCTGGTGCGCAATCACCCACGTGGCGGCTATGCCTCCATCGGGTTTGCCGCCCTTAACAACCTGGGAGATAACACTCCGCTTGACTCCGTCGTCGGACGCGCCGCCGCACTCATGGGCCCGTTTGCCCAGCTCGACGGTGTTAACGAATGCGGCGTGTCCATTGCCGTACTCACTCTGGATTCCAAGCCCTGTGACCAGGACACGCAACGCCCCGTCATCAATACCTCGCTCGCCATCCGTCTGGTGCTCGACCGTGCCGCCACCACGCAAGAAGCTGTCGACCTGCTTTCCGCCTACGACATGCACGCCATGGCAGGACGCGATTACCACTTCTTTATCAACGACGCCGCCGGTGACGCGCGCGTAGTAGAGTGGGATCCGCGCGATCCAGACCGCGCTTTCAAAGCGACTCCTGTACGACAGGTTACGAACTTCTACGCCTGCTATGGCGACGAAGTGCTGCCCAACCAAAAGAATGGCGAGCTGGGCCATGGTAAAGAGCGCGCCGTCGCAATCGCCGATGTCCTTGACGCCCATGTCGGTGCCCAGGACGAAACGATTGTCTGGAAAGCCCTGCGTGCCGCAGCGCAAGAACCCAATCCGGAAGATATCACCAGCAATACGCAATGGTCGGTCGTCTTTGACAATACCGAACCCGCCGCCGCCATCACGCTGCGCCGCCACTGGGGCGACGTCGACGCCTTTGCACTGTAAGGACCCAGGCTCGTCGACCTTACGCTCGCCTGACGTTGTTTACATTTCTATACGCTTGAGCTAACACGTTTTACCCCCGTATCAACAGTGTGCGGGGGTAAACTTATGCGCATGTTATAACTTGCCCGGAAGGATTCATCATGCTTAGGATCGGTCTTCTTACCAGTGGCGGCGACTGCCAGGCGCTCAACGCCACCATGCGCGGCATTGTCAAAACGCTTATGACCAATAGCGAAGAGCCTATTGAGATCTATGGTTTTGAGGACGGCTACCAGGGCCTTATCTACAGCCGGTTCCGCGTCATGACGCCCGCCGATTTTAGCGGCATCCTTACCCGTGGCGGCACCATCCTGGGCACGAGCCGTACGCCGTTCAAGCGCCTGGATATTCCCGAGGCCGACGGCGTCGAGAAGGTGCCGGCAATGGTCCACACCTATCATAAGCTGCAGCTCGACTGCCTGTTTATGCTGGGCGGCAACGGCTCCACCAAGACCGCCAACCGTCTGCGCGAAGAGGGCCTCAACGTTATCGCCCTGCCCAAGACCATCGATAACGACACCTGGGGTACCGAGCTGACGTTTGGCTTTACGAGCGCCATCGACGTCGCCACCAAGTGCATCGACGACATTCACACCACCGCCTCGAGTCACGGCCGCGTGTTTGTCATCGAGATCATGGGCCACAAGGTCGGCTGGATTCCGCTGTACGCCGGCGTCGCGGGCGGCGCGGATGTCATCTTGATTCCCGAGATCCCCTACGACATGGATAACGTCATCAAGACCATCGAGCATCGCATGGAAACCGGCAGCCGCTTTACCATCGTGGCCGTCGCCGAGGGCGCTATCTCCAAGGAGGACGCGGCGCTGTCCAAGAAGGAGTACAAGAAGAAGCTCGCCGAGCGCACGAGCCCGTCGATCGTCTACGACATCGCTAAGGAGATCGAGGCCAAGACCGGTCGCGAGACCCGCGTCGCCATCCCCGGCCACACGCAGCGCGGTGGCCAGCCCGACGCTCAGGACCGCATCTTTGCGACCCAGTGCGGCGTCGAGGCGGCACTGGGCTGCTTACGCGGCGAGTTTGGCTACATGATTGCCCTGCGCGACGGCAAGATGTGCCACATGCCGCTCGAGGATGTCGCCGGCAAGCTCAAGTTTGTCGACCCCCAGAGCGACCTGGTACGCGAGGCCAAGGCGCTGGGCATCAGCTTCGGCGACGAATAGCCTCGGCTGGAACTGCTCTCATCGGAGGCCCCGGGCTTACCTCCCAAATCGTCCTCGGACATGTCAGGACCCCGCCGTGCGCTTCGCACGGCGGGGTCCTTCCGTCCTGCGGAAAGATTTGGGAGGTAAGCCCTGGGGCCTCCTGCGGCAACTAGGGAGGCCGAGGCTTTTCGTCTTCTTGCTGCGGGTGCGTGGGATAGGATGCGGCGTGCATTTTTGGGAGTATTCAGCAGCCGAGGGTGCCTGCATACTGGATTTTGGGCGAAAGGCAGGCACCATAGGCCGCATCCTGAAAAAAACGAGCGGCTCTTGAGGCACTGGGGTTCAGAATCAAGGCATTCGACGCGGTTTTGCACGCCCGTTCCCGCACCCGCGGGCTCCGGGATGCTGAAAACTCAGGAATTTGCACGCCGCCCCCTGGGGTACCCGTGGGCAAAAAGCAACCGCCCCGTCAAAGTATGCATTTGGCGGGGCGGTTTATGCAAAAATGCTGCTGCGGGCGCGTCGGCAGCTCGCTAGAACTTGAATCCCAGAGCAGGTTACTCGGCGCTTTTGAGGGCGCCGACCATGTCGATCTTGTTGAGGGTACGATTGGTGGCAAGGTTGACGATAAACGTAAAGCCAAAGGAAAGCACCACGGCGAGCACGTAGCTTAGCGGCTCGACCTCAACATCAAAGTACAGCGACGGCATCTGCAAAATGTACGTAAAACTCTCGGCCAGCAAGCCGCCCAGTGGCACGCCCAGCGCGGCGCCAATTGCCGTGAGGATCAACGTCTCCTTGTTGACGTAATGGTGCACCTCGCCACGGCGGAAACCAAGCACCTTGATGGTCGCCAGCTCGCGCTCGCGCTCGGAGATATTCGTGTTGGACAGCGTAAACACCACCACAAACGACAGGCACGCCGCCATAAAGGTCACGAGCACCACGACGGAATTGATAATCGTAAAGTTCGCCTCGAAGTTCTGCCAATGTTCAGCCGTGCTCGAGATGGTGAGCCAACCGTCGCTCTTAAGCTTCTTGCTAAACGCAATCTGATCGGCCGACGAGCCCTTAAGCAGCACAAAGACGCCGTTAAGGCGCGCGCTTCGACCGAACGTGCGCTCATAGGTGCCCTGTGTCATGTAAAGCGTGTTGCCCAGATAGTTAAGCGAAATGTCGCTGACTTTGACCTTGGCAACATTGAGCGACGAATCCTGGACGTGAGCCGTATCGCCCGGCTGAATCCCCAGCACCAGCTGTGAACTTTTGCTCAGATACACGTCTCCGTCACGCAAAGACAGCGGCTCTTTGGACTCATCCTCGAGACGCACGTAGTCGTCCAGGTCGTTCGTGCGGTCATCGGGCACCACAATCAGCTGCACGGTCTCGCTCTTTCCGCCAAACGTAAAGGTAACGTTGTCGGTCATGATCGGCAGCGTCGAAGACACCGTCACGTTAGAATCCTTGGCCGCGCTGCGCTCATCCAATGCCGCGCACGTCTGCGAAAAATCGTCGGGATTGGCAACCGCCAGCAAGTCATAGCGCGTGATATGCCCATACTGCTTGGGCGAAAGCGCGACCGACGTGTCGCGAATACCCATACCGCAGATCACAAGCGCGGTGCAACCCGCGATACCGAAGATGGTCATAAAGGCGCGCTTTTTGTAACGGAATAGGTTGCGTGCAGCGACCTTGTTCAAAAAGCCCATGCGGCGCCAGATAAAGCCGATGCGCTCGAGCAAGATGCGCGAGCCAGCGCGCGGGGCCTTGGGACGCATAAGCGAGGCCGGGGTCTCGGCCATCTCGTGGCGGCAGGCGATAATCGTGGCGCCCACCACGCCCACGGCAAACAGCGCCACCGAGACGATCGAGGACACGATGTCGTACGAAAGCAGCATCTGGGGCAGCGAGTACATGTCGTCGAACACCGTAAACAGGAACAGCGGCAGGCCCACAAATCCGATGATGTTGCCGAGCACGCCGCCGATCAGACAAGCCCACAGCGCATAGTCCACGTATTTGGACAGGATGCGTCCGCGCGAATAGCCGAGCGCCTTATACAGGCCGATGAGCGTGCGCTCCTCCTCGACCATACGCGTGGCGGTGGTAAGGCTGATGAGCACGGCGACGATAAAGAAGATGAACGGGAACACCGTGGCGATGGCTTCAATTGACGAGCTATCGCTCTCCACGCTCGAGTAGCTTGCGATATTGCCGCGGTCCTGGATGTACCAGGTGCATTCGCCCAGGTCGGAAAGCTCGGCGCGGGCGTCGGCAAACTGTTGGTCGGCGGCGGCACGGCGCTGGTCCAGGTCGGCTTGCGCCTGCGCACGCTCGTCGCTGCCCTCGGCCATGCGATTGATGTTGTCCTGCTCGATCCCAAAGAGCATGGCGGCCTGACGCTCGGCCGCATCCAAGCTTGTCGGCGTGTCGACCGTCAGCTCCTGAGCGCGCGCCTTCTCACGCTCCTCGCGGATCTTCTCTATATTGCCCTTGACCTCATTGATCTTTGCCGCGTAGGCATCCGAATATGAGTTGAGATCCTTGGCTCCCTCGACGACCACGTGGACCGCGGAGTAGGAAGAAGATGTCGCGGCGTCCTCGGTCACATAGAACTTATAGTCCGCCGCCGAGGCGGCACGGAAGGCGTTGACCGTCGAGTCGGAGCTCACATCAGTGGGATCGAGAACCTCGGCCGTGATGGTGTAATCGCCATCGGCAAACTGATCCTTGGCGCTTTGGTTCGACGAGCTCGCGTCGTTGGCAGCAAAGCTCACCGTATCGCCGAGCTTTTTGCCCGAAGCCTTCAGGAACTTCGAAGTCACCGCGACCTCATCGGCGCTCTCGGGCAAATCGCCGTTCACGAGCACTGGCTGATCGATATTCTCCTTGGAGAGACTTTGCACGACCACGCGCTCGCGCGTTGTGCCCACGGCGGTGTAGGCGGTCTCGGTGTAGATGCCCTCAGCCGTCTCGACGCCGTCGACCTCTTGGATAGCCGCCAGATCGTCGCGTGTAAGGCCATAGGTCGACTGCACGTTAATGTCATAGACACTCTGCTGGTCAAAGTAGGCGTCAACCGAATCGCGCAGATCCTCGCAGCCCGCCTTAAGGCCGCACATCACGCTAACGCCAAGCGCGGTGATGACCACGATTGACAAGAAGCGCTTAAGACTGCCTCGGATTGTGCGGTAGATGCCACGGCGAAAAACCGTCGGGACCATATCGTTTGAACTTTGGGCCGTGCGGTAGGTCGCGAACCCCCCGTCGCGGTCTGCGGGCTCCGTATCGTTGTTTTGGCTGTTTTGGCGATCTTGGTCCATGGGCGCTACCACTCGATCGTCTCGATAGGCACGGGATTTTGCTGGACCGTCTCGCTCTCCACGCGGCCGCTCCTAAAGCGGATCAGACGATCGGCCATGGGCGCGAGCGCGGAGTTGTGCGTGATGATGATGACCGTAATGCCCTGCTTGCGGCAGGTATCCTGCAGCAGCTGCAAGATCTGCTTGCCGGTTTTATAGTCGAGCGCGCCCGTGGGCTCGTCGCACAGGAGCAGCTTGGGGTTCTTTGCCAGTGCGCGGGCGATGGACACGCGCTGCTGCTCGCCGCCCGAAAGCTGTGCCGGAAAGTTGCCCAGGCGCTCGCCCAGGCCAACCTGGCGAAGCGTCTGTTCGGCATCGAGCGAATCGGGGCAGATCTGAGCTGCAAGCTCGACATTTTCGAGCGCCGTCAGGTTGGGGACCAGATTGTAGAACTGGAAGACAAAGCCGACGTCGGCACGGCGGTATTCCACGAGCTGCGCCTCGTTGGCGGAGCTCACGTCGCGCCCGTCCACCGTCACGGTGCCGGAGGTAACCGTGTCCATGCCGCCCAGGATGTTGAGCGCCGTGGTCTTGCCGGCACCCGAGGCGCCCAGGATAATGGCGAGCTCACCGCGCTCAACGGTAAAGCTCGCGCCGTCGAGCGCGTGAATGCGGGCATCGCCCTCTCCGTACGCCTTGATGACGTCTTTGAATTCGATATAAGCCATCGATTAATTCCCATCTGGTCGGATAACTCTTTAGTATTACCCATTTCACGCCGACCAAAAAGGGACAGGTTCATTTTGGCAGGTTTTATATGGGGAAACGGGGAGCGCAGGCAAGCGCCGGGAAGGCAGAGAAATCATCGACGGGGTCAGGCCGACCGCCAAACACAACGCACGCATCTCTATCTGTCAGCAAAATCATTCGAACAGCTGTTCGTTTCTATGATATGATTCCGTTATCTAAGCAGGCCAATACGCAGAAAGGCGGCCAACATGGCGTTCGACTTTAAGAAGGAATGCAAGGAGCTCTACAAACCTGCAAGCAAGCCGAGCATCGTAACTGTCCCGCCTATGAGCTACGTTGCCGTTCGCGGAAAGGGCGACCCAAATACCGAAGGTGGCGAGTATCAAAACGCCCTGCCGCTGCTTTACGGCATCGCCTATACCGTCAAGATGTCGAAGAAAGGCTCAAGGAGTATCAAGGGCTATTTCGACTTTGTGGTACCGCCGCTCGAGGGTTTCTGGTGGCAAGACTCCCCGAGCGGCGACATCGATTATGTACGCAAGGACGATTTCAACTTTATCTCGTGCATTCGCCTGCCCGATTTCGTCACTCAGGATGACTTTGACTGGGCAGTCGCGGAAGCCACGACCAAAAAGAAACTTGACTTTTCTGCCGTCGAGCTGCTTAAAGTTGACGAGGGCCTCTGCGTTCAATGCATGCACACCGGGCCCTACGACAACGAACCGGCGACCGTAGGCGCTATGAATGAATACACGACCGAGCAGGGCTATGTCCCCGACTTCTCAGACACCCGTTTCCATCACGAAATCTATCTTTCCGATCCACGCAAATGTGCACCGGAGAAACTTAAAACCGTGGTTCGTCATCCTATCAAGCGCGCTGAATAGCGTGGAGCGTCATTTCACGCGCCAGGTTTTAAACCAGCCAACCAGCCGCCTCCTAGGCTGTCAAGCAATTATCTTGACGCGGCCCGTCGCATCTTATAAGTTTGTTTTGCTAAAGCTGGAAAGCCTCTCAACGATGCGCAACTCCAGCTCTTTTTCTATCAAGAGGCTTAAATGAGATACCAGAAGTCGCGGATATCCATCAACGAACAAATAGCACTATTGACAGAAAACAAGGGTCTTAAGTGCTCTGATCAAAGCGAACTCGAGCGAGCTTTGGTCGAAGTCGGCTACTACAGGCAAAGCACTCGAACGCTACTCCTCGTACGCGCCCTCAAGCCGGAGCAGCCACTCCTTACGGTCGAGGCCGCCGGCATATCCGTTGAGCGACCCGTCGGCGGCAACCACGCGATGGCACGGCACAATAATCGAAACAGGGTTACGCGCGACCGCAGCCCCCACGGCACGGGGGGACACAACGGGCGCCTCGTTTCCCGGTACACGATGTCGAGCCGCAACACGCTGGGCGATCTCGCCATACGTGGCAACCTCGCCGCGCGGAATGGAAAGCAGCTCGTACCAAACTTCACGCTGAAACGCCGTACCGATCATATGCAACGGCGGCGTAAACCGAGGTTCCTGCCCTGCAAAATAAGCATTCAGCCAAGCCCACGAACGCTCAAGCACCGAAGAAGCCGCACCATTTGCCGGACTCACCGAAGACATCCCACCGGTACCAGAAACCGCATCGGCACCTACGACATACTCCGCATCCTCTTTGAGCAGCGTGGAGCCAAAGTGCTCCTGTCCCTCAAACCAAAGCCCTGTCAAACCGCGGCCATCAGCGGCAAGCAAAATCTCGCCCAAAGGCGAAGCAAACGTCGTCGTGACCACCAGCGGCTCCTTTCAAAACTCCGCACCATAATACCGCGAATTGTGCAGACAACCCCAATCGACCCCAAAGTCACCCAAGGCAGCAGGCGTGCAACGCCGCAGCTGCCGCACGACCCCAAAGTCCCCGCAGGCAGCAGGCGCAACGCGCCGCAGCTGCCGGCCGCGCCCCACAGTCCCCAAAGGCGGCAGGCGCGAAGCGCCGAGGCCGCCGCTGGGACCAGAGCCCGCAACAGCCGCGCGCCCCCACATCAGCCCAGCGGCCTCAACCAATAACGGCCCCATCGCAGACCGCTCGCAGCAGCGTCACCGCAGGCGGGGGCTGGGCTTAGTTTTCAGAACACTCCGCAGACCAGTGTGGCGCCTTGTCCGCGGCTCCGAAGGAGCAGGACAAGACGCCACACATGGTCGAGGACGTTCTGAAAACTAAGCCCGGCCCCGCCGGACAGGTCAACCGCTACTCGCAGAGCAGCTTAGCGATCTGGACGGCGTTGGTTGCCGCGCCCTTACGGATTTGGTCGCCGCAGCACCAGAAGGTGATACCGCGTGCGGCCTCGGGGTTCGAGATGTCGCGGCGCACGCGGCCGACCCAAATCAAATCCTGGTCGGACGTATCCATCGGCATGGGGAAGCGATCGTGCGCATCCTCGGCGCTCATGTCGTCAACCAGCTTCACGCCCGGAGCGGCAGCCAGCGCAGCACGGGCCTCTTCCACCGTGATGTCGCGCTCAAACTCGAGCGTAATGCTCTCGGAGTGCGAGCGCAGCACAGGCACGCGCACGCAGGTGCAGTTCACGCGCAGCTCGGGCAGATGCATGATCTTACGGCCCTCGTTCTGCAGTTTCATCTCCTCGGAGGTAAAGCCCTCCTCCTTGACGCCGCCAATCTGCGGAATCAGGTTGCTCGCCAGCTGGGCGGCAAATGCGCGCGGCTCGGGAATCTCCTCGCCACGGCCCAGGGCGGCCAGCTGAGCCTCGAGCTCGGCCATACCGGGCGCGCCAGCGCCCGAAGCTGCCTGATACGTGGACACGATCATACGCTTCACGCCGGCAAGCTGATGCAGCGGCCACGTGGGAACCAGGCCGATGATGGTCGCGCAGTTGGGATTGGCGATAAGGCCGTGATGCCATTTGATATCGTCGGCATTGATCTCGGGCACGACCAGCGGCACCTCGGGATCCATGCGGAAGGCGTGGCTGTTGTCGACCACGACGGCTCCGCGCTTGACGGCCTCGGGCAGCAGCTCCTTAGCGATATCGTCGCCGGCAGCGCCGAGCACGATGTCGCAGCCCTCAAAGGCCTCGGGGCAAGCCTCTTCGATCACGATTTGCTCGCCGCGGAACTCAACGGTCTTGCCCGCGGAGCGTGCGCTTGCCAACAGCTTGAGCTTGCCGACCGGGAACTCCTGCTCGTTGAGGCACTCGAGCATCTGGGTGCCCACGGCTCCCGTCGCGCCCAAAATAGCAACCGTGTACTGTTTCATGCTTCCCCCTTTAAAGGTTGTGGCTTTTGCCCGCACGCCGAGCAGGCCGATTATTGTTGCCAGTTTATACAAGAACAGGGCGGGCACGAAACCCGCCCCGTCGAAACGAAACCGAAACGAAACGCCCCGCCGTAGTTTTTTGAGACATGACCCAAAAATCTACCGAGCAGTCGCTACTTTTTGAGCGCGGCCAGAGCGGGATCGACCGGCGCGGGAGCCTCCAGGTCGGAGACCTTCACGATGCCGTTCTCGTCGGAGAAGGCACGGTAGATGGTCTGAATCGCCAGGTCAAAGTCCTTCTCCTCGACGCCGATAATGATGTTGATCTCGTCGCAGCTCTGCGAAATCATGCGCACGCTCACGCCAGCTTGACCAAGCATGCCAAACAGGTGGCCCGAGATGCCGGCACGACCACGCAGGTTGCGGCCGACGGTAGCGATAAGCGCCAGGCCCTCGACGACCTCGATCTCGAGCGGCTCGACCTCCTGCTGAATGTCGCCCACGAGCGAGTACAGCGAGTCGTGCACGTCCTGCTCCTGCACCACGGCGCCAAAGCGGTCGACGCCGGTGGGCATATGCTCGACGGAAACGTCATAGCGCTCGAAGACCGAAAGCGCACGGCGCATAAAGCCGACGCGGGGCTTGGTGCGGTCGCGGGCCACGTTGATGGCGACAAAACCGCGCTTGCCGGTCACGCCGGTAATAATGGGCTCCGCCTCGCCCTCATCGGCCGTCTCGCTAATGATGGTGCCGGGGTCCTGCGGCGCATTGGTGTTCTTGATGACCAGCGGAATGCCTGCCTCGCGCACGGGGAACACGGCCTCCTCGTGCAGGACACTTGCGCCCATGTACGAAAGCTCGCGCAGCTCCTCGTAGGTAACGCGCGCAATGGGTTGAGCCTCGGGAACAATACGCGGATCAGCAGAATAGAAGCCCGAGACGTCGGTCCAGTTCTCGTACAGATCGGCGCCCAGGCACTTGGCCAGAATCGAGCCGGAAATATCGCCGCCGCCACGGTCGAGCAGCTTAATCTGGCCCTCACGCGTCGCGCCGTAGAAACCGGGCATAACAAAGCCGCCCTGCTGACCGTACTCCTGCACCAGCTCGGAAGTGCGATTCATGCTGAGCGTACCGTCGTGATGGAACGCCACAACCGTCGCGGCGTCCAGGAACGGTAAGCCCAGGTACTCGGCCATCAGGCGGGCGGTAAAGTACTCGCCACGGCTCACAAGCTCCTCGGTGGAGTAGCCGCCCGAGCGGGCGCGCTCGGCAAAGGCCGCGAACTCCTCGCGGATGGGATAGGTGAGCTCCAGCTCGTCAGCGATATCAAAATAGCGCTGGCCAATGTCCTCGAGTAGCTCCTCGCACGACACGTGATACTTAACGTGCGCGTTAACCAGGTAGAGCAGGTCGGTCACCTTGGTGTCACCCTTAAAACGGCGACCGCAGGCGGAAACCACCACAAAACGGCGAGCCGGGTCGGCATCGACGATGGCCTTGATCTTCTTGAAGTGTTCGGCGTCGGCGACCGACGAGCCGCCAAACTTGGCAATCTTAATCATGGGCTGGAGGTTACCTTTCTAAAAAGCCTCTGCGAACCTATTTTGCACGCTCTGATACCATGGTTTCACCGATTGGGACCAAGGCATCCGAGGAGCAGTGTTATATGGGAACTTATCATAGTACACGAGGACGCACTTTATCGTGCTCAAGTAAGGTGGCAATCCGTACCGGCATCGCTCCCGACGGGGGTTTGTTTGTCTCGGACGAGCTCGGCACCCAGCAGGTCGATATCAGCTCGCTTGCAGATAAATCGTACTTTGAAATCGCTCAAGATGTGTTGGGAATGTTACTGAATGATTACACGGCCGAAGAAATTTCGGCGTGTGTCGACGAGGCATACCGCGGCACGTTCGCGAGTGAAGAGGTTACGCCGCTCGTTAAACTCGACGCTGCGCCGGGCGCTGACGCCCCTCAGACCTATGTGATGGAGCTCTTTGGCGGCCCCACGAGTGCCTTTAAGGACGTCGCCCTGCAGATGCTCCCCCGCCTGATGGCCCGCACTTCCGCCAAGGACGGCGGCGCCGAGCGCATCATGATCGTCACCGCCACGTCGGGCGACACCGGCAAGGCCGCACTCGCCGGTTTTGCCAACGCTCCGGGCACGGGTATTACCGTCTTTTATCCCGAAGGCAAAGTCAGCCGCGTCCAGAACCTGCAGATGTCCACGCAAGAGGGCGACAACGTCGCCGTCTGCGGCATCCGCGGCAACTTCGATGATGCCCAGAGCGCCGTCAAGCGCATCTTTGCCGATAAGGAGCTTGCCGAGCGTCTTGAGTCCGCCGGCACGGTGCTTTCAAGCGCCAACTCGATCAACGTCGGTCGCCTGGTGCCGCAGGTCGTCTACTACTTTGCCGCCTATGCGCAGCTGCTGCGCGCCGGCGCCATCGAGGCCGGCGACTCCGTGGAGTTCTGCGTACCGACCGGCAACTTTGGCGATATCCTGGCCGGCTACCATGCCAAGTGCATGGGTCTGCCCGTCGCCAAGCTCATCGTCGCGAGCGACAAGAACAACGTGCTCGCTGACTTCCTGACCACCGGCGTCTACGACCGCAACCGTCCGTTCTTCACGACCATCTCGCCGTCGATGGACATCCTCATCAGCTCTAACCTGGAGCGCATGCTGTACTTCCTGTCCGATGGCGACTGCGAACTCGTTGCCGGCCTTATGGAGCAGCTGGCACAGACTGGTCGCTATGAGGTGCCCGCCGAGCTGCTGGCCAAGATCCAGAGTGTGTTTGGCTGCGGCTGGGCCAGCGAGGACGAGGTCCGCGCTGCTATCAAGAACTGCTGGGATGCAAACGGCTATGTGATCGACCCGCACACCGCTTGCGGCTATCACGTCTTTGAAAAGGTCGCCCCCGCCGAGGGCGCCAAGGCCCGCGTGCTGCTTTCGACCGCCAGCCCCTACAAGTTCCCGCGCGCCTGCTGCGACGCCCTGGGCCTCGACGTTCCCAAGGACGACTTTGAGGCCATGCGCGTGCTCGAGCAGGCAACCAACACGGTCGCCCCAGCCCAGCTCGCCGAACTCGAATCCAAACCCGTCCGTTTCGAAGACGTCTGCGACGTCGATGAGATGGCCAGCTACGTAGAGCAGGCTGCAAAAAAGATGGCAACCAACTAAACCCCTTATTAAGCGCCGGCGCAAGCCGGCGCACCTTCTTTTTATTTAGCTTTCGGGATGATGACGAGCATGCGAGCGGGTCTGGCCGTTTAGTTCGTCGCGAGTTCCGCACGAGCCGGAAAGCACTTAATGTGCTTTCCGAGCGAGCCAGGACTGCCCGAGCAGCGAACTAAACGGTCAGACCCGCCAAGGAGGACCCACATGATCAAAATCACCGTCCCAGCAACCAGCGCCAACCTAGGCATCGGCTACGACACCCTCGGCATGGCCGTCAGCCTCTACTCGCACTTTACCTTTGAGCGCGCCGACAAGCTCACCATCACGGGCTGCCCCGAAGAGTTCCAAAACGAGAACAACCTGGTTTACGTCAGCTTTGTCGATGCGCTGGCCGCATGGGGCGAGCCGGCTTTTCCCGTTGCCATCGACATTCAGACCGACGTGCCCGTCGCCCGCGGCCTGGGTTCCAGCTCCACCTGCGTCGTCGCCGGCATCATGGCTGCCGCCGCGTTGACGGGCCATACCGTCGACCGCGCCGAGCTCGTCCGCATCGCCACCGAGGTCGAGGGCCATCCCGATAACGTCGCCCCCGCTATCCTGGGCGGCGCCGTCTGCTCCTTTACGCCGACCGATTCGCTCCCCCAGTGCCTGCGCTACGAGGTGAGCGATCGCCTGCGTTTTATTACCGTGATTCCGCCCTACGAGGTGCATACGAGCGAGGCGCGCAAGGTTGTGCCGCAGGAGATTCCACTCTCCACCGCCGTGTGGCAGATGGGCCGCATCGCCGGCATGACGCGCGGCTTGGAGACTGGTGACCTCGACCTGATTGCCGCCGCCAATGACGACCGCATCCAGGAGCCCTATCGCCGCCGCCTCATCCCCGACTACAACGCCGTGCGCGACACCTGCCTTAACGGCGGCGCCAAGACCATCTGGATCAGCGGCTCGGGCTCGACTCTCATGGCCGTGACTGACGACACCATCGTGGCAAAGTTCCTGCAGGTCAAGCTGCGCGAGCAGTTCCCTAAGTGTGATACGCATATTCTGACGTGCGACACGGAAGGCGCCCAGATCGAATACCTGTAGTCGCCGTCCCGTATACTCGCCGGGGAGGCCAGGGGGCTTTGCCCCCAAATCGTCCTCGGACATGGCAGGACCCCCGCTGCGCACTTCGTGCGGCGGGGGTCCTGCC
>CABRBC010000050.1:0-20542 GCA_902469055.1 uncultured Collinsella sp.
GACCGGGCGTTGGGGGGGGGGGGACAGTCTCTATGTGCCGGCAGTTTGGGACGATCCTTTGATGTCTGATGCCCCCAGAGGGGTGAAGTAATACAGCTGGGTCTGTCTTTTAGGGCTTTGGTGTTCCGTCCCTTTATGTTTCACAAGGATCGTCGCATGCGCATTTACGCGCATAGCCTTGCGCGATAATGCGCATAGCCGCGCAAACATCTGCCAACTATGGCTAAATAATGACCGATAAGCAAATAAATACGCAAACACGAGCAGATACGCGCGCAATTGTGCGACTATAGGGTTGTTAGAAATGAAGAACTTCCGATGACTCAGGAGGCACATCATGGCAGATTCCAAACAGGCTCCGCTCGACGCCGAGGCAGCCGCAAAGGCGGCGTTTGCCTCGGTCCAGAATCAGCCGTTCCCAAACGACATCTTTACGGCTCCCGAGCTTCGCTGGGCAGTGATCGGGTGCGGTGTTATCGCCAACCAAATGGCCCAGTCCCTCGCGCTGGCCGGCCGCAAGCTCGCGGGTGTCGCCAACCGTACGCTTTCCAAAGCCCAGGCTTTTGCCGAGCAGTATGGCGTCGAGAAGGTGTACGAGACGGTCGAGGACCTCTACGCCGATCCGGACATCGACGCCGTCTATATCACCACGCCGCACAACACGCATATCACCTACCTGCGAGCCGCTCTGGCAGCTGGTAAGCACGTGCTCTGCGAGAAGGCCATTACCCTCAATTCCGCTGAGCTCGACGAGGCGCGTGCCATCGCCGACGAGCACAACGTCGTCCTTATGGACGCCACCACGGTGCTTCACATGCCGCTGTATCAGGAGCTGCGCCGCCGCATGGATGCGGGCGACTTTGGTCGCATGAACCTCGCCCAGCTCAACTTTGGCAGCTATAAGGAGTACGGGGACCTGACCAACCGGTTCTACAACCGTAGTCTCGCCGGCGGCGCCATGCTCGACATTGGCGTGTATGCCCTGTCCGTCATGCGTCTCTTTATGGCAAGCCAGCCCGCTGAGGTCGTCTCGCTGGGCAACACCTGTGAGACCGGCGTTGACGTTGCGGGCGGCATCGTCTGCCGTAATGCAGACCAGCAGCTGGGTGTTGTGAGCCTTACGCTCCACTCCAAGCAGCCCAAGCGCTCGGTTATCAGCTTCGATAAGTGCTACATCGAGGTCAACGAGTATCCGCGCGCCGATCACGCGACGATCGTGTGGACCGCGGACGGTCATCGCGAGGAGGTCGCCGCGGGCACCGAGGCTTATGCCCTGTGCTACGAGATGGCTGACCTCGAGCAGGCCGTCGCCGGCGACGATTCCAAGCGTGAGCTTCTGGATTATGCTTCTGATGTGATGGAGCTCATGACCAAGCTCCGCGCCGATTGGGGAGTCGTCTACCCCGAGGAGGAGTAAGCGATGCTTGCGGAAGATAGGCTCAATACGATTGTGTCGATGGTGCAGCGGGCTGGCTCGGTTACTGTGCCAGAGCTTGCCGATACCCTGGGCGTGACGGCGTCCACCATTCGGCGCGACCTGCAGACGCTCGACCGAGCGCACCGCATCGCCAAGGTCCACGGTGGAGCGACGAGTCTTGAGCGCGCGCACGTGACGCGCGACCTAACGCTCAATGAGCGCAGTGACCTCCATAACGACGACAAGGAGCGTATCTGCGCCCGTGCGGCGGCGCTTGTGGAGCCCGAGAGCTTTGTATACATCGACTCGGGCTCGACGACGCTCAAGCTCATCGAGCATCTTCCGCGCCTTGAGAGTGTCACCTATGTGACCGATTCCGTGCTCCATGCTCAGCACCTTGCTTTGCGCGGCATGCGCACCGTGGTGTTAGGTGGCGAGCTCAAGCCCGAGACCGAGGCGCTCGTTGGCCCCGATGCCCTGGCAACCCTAGACCGTTACAACTTCAATTGTGGCTTTTGGGGTTCTAACGGCATTGCCGCCGAGCAGGGCTTCACGGCGCCCGATATCGAGGAAGCGCAAGTAAAGCGTATCTCGATGCGCCATACCGCCAAACGCTTCGTAATCTCAGACGCCAGCAAATTTGGCATGGTGGCACCCGTAAAATTCGCGGACTTCCGTGACGCAACGGTTATCACCGCGGGCGAGGTGCCCGCCAAGTACCAGACGATGGAAAACGTCATCACGGTTTAGCAACGGGGCGAAGTAAGGCCAAAACCACCACAAAGGTGCCTGTCCCCACTGTGGCGGTTAGTAACGAAAACCGAGTAGTTTTCTCAATAGAAAAACGGCAACGTCCATTACGGGCGATGCCGCTATTGTTGTCTGCCGTTTTGTCTAAGTCTGTAACAACTAGACCGTTAAAAGTGGGTTAGATGTTACAGATTGAGATTCTTCCGAACCGCGCCGTCCCTTTGTCTCGATCTGTAACATCTGGGACCGATTTTGCCGAGTTATTGTTATAGATTGAGATTTTTCCTTGAGGGAGATTCGAATGTCTCGATCTGTAACAGACAGACCGGAAAATGGGTTTTAACTGTTACAGATCGAGACGTTTTGGCGCCACGGCTGAGCCATTGCGGCAAACCCGCCACAAAGGTGCCTGTCCCTTATTGGCGGGTTTTAGGGCTCCCAGGGGCAGGGGGCTTCGATGTGGATGTGCTCGCCGGTTACGGGATGCGTGAAGGACACGCTGTGGGCGTGGAGCATCAGGCCGCAGGGGCGCGGCGTTCCGTACAGGTCGTCGCCAACCAGGGGGTGACGCTCGCTCGCCAGATGCACGCGGATCTGGTGTTTGCGACCGGTGAGCAGCTCAACATCGATATACGAACGCGTGGGCAGGCCACGACGGCTCTTAAGGCGCTTGAGCACCTTCACGCGCGTCTGCGACGGCTTGCCGCTGGCACCGACGCGCATCTTGCGGCTATCGTGGCGGTCGCGGGCGATGGGCTTGTCGATGAGCTTCTCGTTCCAGTCGATCTTGCCCTCGGCCAGCGCCAGATAGTGCTTTTCGAAGGCGTGGTCGATGACCATTTGGTCAAAGGCGGGCTGCGTCTGTTTGTCGAGCGAAAACAACACCACGCCGGTGGTGTTGCGGTCCAGGCGGTTGAGCGGCTGCATGTCGGTCGCGGCAAAGCCGTCACCCATCGCCAGCAGCAGGTCGCTGGCGTAGTCGGTGAGCGTGCGCTCGCCGGTGCCGTCGCCGTGGACGATCATGCCGGCGGGCTTGTCGATGGCCATGAGCCAGGCGTCGCAGTAGAGGACTTGAGGTTCTTCGTTCACGTGTAAGCCTTTCGGTTAGCTAATTCCCACAAACATGCAGCCCGAGGTAGCGCCGCGCAGGCGGGCGGCGGGCTTGCGGCCGGCTTGAGCCGCCTCGACGGCACGACGGACGCGGGCGACGGCACGGCCCACCTCATCCGTCTCGAGCAGCGTTCCGTCCACCATGAGACGACGCACGCCGGCATCGAGCAGCTGAGGAACCTGCGGCGTGAGGTCGATGGGGTAAGCATCGTACAGGCGAGAGCGGCCGTGGATGTCGGTACGCACCGGCATGACCTTTCCGTCGATATTCTTGAGCGAGAGCTTGCGGACACGCAGGCGGCAGTTGGCGCAATCGTGGATGCAGCCGTTGGCAACCTGCAGAATGCAATGCTCGCTTGTCATGACGCGCGGCCGGCCAAAGACGGTGATGCCCAGAGTCGCGGGCGCGGCGGCGCCGAGCGAGACAATCTCGTCGAGCGTGATCTCGGGCGAGAGCCAAAACGCACCGGCTCCGCGCTCGGCAAGCGCCTCCATGCAGGGCGTGTTGTGCACCGGCAGACAAGAGCGAATCTCGGCCGTGGCGCCAACCTGGGCGGCCAGGGCAAGCTCAGAGATGTTGCCAATAGCGACCGTGGCGCCGGCAACAACCCACGGGTCGACGCGTACGTGGTCAACGGCGCGGCAGACCTCGTCGAGCACGGGTACGATGCCCTGCTCAAATGCATCGGTGGGGGAGAGCTCGGCCGCATCGAGCGCGTCGTTGGTCATGTAGATGCGCGTTGCACCCTCGGCGCGAGCGGCCTCGGCGGCCTCGAGCGAGGTGACGGTGGCGCAGATCTGCGGCTCATCGCGGTAGTGCTCGGGCGCGGGGCGGGAATCACTGGTTACAATCGCCGGCAGCTCGAGCGTTTTTGCGCGCTCCTCGTACGGTGCCAGAATGGCCTCTTCCAGCGCCTTACAAGCGGCGGCGCGCACCTTGTGCACGGCGGAGAAGCCCATGCCGCAGCCCTCATCGAGCGCCACATCAAAGCTCGCGGCCTCAAAGGGAGAGGAGCCCATGCGCCCGACGTGCTCAACCAGATCGGATGCCTCGACGGCGCGGGTCTTGGCGGCCTCGACGGTGAAGCCCGTGGCGGTGGCGGTGAGCGCGGGGTTGTCACAGCAGGTGAGTGTGACAGTAAACGGCTCGCCCAGGCGCGCCACGACGGACACGTCAACAGCTCGGCGGCGCAGCACATCGCGCTTGAGCGCGGCGCCGGCGGCGTCAATGGCGCTCTGGCTTCGAATCACGCGCACGCGGCAGCCCTCGGGCATGCTACGGGGCACGCGGCACTCAATGGTGTCACCGGCGGCGGCATCATCGGCGGCAATGGTGGTCAGGAACTGGTCAAACTCGTTATCGTGGCGAAGCTCCAGCAGGTCGCCCTTGCCAACGGGCTCAAACAGCTCAATGCGGGCGATGGCGGCGCGGCGACGGCGGTCGTCGGGCTTGAGGCCGCGCACATCGCGGTTGGCCGGGCGGCTGCCCAGCACCGTGCCCACGATCTGGCCGCGGTTGTTGGAACGCTCATAGCTCATCATCTCGTCACCCGAGGTACCGTCTTGGTAGGCGTGCGTAAAGTCGCGGTTAAAGCAGCGCTTGAGCTGTCGCTGACGGGCTGCATCCTCATCCTTGGAGGTCGAAACATCGGCCAGCATGTCATCAATCTGATGACGATACACGTCGACGATGGAGTACACGTAATCAGGGGCCTTCATGCGGCCCTCGAGCTTGAGCGATGCGGCGCCGGCGTCATACAGACGGCGAACAAGCTGCGAAGTGTTGGTGTCGCGCGGGCATAGCGCACGCTCGCGACCGGCAGGGGAGAGCGAGCGGCCGTTCTCGTCGATCAGCTCGTAGGGCAGGCGGCAGGGCTGGGCGCACATGCCGCGGTTGGCCGAGCGGCCCGCCATGGCAAAGCTCGAGAGCAGGCACAGGCCCGAGTAACAAAAGCAGATGGCACCGTGGCTAAAGACCTCGAGGTCCACATCGGGTGCGGCGTCGTGGATGGCGGCGATCTCGTCAATGGAGAGCTCGCGCGACAAGGTCACTCGGTCGGCGCCCTGCTCACGGCACCAAAGGGTTCCGCGGTCGTCGTGGATGTTTGCTTGGGTCGAGATATGCGTCTCGATGCCGGGCATGGTGCGCTTGACTTCAAAGAACAGACCCCAGTCCTGGATAATGAAGGCGTCGGCGCCCAGCGTGGAGCAGCGATAGATGAGTTGCAGCGCATCGTCCATCTCGGACTGCTTGATGACGATGTTGACCGTGACGTAGACGCGCGACCCGGCTAGATGTGCGGCGCGGCAGGCTTGCTCAAAGGCCTCGTCGGTAAAGTTGGTGGCCTTGCGGCGGGCGTTGAAGCTGCCCATGCCGCAGTAGATGGCATCAGCGCCAGCGGCGAGTGCGGCGGCAAAGGGCTCGGGTCCTCCGGCGGGCGCTAAAAGCTCGGGTCTGCGGTTGGTGGTTCGACTGGCGGTTGCGGTCATATCCTGCCTTTCAAAATGCTCAAACACTCAAAAGTATAGTGGCGTCGCTGCGGTGGGCGACGCCCGCAGCCTAAGCAGGACAAAGTCTTCAGCAGCTTGGACTGGCTGCTCCACATGAGAACCGTTCAGCGGTTCGGGGAAACCGTTGGGCGATAAAATATTCTCGCAAGCTGATAATATTCTTGCATCAAACAGAAACCTTGAGTACTATCCCAATCAAGCGCGGTGTTCAGACCGAACTGTGCCTCCCGGTGTGAACACCGCGCTCACGCTCTCTCAATTGATCGTAAGGAGAAAAACATGAGCAAGACCGTCGTGTCTTCCGATAACGCACCCGCAGCCATCGGCCCGTATTCCCCCGGTATCCAGGCCGGCAACATGGTGTTCCTGTCCGGCCAGCTGGGCATCGATCCCGCAACTGGCAAGATGCCCGAGGGCGTCGAGGCCCAGGCCAAGCAGTCCCTCGCCAACGTCGAGGCCCTGCTGACCGCTGCCGGCGCCACCTTTGCCGATGTCGTCAAGACCACGGTCTACCTGGCCGACATCGCCGACTTCGCCGCCGTGAACGAGATCTACGCCTCCAAGTTCGAGGCCCCGTTCCCCGCGCGCAGCGCTTTCCAGGTTGCCGCCCTTCCGGCTGGCGGTCTGGTCGAGATCGAGGTCGTCGCCGCTCTCTAAGGCGTTGGCCACAACTAAACATGACATGCAAAAAGACCCTGCAGCGCGTGCGAGCTGCAGGGTCTTTTGTCAAGTGACGGATCGCTTGTGGAGCCGCGCTTCATTTTGCTCGTTAGCCTTCCTTGCGGACTTTTTGCAGGTAGCGATAGACGCTGGGCTCTGAGATGCCCAGCGCGGAGGCGGCGCAGGCCACGGCGCCCTTGAGCATGAACACCCCGTTACCGTTGAGGTGGCGAATGACGTCCACGCGGTCGCTCTGACCAAGCGACGCTACATCCAGCCCGCGCGCGCTCAGCAACTCGGCAATGCTGCGGTCGATGAGCTCCTGTGTGGACTCCGAAAGGCTTTCGACCTCGATAGGGGCGGGCTCCGTGCGCGTCGGCGCCGCGTCGAAGCACGCCATGAGCTGCTGCGCCATGGCGTTGATGGAACGCACGGTCGAGAGATCGGTGTTGACGCAGAGCATACCGACGATCTCGTCATTCTCGCGGATAAAGTACGTCGCTGACTCCAACGTCTTGCCGCCGGCACCGCGCCCCTCGTAGCCCGTAATAAACGGCAGGTCGCGATACTTGGGGTCGTGCATGATCTTGAGCGCCAGATCGGTGGCGGGACCGCCGACCTTGCGGCCGCTCACGATGCCGTTGCGAATATCGACGATGGCGTGGTCGGGATCCGAGAAATCGTGCAGCACGATTTCACTGTTTTTGCCGAGTATCTGCTCCAGAAAATCGACCATCGGCAAAAAGCGGCGTACGGTCTCGTTCACGGGCAACTCCTTTGAGTGAAATCGGAAATGTTCATAACAATTTTTTCTCATGGTAACACGCTGCCCATCATCTCGTATATCCGCAGGTACATTACGTAATACAGACGAACGGTAGGAATTTAGCGGTAAACGGTTGACCAAAAGAAAAGTTAGATGTTATTTTGACCAGACACTTTCCTGACCTGCGGAAATGCGTTATTTCAGCTGAAGAATAGTCTGATAACAAAAAATTATTATTGAGAATGAGAATCATCTTTAATACGATATGCAATGAAGGCACAACCTCAACCCCGCACTGCGTCACAATAGAGCGTTAGATGCGAAAACAACTACTTCGAGGATTGGTGGTCAAATGACCCAGGAGACGGTTACGAACGGCACTGAAGCCCTGTTCACTCGCGAAGGCATGCCGCCCGTTAAGGAAATGATCCCGTGTGCCCTTCAGCATGTACTGGCATCGTTTGCCGGCATCATTACCCCGGCGGTCATCATGGCCGGCGTCTACGGCTTTAATAGCCAGCAGAGCACCGACATCATTCAGGTTGCACTCATTCTTTCGGCGATCGACACGGCCCTTCAGGCCTTCGCTCCCTTCCGTCGCATTGGCGGCGGCCTGCCCATCGTCATGGGCGTTTCGTTCGCGTTCCTGCCGGCCCTTCAGGCCATGGGCGCCTCGGGCTTTAGTTTTGGCGCGCTGCTGGGCGGCGAGATCGTTGGCGGTGCCGTCGCGGTCCTCTTTGGTCTGGCCTACAGCAAGATCAAGTGGCTGTTCCCACCCGTCGTGACCGGCACGGTCATCTTCTCCATTGGCGTCTCTCTCTATCCCACGGCCGTCAAGTATATGGCCGGCGGTATGGGTACGCCGCTGTGGGGCACTCCGCAGGCCTGGTGCGTCGCTCTTATCACCTTCGCCGTGGTCTTTGCGCTCGCCAACTTTGGCAAGGGCACGCTCAAGCTGGGATCCGTGTTCTTTGGCATGATCGTCGGCATGATCGTCTCCATCCCCTTTGGCATGATTGACTTCTCCAGCGTCGCCACCGCTCAGGTCTTCGCCCTTCCCAAGCTCATGCCCTACGCGCTCGAGTTTGATCCCGAGGTCTGCATTACCCTCGCCGTCGTGTTCCCCATGGTTGCCATCCAGGTTATCGGTGACGTCTCCGCCGCCTGCCTGGGCTCCATCGACCGTATGCCCACCGAGCGCGAGCTCTCCGGCGCTATCGTGTCCCAGGGCCTCACCTCTATGGTCGGCGGCCTGCTTGGCGGTCTTCCCACCAGCGCCCTTGGCCAGAACGTGGGCATCATCTGCTCCAACAAGGTCGTCAACAAGTGGGTCTTTGTGATCATCGCGGCCGTCTTTGCCATCGCCGGTCTGTTCCCGCAGCTCTCTGCCGTCCTTTCCGCTATCCCGCAGCCCGTCATCGGCGGCGCGACCGTCGGCGTCTTTGGCACCATCACCATGAACGGCGTGCGCATGTTCACCCGCGAGGGCCTTACGCAGCGCACTACCACCATCGTCGGCACCTCCGTCGTCTTTGGCCTGGGTATCTGGATGGCCAGCGGTTGCCTTGCCGGCGAGGGTATGCCCGCCTGGGTGTCCACCGTCATCGGCTCCAATGCCGTAACCCCCACCGCCATCATGGCCATTGTCCTTAACCTGATCCTTCCGCAGACGCCGGTCGTGGCTCAGCACATCGATGCTGCCAAGGACGCTGCCGTGGATCTGGTCTTGCCCGAGAGCAAGAAGTAACCAATTCGGTGCTATTCGTCGGCGGACGCATCGCCTCGTCCGCCGACGCCATGCGGCGCCAAGCCGCACTTCAAAGGGTTTGTCCCTTTGGTGAAGCGTTGACGGGAGAGGGCCCGTTTCCGGTGTAGGCCGGCGCTTCGCACTCCGCCATGTCAGAGGTGTCAAACCCCGCCTCTGATGTTGAAGGGAGCATCCATGCTTCTGGTCGCTAACGGTTCCGTCTTTACCCGCAACGCTCAGACCCCGTTCATTCCAAACGGTGCGGTCGCCATTGACGGAGATACGATCGTCGAAGTGGGCCCCGAGTGCGAGCTCAAGGCCAAGTACCCGGATGCCGAGTACGTCGACGCCCAGGGCAACCTCATCATGCCCGGACTCATCAACTGCCACACCCACATCTACTCGGGTCTGGCCCGCGGCCTTGCCATTAAGGGCTGCAACCCCACCAACTTCCTGGAGAATCTCGAGCAGCAGTGGTGGAAGATCGACGACAATCTGACGCTCGACGGCACCAAGGCAAGCGCCTATGCCACGATTCTGGACTCCATTCGCGATGGTGTCACCACGATCTTCGACCACCACGCGAGCTTCTGCGAGATCCCGGGAAGCCTCTTTACCATTAAGGATGCAGCTCAGGAGCTGGGCATGCGTTCGTGCCTGTGCTACGAGGTCTCCGATCGCCGCGGCCAGGAAAAACGCGACCAGGCCATTGCCGAGAACGCCGAATTTGCCCAGTGGGCCGCCAAGGAGCGTCGCGATAACGACAACCATATGATCGCCGCCATGTTTGGCGGACATGCCACCTTTACGCTTTCGGACGAGACCATGGATAAGATGGCCGAGGCCAACAACGGCCTGACCGGCTTCCACATCCATGTGTGCGAGGGCATGAACGACGTGTGGGATTCCCGCCTCAACCGCGGCGGCATCAGCCCCGTCGAGCGCCTGCTGCAGCACAACCTGCTGGGTCCCGACACCATGCTGGGCCACTGCATCCACGTGACGCCTGCCGAGATGGATATCGTCAAGGAGTCCGGCACCTGGCTCGTCAACAACCCCGAATCCAATATGGGCAACGCCGTGGGCTGCGCCCCCGTGCTCGAGTTCTTCCGTCGCGGCATCCCCGTGTGCATGGGCACCGACGCCTACACCCACGATATGCTCGAGAGCCTCAAGGTCTTCCTGATCATCCAGCGTCACAACGCCGCCATGCCCAACGTGGGCTGGTGCGAGGCCATGACGATGCTGTTCGAGAACAACGCCAAGATGGCGAGCAAGTACTTCGATCGCAAGCTCGGTGTGCTTGAGCCCGGCGCTGCCGCCGACGTCATCGTAATGGACTACAAGCCCTTTACGCCGCTGAGCGAGGAGAACATCGACGGCCACATGCTCTTTGGCATGATGGGCAAAAACTGCCGCACCACCATCATCAACGGCCGCGTCCTGTACAAGGATCGCGAGTTCGTTGGGATTGATGAGGACAAGATCAACGCGTGGACCATGGCTGAGTCCAAGAAGCTCTGGAGCACGCTCAACGATCGCGCCTACTAATTACAAGTAGATTCACGCGCGTCGGATGTTTCGCCGCATCCGACGCGCGTATAGGCGGCCTCCGCGGGGTCGCCGGCGCTGTGCTAGCGCTACACCGTATTTGCGCCCGCCGCGCGGTCTCGCCGGGCGTTACAGAGAGGAGCTCACTATGAGCGACATCATGAGGCCGATCCCGTTTTCGCAGCTGATGAACTGGATCATCGAGGAGCACAAGACTCAGGACGCCATCTTTGGCGTGCGCAAGATGGTCACGACCAACCAGGAGGGTGCGCTTCCCATTTTTGACGAGCGCATCGAGACTCCGTTTGGCCCGGCCGCCGGTCCCAACACGCAGCTTGCCCAGAACATCGTGGCATCCTACGTGGCCGGTTCCCGCTTCTTTGAGCTCAAGACCGTTCAGGTTATGGACGGCGAGGAGCTCTCCAAGTGTGTGAACAAACCCTGCATCGTGGCGCAGGACGAGTGCTACAACTGCGAGTGGTCGACCGAGCTCGAGGTTCCGCAGGCTTTTGCCGAGTACGTGAAGGCATGGTTCGCCTGCCACCTGATCGCTCGCGAGTACGGCCTGGGAAGCCCGGACGGATTTGTCTTCAACATGTCCGTGGGTTATGACCTGGAGGGTATTAAGAGCCCCAAGGTCGATGCCTACATCGAGGGCATGAAGGATGCCAGCGGCTCCGACGTCTGGAACGAGTGCCGCGCATGGGCGCTTGCCAACCTGGACAAGTTTGAGCATGTCGACGCCGCGTTTGTCGAGTCCATCCCGGCACGCGTCTCCAACTCCATCACCGAGTCCACCCTGCACGGCTGCCCGCCGGCGGAGATCGAGCGCATCGCGACCTACCTCATCACCGAGAAGGGCCTCAATACCTACATCAAGTGCAACCCCACGCTGCTGGGCTATGAGTTTGCACGTCAGCGCCTCAACGAGCTGGGCTTTGACTACATCGTCTTCGATGACACGCACTTCCGCGAGGACCTGCAGTGGGCCGACGCCGTGCCCATGTTCGAGCGCCTGATTGCCCTGTGCGCCGAGCGCGGCCTGGAGTTTGGCGTCAAGCTGACCAACACGTTCCCCGTCGACGTGACGAGGAACGAGCTGCCCTCCACCGAGATGTACATGTCCGGTCGTTCGCTGTTCTCGCTGACCATCGAGGCTGCCCGCCGCATTACCGAGCAGTTCGATGGCAAGCTGCGCATCAGCTACTCCGGTGGCGCCACGGTCTACAACATCCGCGCCCTGTATGACGCCGGTATTTGGCCCGTCACCCTGGCGACCGACGTTCTCAAGCCCGGTGGCTACGAGCGCTTTAGCCAGATGGCCGGTGAGTTTACCGACCTGGACGGCAAGCCGTTTGAGGGCATTTCGCTCGAGGCCGTGACTGCGATCCAGACCGACTCGCTCACCAACCCGCTCTACAAGAAGCCACTGCGCCCGCTGCCCGACCGCAAGGTCGCCGGCAAGAGCCCGCTTTCCGACTGCTTTACCACGCCGTGCCGCACGAGCTGCCCCATCCAGCAGGATATTCCCGCCTACCTGGCGGCTGTTGACGAGGGCCGCTACGAGGACGCACTCAACATCATCATCGAGCGCAACGCCCTGCCGTTCATTACCGGCACCATCTGCCCGCATCCCTGCGGCCGTGCCTGCGAGCGTGCGTTCTACGAGCCCGAGGGCGCCCAGATTCGCGCCAGCAAGCTCAAGGCCGCCCGCGAGGCCATGACCGCCGTGCTGCCCAAGCTGCGCGCCCAGGCCATCGCCAACGACGGCGAGCGCAACGTTGCCGTTATCGGCGGTGGCCCGGCCGGCCTGGCGACGGCGTTCTTCCTGACGCGCGCCGGCGTGCCTGTCACTATCTTTGAGGCCCGCGATTCGCTCGGCGGCGTGGTCCGTCATGTGATCCCCGAGTTCCGTATCGCCAGCGACGATATCTCCCACGACGCAGAGCTCTGCCTGGCCTTTGGCGCCAAGGTGCAGCTCAACGCCCGCGTGGAGTCCATCGACGAGCTCAAGGCCCAGGGCTTCACCGACGTGGTCGTGGCCACTGGTGCCTGGATGCCCGGTTCCGCCGGCCTGGGCGAGGGCGCCGAGCTCGACGTGCTGGAGTTCCTCGAGGCCGCCAAGAAGGGCGAGAAGCTCGAGCTGGGCGAGGACGTCGTAGTCATTGGCGCCGGCAACACCGCCATGGATGCGGCCCGCGGGGCCAAGCGCCTGGCTGGTGTGAAGAACGTGCGCCTGGTGTATCGCCGCACCAAGAAGCAGATGCCCGCCGACGAGGAAGAGCTCGATCTTGCTCTTGCCGATGGCGTTGAGTTCTGCGAGCTGCTGGCGCCCAAGGCACTTAACGGCGCCGTGCTGACCTGCGACGTTATGGAGCTTGGCGAGCCGGATGCAAGCGGCCGTCGCAGCCCTGTCGCCACGGGTGAGACCGTCGAGCTTCCTGCCACCACGGTGATCTGCGCCGTTGGCGAGGGCATCGACGCCAGCCTGTACGATGCCGCGGGCGTTGAGCACGACCGTCGCGGCCGCCTTGCCGCCACCTCCACCGGCGTCGAGGGCGTCTGGGCTGCTGGCGACTGCCGTCGCGGTCCTGCCACCGTGGTCGAGGCTATCGCCGATGCCGCCGAGGTCGCCCGTGCCATCGCCGGCGTGGACTTTAACAAGTACGCCGACTGCAACGAGCAGGCCGGCCGCGAGGACACCTGCTACGAGCGCAAGGGCACACTCTGCCGCGACAAGCGCAACTGCACCAAGACCCGCTGCCTGGGCTGCGGCTCGATGTGCGAGGTCTGCTGCGACGTGTGCCCCAACCGCGCCAACGTGGCCATTAAGGTGCCAGGCCTGGCCAAGCATCAGGTCGTCCATGTCGACGGCATGTGCAACGAGTGCGGCAACTGCGCCGTGTTCTGCCCCTACCAGGAGGGTCGTCCCTATAAGGACAAGCTCACCCTGTTCTGGAGCGAGCAGGACATGGAGAACTCCGAGAACGAGGGCTTCCTGGCCGTGGACGAGGACCACTTTAAGGTCCGCGTCGCCGGCACGGTCCGCACCGTCTCGGTCGATGCCGTCAACACCGGTCTACCCGAGGCCGTCCGCCTGACCATCAGGGCCGTGCGCGACAACTATTCGTACCTTCTTAAGAAATAGGCGAGTCTCTTATGGCCAAATCCATTCAACATCACGTGGCCTACGTTGCCTGCGGAAGTGGTTGCGCCTCCGCAGGCGGCGACGCCCGCTGCAGCGAAGGCTGCATTGGCTGTGGCGCCTGCGTTACGGCCTGCCCCCACGGTGCCATCGCGCTGGTCGACGGCGTCGCCCGCGTGGACCGCTCCAAGTGCACAGGCTGTGGCCTGTGCGGCATGGCGTGCCCGCAGCGCGTGATTGCCTTCGTTCCCGGCTACCAGAACATCCTGGTGCGCTGCAACAACACCGACAAGGGTGCCATCGCCCGCAAGATCTGCGACACGAGCTGCATCGGTTGCGGTATGTGCGCCAAAAAGTGCCCTGCCGGCGCTATTCGCATCGAGGACAACTGCGCCCATATCGACGGCACGGACTGCCTGTCATGCGGCATGTGCGCCGTCGTCTGCCCGCATGGCGCTATCCACGACCGCACCGGCATCGCCGCCGGCGTGTAGAAGGGAATCACCATGGCACAGGAATTCACTTTTACCGTTAACGGCATCGAGCGCACGACGACCCAAAATAAACCGCTGCTGCGCTACCTGCGCGACGATCTGCACATTCACTCCGCCAAGGACGGCTGCTCCGAGGGCGCGTGCGGTACCTGCACCATCCACGTGGACGGCGCGGCCGTCAAGGCGTGCGTGCTGACCACCGCGCTTGCCGCCGGCCGCAACATCGTGACCGTCGAGGGCCTGCCTGAGGACGTGCGCGAGGCCTTTGTGTACGCCTTTGGCGCCGTGGGCGCCGTGCAGTGCGGCTTTTGCATCCCCGGCATGGTCATGGCGGGTGCGGCGCTCATCGCCGAGGACCCCGAGCCCACCGAGGAACAGATCAAGTACGCCATTCGCGGCAACGTCTGCCGTTGCACCGGCTACAAGAAGATTATCGAGGGCATTTCGCTGGCAGCCGCGGTGCTCCGCGGCGAAAAGCAGATCGACGAGGACCTGGAGCGCGGCGATGACTACGGCGTGGGCAAGCGCGCCTTCCGTATCGACGTGCGCAAGAAGGTGCTCGGCGAGGGCAAGTACCCCGACGACATCGACGAGCTCGACCAGCCGGGCCTGACCTATGCCAGCGCCGTGCGCTCGAAGTACCCGCGTGCCCGCGTGCTCTCCATCGATACCTCCAAGGCCGAGGCCCTGCCCGGCGTGGTAGGCATTCTGCGCGCCGAGGACGTGCCGGTCAACCAGGTCGGCCACCTTATCCAGGACTGGGACGTCATGATCGCCCAGGGCGATATCACCCGCTGCGTGGGTGATGCCATCGCGCTGGTGGTTGCCGAGGACGAGGCGACGCTCGAGAAGGCCAAGAAGCTCGTAAAGATCGATTACGAGCCGCTGGAGCCCGTGCGCAACATCGCCGAGGCCAAGGCCGCCGACGCCCCGCGCCTGCATGACAGTTTCTTTGCCTTTGGCAACACGGTGGAGCTCAAGGACAACGTGTGCCAGAGCCGCCATGTGACGCGTGGCGACGCCGCCAAGGCGCTGGCGGAGAGCGCATTCACCGTGACGCAGCGCTTTACCACGCCCTTTACCGAGCATGCCTTCTTGGAGCCCGAGTGCGCCGTCGCCTTCCCGTACAAGAACGGCGTCAAGGTGCAGTCGACCGACCAGGGTGCCTACGATACGCGCAAAGAGTGCGCCCACATGTTTGGCTGGGACAACGAGCCCGAGCGTGTGGTCGTCGAGACCATGCTCGTGGGTGGCGGCTTTGGCGGCAAGGAGGACGTGTCCATTCAGCACTTGGCCGCGCTCGCTGCCTATAAGTTCCAGCGTCCTGTGAAGTGCAAGCTCACGCGTGCCGAGTCGCTTGCTTTCCATCCCAAGCGTCATGCCATGGACGGCACCTTTACGCTGGGTTGCGACGCCGAGGGCAACTTTACCGGTTTGGATTGCGAGATCAACTTTGATACCGGAGCCTACGCGTCGCTGTGCGGCCCGGTGCTCGAGCGCGCCTGTACGCATGCCGTCGGCCCCTACAAGTACCAGAACACCGACATCCGCGGCTTTGGCTACTACACCAACAACCCGCCTGCCGGCGCGTACCGCGGCTTTGGCGTCTGTCAGTCCGAGTTTGCGCTCGAGAGCCTGATCGACCTGCTGGCCGAGAAGGTCGGCCTGGATCCGTGGGAGATCCGCTACCGTAACGCCATCGAGCCGGGCGAGGTTCTGCCCAACGGTCAGATTGCCGATTGCTCCACGGCGCTTAAAGAGACGCTGCTCGAGGTCAAGGATGCCTACTACGCGCATCCCGGACACGCCGGTATCGCCTGCGCCATGAAGAACGCCGGCGTGGGCGTGGGCCTGCCCGATGCCGGCCGCTGCAAGATCCGCATCGAGGATGGCCGCGCCGTGGTCTACGCCGCCACGTCCGACATCGGCCAGGGCTGTAACACCGTCTTTTTGCAAGACGTTGCCGAGGCCTGCGGTCTGCCGCTGAGCTGCATTGCCAATGGCGAGTGCTCCACCGAGAACGCTCCCGACTCCGGCACTACGTCTGGCTCGCGTCAGACGGTCGTGACCGGCGAGGCCGTGCGCGGCGCCGCCTTCCTGCTGCGCGATGCCATGGTTGGCATCGAGGCGGGCAAGCCTGCACCCGATGCTCCCGTGAGCGCGCATGGCGACGGCGTCAAGATCGAGTACGACGACGGTCGCGCCTATCAGCTGCGCGCGCAGGAGCTCGTCGCCGGCCAAGGTATGCATCCTCAGGATCCCGCGGCCGCCATCAAGGCGCTCGAGGGATGCGAGTTTGGCTACGTGTATCTGGAGCCGACCGACAAGCTGGGTGCGGATGTTCCCAATCCCAAGAGCCACATCTGCTACGGCTTTGCCACACATGTGGTCATTCTGGACGATGACGGCCGCGTGAGCGAGATCTATGCTGCGCACGATTCCGGCAAGGTGGTCAACCCCATCTCCATCCAGGGTCAGATCGAAGGCGGCGTGCTCATGGGTATGGGCTATGCGCTTACCGAGGACTGGCCGCTCAAGGACTGCGTGCCCCAGGCAAGGTACGGTACGCTCGGGTTGTTCCGTGCGCCCGAGATTCCGGATATCCACGCCATTTACGTGGAGAAGGACGAGCTGCTGCCCGTGGCATACGGCGGCAAGGGCATCGGCGAGATCGCAACGATCCCCACGGCGCCCGCCGTACAGAACGCCTACCGCGCGTTTGACGGCAAGCTGCGTCCAGATCTGCCCATGGTGGATACGCCGTACAGCCGCGCCCGTCACCGCGGGTAGGGTAGGGCGCGGACGACCATTGCTGACGGGCTGTTCGCGCTCAACACCAACTGCATATGCTGCGCCTTTGGCCCCGGTTCCATCGAAAGCCGGGGCCCTTTGTTTGGAGTGGAAACTGCGTCCCGGATTTGGCGCTCAGAACGGGACACGCTTTCCGGATGGGATGCTTGGCGGAAACTACGGCCCAGTTTTTGGCTCCAGAACGGGATGCATTTTCCGGAACGGTCCACGTGCGGTGGTGTACCGCCCCTTTCGTGTGCGCCGCTTGTCGAATTACGTTATAGCTAGCTATATTATAGGAAGGTATAATATAGCTAGCTATAACGTAAAGGAAGGATGGTCTATGTTTGTCGGAAGAACAGCGGAAATGTCCGAGCTCAATCGACTGTATGGCACGGACTCCTTTGAGATGCCTGTGATTTACGGCCGCCGTCGTGTGGGTAAAACGCGCCTTATCACAGAGTTCATCCAAGGCAAGAAGGCTATTTACTTTCAAGCTCGTCGTACCAATGCGGAGGCAAACCTGCACGGCTTTAGCCAGGCGATACTTGCAGGCTCGGTTGGTGCTGCAGGCGTGTCGTTTCGTAGTTTTGACGAGGCGTTCGATGCATTGGTCACCATGGCTCGAACGGAGCGTTTGATTGTCGTGATTGACGAGTATCCCTATCTCGCCCAATCGAATCCCGAGATCAGCTCGTTGCTGCAAGACAAGATCGACCACTTATACAAAGAGACCAGGCTAATGCTGATCCTATGCGGCTCGTCTCTTTCGTTTATGGAGGAACAGGTGTTGGGCTACGAGAGCCCACTATACGGTAGGCGTACGGCCCAGTTTAAGATCATGCCGCTCGATTTTACGACGACCCTCGGGTTGTGGCAGAGCATGGGTCGCGAAGACGCTGCAGTTTGCTATGGCATGACAGGTGGTATTCCTGCATATATCGAGAAAGTCGATCCTGCCGCACCGCTCAAGGACAACATCAAACGTCTTTTTCTTACTCCTACGGGCTATCTCTTTGAGGAGCCGAGTAACCTGCTATTGCAGGAGTGCCGCAATCCCGAGCAATATGATGCGATCGTGCAAGCAATTGCCCAGGGGCGCTCGAAGATCTCGGAGATTGCGAGCTCTACGGGAATCCCTGCGAGCAACGTAAAGAGCTATGTGGATAAGCTGGCGTCGCTTGGGATTGTCGAGCGCGAGCTGCCCCTAAACGAGACGAGCAATAAGCGAGCCGTGTATCTGCTGAGCGACCAGATGTTTAGGTTCTGGTACAAGTTTGTTCCGCAGAACATCGGGCTGATTCAAAACGATATGGCCGAGATGGCGTATGAGCGCATTGAGCCGCACGTATCGGATTATATGGGTACGGTCTTTGAGATTATATGCAGACAATACGTGTACGAACTCGCGCGGGCGGGCCAGCTTGATGTGGTTCCGGCAAGCGTTGGGCGCTGGTGGGGGACGGATAATCGCACGCATACGCAGGAAGAAATCGACTTGATTGTTGACGATGGCGAGGGCACTGCGCTGTTTGCGGAATGCAAATGGCGCAATGAACCGGTGGGCGAAGACGTGCTGCAAAAGCTCGTGCATCGAAGCGAGCTCTTTAGGCGGCAGCACAAAAGCTATGCGATCTTCTCGAAGCGAGGCTTTACGCAAGGATGTAAGGAAGCTGCGGCGAGCAGGGGAGATGCCAAGCTGATTTTGTTTGCCGAGATGTGCGAGCGGAGATAACCAAGCACGCTCTGATGTGATGCTCGGAATGGGTCGCGCTAAGGATGCCAAGCGTAAAACCTTCAATGAAAATGGCGTAAAAACTACATCTGACATGGCGTAAAAACTACATTGAAAGTAGCGTAAAATCAGCATTGAGAATGGCGTAATTTCGCATATCGCGTGATAGAGAGGGACGGCCGTCTATGGATGCACCAAAGAGATTGACCCAAAAGGGATATAGGCCCCGGCTCATAGAGGAGCGCCTCGACACCCTTATGCGGGCGTTTGGCTGTGTGGAGATCAACGGCCCCAAATGGTGCGGCAAGACCTGGACGGCGCTCTCTCGCTCGGCGAGCGTCTCCAGGCTCGATGAGCCTGCGCAGCGTGCGGCGGCAGAGGTCGACCCAAGCCTGGCGCTCATCGGCGATGCGCCACACCTGGTCGATGAATGGCAGGAGGTGCCCGAGGTTTGGGATGCCGCCCGGCGTTTCGTGGACGCGAGCGGCAACGAACGGGGGACACTTTTGCTCACGGGCTCGACCGCGCTCAAAAGCGAGGAGCGCAGCCATGTTCGTCATTCCGGCACGGGTAGGATCGCCCGTCTGTCAATGCGCCCCATGGCCCTGTGTGAGTCGGGCGACGGCGAGCCGCTCGTGTCACTGGCAAGCCTCTTTAAGGGCGAGGATTTTGCCCCTCAGCGTCGCGAGAGCACGGTGGATGACGTCGCCCGCTGGTGCTGCAGGGGCGGTTGGCCTGCAAATCTTGGGCTTTCGGAAGATCTTGCGCGAGAGACGGCAAGCCAGTACGTGCACTCGGTGCTCGACGTCAACGTGCTGGACGAGGGCATGTCGCCCGAGCTTGCACACGGCCTTTTGCGAGCTCTTGCCATGAACGAGAGCCAGGCTGTCACGTACAAGACGCTCGTAAAGGACGCCTCGTACGGTGAGGCGGGCCCCGACGAGAGGACCATCGCTGCGTACTTGGACCTCTTCAACAGGCTCAAGCTGACCGAGGACCTGTGCGGATGGGAGCCGCCCATGCGCTCGAAGGCCCGCGTTCGCGTGCGCCCCAAGCGCTACTTCTGTGACCCGTCACTTGCGGCGGCGTTGCTGGGGGCTACCCCTGAGCGGCTGCTTGGCGATATGCAAACGCTGGGGATGCTCTTTGAGAATCTCGTCCTGCGCGACGTGCGCGTGTTCCTTTCCACCTACGGCGGTGTCGACAACAGTGTCCATTATTTCCGAGATGAGAAGGGCCTTGAGGTCGATCTGATCGTTGAGCACGACGGGCGCTGGGGAGCCATCGAGGTCAAGCTGAGTGATGCGAAAGCAGACGATGGAGCGAGAAATCTCAAGGCGCTGGAGAGGAAAGTGCTCTCCAATCCTGCCGCCCAGAATGCCGCGCCGGCGTTTTTGGCGGTCGTGGTTGGAAAGGGGAGCATTGCCTATACACGCGACGACGGCGTGGCGGTGATTCCCATGGCGGCACTTGGGGCGTAGCGGTTTTGCGGGCGTGCCGTGCTTCCTTTACCGAAAATCCATTTGGTAAACCAGATGCTCGCGGATAGAATAAAGTTGACGGCAGCCCAAGGGTGATAGCTGGGCAGCGCCGTTGCTTGGTCAAGAGGTCAGTGCCTTAATGGCAGCGACTTGTTATGCTTCGAATGCTGCTTGAGTGCCTCGGAAAGTTCGATAAGCGCCGTGAAGAGCGAGACCAAAGCAACCAAGAGCTCTACGAGCTCTGATGGGCCCGGGATGACCGCTGATTCAAGTCACCGGGCCTAAATCTAATATGAGAAAGCCATTGTCAATAGGCATGTTCGTTCGAGCCCGGTTTGAAACCGGGCTTTTTCGTTTCCCGTCGGGAGAGCCCGCGCACGCTGCA
>CABRBC010000051.1:0-10596 GCA_902469055.1 uncultured Collinsella sp.
ACCTGTGTTATGTAGCAATTCCAGATTCTAGGACAGGGGCCGCTTGCGTTTGGCGGTCAGCCGTCGGCGCGCTTACACCAACATTTCCGACGCGATCTCGCGGGCGTGCTCGCTGCTCTGCTCTGCATGGTTTACGGCTCGTCGATCCGCTCACAAGCCGAACAGGTCCAGGCTGAGACCTTGGCCAAGTACGGTGGCGATCGCGTCGAGGTATGCGTCGCGGCGCGCGATATCGATGTGGGCGAGACCCTCGATGAGACCAATGTCATAACCCAGGAATGGCTGACGAGTTTGCTGCCGCGTGACGCGGCGACCGAGCTGCGCCAGGTGCGCGGCGACGTGACGACTTCGCGTATTCCCAAAAACGCCGTGATCTGCAATGTCTACACCAAGGCCGAGAGCCACAAGCTCGAGGTGCCTAAGGGCAAGGTCGCCGTTTCGGTGGCGGTCGATGCCGAGCACTCGGTCGGCGGTGCCACGGGCGTGGGCAGCTATGTGGACGTGTACGTGCAAAAAGATGGCGTAACCGATCGACTGTGCGGCGCGCACGTGATCGATACCAGTGAGAATTCCGGTGCCACGCGCGAGGGCAAGATCGAATGGGTGACGCTGGCGGCTGACCCCGAAGACGTCAAGGAACTGCTGGGAGCCTCGGGCAAAGGAACGGTCAGCTTGACGATTCCCGCCACGGCGCGCGGCAAAAAGAGCGGAGGCGACGAGTGATGAAGGCGATCTGGCTTGCGTGCTGCGCGTGCGGCGATTACGGGCTGTTGCAGCAGGAAGTCGAGGGCCGTGATGCGGGTGCACAGGTGCTTCGCGTGGGTGACCTGGACGGGCTGGTTTCCATGGCGCGGGCGTTTCCGTCGCGCCGCGGGGCTGCCATCATCGCGGCGTCTCTGTTTGATACCGAAGATGTGCGCAAGACTGTTGCGCGCCTGACGGCCGAAGGCCGCGTGAGTCGCGTGGTCGTGTTGATAGAAGCGCTCGATCCGTCGGATATCGAGGGGCTGTTTCGCGCGGGGGCGACCGAGGTCATCGCTGCGCACAGTATATGCGGCAACGGGCGCGCGGGCGAGGGAGCGGTTGATTCCGATCGGCGCATGACGATTGAGCCCGACGCTTTTGTTGATAGGGAACCCGGGGCGCCTCGCGCTACAAGAGGCCCGCGTGTTGATGATTATGGGAAAGCGGAAGCCGAGCATGGTCGGCGCCCCCGGAACCCCCTTGTATACGATGATGCTGGAGGGCCGGCGCTGCACGCTGGCGACTCCCCGGCTGTAGATATGGGATACGTGCACGGCGTGAATCTGGCGGATGAACTCGACGAAGTTGAGGGCTTTGTCGGGTGCGGCGAGTTGTCGCTGATGCGGCATAAGCAGATTGCGCAGAACGAGCCTGCCTTGCAGACCGAACAAGCTGCCATGCCGGCTTGGACGCAGCGTGTGGTTGCGGCGGGGGAGACGGGGACGCTGTCACCGACGCCCGCCCCGCCGCCTCCGATGCCGCCGGCAGACGCCGCCGCTCCGCAGCATCGAGCTCCGGTCATCTGCGCCATTTCGGGTTCGGGCGGTTGCGGCAAGTCGACGATCGTTGCCACCATGGCACACACATCGTCGCTGCTGGGCTTGCGTGCCGCCGTACTCGACCTGGACCTGATGTTTGGAAACCTTTACGACTTGTTAGGCGTCGATGCTCCGCGCGATATGGCGGCACTTATCGAGCCGTCGGCGGCGGGCGCGCTCACCGAGCCGGATATCGTAGCTGTTTCGATGCGCGTGGCGCCAGGCGTTACGCTCTGGGGTCCCGTCGCGGCGCCCGAGCAAGCCGAGCTCATGGCACGTCCGGTGGAGCTACTACTTGATGTCCTGCGTCGCGAATCCGACGTGGTCTTTATCGATACCTCGGTCTTTTGGGGCGACGCCGTGGCGGCTGCGGTGGCGGCGAGCGACCGTTGCCTGGTCGTTGGCGATGCGGCGGTGTCGTCCGCGACATCGGCGTCGCGCGTCATTGAACTGGCGAGTCGAGTAGGTGTGCCGCGCACGCGCATGAGCGCCGTGTTCAACCGGTTCGGTGCGCGCGGGGCAGACGAGGACGTCGCCATGCGCTTTGAGATTGCCTGTGCGTTGAGCTCCAAGATTCGCATCGCCGATGGCGGGCAGGATCTCGCCGCGCTCATGGCGTTTGGGCGCGCTGACGAGGCAGTGGGGCAGACCAGCGCTTTTGCGACCAGCGTGCGCGAGGCCACGCGCGAGATGCTCGTGGAACTGGGGTGCGCCGTCGGCCCTTGGAGCGATATAGTCGCCGACCGTGCAACGCGCACCGATCGCCCGCGTATCCGCCTTCCCTGGTCGCGCGAGGGTGATCAGCGATGAGCCTGCAAACGAGGATTAAGGCTGCCGGCGCTGCAGCGGCGGCAGCGCCTGTAGATGCGGGGCGTCGCCGCGCGGTGAAACGACGCACCAAGCGCGCCGTGATGGACCGCATGGGTTACGACGAAGTGGCGCGTATCAGCGCCTATATCGACCCGGCACTTGCCCGCTCGGAATTGCGTCCCGCGGTGGAGGCGGCGCTCAATGTTGAGGAGCCGACCGATCTCGCGACGCCCGAGCGCGAGACCATCATCGACGAGATTTTGGATGACGTGGTGGGCTTGGGGCCGTTGCAGCCGCTCATCGAGGACGACACCGTTACCGAGATCATGATTAACGGCTGCCGTTCGGCTTTCTTTGAACGCGGCGGCGTCTTGCACCCCATCGAGCATGCGTTTGAGGATGATGAGCAGATCCGTGTGCTTATCGACCGCATCATCTCGCCACTTGGCCGTCGTATCGACGAGCGCAGCCCCATCGTCAACGCCCGCCTCAAAACGGGCTATCGCGTCAACGCGGTGATTCCGCCTGTGGCGATTGACGGACCGATTCTCACCATCCGAAAGTTCTCGGACCGTATCTGCTCGCTGGACGAGCTCGTGGGGCTGGGGTCGCTGCCGCTTTGGTATGCGCAGCTGCTGTCGTGCGCGGTGTCGCTGCGACAGGACCTGGCGGTTGCGGGAGGCACGGGATCTGGTAAGACCACCCTGCTCAACGCGTTGTCATGCGAGATTTCCACCGGCGAGCGCATCGTGACGATCGAGGATTCTGCCGAGCTCAAGTTTGCGCATCATCCGCACGTGGTGCGCCTAGAGGCGCGCGAGGCTTCGATTGAGGGCGAGGGCGCGGTGACGATTCGCGACCTGGTGACCAATGCCCTGCGCATGCGCCCCGACCGCATCGTCGTGGGCGAGGTGCGCGGTGCCGAGTGCTGCGACATGCTGCAGGCCATGAACACGGGCCACGACGGGTCGCTCACCACACTTCATGCGGGCTCAGAACAGGAGACCGTGGTACGTCTGACGTTGCTTGCACGTTATGGCATCGATCTGCCGAGCGAGCTCATCGAGGAGCAGATTGCCATGGCGCTCGACGGCATCGTGATGTCCGAGCGCCACGCCGATGGCAGGCGCTTCGTCTCCTCGTATTCGGGGGTGCGTCGTGCCGCGTCGGGCGGCGTAGAGCTCGAGCGCTATGTGACTTTCGATGCCGCCGAGCGCACCTGGACGCTTGACCGCGAGCCGCCGTTTATCGCAGAAGGCCTGCGGTCGGGGACGCTCACACAAGAGGAGGTGGACGAATGGAGGTCGCTGTGCCCCTCGTCGTAGGGGGTTTGGCAGGGTTTTCTGTTGCGACGGCGTGCGGGGCGGAACCTCGTGTGCCGCAGGTGCCGCCGGCGGAGCTGGCGCGTCAGGTGCTCGAGACGGTGGCAGAGAAGCTGCCGCGTGAGCTGGTGGAAAACGATCTGCTGAAAAAGATCGCCCGTTCGTGGGCATCGCTGGCTCCGGCGCATCGCCTTGGCCTCGTGATCGAGGATGCTTCGGGGCGTTTGGCGTTTCTGCTGCTATCGAGCGGTGTCTGCTGCGTTTTACTAACGATGGTGTCGTTATCGCCCCTCGGATTTGCCTTGGGACTTGTTGCTCCGATTGCCGTTGGCGCCGCTCGGGATGGCTTTGAGAGCCGGCGCGAGCAACACGATGCAGAAGAGGCCATGCCCGAGGCGTTTACCGCACTTTCCATGTCGCTTGCCTCGGGACATTCGCTGGCCCAGGGCATGCGCTTTGTGGGCGCTCATGCGCAAGAGCCGGTACATACCGAGTTTTTGCGGGTAGCGGCGGCGATCGATTGCGGCATCTCGGCGACCGACGCGCTCGATGACTTGCTCGTGCGCATCGACGCCCCCGGTCTTTCGCTTGTGACCTTGGCGCTTAAGGTGTCACAGCGCACTGGCGCTCCGCTTGCCGACTTACTGTCCGAGGCGTCGAGCATGGTGGGGGAGCGCATTGAGCTCAAGCGCCGCCTGGATGTTAAGACGTCGCAGGCTCGCATGTCTGCGCATATGGTCGCGGCGATGCCGGCGGGCATGTGCGCGGTGTTGGCGCTGCTTTCGGCAGATTTTCGTCGCGGTCTTGCGACGCCTGCCGGCGCGGGCGCTGTGGTGCTGGGTCTTGCCCTCAACGCCGTTGCCCTGGTGGTTATCCGGCGCATTATGAGGGTGGAGCTATGAGCGCCCCAGTTGCAGTTGCGGCTTGCCTGTGCGCCCTGAGTGTATTTGTCGCGACGGGTTTGGATCGGGCGGATGCGCGCAAGATCGCAGGGGCCTGCAAGCGCGAGGCGGTGCTGGTCGCTGCCGCGGGTCGCTCGGTGGTCGATGCCCTGACCGCGCGAGTGAAGGGCGCGGTTGGAGCGGGCGGCCCGGCGCGAGTTTCGCTCGGCGAAGTGTCCGAGATGATCGATGTTGTGCGCTTGGGTCTTTCGGCCGGTCTTTCGTTTGATGCGGCGCTTGAGATTTTCTGCGCCAACCGCCGGTCAGTGCTGGCTCTTCGCCTTGAGCGGGCCTGCATGGCGTGGCAGGTGGGCGTGGGCACGCGTGAGGACGAGTTGTTGGTCGCCGCGCGCGACCTGGACGTGCGAGCGCTCGAGACCTTTGCCATTACGGTGGGGCAGGCACTCGCCCTGGGTGCCCCACTTGCCGAGACGCTGGCCGCTCAAAGTCGCGAGATCCGTGCGGCTCATCGCGCCGCGGTCGAGCGCGAGATCGAGCGTGCGCCCGTCAAGCTGCTGATTCCCACCGGCACGCTCATCTTGCCGGCGTTGCTTCTGTCCATATTGGGCCCGCTGCTGGGAGCAGGCGGGATGATGTAGGGAGGAATACATGAACACGATGACTGACGCTGCTGGCAAGGTCCAGGGCTGGGCGTTTTGCCGGGCGGCATATGTTCGTCAGCGCGCCAAGGAGCTACTGCAGGAGGAGAGTGCACAGGGTACCACCGAGTATGCCATCTTGGTCGGCGTGCTCGTGGTGATCGCGATTATCGCCATCGTCGCATTTAAGGGCAAGGTTAAAGAGCTATGGGATGCGATCAGCGAGGGCATCAACAGCCTGTAGAGGGCGAGCGCTCCATCGGGGTGCTGCTGGTGTTTGCTTGCCTGATCGTGGCGATGGCGGCGGTGCTTTGGGGGCTTAACGCCGCGCGGCAGCAGCGTCCTGGGGCCGCCTTCGATTCGGGCTCAGATTCGGCGGTGGCGTCTCAAAAAGATGAGATGCGAGATGCGGACGATTCGGATGTCGCTGTCACGGCGCAAACCTTTCTGCGGACGCTCGACAAGCGGTCTGGCACTACGACGGATTCGCCTGAGGACAACGCGATTGCGGTCCGGCTTGCATGGTCCGAGGACCGACCGATGACCGAGGCAGCGGCGGATATGTTACGCGCCTACCGCGAGGTGCCAACGGCCCAGCTCGCCCTGAGCGGCTATCTCGATATTAAGGGCAACGTATGGGGCGCCATCGTGCGCGATGGGCGCGGCTGGGTCGATATGGTGACGGTTGCCGCGGATGCTGGCGATGCTTCATGTCGTCTGCGCGCGGTGCGCCTGGTCCCGCAAACAATAAGCTCAAAGGAGGGATCGTGAAATGCATGGCGTTCTGCGTGAAGAGGTTGCCCAAGCGACTGTGGAATACGCCATCGTCACGGTGGCGCTGCTATCGATCGTGCTGGCGATTGCGGGACTTTGGCGTGCTGGCACCGATGGACGCTTGGCGGCGCTGGTTGAGCGGGCGGCATCCCATGGCGTTGCCTCGATGTCGGTTATCGACGCCGCCGCGGGCGCTAAGGACATCGCGTTGTATTGATATCGCGCACGAGGACCGGGCGCAGTCTACGGTCGAGGCTGCTTTTTTGCTGCCGACGTTTCTGACGCTCATCCTTCTCGCACTGCAACCGGTGTGCCTGCTTTATACGCGCGCGGTCATGGAGTCTGCCGCCGCCGAGACCGCGCGGCTCATGACCACGACGACGGCGGAGGACGACGATCTTAAGGAGTTCACCCGCCGCCGGCTTGCCGCAGTGCCCAACGTTTCGATCTTTCATGCCGGCGGGCCGTTGTCGTGGGATATCGAGCTTGGCCGGGCCGGTGCGGGTGGCGTCTCGTCCGTGTCCGTTTCCGGCGAGGTCAAGCCGTTGCCTGTGATCGGTGCGTTTGCGCAGGCTATGGGTGGTACCGCCGAGGGCGGCTACGTTGAGCTCAAGGTCGATGTCTCGTATCAATCGCGTCCCGAATGGCTGGAGGGAGATTATGATTCGTGGATTGCTGCATGGGATTAAGCGTTTCTGGTCTAGATGCGTTTTGACGCGCCGTCCGAGCTGCCATCGCAAACGAGGCGGCTTTATGGGCCGCGCCGGTGTCGATCTGTTTATCGAAGACGGTGCCTACACCACGCTTTCTTCTGCCGTGGTCATCCTAGTGGTGCTCACGTTGTTGTTTTCGTCGACCGCGGCGATATGGAGCATGTCGCGCGCCGGAGATACCCAGGTGGCGGCCGATAGCGGTGCACTGGCGGGCGCCAACGTGGTGTCGTCCTATCACACGGCCGCCACGGTGGTGGATGCGAGCATTTTGAGTTTGGGCCTGGCGGGGTTTGCCACGATCGGCACCGGCTTGGTTGCCATTCTCATTCCGGGCGCCGAGGTCGTTGGCAGCGATATCATCGATACGGGAACCCAGATCATTAAAACGCGTAACAAGTTTGCCAAAAGCGCGGCAAAGGGTCTGCAAAAGATCGAGACCGCCTTGCCGTACCTAGTTGCCGCGCGTGCCATGCAGGCAGTATCGGCGCAGGATACCGACGTCGTGACCTATACCGGTACGGCGCTTGCCGTGCCCAGGACATCCGAGTCGGATTTTGTTGCGCTCGAAGGATCCGAGATCTCGACCGATGCCATTAAAGATGCGTCGGAAGATCTGGAGCGCGCGGCCGAGGAGCTACAAAAAGCATCGGAGGAGACGGCGAAGGCCAAAGAGCGCGCCTGGCTAGCGGATTGCGGTGGATCGGATAAAGGTTCGGTCGGCAGCTGTTCGTGTATGTGGGAGCGTGCGAAAAGCCTAACGGATCTCTCCGGTGTTCAAAATCCGCATTACTCTTCGAGCGTTACGTGGGAGCCTCAAGTTGCCCTTGATCGCGCGAAGGACTACTACCATCGGCGTCTGGCAAACGAGAAGCCCCAAGGCTCGAGTGTCGAGATGAAGGCAGAGTCTGCGGCGCGTGAGGCGTTTTATACCTATGCGAGCGCGGAGGTCGATCGGGCATATATAACCGAGAACGGAGACAGGGTTTCCTCCTATATTCCGCTGCTGCCGCGCAACTCTGATGAGGTCCGGGCGACGGAACTCTATACCGATGCGATGTGGCCGACGAGCGTGAACGATGGCAAGGCGTATCTGCATTACGGGACGACCTGCCCTAGCTATAAGAAAGGAACGCCGAGCGGATTTGCTTCGGTTGCCGATTACGATGGGCAGGATAAATGCAGCAAATGCCATTTTGGCGTTTCGTCGCTTGGTGCTGTTGCGGCGCCTTCAACCTCTATCGAAAACGGCTTCGAGTATCACTTTGACAAGTTTAAAGACGCCCTGGAGGACTACGTCGACTGTCGCAACAAGGAACTCGAACTCGAGCGTCAGACCGAGGACGAAGCCGACCGTGCGGGCAATGCGTTCGATACCGCCATCAAAGAACTTTCCGGTGAGCGCCCGCGCATCGCCCCGCCCGGTCGCAACGGCGTGGTCGCCTTTGCGGTCTCGGGTGCCATCTCCAGTCCCGATGAGCTCAACTCTTCGTTTAACACGGCAGTTGAGCTTGGCGATCGTGGTGCAATTTCTGCTGCAGTGCTCGCGCCCGATGACGCGACGGCACAAAATAACGTTCTCTCGCGGTTTTTCTCGACGCTGGAGGAGCGTTCGGGCGGCGTTGCCGGCGTGCTCGACGGCGTTATGGATGTTTGGGGCCGCCTGCTTGTGGGGTATGGAGACATCCAGGGTACGGCCGACGAGCTTATGGGGGAGCTGATCGGTGGCTTGGGAGGGGGTAGCGGCGCGTTGGGCTCCATCGCGTCCTGGCTCGGTGACACCGTTTCGTCCTCCGTGGCGGCGCTGGGACTCGAACCGTGCGATTTGCGTCTGCGAAAACCGGTGCTGACCGATACCGCCAATGTCATCAAAAGTCCGGGGTCCGATATCGCGGGCATCTCCAAAGCTCAAGATACCCTGCGAAAAATCCCCTTGGGCGTGACTGACCCCAAGGCGCTTTGCGAGGCCTTGGAATATCACGTCGAGCGCACCATCAGCGGCGCGGTGTTCACACTTGCGGAGATCCCGCTGCCCGGCGGCGGCTCCATCCCGCTCACTGTCGATGTTGCCACGCTGGTGGGAGCTTTTGGCGGTGGGTCGTAATGGGCATTCGCACGGCCTTGCGCGAGGAGCGTGCCCAGGCGACGGTCGAGATGGCCGTGGTCACGCCTGTCCTGCTCGTGCTGGCTCTCGTCGCGTACAACATCATGATCTTTGCCGGCGCGGTCGCGCGCTTCGACCGCGTGGTGCCCGACATCGTGCTGGCGCACGCTGTGGCGCCGGGCGGGGAGGGTGACGAGAGCTCTGCCGATGCCTCGGCGACGGTTCAGACTCAAATTCTGAATGCCATGGAAGGCTATGACTTGCAGATCGAAGTGTCGAGCGAGCAAGGCGCGGAGGCATCGGATGGTGGCCTGCTCTCCCTATCCGGTACGTTTAGGACCTACACCTGCACCATGCACTATGAGCCGTGGCCGACTTCTCTCAGCATCGCTGGCGTTCCGCTGGGGGCGCCGACAACGTTGTCGCACGAGCGCGCGGTGACGGTCGATCCGTGGCGTCCGGGGGTGGTCATGTGACCGCGGTCTCGTCCTACATCGCTTACGCGCGGGCACTCAACAGGCTGGGTTGGACGCCGGCCGAGTTTGTGGTGGCGGAGTCGTTTGCCGTGCGCCTGCGCGGCATGCTGGGACGGCGTCCGGTTGCCGCCAACGGCCTGCCGCTCGTCATGGCGTTTCCACGCTGCTCTTCGGTCCATACGTGTTTTATGGCCTATCCCATCGACATCGCCTTCATCGATGCACGCGGCAATATCCTCGCGCGCTACGAAAACGTATGTCCCTGGTGTATGTGCTCCTGCCCCGGCGCCTGGGCGGTATTGGAACGCCCTTCAATCCTCGCTACACCTCCCGCCCTCCAACAAGTGCCGGCGTAAGAGATTGGCGACAGCGGACTTTCGTCATACGAAATTGGGTAAGATGGAGGAGAAGATGCATGGATGTTGAGATCCATCCCAACGCTAAAAAGCACCTGACGGAAAAGCAGGTACTAGGTGCCTGGTTCGCGGTTACTGAGTGCATTCGCCGCGAGTCGGAGGACGAGCCGCCGAGATGGCTTGCCATTGGATGGCTTCCAGATGGTCGAAGTGTGGAACTTGTTGCGGTCGAACTAATTCGTGGATGGCTCATTATTCATGCCCTGTCTCCGGTTCAGAAGAAATTCTGGCAAGAGATCGAGCGAGCTCGGCAGAGGGGTCGATGATGAGCAAGACGTATACGGCCGCTAATGGTCAGGTTGTAACGGATGAAATGATTGACGCGTGGTGCGAGTCGTACGAGCGCGGAGAGTTTCCGGATGGCGAACGCACCGTTGGTGGGATCGTGCATGGACGGCCCCCGCTCTCAGGTGAGGGGACGGCAACGCTGTCGGTCAAGATTCCTCTGGGAATGAAGGAGGCCATTCGTCGACGGGCGGCTGCCGAGGGGATGACGCCAAGTGAGTTTGCCCGTGCGGCTCTGAGCGAAAAACTTCTTGCTGCCGGCTGATGTCTCTGACGTGCCGATTTATAGAACCGAGGCTGTGCTCAAAAACTTTTTTAAAATTCTCGGTTGACCGGAACGCGTCCTTGGTTATACTAATCAAGCCTTGAAACAAGGCACACCTCAAATGGCTGGGTAGCTCAGTTGGTAGAGCAGAGGACTGAAAATCCTCGTGTCAGGGGTTCGATTCCCTTCCCCGCCACCTTGAATTGACTAGGACCTCTGCAAAGGGGTCCTTTTCTAATATGAGAAAGCCATTGTCAATAGGCATGTTCGTTCGAGCCCGGTTTGAAACCGGGCTTTTTCGTTTCCCGTCGGGAGAGCCCGCGCACGCTGCA
>CABRBC010000052.1:0-22418 GCA_902469055.1 uncultured Collinsella sp.
AGAGGTGCCGGGCGGCGGGCGGAGCATGGCCACCGGACCCATCGAAACACATCTCCACCGTTCCTTCAACTGGGAAAACGACGCCCCCGTGGCCTGAATGGGGCCTCGGGGGCGTTCGGCTAACTGCGGGAACGGCCTATCCGCTCAATGTGTTCGGCTGAGATCGGAAATCAACCATATTATGGGCACAGTCGGCAATTGGGTTGGATAGCCTCGCACCGGAGGAATCAACATGAGTACAAGTAGCTACAAACCGCAAAAAGGCCGTGGCCTCCCGTGGCCTTTAGACACGGACGCTCCATCGGTTGCCGATCAGGCCGAGACGCCTAGCGAGATGGAGGCGGCGCTTGACGTTCGACAGGATGAGATTGCAAAGAGCAAGATCCCGAGTGGAATCAACAGGCCATCCTACGACTCATTATTTGCGGTCGCGAAGAATCGCGTCCAGCTTGCGATTCTGATCATGATTTGCTCCTTCCAGACGTCCAAAGGGCCTAATAGGAAGGATGCCAACGGAAAAGAACTTACAAAAGGTCTTTTCATGCGTCAGGACAAGCTCGAAAAAAAGTCTGTTCGACTCAACCGACTGTATCGAAAGCTCTGGGCGAGCTGGCTCATCGAGGCATCATCATGAAGACCGATGGGGTGTGGGTCATCGTTTGGGCTCAGCTCGATATTCAAGCGCGTGAGGCCGGATGGGATCCGCGCGCGGACGCGGGCGGCGAGGTCGGACGTGAAAGCCGGACCGCAGAGGTATCGAGCGCACGCGGCCAGGGCCTCGAGGGCGCCTGGCGGGTAGGGAGATCCGAGCATGAGGCAGGACAACGCGCAGGCCCGCGAAAGGTTCACGAGCTCCCCCGCGACGCGGCTGGACCCTCGGCTGCCCCTCGTAAAGGATGCAGAAGACACGGTCGAGGTCCGACGGTTCGACCAGGCTGTACCGGCAGTCCGCGTACAGTGCGCAGCCCCTCCCGCGCGGGTCGCCGTCCGAGTCCTCATCCGGCTCATGATGGCGCACCTCAACCCAAAGGCCCTCCAACACGTCGTCGAACCCGAAATCGAGCTCCGCCTGGACGCTCTCGCCGAGCGCATCGCCCAGGGCGAGCTCCGGCACCTTCGTCACACGGCCGTCCAGCCACTCAATCTCTGTCATCGCGCGCATGGTGCAAGCCCCTTCCGACACGGGATTGTCAGCTCAACCCGACCCTTACCCATACGGACGAACATAACTCGCCAGGGGGAAGCCCCTGAAGGCCGTGCGCCACAACATGAGGCCGAATCCGCCCCCGGCTGGACAGGCCAACAACGAAGGAGCACACGGAACCGGCGCGGCGTTACAACCGTCCCGGCAAGCGTGTCACTTGGCCAAGTCATGATGCCGACAAACCCGGAAATGCTCCAACGGAGCGCCGAACGAGCGTAACAATATAAAGCCGTGCAACACGTGTTGGACGACCGGAACATCCCAAACAAAGGCCTGTAGGTCCCACCTTCAAGCCCAATAGCAAAATGTGCATCAGCGGATTTGCAGCGATACAAGTCTCAACCGTCACCATCACACCGCAGCGCGCCTAGTCCCACTCATCCTACTGCAAATGTCCCAGAACGAGAAAACGACCAGCTTAACATGCCAACCTTTATATCCGCACGCGCGTAATTCAACTCATAAGGACCGGCTATCCCTTACCTGTGACACAATCTCAAACGCACAGAACAGAATCATCAGTCCAATCATCGCATAAGAGGCAGCCGAACCTTCAAGCACTATTCCACAAAGAACAATCTCCGCGCCGCCAATAAGAACTGTTATCAGGCGCTCTGCCTTTTTGCTCTCGCCGCTCGCATAAAAAGGCGGCAAAGCGCACAAGATCACATATAGCCCGGGAAGGGAATACAGGATCGATAGTCCAAGCCCCCCATCAACCGTAGTGTTTTGCGTAAGAATCAACTGGACCCACACGGCAGTTATCACTGAACAGGTCGTCGATAAAAGAAGGCCAGAAATATAGCACGCAACAAAGTCCCGTCGCATTCGAGCAGAGAAATCCGCGAACTCTCTTCGCCGCGTGGAAACAATAAGGTACACAGAAATTGCAATAGAACCAATCAGAGAAAACAGCGGAACAACCAGCAATTCAAGCTTATTACCCCATCGATCAACCACACCCCCACTCCAATGAGCGGGAATTGTATCAGGGAGGACTGACCAAGCCGCCCATAGAATCAGAAATGGAAGAATAGAGAGGATGAAAGATGATAACACTGCAGTAGTTTTTTGAGGCTCTCATCGATTCCGCATCTCCTTGCGCGCCCACATTCCACTCCGCCTTAAATCAAGTATACGTTTTGGAACGGGATGTCACTCCGAACGCCTTACCCTCTTAGTGTGAATGCCGCTGCGGCATTGTTGACTCATCCTTAGTAATCGCGTCTATCCTCTGCAGCATCAGCCAAAGCAATCCGAGAGGAGCCGCACATGCATGCAGCGGAAATTCCTTTCGGGGGGGGGTATCTCCCAGATTTACCCGCCGCCCGAAGGGGCAGTCGACAGTCGAGTACGTACTGATCATCGCGATCATCGTCCTGGTGGTGCTGATCGCGGGACCGTGGGTCTCGTCGGCGATCACAAACCAGTTCAACACGGTGGCGGGGACGCTCGGCAACGGAATCTCAAAGGGGAGCTGGGAGTCGGGCGGCACGGGCGGCGGCAACGGGTCGTTGACCGACGCCGACATCGTGGACCCCGTTCACGGGATAGCGTTCGCCGTGTACTCGGAGGACGACCACAGCCTCATGTTCTACAAGCGCCGCGGGGTCCCCAGAGTCGGTGACATGCTCAACAGCCGCCGCGTGACGGCGGTGTATACGGGGTTCGAAAATGGATACGCCACCGCGACCGTGGGAAACGACGGCAAGACGACTGCCCCCTGGTGGCCTAACAGAAATAATATCGTGGCCGTAAAGGCCATTGACGATGGCATAGAAATCCACTCGTTGGCATTTTGCTTTCAGTACATGGAGAACTGCAAGAGCTTTGATCTGGCAAAGTTCGACATGTCGAACTGCACAAATCTGCAGCACGCATTCGCGTATTGCGGCAATGCGACTTCCTTCAGTATTTCAAGCTGGGATACGTCCTCGGTCGTCGAATTCGACTCGGCGCTCAAAAACCTTTACAAGGTCGAGGAGATTGACATCTCCGGATGGTCGACGCGGAAAGCCGGCGATTTACGTCTCCTTTTTTCCACCGACAGTTCGCTGAAAAGCGTGAAATTTGACCAGGGTGGAAGACCTCAGATGTTATGGATATGCTCGGCATGTTTAGCTATTGCAAAAATCTAAACCTCGACTGTTCCGATTGGAATGTCCCAACCTATGCCAATCATAGTGACTTCAATCACTGCGCCCCCGGCGTTATCCTCCCGAAGGCGTGGCAGTAGGTCTGAAGAAACAAAACGGCAAGCAGTTTATGTGGCGCGGGCGCCCGTGCCGTCGTTGCCTCAGCGGCACGTTACGGGCTAGTCGGTTCGATTTAACGTACGCTCTGCATGCAATATCAATCCCCATGCGAAGGGAGTGTCGCATATGCATGCAGCGGCAATTAACCTTCGGGGGGTGGGTATCTCCTAGGAATACCCGCCTCCGAGGCCAAGGAGCCATCGAGTACGTTCTGGTCATCGCGATTATCGTCCTGGTTGTGATGATAGCCGGCCCTTGGGTCTCGTCGGCAATCAGGAACCAGTTCAACACGGTGGCGGGAGTATTGGTAAACGGGACAGCAGGTGGGACTTGGGAACCGAGCGGTTCCGGCAGCGGTAACGGCGCGGGTTCCGCGACCGTCCAGGCGGCGCTCGCCAAGGACGCGAAGGACACGCGAAGGACTGGACCCTCGGTGAGCAGAAGGCAGTTGCCGAGGACATCGCCGCCAAGGGCGAGGCGTCGCCCGCCTACGCCAAGGCGAAGGCCGCGATGGATGCCGGGACGAAGTGGTCTATTAAGCTCACTAATGGCGAGACCCTCGAGTACCGCATCATCGGCATCAACCATGATAATTTGGCCGATGGCTCCGGTAAGGCGGGGCTGACGTTCCTCACCACCTCGACGGGAATCAAGTCCCGCATGAATTCGGCGAACAACAACGTCGGCGGCTGGGAGGCATCCGACCTCCGCGCGAAGATGAACTCCGGAGAGATCTGGAACCTCATGCCGTCCGATTTCCAGTCCAAGGTGAAATCCGCCGAGAAGCTCACGATAAACACCATTGGACCAGGTAAGCCTTCCGCCGTCACAGCTACCTCCGACAGGTTGTTCCTGCTCAGCTACTCCGAGATCGTCCCGACTTCGTATTGGGCGGATAGCGACCCTTTGACCTCTTCCGAGGGCACCCGGTACGAGGCCTTCAAGGGCAAGGTGATGAATAACCACTCGGGTAACGAGTGCCTGAAGTTTGGCGGCTTTTGGTGGGAGCGTTCGCCACAGCCGCTCAGCTTTTCGTTCTTCCACGGTGTCGACTTCTGGGGCGATCCGTCGGGCAGCGGCGACCCGGCGGGCTTGTATTACGTGTTCCCCGCTTGGTGCTTCTAGTCTCATCTGCATCTATTGAAAGGCCCGCGCAGCCCTGTGCGGGCCTTTCTCTTGGCAACTGAAGGAACAATTTGAGGTTCGTGGCACCAGGAATATCGGGTTGAGGAGAAATGGGGTCATACGGCGGCTCTCAGAGAGCCTGCCGCACTTCCCCGCCATTACCTTTGCGGCATCCTCGTATGGAGTCCATCCTGGTTGGCGTTTTGTTGTAACCGCTCACTTGTCCACCGGTCAAGTGAGCTACTGGAATAAATACAGCGACACGCTTGTTCGTTACAGTCGCTATATCTGTGTAAATCGCCGCGATAAATACAGTCTGTACTCGACTGTATACCAGCTACGCGTATGTAGATTCATATCGCGTTAATAAATCGGCCCAAGCGTGTGCAAAACGCGCAAGTAGCCGCAAAAGGCGATTATCGCGCAGGGTGATTTTTGGCACCCTGTTGATTAATCAAAATTAAGCAATTGCTTAAAACAAAAAAGGTCAGGCACTAGGTGCCTGACCTGCAAACTTCTGGTCGGGACGACTGGATTCGAACCAGCGACCCCTTGACCCCCAGTCAAGTGCGCTACCAAGCTGCGCCACGTCCCGAAGCTTTTGTTTGTTGCTCTGCTCTCGCTCGCAACAGGGAGTATATTAACCCGAAACTTTGGACTTGTGCAAGAACTTTTTTAATTATTTTTGAGCAAGTCTAAAATTGTATCTGCGAGCTGGGGTTTTGTTAGCACGGGAAGTTCTTGCGTACCCGCTGTGCTCACGATCCAAGCCTTGTTGGTATCGGTTCCAAAGCCCGAATCGGCGCGCGAGACATCGTTGGCGATAATGGCATCACAACCCTTGCGGACAAGTTTGCGCTCAGCGTACTCCACGACGTTATCGGTCTCGGCTGCAAATCCGATCACACGGCGCTCGCCCTTCTGGCGCGAGAGCTCAGCCAAAATATCAACGGTCTCGACGAGCTCGATGCGATCGAGGCGTTCGTTGGCCTTTTTGAGCTTGTGGTCCGCGGGGGATACGGGGGTGTAGTCGGCGACAGCCGCTGCGCAAATGGCCGCATCGGCCGTCTGGAAGGCGTTTAACGCCGCCTGCAGCATCTCTGCGGCGGTCTGCACGCGCACGCACTCCACGCCGCGACCCACGTCGAGTGACGTCGGCCCCAGCACGAGCGTGACCGCAGCGCCGCGGCGTACGGCCTCCCCTGCCAGTGCGATGCCCATCTTGCCCGACGATCGGTTGCCGACGAAGCGCACGGGGTCGATCGGTTCGTGCGTAGGGCCGGCGGTAATCACGATGCGCTTGCCCGCAAGGTCCTGAGGCACGGGGTCGAGCATCTCGCAGATTGCCTCGACGATGTCCTCGGGCTCGCTCATGCGTCCCGTATCCACGTCGCCGCAGGCAAGGTAGCCGCTGCCGGGTCCCACCACATGGACGCCACGGTCGCGCAACGTGGCCATGTTGGCCTGCGTCGCCGGTGCCTTCCACATGCCGTTGTTCATAGCGGGTGCGATCACGATGGGTCGCGGCGTGGCAAGCAGCGTGGTGGAGATGAGGTCATCGGCGATGCCGTTGGCCATCTTGGCGATGATATTGGCCGTCGCGGGCGCCACGACAACCAGGTCGGGCTCCTGCGCGAGCGAAATGTGGTGGATGGGGTCGGAGGGATCGTCGAACAGACCTACGGCGACGGGCTCGTTGGTGAGCGCGCGGAAGGTGAGCGGGCCCACAAACTCGGTGGCATGCTCGCTCATAACGACCTTGACGCGCGCGCCGCGCTTTTGCAGCAGGCGCACGATATTGCACGACTTATAGGCGGCGATCCCACCGGTAATACCCAGCAGGATCGTTTTTCCCTCAAGTTGCATTGAATTATTGGGCGCCGCCATCGTTTAAGCTTCCTTGCTCGGGAGCACCAGCAGGCGGTGGCAGTACGGGCAGTGCGTAATCTCGCTACCGTCGTGGTTGAGGTCGCTCATGGACGATGCCTGCAGCGCGGTGTGGCAGACCGTGGGAATGTTGCCCTGGATGGTCTCGACGGCCAGGCCGCGGAACTGCTTGAGCAGACGCTCGTAGTCGGTGAGCACGTCGGTCGGCAGCGTGGCAGCCAGCGCGGTGCGCTCCTTGGTGGCGGCGTCAATCTGGGCCTGGAGGTCGGCGGCCTTGGCGCGGGCGGCCTTGGTATCGGCCTTCACGCCCTCCTCGAACTTGGCGATGATGGCCTGCGCGCGAGCCTCGCGGTCGAGTGCCTCTTTATGGGCGACAACGACATCCTTGCGGGTGTGCTCGATCTTGTCCAGACGCTTTGCCAGGGTGGCGAGCTCATTCTCCAGGTCCTGCACCTCGCGGTAATCAGAACCGTCGACGTGACGCTTCTTGGCAGCCTCGATGGCGTTATTGGTCTGAATCTCGGTGGTGTTGAGATCGTCGAGCTCAATGTCCAGATCCTTGCGCTGGGCGTAAAGCTTGGTCATCTCGGACTTGAGCTTCACGTAGGTTTTGCGCTTGGAAGCGAGCTCCTTGAGCTCCGGCATATTGGCAAGTTCGCTCTTGTTGCGGGCGAGCTCCAAATCGATCTGTTGCAGCTTGAGTAGCGTAGCGCCGGCGCTCATAAGTTCTCTCCTTTTGTCACAGTCCACCATTGGCAAGGGTTCAGTATTTTAATCGCATGACGGGGGTCGACCCCGGCGTCAACTGCAGAGTTCATCAATATATCAACGAACGGCTCTTCGGAGCGGTCATGGCCGAGCAGGATGATGCCCAGACCGCGCAGAGCGAGGTCCTGCGCCACGTGATAGCCCGCCTCGCCCGTCACGATGACATCCGCACCGGCGGCGATGGCAAGCTCGCCAAAGTCGCCGAGGGAGCCGCCCAAAATGGCGACGGTGCGGCACGGGTGCTCGGCTTCGCCCCATACGCGCGGGTCGCTGCCAAAGGCCGTGGCGGCACGGTTGGCGAGATCGCGCAGATTGCAGGCGTCATGGAGGGTCGCGAGTGCGCCCAGACCGGTGAGCTCGGGCTCGTCCACATGCTCCAACGAACTCATGGGCTCAGCGCCCAGCAATTCACTCAAGCGAGTACGCGCTTCGTGCGAGCGGTCCAGGTTGGTGTGAAGCGAGATGATGCTCAAGCCGCAACGAGCCGCCTCGTACAGTGCGGCGCTGCACTGGGGACGCGCGGAATCCGCCGGACAAAACGCCTCGGGCGCCTTGATATAGATGGGATGATGCGTCAGCAGCACGTTGGCGCCGGCCTCGAGAGCGCGGTGCACGTTGGCTACGGTCGCGTCGAGTGCGCAGGCAACACCGGTGATCTCAGCATTGGGATCACCCACAGATAGCCCTACATGATCCCAGCCCTCGGCGTCCGCCTTGGGGTAGCGCGTCAGCAGCGCACGTTCAAGCTCGGAGACGATCATGCGGCGCCTACGATCGAGAGCAGCGTCTGGGCAAAGTCGTCCAGATCGCTCGGATTCACGCGGTCATCAAACGAGATGCGCAGCGACCCCAATGCCTGCTCGCGACCAATGCCCATGGCGCTGAGCACGTGGCTCGGGTCCATGCTGCCGCTCGAGCAAGCCGATCCAGCCGAAACCTCAAAACCGGCGGCATCGAGCTTGATGATGAGCTCTTCGGAGTCCATGCCGTCGACGTAGATTGAAACCATACCCGGCAGACGGTCTGCCTGCGCGTAGTCGCCCATCGTAGCGTGAATGCGCGGATGGGCTGTAAGCGTGGCGTAGAGCTTATCGGACAGGGCCTGCAGTGTAGCGCGTTCCCGGCCCACATTCGGCAGCAACACGGAAGCGGCAGCGGCAAAGGCGAGCTGCGTGCGCAGGTCCTGTGTACCGGCGCGACGGCCGGCTTCCTGTCCACCGCCAAAGATGCGCGGACGCAGCGGCGTGCGGTTCTTAAGGTAGAGCGCGCCGGAAGCCACGGGACCGCCGATCTTGTGCGCGGCAACGGTCATGGCATCGACACCCAGTTCGGTGACATCGAGCGGAATGTGCAAATAGCCCTGGATGGCATCGGTGTGAAACAAGGCGCCGGCAGCATGTGCGGCGGCGGCCAGCTCGCGGATGGGCTGTACCACGCCGGTTTCGTTGTTGGCGACCATAATGCTCACGAGCGCCACGTCGTCGCCGAGCAGCTCGACAAGCGCGGCAGGGTCAATGTAGCCTGCACGGCAGGGCTGCACCAGGTCGACGGTAAAGCCGGCGGCGCGCAGCAGCGGTAGGTTGTCCAGAATTGAATCGTGCTCGATGGCCGAAACGATGACACGATCGCGCTTTCGATCGCGCTGACGAGCGCCCTCGGCAAGACCGAGCAGCGCCAGCTGGTTGGCCTCGGTGCCGCCGTTGGTAAGGATGATCTCGGACGGGCGAACGCGCGCGCCAAAGCTGCGAGCAATCTCGCGACGTGCCACCTCCAGGCGCGCGGCGGCCTTGCGGCCGAGCGAATGCAGCGAGTTGGGGTTGACGCCGGCAAGCTCGCTGTCGTCATATTCGCGCTGCGCAAGGAGCGCCTCGGCGCGCATGGGCGTCGAGGCGGCATAGTCAAGATTCACGGGTATGCGGTTTTGACCTGCGGTCATAAGGGTTTATGCCTCCTGTGCAGCCTCGTTGCCCAGCTTCTGCAGCAGCGCAACCTCGGCGGCGGGATCTTCGGACTTAAATACGGCGGAGCCGGCCACGAGCACGTTGGCACCAGCCTTAACGACCTCGGCGATGTTCTTGGAAGAAATGCCACCGTCGACCTCGATGAGGGGCGAAACGCCGTGACGCTCGCACATGGCCGTAAGCTCGTGCAGCTTTGCAATGGTGCCCGGGATAAAGCTCTGGCCGCCAAAGCCAGGGTTCACGCTCATCAACAGCACCATATCCACGACGTCGATGATGCTCTCGAGTACGCACACGGGCGTGGCGGGATTGAGCACCACACCGGCCTTGACGCCGCGCTGCTGCAGATGGGTGAGCGTGCGGTGCAGGTGCGTGGAGGCCTCGTAGTGCACGGTGATCATGTCGGCACCGGCGTCGGCGTACCAATCGACCGTCTCGTCGGGGTTCGACACCATCAGGTGCGCGTCGACCGGTACATTTGTGGAGCGCTTGACGGCCTTAAGGATGTCAACGCCAAAGGTGAGGTTGCCGGTAAAGTGACCGTCCATGACGTCGAAGTGCACGTAGTCGGCACCGGCGATCTTGTCGAGCTCGCCCTTGAGGTTGGCCATGTCGGCCGAAAGGACGGACGGAGCGATTTTGATGTAACCCATGGTAGTAGCCTTTCTGCACTAGTCGGCGAGTCCGTAGAACTCTTGAGAGGGGACGCGATCGGTGAGAATCTCGAGCGCCCTATCCAAAGTAACACCGTTGTAGAGCGTTTGCTCCACGGCAAAGGTGAGCGGAATGTCTACGCCCAGTGAACGGGCGAGCTCGCTGACGCTGCGGGCCGCGACGGCACCCTCGACCACCATATGCGTGCGGGCCTGGTACTCGTCGAGCGAAACGCCGTGGGCAAACTCGAAGCCAAAGGTGCGGTTGCGCGAATGCTCGGAGGTACAGGTGGCGATAAGGTCGCCCATGCCGGCAAGACCCATGCAAGTCATAGCTTGGCCGCCGCGGGCGTGCACCAGGCGGCTGATCTCGGCCAGACCGCGCGTCATAATAAGGGCAAGCGTGTTATCGCCCGCGCCCGAGCCGGCAGAGATGCCGCATACAATGGCGATGACGTTTTTCATGGCGCCGCAGACCTCGACGCCCGTCATGTCCTGCGAAAGGTAGATGCGGAAGGCCGTGGAAAGCAGCAGCTCCTTAAAGGTCTCCCCCACTTGCTGGTCTTCACTGGCGATGACGGCGGCAGAAAGCCCGCCGCGGCAGATCTCCTCGGCATGGTTGGGGCCCGAAAGCGCCGCCACGCGCGACTCATTGCCGATCTCGCTGGCGATGACCTCGCTCATGAGCAGGCCGGACTCGGGCTCGATGCCCTTGGTGAGGCACAGAACCGGCGTCTCGTCCGCGATGAACGGCGCCCCCTGGTGGCAGACGTCGCGCAGGTGCGTCGAGGGCACGGCAAAGATGATGGCGTCGGCGCCGTCGAGCGCCTGGGCCAAGTCCGTCGTGGCGACGACGTTATCCGGCAGAGCGAAGTCCACCAGATAGCGGGGATTGCGGTGCCCCCCGTTAATGCCAGCGGCCGTCTGCTCGCTATGGGCCCACATGGTCACGCGCTCGGCTCGCGCGGCGGCAAGGCCGGCGACGGCGGTGCCCCAGGAGCCGGAGCCAATCAGCGCAACATTCATGACTCTCTCCTACTTATCGTCGGGCTCGGTGACGCGCTTGGTAAACGAGAGCTTGGACTCCTTACCGGTCATGAGCTTTTTGATGTTCGCGCGATGGGCCCACACCACGGTGATGCCGATTAGCGCCATGCAAAACTTGAGGCCAAGGCTGCTGTACGGAAAGATCGCGCAGGCAGCGATGGGAAGTCCGATGGCAGCGGCGAGCGAGCCCACCGACACAAACTTGGTGATGGCGACGGCCACGATAAACATGCCCAGCAGCGACAGGCCAATGGGCCAGTACCAGGCGAGGATGACGCCCAAGCCCACGGCGATACCCTTGCCGCCGTGGAAGTTAAGGTAGGGAGAAAAGATGTGTCCCCACACAGCAGCCAGGCAAATGACGCCGAGCGTCCAGTCGCCGGGGGCTCCGGGAGCCATAATGCTCGGAGGAAAGCCATAGCCCACGCCCGCGATAAGCGGACGCGCGATAAGGACGCAGATGGCGCCCTTAAGGCAGTCGAGCAGCAGCGTGAGCGCGGCCACCTTGGGGCCGGCCACGCGCAGGGCGTTGGTGGTGCCGATGTTGCCGGAGCCCGCCTTGCGAATGTCGGTGTGGTTGAACACGCGGCCCAGGATCAGGCCAAACGGAATCGCTCCGATAAAGAACGAGACTACGGCGCAGATGGCGGTCAGCAGAATCGGATTAAGCATCCTTTTGCTCCTTCTTCCTAAAGAAGAGTCGAATTGGCGTGCCGGCGAAGTCGAAGGTCGAGCGCATGCGGTTCTCCACGTAGCGCTGGTAGGTGTCGTTGACCAGGTCACTGTGGTTGACGAAAAACGTGAACGTCGGCGGGTTGACGCCCGTCTGGGTCACGTAGTGCATGCGCAGGCGGCGCTTGCCGTCTACCACGGTGTGGCCAAACTCGCGCAGGTCGGTGAGGAACGTGTTGAGGCGCGAGGTGCTGATCTTTTGCGAGCGCGTCTTTTCGGCCGCGTCGACCATCGCCCAGATCTTCTCGACGCTGCGGCCGGTCAGGGCAGAGATGCGCAGGTACTGAGCCCAGGGAGCCATCACGCCCAGACGGCGGTCAATGGTCTCCATACAGGCCTCGCGCTTGCGGTCATCGTCGAGCAGGTCCCACTTGTTGAGCAGCACCACGATGGCGCAGCCGCGCTCGATGGCCAAGCCCATGACCTTCTGGTCCTGCTCGGTGACGCCCACGGAGGCATCGACGACGAGCAGCGCCACGTCGGCGCGGTCGATGGCGCGCAGGCCGCGAACCATGGAGTAGTACTCAATGTTCTCGTACACGGTGCTCTTCTTGCGAATGCCCGCGGTGTCGACCATGCGGTAGTGCTTGCCGTTGCGCTCGACGACGGTATCGATGGCGTCGCGCGTGGTGCCGGCGATATTGGACACGATGGAGCGGTCGGCGCCCAGGATGCGGTTGAACAGCGAAGACTTACCGGCGTTGGGGCGGCCGATGATGGCGACGTTCAGCGCGTCGGGGAACTCATCGGCGACCTCGTCCTCTTCCTCGGGAAGCAGGGCCACGATGTCGTCGAGCAGGTCGCCCGTGCCGTGGCCGTGCAGGGCCGAGAGCGGCGTGGGCTCGCCGATACCGAGCGAATAGAACTCCCAGATGCTGTCGTTTTCGCGATCGGGGTTGTCAAGCTTGTTCACCAGCAGAAAGACCGGCTTGTCGCAGCGCTTGAGCATGCGGGCGACCGACTCGTCCTCCTCGGTGACGCCGGTGCGGCCGTCGACCACAAACAGGATGACGGCGGCTTCCTCGGCGGCGGCGAGGGCCTGGTCGCGGATGGACGTGGCAAAGACGTCGTCGCTCTTGAGCGGCTCGATACCGCCCGTGTCGACGATGGTGAACTCACGGCCGTTCCAATCGGCTGTGTGATACGAGCGGTCACGCGTGACGCCGCGGGACTCGTGGACGATGGCGTCCGAGGTCTGGGCCAGGCGGTTGACGAGCGTGGACTTGCCCACGTTGGGGCGTCCGACGACGGCGACGATAGGTTTCATCTGCTCTCCTTTAATGGGTAGGGTCAGCGGAATTAGTAGAGTCGGCAGGCACAATGCCAAGGATGTGCTCCAGGGTATCGAGCAGCTCATGCGGCATGGTCGACACCACATGAACCTCGGCGCCGCGACTGGTAAGGCTTGCGAGTAAATCGTCACGATGATACTCGTCAAGCGTCATGCCGTCAGCGTTGAACATGAGCTTAGGCACAAAGAGCATAACCCCCGACAGGTCTTGCGGCAGCTGCTCCAGGATATCGCTCGCGACGATGAGGCCGGTCACGTCCACGTTGCCGCCAAAGTAGCGGTTCTTGATGGCCGTGACAGTGCCGGCGAGTCCTTGGGGCGACTCCACAAAGCGGGCCACCGTGTCGCGTGCGCTGGCGCCCGAGAGGCACAGCAGGTGCTGGTTGCGCTCGGCGATTGTCTCGCGAACGCAACGCAGGCGCTCGGCGTCGGCGGCAAGCACATCGTCGGTCTCGTCCAGATACGAGCGGATCATGCCAATGCCGTCGTAGTATTGCGGGTAACCGTCGTAAAAGTCTGCCTCGGGAGGATCGATGCCGGCGTCCAGATAGAACTCGTCGCTCATCTGGAAGGTGTGGCGGCCAAAGCGCTCGAAGGCACGGTCCTGGAACGGTCGGATCATGGCAATGGTCTCGCGCGCTAGCTCGGGCTTGTCGCTGTATGACCAGCTAAAGCGGTTTTGGTGCTTGGTAAAACCGAGCGGCACAATGCCCAGGCTTGTGATTTGCTCGTGCTCCTCGCAAAAGCGCAGAGTCTTTTCTAGCTCCTCGCCGTCGTTCATGCCGGGGCACAACACGATCTGCGCGTGAATCTCTATGCCGGCGGCCATGATAGCCTCGAGCACGTCCATGCCTCGCTGGGCGTTGCGGCCCATCATACGACGGCGGACGTCGGGGCTCACGGCGTGGACCGACACGTTCATGGGGCTCATGTTGCGTTGGATGACGTTTTGCACGTCCTCGTCGGTAAGGTTCGTGAGCGTGACAAAGTTGCCCTGTAAAAAACTCAGACGATAGTCGTCATCGCGGATGTAGAGCGTGGAGCGGCCGCCCTTGGGCAGCATGGTCATAAAGCAGAACACGCAGGCGTTTACGCAGGTACGCATGCCGTCGAAGATGGGGCCATCGAACTCCAGGCCCCAGTCCTCGCCCGGGAAGCGGTCGAGCTCGACGGGGGTGACGCTGTTGTCGCGCGGGTCGAATACCTCCAGCTCGACGGTGTCGTCGTCGGCTTCCCAAAGCCATACGATCATGTCGGTGAGCTGCTCGCCGTTGACCGTGAGCACGCGCATGCCCGGCTCGATGCCCACATCCCACGCGGGCGATTCGGGGCGCACGTTCTTTACGAGCGCGCCCTCACCCGGCTCGGGGTCGCGGCTGCGCCCGTAATCGGCCACCTCGGCGGCGTATGCGGGTACGGTCTGGTCCATGGTTAGCGGCAAAGCTCCTTGATGCGCTCGACGGCGCGCTCGATGTGTTCTTGTGGGGTGGAGGCTCCGGCGGTGATGCCGATGTGGTGGGCGTCGGTAAACCACGCGGCCTGGAGCTCGGTAGCTTCCTCGATGTGATACGTGCGCTCGCAGGCGTTTGCGCAAATCTGCGCCAGGCGGCGGGTGTTGCCCGAGTTCTTGCCGCCCACCACGACCATGCAGTCGCAGCGGTTAGCAAGGGATGCTGCTGCCTGTTGACGCTCACTCGTGGCGGCGCAGATGGTGTTGATCACGCGCAGCTCCTGCACGCGCGGGGTGATGGCAGCCACGACCTCGGCGAGGTTCTGCGCGGTCTGGGTTGTCTGCACAACCAGACCCACCTTGCCCTTGAGCGATAGGGCATCGGCGTCGGCGGCACAGCTCACGACCTGCGCGTCATTGCCGGCGTGGCCTAGAATACCCTCGACCTCTGGGTGGCCCGGCTCGCCCACGACGATCACGCGGTAGCCTTCGCGCACCAGGCGCTCGGCCGCCACATGAACCTTCTTCACGTAGGGGCAGGTGGCGTCGACCACGTTGTGGCCGCGTTCACGAGCGGCATCGATGACCTGCGGCACCACGCCGTGGGCGCGGATGATCACGGTGCCGGTTGCGGCGTCGTCCAGGGTTTCGGCCAAGCCAACGCCTGCCTCAGCGAGCTCGCGTACCACGATGGGGTTATGGATGAGCGGCCCCAAGGTATGGACCTGAGCGCACTCACCTGCCTGCGGCGCGGCGGCCAGCGCCATATCGAGCGCACGCTGTACGCCGTAGCAAGTGCCGGCGTGTGCTGCGATCTCGATGGTAGGCGCTGTTGCCTGGTCGGACGCGGTCGCGGCAGTGTTCGTAACGTTCTCGCTCATGGCTAGAACCTGCCCGGATGCTCGGCGCACAGCTCGTCTCGCATAGCGTAGACGCGGTTCATGGCCTCGGACTCAAACCATTCCAGGCGCTCCGTGCGCTTAAGCCCGGCCGGTGCGTCGGAAAGCGAGACGGCCTTGCCGGCGCGGATCCAGCACTTCTTGGGACGCATGATCTTTTTGCCCGAGGGCGTGATGTCGGACCAGCCGCAGATGGCGAGCGGGTTAACGGGCGCCTTGCCCATCTGAGCGATGAGCGCAAAACCGCCGTGGACCTCGGGCTTGATCTCGCGTGAGCGGATGCGCGTGCCCTCGGGGAAGATCAGAACGTCCTCGCCGCGCTGCAGCGCATGCTGGGCGGCGCGCAGGCACTTCATATCGGCAGTACCACGCTCCACGGGGATGCCGCCTACGCGGCTAAAGGCCCAGCGCACAATCTTGCTCTTGGCGAACTCGGACTTAAAGATGGGACGAATGCGGCGCCCCCCAAAGAACAGCGCCGTCTCCACGGCCAAGAGCTCGGCCATCGAGGTGTGGTTGCAGATGACCACGCTTCCGCGGCCTTCCTGGCGCTCAAACAGCAGATCGGCGTCCTCGACCTTCCAGCGCCACATGAGCTTGGAGAAGGCCCAAAGGATGGCCATGACTACGACGACGGTGCCGCGGATGATCGCCGGGAACTCGGCGTAGGGGGCGTTGTAATAGTCCTCTGGCGTCTGCTTAAACAGGCGCATGGGCTACCTCCTTTGGTTAATGAGGTCCTCGATTATCGAGACGACCTCGTCGATGGTGTGGGCGGTGGAGTCGACGTGCACGGCGTCCTCGGCGGGCACGAGCGGGGCGACCTCGCGGCTGCTGTCGAGCTTGTCGCGCTGCTTAAGGGCGTCGAGGGTCTCGTCGACCTCGGCTTCGAGCTGCTCGGACGTGAGCGGCTGGGCATCGTTTTGGTGGCGCTGAAGCACGCGGCGGCGGGCGCGCTCGCGCGGGTCGGCTGTCAGGAAGATCTTGACCTGCGCGTTAGGGAACACGACGGTTCCGATGTCGCGACCCTCGGCTACGATATCGCGGTCCTCGGCGGCACGGCGCTGATGGATGAGCATGGCGGCGCGCACGCCCGGATAGGCCGAGACCTTGGACACGTTGGCGTCGACCTGCGGGGTGCGGATGGCGACCGAAGCGTCCTGGCCGTCAACGGTCAGGCGCGTGTCCTCGCCGGTGCCGTTGGTAAAGCGGATCTCGATCTGCTCGGCGAGGGCGTCGATGGCCGCTTCGTCATCCAGGTCGATGCCGCGGTCGAGCGCGGCGAAGGTGACGGCGCGATACATGGCGCCCGTGTCGAGCTTGTTAAAGCCCAGCTGGCGGGCGATCTCCTTGGCGATGGTGGACTTGCCGGAACCGGCGGGGCCGTCGATGGCGACGATCATGCAATGCTTCCTTTCGATGATTGACGTGCTGGTATGGTTCGCGGGCGTTGGGGCGCGGCGGGTTGCCTAGCCCGTGTAGCGCTCGCGATAGGTGTTGCGCTTGGGTGCGGAGCCGTGGCTGCCGTGGTGACGCGTGCGGCTGGCGGGCGTGTCTTGGGGCTTGCCGCCGTTGCGCTTGGAGCTCGCCTGCTTTGGCGGGATGCCACCGCTTTTGAGGATCTGCACCTCGCGATCGGTGAGTTCGCGCCACGAGCCCTTGGCTACGTCCTTGAGCTCCAGGCCGGCAAAGTTGCAGCGATGCAGACGGATCACCGGATGGTGGATCTTGCTCAACATGCGCTTGACCTGGTTCTTACGGCCCTCGCGGATGATGACCTCGACGGCGGTGGTGCCGGGCTTGACGCCCTGCGGCGCCACGGCCTCGGCCTCGCGTGCGTTGATAACGCGGCAGATTGCCGGCTGACACAGGCCGTCGTCGAGCTCGATGCCGCGGCGGAGTGGTTCCAAATCGCGGTCGGTGAGGTGGCCGTCTACGAGGGCCTGGTAGGTCTTGTAGACGTGCTTGCTGGGGTGCAGCAGGTCCTGCGACAGGTCGCCGTCAGTGGTAAAGAGCAACAGGCCCGTGGTGTCGCGGTCCAGGCGGCCCACCGGGAAAAGCCCCGGAAAACGGTCGCGGGGGACCAGGTCGGCCACGCAGGGACGCTCCTGCGGGTCGCTCATGGTGGTGAGGTAGCCGGTCGGCTTGTAGAGCATCAGGTACACAGCGCCCTGGTTGAGTTTGACGGGCATGCCGTCGACCTCGATGTGGTCGCGGTCGACATCGACCTTGGTGCCCAGCTCGGTCGCGACTTCGCCGTTGACGGTCACACGGCCGGCGGTCATCAGATCCTCCGAGCCGCGGCGGCTCGCCACGCCCGCGCGCGCCAAAAAGCGCTGCAAGCGCATGGTGTGCGGGTAGACGGGCTGGGCGTCGGTCGTGGGCATGCCCGTGGCGTCGGCGATTCGCGTCTCCCCTGCTTCGTTAGTTCTCGTCATGCATATCCTCCGGGGCATTGTCGCTGACCTGGATATCCTCGTCCTCGACTGCCTCAATGTCCTCAAGATCGGTATCGAGCAGTTCGCGCTCTTCGTCCAGGTCCTCGGCCTGCTCCTCGAGCGTGGATTGAATGCTGCGGCCGCTCAGGCGCTCGCGGATAAACTGGCGCGACTGCTCGTCGGGGGCAAACTGCTCCAGATCGGGCAGGTCGCGGGTGGAGCGCAGGCCGAACTTCTCCAAGAAGGCGTTGGTCGTGCCGTAGATGATGGCCTGACCGCGCTGAGGGTCGCGGCCGAGCTCGCGCACCAGGCCCTTGTCCACGAGCGACGCGATGACGCCGTCGGAGTTGACGCCGCGAATGCCCTTGACTACCTCGCGCGTGACAGGCTGGTGGTAGGCGATGACGGCGAGCGTCTCGAGCGCCGCCTGCGACAGCTTTTGCGTATCCCAGCTCAGCACATAGGCCTCGACAACATCGTGGTAGGCGGGGTGCGTAAACAGGCGCCAGCCGCCGGCGACCTCGCGCAACTGAAAGCCGCGGTTGGCCTCCTCGTACTCAACCTTGAGCTCAGCGAGCAGTGACGCACACTCGCCGGGGGCGATATCCAGTGCGCCAGCCAGCGCGGGCGCACTCACCGGGTCACTCGACACCAGCAGCAGCGCCTCGAGGGCGCCCTTGAGGCTGTTTGCCTCCAGCGTGGACAGGTTTGACATGGTTGGTCGCTCCTATTCGGTGAGCTCGGGGCCCTCGCCGGGCACGTAGGCCTCGGCGCCCTCGACGCGGTTGATGCAGATGGTTCCGAAGATCTTGTCCTGGCTCAATGTGAGCGAGCCGCGCTTGGCAAGCTCCAACATGGCAAGGAAGGTGACGACGAGTTGTTCGGTCGTGGCGTCGCCGTCCAGCAGCTCGCGGAAGGTGCAAGTTTGGTGCGCCATGGTAAAGCGGTCGACGGAGGCCACGGTCAGGTCGAGCGGTACGCGATGCGGCGCCACGTGCTCGGCTTCCAGTAGGAAGGTCTGGCGCTTGCCGTCCAGGTCGGCGCAGATGACGGCGAGACCGCGCAGGGTAATACCGGCCAGGTAGTCGGGCATAAGCCCCAAGAACTCGGGATCGGGGCCGGCCACGCGCGGATGCATGCGGCTCTCGGCCTGCATGCGAGCACCAAGGGCTGCCGCCGCGCCCTTAAACTGCTTGTAGGCAATCAGGCGCTGGATTAGGACCTCGCGCAGGGCGTCGCCGTCGAGCGCGCTGAGCTCCTCGAGGTCTTCGTCGAACTCGTCATCGTCGTCATCGACTTTGCGCGGGGCCTCCTGCGGCACCAGAGAAGCGGCCTTGATGTCCAAAAGGGTTGCCGCGACCAGCAAAAAGTCGCTCGCCACGTCCAGGTCCAGCGCCTCGATGCGCTCGGCCTCGGCAAGGTACTGCTCGGCCACCTCGCTGATGGAGATGGCGCCGATATCAACTTTTTGGCGGGTTACCAGCTGCAGCAGCAGGTCGAACGGTCCGCTGTAGACCTGCGTCGACACGCGATACGACATATTCGACCTCCTTTGACGGCGCCTTCGCGGCGCGGTTTGGGTGCATGTTACGACCGCTTTGCACGGTCGACCTGTAAGTTTACCTTAGATGCCGGCGATTGCGAAGTTAAGCAGCTGCTCAGCGAACGGATACACGGTAACGTCGAAATAGCGACCGATCACGTCGATGCCGGTCCACATGGGCAGCAGGTACAGCACCAGGATGAGGATGGGCATGGCGTATTGCTGCAGGCGGTAGTAGTTGGCGAGCGCCTTGTCCTTGAGGAAGGGCACGATGATCGACGAGCCATCGAGCGGCGGAATCGGGATGAGGTTAAAGAACGCGAGCGACAGGTTGACCACGATAAACGTGGCGCCGAAGTTCATGATCTGTGACGCTACGGCAAAGGACATGCTTGCATAGAGGTTGCCGTACGTTACTTGCATGAGAGCGGCAGCGAGGCACGCGAGGGCGATGTTCGATGCGGGGCCGGCAACGCTCACCAGGACCTCGTCGCGCTTGGGGTGCTTGAGGTTGTTGAGGTAGACGGGTACGGGTTTGGCGAAGGCGAACACCGGGCCTCCGGCTGCGAGCATGAGCAGCGGCAGGATGATGGTGCCAAACGGGTCGATATGGTTGAGCGGGTTGAGCGAGACACGTCCGCGCGAACGGGCCGTCTTGTCGCCGAGTGCCCAGGCTGCGGCGGCGTGCGCGCTCTCGTGGATCACAATACCTATGATGACGGCGACGGCGCTGGCGAGCAGATTCATCATGTAGCTGCTGGACATGGCGCTCCCCTAGCGGACGCGACGCGAGGCGCGCGAGAGCAGGTAGTCGGCCGCAAACAGGATAACGGCCACGATGGCGTAATCCAGGCGGAACACGCCGCCAAAGGGCGACGTGATGACGCCGTAGCCGGCGATGGCGCTCGGCAGCGCGCGCGAAAGCTCAACGACAAAGCCCACGATCTGCAGTTTGGCGGTGAGGCCACTAAAGCACAGCAGCACAGTCATTGCGCTCATAAAAATGCCGCAGATGCGACAGGCGATGGCGATGATGCTCATCGCCACGGCGGTGGCCTTACGAGAGTTCACGCGCGGTCTCCTCTTCGATCTGGGTGGAAAGCTCCAACCATTCGTCCTCGAGCTTAGGTAGCTCTTGCTTAAGGCCGTTATATTCCCCCAGCGCGGCGTTGAACTTATCCTGATCGGCATAAAGCTCTTCGCTTGCCATCAACTCCATAAGCTCGTCATAGCGGGCGCGCTTTTTGTCGAGCTCCGTCTCGATCTTCTTAAGCTGGTTGCGCACGCCCTTGAGCTTTTTGTTGAGCGCAGCGCGGGCCTGGGCCTCGGCGCGCTTTTGCTCCTTGGTCTTTTTGCCCTCGACCGGCTTGGGGGCGGCGGCGGGCGCATCGGGCTGGGCCGCGGTGACCTTGGCGGACTTGGCCGTGGCAGGCGCACTCTCCCCTGCCGCCTCGGCGGCGGCGCGGGCCGCGAGGTCCTCGCGCTTGTAGAGGTAGTAGTCGTAGTCGCCGTCGTAGACCGTGACCTTGCCGTCGCGGATGTCGATCACGCGGTTGGCCACGGCGCGCACCAGGTGCTCGTCGTGGCTGATCAGCACGATGGTGCCGGGGAAGTTTTGCAGGGCGTTTTCGAGCATATCCACCGAGTCGATGTCTAGGTGGTTGGTGGGCTCGTCCAGGCACAGGAGCGCCTCGGGGGCCACGAGCATTTTGGCGAGCGCCAGGCGCGCCTTTTCGCCTCCGGAGAGGACGCGAACCTGCTTTTCGATTGCGTCGTTGTCGCTAAATAGGAAGGCGCCCAGCAGGCTGCGCTGCTGCGGCACGGTCCACTTGGGCGTGACGGTGTCGATCTCTTGCAGGACGGTGTTGGACTCGGTCATGCCTTCGAGCGCGTGCTGGGCATAGTAGGCGACGCCGACGTTGGTGCCCAGGTCCCGGGTGCCGGTGGTGGGCGGCTCCAGGCCGGCGAGGATCTTCATGAGCGTGGACTTGCCGGCGCCGTTGGGGCCGACGAGCGCCACGTGCTCGCCGCGGTAGAGCTTGAGGTCGATATCGCTGTAGATGTGCTTGTTGCCGTAAGACTTGGACACGCCCTCCAGACCCACGACCATGTCGCCCGAGCGCGGTGGGTCGGGGAACTTAAAGTCGATGTGCTTGTGGCCCTCGGGCAGGATGACGAGCTCCTTTTTGATCTGCTCGATCTTGCGGATGCGCTCCTGGGCCTGGGCGGCCTTGGTGGGCTTGTAGCGGAACTTGTCGACGAAGACCTGCATGTGGGCGATGTCGCGCTCCTGAGCGGCGCGCTTGGCGCGCATCTGCTCCAGGTTGTCCTCGCGCTGCTTGAGGTAGCTGCTGTAGTTGCCGGTGTAAGTGGTCACGCGACGGTTTTCGAGTGCGGCGACGTGGTCGACGCAGGCGTCCATGAAGGCGCGGTCGTGGCTGACGATGAGGACGGCGCCGTCGTAGTTGGCGATAAAGCCGCGCAGCCACTGGACGCTTTCGAGGTCCAGGTGGTTGGTGGGCTCGTCCAGAAGCAGCAGGTCGGGGTGGCGCAGGAAGAGCTTGGCGAGCGCGATACGCATCTGCCAGCCGCCCGAGAACTCGGAGCACGGGCGCTCAAAGTCGGTGACCTTAAAGCCGAGGCCGGACAGGATCTTGCGGGCGTTACTCTCGAGCTCGTAGCCGCCCAAGTGCTCAAAGCGGTCCTGGACCTGGCCGTACTCGTTAAGGAGTGCGTCGACGTCCTTGCCCTGCTCGGAGAGCTCGGTGATCTGGGCCTGCAGCTCGTTAGCGCGCTCTCCCATGCGGCGGATTTCCTTGGCTGCGGCCATGACCTCGGCGAGGATGGTGGTGTCCTTGTGCTCCAGGTTGGTTTCCTGCTCTAGGTAGCCCACCTGGCAGTCCTTGGCGTACTGGACCTGACCGGCGTCGGGGCTGTCGATGCCCATGATGATTTTGAGCATGGTGGTTTTGCCGGCGCCGTTGGGTCCTACGAGCGCAAAGCGCTCGCCGGGGTTGATCTGGAAGGACGCGCCGCTAAAGAGGACGCGCGCGCCGAAGCTTTTTTCGATCTTGTCGACCAGGAGGATCATGGTGCCGCCTTTGACCTTGTGTGCCTATATGAAAAAAGGCCCCAACTTGCGTTGGAGCCTCATTCAATGCTCGG
>CABRBC010000053.1:0-6427 GCA_902469055.1 uncultured Collinsella sp.
ACCTGTGTTATGTAGCAATTCCAGATTCTAGGACAGGGGCCGCTTGCGTTTGGCGGTCAGCCGTCGGCGCGCTTACACCAACATTTCCGACGCGATCTCCGACTGGTAACGGCATTGACTGGGGTATCCATCTTGCACGAATGGGCGTTTCGGTATCCGCCGTGTCGGTTGTCGGCAAGGACGAGTACGGAGACAAGATGAGAGAGGCGCTGGCCGCTGAGGGGTTCGATATCTCACATCTGCGGGTGGAAGATGGCGACACCTCGGTGATGCTCATGGCATTGAAAGACGGCGTCGATCGCGTGCATCTCGAGGCAATCGATGGCGTAATGGAGACATATCGACCGAATGAAGACGACCGGGCGTTTATCCTAGAGCATGACATCATTCATACCGACCTGTTTGGCAATTGTTTGGACCTCCTGCCCGAATGGCATGATGCGGGCAAGACGGTGGTTATGGACTTCTCGGTGTTCAGCCAGGATCCCGAATATGCATGCGAGGCTCATTTTCCTTACGTAGACTATGCGTTCATGTCGTTTGAAGAGGACACTCCGGAGCTGCGAGACTGGGTACGCCACGTGCAGGAATTGGGACCGCGCGTTGCGGTTGCCACGCTTGGCGAGAAGGGAAGCATTGCCTATGACGGTGAGCGCTTCTATGAGTGCGGGATCGTACCGGCGGAGAAGGTCGTTAATACCGTGGGTGCTGGCGACTCGTATATTGCCGGGTTTACCAAGGGCGTGATCGATGGCCTTGATATTCCGGCGTGTATGAAGGCGGGCGCTGAGCTGTCGTCCCGAGTGATTGGTTCGTTTGAGCCGTACTAGGGTCAAATGCCTGGAAAGGAGTATGAAATGGTTATCGACATGTTGGTCCATCCTATGCTCTACGGCGAGATCTGTACGCCGGGTGATGAGCCTGATGGATTCGGTTTTTGGTCACGAGAATTTGGTATGGGGCATATGGGCCCCATGGATTGGGATGAGCTTCAAGTCGAGATGGACGTCTGTGACGTGCAGAAGAGCGTGCTCATGCCGCTCGATGTAACCACGGCATGCGGAGGGCACTTTGGCACCAATGACCAGATTGCCATGCTGGTTGCCGCGCATCCCGATCGCCTGTGGGGATTTGCGAGCGTAGACCCGCAGGTGAGCGGTGCCGCAGACGAACTGGAGCGCGCCTTTACCGAGTTGGGGGCAAAGGGGCTTTGCCTGCATCCTGCAAAGCAGGGTTTTGCCCCCGATGATGCTGTGGCCGAGCCGCTTTACGAGCTGTGCGAGCGCTATAACAAGCCGGTGGTTTTCCATGCCGGTATGTCTTGGGAGCCTGGCGCAGAGCTCTCGCGCAGTAACCCGCTTGCATTTGAGCACACAATCGCAACGCATCCAAATGTGCGCTTTAGTTTGACCCACTTTGGCTGGCCCTGGGTGCGCGAGACCGTGGCGATGCTGCTCAAGTATCCCAACTGCTACACGGACACCTCTATCACTTACATCGATTCGCCCGAGGAGATGATGCAGCGTCTTTTCACGGTCGATATGGGGCCGCTGTGGTATGAGCGCGCGCTATCGCATCAAGTGATGTTCGCCAGCAATACGCCGCGTTTCCGTGCATTCAAACTCAAGCGGGCGCTCGATACCGTGTCCATGCGCGATGATGCGCGAGAAAGGCTCTACTGGGGTAATGCCCTGCGTTTTCTTGAAGGGGATGAGTGAACATGGTGACGCTCGAGACATTGAGCTATCTATCGACTGCTCCGGACCAGTTCATCGATATTACCGAGGACGTGCACGCTGCCATCGAACGCAGTTCGGTGACGAATGGCTTGGCAGCAATTATTTTGTCGCATACGACCTGTGGAATCGTGGTAAACGAGGGACTGCCCTGCGTGGAGACGGATCTTATGGAGACGCTTGATCGCATCGCCCCGCTCGATGCCCCCTATGCGCATGCACACTTCCTGCCGAGCTATGGAGCCACCGGCAACAACTCCTGTGGGCATATCAAGAGCATGATTTGTGGAAACAGTTGCTTCTTTCCCGTCCAAGATGGCCACATCGTGTGTGGAGGTGCCCAGAACATCTATCTTGCGGAGTTTGACGGTCCGCAGAAGCGAAAAGTGTACGTCGAAGTGCTGGGGGAGTAACGTCCCCGCGATAACCCTATGAAGGAGCACGTTATGTCGTTTCTAACCTCGATGTTCAAGACCGAAAAGCCGGTCATCGGAATGCTGCACTTGCGTCCTCTGCCGGGCGATCCACTGTATTACCCGGGCGGAAGCGTGTCGCAGGTCGTGGAAGCCGCCAAGCGCGATCTCGAGGCGTTGCAGCAGGGCGGTGTCGATGGCATTTTGATTACCAATGAGCTCTCGATGCCCTACGAGCAGCACGTTTCTCCCTCAACCCTTGCATCGATGGGCTATGTAATCGGGACTCTATCCCATGATCTGTCGACTCCTTGGGGAGCTGAGGCTATTTACGATGGTGATGCCACAATCGAGCTGTGCGCTGCCGTCGACGCGCAGTTCACGCGCTGCAATTTTTGCGGTGCCTGGGCCGGTGATCTTGGGCTGATTAACCGAGATTTCGCTCACACCATGCGTCGCAAGGCGGCGCTGCGCCTGGACGACCTCAAGCTTTTTCACTTCATCACGAGCGAGGGGGAGGTTTATCTCAACGACCGCACGACTGCGGACATTGCCGATTCACTTCTCTTTAATTGCCTACCGGATGCGATGGTCATCGGCGGTTCGGCTGCCGGTCGTGGCGCTTCGGGCGAGCTTGCCGATGAAGTCCGCGAGCGTGTTGGCGAAGTACCCGTGGTATGTGGCACCGGTTGTCGCGAAAATACCGTGGCTGACGTATTTGCTCACTACGATGGCGCGTTTGTCGGCACCTGCTTAAAGCGCGACGGAAAGCTGGATGCCCCGGTTGATGTTGAGCGGGTAGCTCGTTTTATGGCTGCCGCTCGTACGGCGCGAGGGGAGTAGGCACCTATGGCGCTCTATCTGGGTATTGATATTGGGACAAGCGCCTCTAAAGGCGTTTTAATCGATGATCGATGCAACATCGTTTGCCAAGCCTCTTGTGGACATGAGACGGACAACCCGTGTGATGGATGGTACCAGCATGATGCGGAGGCAGTTTGGTGGGGCGATTTTTGCCGCTTGTCGCGCGAGCTGGTGGCGCGATCGGGGGTTAACGCGGCACAGATCGGATGCGTGGGCCTTTCCGCATTGGGTTGCGACTGTGTGCCGGTCGATACCGAGTGCAACGCGCTGGCGCCCGCGATTTTGTATGGAGTCGATGCACGTTCGAAGCCGCAGATTGACGAGCTTCTTTCCGAATATGGGTCAGATCGCGCACGCGAGCTTTTCGGGCACGATCCCTGTTCGTCAGATATTGCTCCCAAGATCTTGTGGTTTAAGGAGAATATGCCCGAGGTGCACGAACGTGCCGCGAAGTTCCTGACGGCGTCATCGTTTCTATGCGCAAAGTTGACGGGGCGTTTTACGGTGGACCGTTATTTGGCGGAGGATTTTCTTCCCCTATACGACCGCTACACCTGGAAGGTTGATGCTCGGGAATGTGCTCGTTTCTGCCGGCCTGACCAGATGGCGGAGGTAATGTCGGCTACCGATATTGCCGGGGTGATTACGCGGCGTGCGGCTGAGGCGACGGGGCTCGCGGCGGGGACACCTGTCTTAGTGGGAACGGGCGATTCTGGTGCCGAGGCCATTTCGACGGGTGTATTCCGTCCCGGCGATATGATGGTTCAGTTGGGGAGTACGGCGTATTTCATCTACCTAGCTGATCATATGATCGATGATGCCCGCCTGTGGCCGGGGACGTTTATCATTCCCGGAACTTACGGGATCTGCGCGGGGACCAATACGGCGGGCGCACTCACATCGTGGCTGCGCCAAGAGCTGTATCGCGACGCCGTAGAGGCCGAGGGCCACGGTGGTCCCGATGCCTATTCGGTTATGGCGCATGATGCCGCCGATGTGGCGCCGGGTGCCGATGGGCTCCTGTGTCTGCCGTACTTTGCGGGGGAGCGTACTCCGCTCAACGATCCCGAGGCGCGTGGCGTCTTCTTTGGCCTGACCGGAAGGCATACGCGAGCCCATATGGTTCGCGCCGCCTTGGAAGGCGTCGCGTATACCGTTGTATCCCATGTCGACATTATCGAGCGAGAGCATGGACTGCCAATTGGGCGCATTATGCTTGTCGGAGGTGGAACCAAGAATCCAGTTTGGATGCAGGCTATCGCCGACGTATGCGGGCGCGAGGTCTCGGTTGCCAAGGTTACGGTGGGCGCATGCTTCGGTGATGCCATCATGGCAGCTCTCGCAGGTGGCGCCTATGCATCATGGGATGAGCTCGCCCAAGTCCTTGGCGTTGCGCAAACAATCGTGCCCGATATGGCTGCCCACGAGTTATATGCATCGCGTCGTCATATCTTTGACGAATTGTATGCACGCAACCGTGATCTCATGCACGAATTGGTGTAATGCTGCCGAATTGTACTGCCTACCAATAGGGACTGCGTTGTGCGATTCGCATGTCCCTTGGCATTTTTGCCCACAGGGGTTAGCGAAGGTCAAAAACAGAGTGCGCATTTGCTAAAACTACCGACTCGATGCGCTTTGCGTCACAATTTTTGAGCGAGGCGATGCGTTCTGAGGTCCTTGTGAGCGATTTGATGAGCGACTGCGCGCTTGTTTCTGTGTTTGCCTCCGCTGGTGCATCGGTCTCGAGCAGTAAACGATCGAGTGGAATCTGTCGTGCGTATTCGCGTCCTCGTTTAGACGCGAGCATGCGTTCGTTGACGGAAAAATAACAGTCCGCATCACGCGCGCGGACGAGTTCGTCCGAAGTGCCGCTAAACCAGTGGAAGATGATAACGGGGGAGTCGGGGTTTGGGATGAGTAGTCCATGCGATTCGAGGACGTCCAGTACGGCTCCTGCCGAACGAACGGCGTGAATTGATATCACGCGCCCGGTAAGAGGATGCTGCACGAGTGTATCGCAGAGCCGGTCAAATGCCTGTATTTGTAGCGGCTCACTTCCGGCAAAGCGTGCGGAAAAGTCGAGTCCCACCTCGCCGATGTAGCGCTCTTGGGCAGCAACTTCGCAAAGCAGATCGACTTCGGCAGGACCGCAGCGGCCGTCGGCGAGCCACCAGGGGTGGAGCCCAACGCCAGCGATGATGCCTGGTAGGCGACGGGCGCGCCCGTTTGCGGCCGAAAAGTCGCGTGGGTCGACCCCGCAGTCAAAGAGCCCCAGACCCGACGCCGCCGACTCACTGGCTGCAGCATCGGGGCCGAGCATCAAATCAAGATGACAATGCGTGTCAAAGAATTGCGGTTCCATCGCAGGACATCCTGCTAGTCCAGGCGTTGGCCGTCGGCGCGTACGCGCTCGGTGCCGCGCCCGCTGATCCGGCGGATAACCTCGCCGGCAATCATCTGACCCATGATGGGCGGCATAAAGCTGGCGGTACCCAACTCGGTACGCTCGTGGATGTTGGACGGGTCGCGGGGTTGGGTCTTAACCGATTCCTCGCAGCTAAACAGCACGTGCAGACTCTTGATTCCGCGCTTCTTACATTCTTTGCGCATGATGCGGCTCATGGGGTCACGTACCGTATCGAAAATGTCGGCAAAGCGGAGGCACTCGGGATGGAGCTTGTTGGCCCCGCCCATGGAGCTAACCAAACGAATGTCGTGGTCCTGAGCATATTTGGCAATGGTGAGCTTGGCCGAGATGGTGTCGATGGCGTCGACGACGTAGTCGAGCTTGCCGTCCGTCTGCTCCAAAACGCTCGCGAAGAACTCGTCGATGTTGTCGCTCAGCAGGTATTCGGTGCGTTTGATGACGGTAGCGGTAGGGTTGATGTCGTGAATCATAGCCTCCATGACGTCGACTTTGCGCTTGCCGACGGTGCTGTGAAAGGCGATGGCCTGGCGATTGATATTGCTGGGCGCGATGATGTCCTTATCCAGAATTACGAAATGACCGATGCCGCCGCGGGCGAGTGCCTCGCAGCAGTTGGAGCCCACGCCTCCGCAGCCGAGTACTAGCACCGTAGCATCGGCGAGCTTATCGAGTGCCTCGCGGCCCATGATAATCTCGAGCTTGGTGTCGCGTGTCTCGACGAGAGCGGCAGCGGTTTCGGTCATAGACATCCTCCGATGGGGAAGCGAATCGTGTTTTAGCTATCGCCATTATAGGTGTTATCGCGATGGTTGATTTCCGATCTCAGCCGAACACATTGAGCGGATAGGCCGTTCCCGCAGTTAGCCGAACGCCCCCGAGGCCCTATTCAGGCCACGGGGGCGTCGTTTTCCCAGTTGAAGGAACGGTGGAGATGTGTTTCGATGGGTCCGGTGGCCATGCTCCGCCCGCCGCCCGGCACCTCT
>CABRBC010000054.1:0-11331 GCA_902469055.1 uncultured Collinsella sp.
CATTCAGCATCAGGGTAGCGCTGCGACGCGGAAATCGCGCGCCGTTGCCGCGCCCCGCAGTGCCCGCTTCCCCCGAGAACAATTATCAGTGCAGGTAGAGCTCTTGCGCAAAAGCCATGTGCTCGCGATATTGCAAAAAGTCTACTCACTTAGCTGGCAACTGCACCAAACGGCTGGGCAGAACGCCCATTTCCTGCATTTTCTCGCGCGCTGGCACCCCGCACCGCCGCTACGCCATAATAGTTGGCGGACAATCGCGAGAGAAAGCAACCACATGGCACAGACCACGACAGATACCGCCGCCAGCACCGTCTCCGGCGCCGGGGCCGCCAGCTCATTCTCGGGCGGCACGGGAACCGAGGCAGAGTTCGGCTCGCTCGGCGCGCTCTCCCCCACCTGGTGGGAGCCCGAGGACGGCAGCGAGCCCGAGCCATGGCTCACGCCCGATCAAGCCTTCGAACGCTTCTTTGAATGGACGAGCGATCGCGGCATTGAGCTGTGGGACCACCAAGAAGAGGCCCTCATGGACCTGGCCGCCGGCGATCACGTCATTTTGGGCACGCCGACCGGATCGGGCAAGTCGCTCGTCGCGCTGGGTATGCTCTTTATGGGCATGGCGCAGGGCAAACGCTGCTACTACACGGCCCCTATCAAGGCCCTGGTCAGCGAAAAGTTCTTCGATCTGGTACAGGTGCTCGGCCGCGATAACGTCGGCATGATTACCGGCGACACGCATATCAACACCAAGGCACCCGTCATCTGCTGCACGGCAGAAATCCTTGCCAACGATGCACTGCGCGAGGGCGAGGGCGCCGACGTGGGCTGCGTCGCCATGGACGAGTTCCACTATTTTGCCGACCCCGACCGCGGCTGGGCCTGGCAGGTGCCACTGCTCACCCTGCCTCACACGCAATTCATGCTCATGAGCGCCACGCTCGGCGATGTCACTGCCATCGCCGCCTCACTCGAGGAACACACCGGCGCTACCTGCGACTTGGTCGTCGATACCCCACGCCCCGTGCCGCTGAGCTACGACTACGTGACGACCTCCCTCGAGGGCACCGTCGAGCTCGCGATGCGCGGCGGAGAGGCCCCGCTCTATATCGTGCACTTTAGCCAGGATGCCGCCCTTGCGACGGCACAGTCGCTCGCCAACTTTGGCATTGCCAGCAAGGAGCAGCGCGAGGCCATCAAGGAGGCGGCCAAGGGCACGAGCTTCTCGACGGCCTTCGGCAAGATCCTCAAGCGCTTGCTCGGCTGCGGCGTCGGCGTGCACCATGCTGGCATGTTGCCGCGCTATCGCCTACTGGTCGAGCGCCTGGCGCAGCAGGGCCTGTTGCCCGTCATTTGCGGCACCGACACACTCGGCGTCGGCATCAACGTACCCATCCATACTGTGGTGCTCACCGCGCTCACCAAGTTCGACGGCTATAAGATGCGTCGCCTGCGCGCCCGTGAGTTCCATCAGATCGCTGGTCGCGCCGGTCGCTCGGGCTTTGACACCGAGGGCATGGTCATCGCCGAGGCCCCGGAGCACGAGATCGAGAACGCCAAACTCATGGCCAAGGCGGGCGACGACCCCAAGAAGCTCCGCAAGATTAAAAAGAAGAAAGCCCCCGAGGGCTTTGTCACCTGGAACAAGCAGACCTTTGAGCGCCTGATCGAGACACAGCCCGAAACGCTCAAGCCACGCCTTCGCATCACACACTCCATGGTGATTAGCGTAGTCGAGCAGGGCGGCGACGCTCGCGCCCGCGTGCACGACCTCATCGAGACAAGCCTGCAAACGCCCGAGGAAAAGGCAAAACTCGATGAGCGTGCCGACGAGATCTTCGCCACGCTCATCGATTCCGGCGTCGTCGTTCGCACCGAGGTGCCGCCCGCGCCCGACGCTCCGGCTGACGCCGCGCCGGACATCGACTACGCGCTGACGGTCGACCTGCCCGAGGACTTTGCGCTCGATCAGCCGCTCTCGCCGTTTTTGCTTGCCGCCCTGGAGCTGCTCGACCCCGAGAGTGAGACCTATACCATGGATCTGATCTCGATGGTCGAGGCTACGCTCGAGGACCCCAAGCAGGTGCTGCGTGCACAGGAGCGCGCCGCGCGCGACCGCGCGATGGCCGAAATGAAGGCTGACGGCGTCGAATATGAGGAACGCCTGGAGCGCATCCAGGATGTCACCTACGAAAAGCCGCTCGAGGACCTGCTCGATGCCGCCTTCGACAAGTACTGCCAGGAAGTACCCTGGGCAAACGACTACCAGCTCTCTCCCAAGAGCGTCCTGCGCGATATGCTGGAGAGCGCGAGCGATTTTAAGGGCTATATCCAAAAGCTTGGCATCGCCCGCTCCGAGGGCATTCTGCTGCGTTACCTAGCCGAGGCCTACCGTTCTCTCGATCGCACCGTTCCCATTGAGAAGCGCGATGAGCGCTTGCGTGACATCATTTCGTGGCTCGGCTTTGTGGTGCGCTCGGTCGACTCGAGCCTGGTGGACGAGTGGGAGAACGCCGGCAACCCCGCTGCACTCGACGCCACACCGCCGCAGGGCATCGACGAGGTCGTTGCGGACCGTCGCGGCTGCACGCTGTTGGTGCGCAACGCGCTCTTCCGCCGCGTGACCCTTGCCGCCCGCGAGCACGCTCGCGATCTGGGCGAGCTCGACGAGGACTGGGGCATGAGCGAGGTCCGCTGGCAAAAAGCACTCGACGCCTATCACGAGCAACACGAGGAAATCCTCACCGACGGAAATGCCCGCAGCGCCGCGATGTTTTCCATCGACGAGAGCGACGAGAAGACCGATCACGTGTGGCACGTGCACCAGATTTTTGCCGACGAGAATGGCGACCACGACTTTGGCATCATGGGCGATGTCGATCTGGACGCCACGCAGGACGGCGGCGAGGTCATCTTCAAAAACTACCGTGTCGGCTTTATCGAGGACCTGCTCGAAGACTAGCCGGGCGCAATGGAACGAAACGAAGCGGGGCCGCTGGCAACATCGCCAGCGGCCCCGCTTTTGCACTATACGCTATGCCTTACTCGGCATCCTCGACCTCATACGAATCCGCCTCGGCGGGCTCATCGTTTGTCTCTGGCGCAGCCCCGCGCGCCTCGTCAAACGCCGCCTTCATGGTCTTGTTGCCCCACGTGAGCTTGCGAATGGTAAGATCGTCGGCCTTCTTGTTGGCTAGGCGCAGGTTGTTCTCGGAAGACAGCAACGCCTCCTTGGTTTTCTGCAGATGGCTAATCGTCTTGTCGATCTCATCGATCGCCGTTTGGAACTTGCGGCTCGCGATCTCGTAGTTGCGACCGAAATCATTCTTGAACTTTTCCATCTTGGCTTCGAAGTTCGTGACGTCGATATTCTGCTGTTTGTACTCCGCCAGCTCCTGCTTATAGCGCAGCGAACCCATGGCGGCGTTGCGCAGCAGCGTGATCATGGGAATGAAAAACTGCGGGCGGATCACGTACATCTTCTCATAGCGGTAACTCACGTCCACGATTCCCGCGTTATAGAGCTCGCTCTCGGGCTCCAGCAGGGTGCAGAGCACCGCATACTCGCAGCCTTTCTGACGACGATCGTGATCGAGCTTCTTAAAGAAGTCCTCGTTTTTATGCTTGGTCGCGGTCTCATCGTTCTCGTTTTTCATCTCGAACATAATCGAAATCACCTCGTTGCCGCTCGCGTCGCACTCGCGGAAGATGAAGTCGCCCTTGGTGCCCTCGGACGCATCGTTGTCTTTCTCGAAGTACGCATTAGGAAACGCAGTCATACGCAGACGGTTAAACTCGGTCTCGCAATGCTGCTCGAGCGACTCGCCCACCATCTTGGTGGACAGGCGGATCTTCATTTCCTTAAGGCGCTCAATCTCTTCGTCCTTGTAGCGGATCAACTCGTCGCTCACGCGCTTGGCCTGCGCGAGCTCGAGCTCGTGTGCCGCCTTGACCTGTTCCTCGCGAGAATCGCGCACTGCCAGCTCGCTCGTCAGCTTGGCACGTGCCTCGTCACGCTCACGCTCTGCCGCGGCGACCGCCTCCGATAGGTTCATTTTGGCCGTCAGCTCCTGTTCGCGCAGCTGCGCACGCAGGCCCTCGGCCTCCTGCTCGGACTGAGCCTTTGCGGCGGAAAACTTCTCTTGTACCTTTGCGCGATAGTCAGCAAGCGTGCGCTCAGCCTCGCCGCGAGCGGCATCGATCTCACGCTGCGACTCGGCCGCAGCGGCGGCAAGCGCCATCTCCTGGGCCTTGTCCGCCGCTGAGAGCCTTGCCTGCAATTCTGCAATCTGCGCATCGCGTGCAGCTAAATCGTTCTGAGCAGCATTGCGCGCCGAAGCCTCGGCAAGCTTGGCTTCGTCATCCTTGCGTCCCAGCTGCGCACGCAAATTGTCGATCTCGCGCTGAAGCTCAGCATTCTCCTTTTGAGCGTCGGCACGGGCTTCAACCGCCGCACGCTGGCTTGCGTTCTCGCGCTCTGCGGCAGCGCCCTCGAGCTTGGCGCGCAGTTCGGCAAGCTCAGCATCGCGCTTGGCGACCTCTTGTGCCAGCTGTTGAGCCGCAGCGTTCTTCTGCTCGACAAGCTGAGCGTTGCGCTGAGACTCCGCCTCCTGCAAAGCAGCCGTCGAACGCGAGCGCTCAAGCTCCAGCGCCTGCTCGCCCTCGCGCTGGACTGCCTTCACACGCTCATCCAGATCGCGCGAAAACTCGGCATCGCGCACTTGCTTGACGATGTCCGCATAGCCGGACGCATCGACCTTAAATACTTCGCCGCAATGCGGGCACTTAATCTCGTTCATAGCAGCTCCTCGATGGACGCAAATTTCAATCGCCTACACTCTACCGCGCCGCACGGACAAAAAAGGTGCCGCCGCCATAATGGCAACGGCGCCAGAACCGCCACAAAGGCGCCTGTCCCCTTTGTGGCGGTTTGTGTGACGGTTCGAGAATTACAGTCCAAAGAAGCCGAGGATTTGGTTTCGGCTTACGGGCTTGTAGTCGTTGGCGTCGAGACCGACATCGTAGCGAAAGATAGGGCGCTCGCGATCGCGGTTGCGCACGTTGGTGCGGTCTCCCCTGCTGTGGATATGTCCGTGCAGCATGATGGCGCCGCGCGCCTTGCCATTCCAGCTGAGCATGGGGTAATGGCTCAAAACTAGGCGATGCCCCTTGGCATAGCCGGGGGCAATCTCCAGGTAATCGCGTACGTCATCCCAAATCTGCGGTACATCGGGGTCTTCCCAGTCGCCGTCATGGTTACCACGGATGAGCGTTACGTTCTGGCATTCGATGCGTTCGCGCAGGCGCACCGCCTCCGCCAGGGGCAAACGATAAGTAAAGTCACCCAGAATATAGAGACGGTCGTCCGCCGCCACGCACTCATTGATGGCATTGATGACCTTGCGGTTCATCTCCTCGACCGAGCAAAACGGTCGATCCATGTCGTGCAAGATATTCGTATCGCCCAGGTGCAGGTCGGCGGTAAACCACATCATCGTCTGTGTCCTCATTTCGCAACGCGTCTAACACGTGCCTAGTATACAGACGCTCTGGCGCGTCGGTTAGCCAAAGAGCCCGCCGAACAAACCTCGGCGGCGTTTGTCTTGCTTTTTCGAAGCGTAGCCCTGCGCTTTCTTGTCTTACCGCTTCTCACGGTCCTGCTCTAGCTCATCGTCATCGAGTAGCGTATCCCACTCAAACGGATCGTCTGTCAGATCGAACAGGTCATCGTCATCAAACATGGCAGTCTCCCATACCGATTAGCGAGCATCCACCACATAGAGCCCAACGCGCACCTGATGCCACGGGCTGCGCTCGGGGGCAACCTGTTGCACGCGGGCCTCAAATACGTCCTCGTGGCCGTAATACATCATCAAGGACAGTGGGCCGACCTCGTTTCCCGGAACATAGCCAAGCTTGGTGTTGCCGTAATAAATCGCAACCGCCTCAGGGTCATGGGGATTATCGCGCTCGGCACACAGCGTCAGCTTATCGCCCGCTTTAAGATCGCCCAGGACCAAGGCACCATCGGCATACTGAAATCCTGCAATGTGAAATGACAGAAGAACACGTGAAGGCTCGTACATAGCAGCTCCTCTAACAGCCGGATAAATCGGCGCTTAACCGTACTGAGAAGCTTACGGGCCCGTGCGGACACAAATTCATCCTGCCTGCGCCTTACGACCGTTTGTCGCTACGCCATCTGATTCTAATGCACAAACATGCGCACGAATTTGTGCTTCCAGCTTGCGTAGGGCGCATACCGAAACGGCACGTCCAGCCAGGTTGCCTTGTTCACGATGCTCTTCTTGTGGCTAAACGTATCGAAGCTCTCACGTCCATGGTACTGCCCCATACCGCTCGCGCCCATGCCGCCAAAGCCCATATGGCTCGTAGCCAAGTGCATGATCGTGTCGTTAACGCAGCCGCCGCCAAAGGGCACGTAGCGCACAAAGCGCTGCTGGACCTCGCGGTCCTGGCTAAAGATATACAGGGCCAGCGGCGTCGGACGATCCGTAATAAACGTCTCGGCCTCGTCTAGGCTCTCAAACGTCAGCACCGGCAGGATGGGGCCGAAAATCTCTTCCTGCATCACGGCGTCAGCGGGGGCCACGCCGTCCAAAATTGTCGGCTCAATCTTGAGCGAAGCCTCGCGCGCGGCACCTCCAAGCACGACCTTATCGGGATCGATCAGCCCGCGCACGCGCGCAAAATGCTTGGCGTTGACGATATGTCCGTAATCCTCATTGTCGAGTGGATGTTCGCCAAACATGCGACGGACCTCCTCCTTGATGAGGCCCAGCAGCTCGTCGTGCACGCGCGTATCGACCAGCAGGTAGTCGGGCGCCACGCAGGTCTGCCCCACGTTGAGCCATTTACCAAAGGCGATGCGCCGTGCCGCGACCTTCAAGTTTGCCGTCGCATCCACGATGCAGGGACTCTTTCCGCCCAGCTCAAGCGTCACGGGCGTAAGGTTTTTACTTGCGCGCTCCATGACGAGCTTGCCAACCGGAACGCTACCGGTAAAGAAGATCTTGTCCCAGTGCTCATCGAGCAGCGCTTCGTTCTCGGCGCGCCCGCCCTCGACAACCGTCACCAGGCGCGGATCAAATGCCTCTTCACAGATTTGCCTGAGCACCGCGCTCGATGCCGGAGCATAGGCGCTCGGCTTGATGACCACGGTATTGCCCGCGGCAAGGGCGCCAGCGAGCGGCTCGAGCGTCAGCAAAAACGGATAGTTCCAGGGCGCCATGATGAGCGTGACGCCATAGGGCACGGTTTGCGTTTTGCACACGCTCACGGCGTTAGCGAGGTCGCACGGACGCAGGCGCGGACGACTCCATCGGGCCACATGCGCAATCTGATGTCGAATCTCGGAAAGCGATGTGCCAATCTCGCACATATAGGCCTCGTCATGCGACTTTCCCAAATCGGTCTTGAGCGCATGAGCGATATCGGCCTCGTGGGCCCGCACCGCATCGCGTAAACTCACGAGCGCGCGACGTCGAGCATCGACATCAAACGTGGCGTGCGTCTTAAAGTAGGCGCGCTGATCGCCGACGATGCGCGCAATTTCCTCGGTGTTCATGGCACCCTCCTAGTTCTCGTCCTCAAACATACCACCCGCGACGACCTCGTACATATGCTCGAGCTCCGAGCGGTCCATCAAAAGTGGAACGGGGTACAGGGGATTGGCCTCGGCATCGGCATGGGCCGCCATTTGCGGAATATCGGAGCGGCGAATACCCGAGACATATTTGGGGATTCCCAGGGCCTCGTTCATGCGGTCGACCCAATCGATAAAGGCCTCGGCCGCAAGACTGTCCTGCGCGGTAGCCGGCGCAATGCCCGCCATGCGAGCAAGATCGGCAAGCTTGGGGGCGGCGGCGTCACCATAAGCGCGAAGCATGTGCGGCAGGATGATCGCGTTGGCCAAACCGTGCGGAATTCCGTATCGGCCGCCTAGACTGTGCGCGATGGCATGAACGTATCCAACATAGGAGCGCGTAAAGGCAACTCCCGCCTTATACGCCGCCGAAAGCATATTGCGACGCGCACGCATGTCGTCGCCATGCTCATAGGCCTCGAGCAAATTGTCGTGGATGAGCTGCACCGCCTGTCGCGCCATCTTGCGCGTATAGGGCGTGGTGCTTCGCCCGATAAACGCCTCGACGGCATGCGTCAGGGCGTCCATACCCGTCTGCCCCGTAATGGAGGCGGGCAGACCGCGCGTAAACTCGGGGTCGTGCACCGCAAAGCGCGGAATAAGCACAAAGTCGTTAATGGGGTACTTGTAGTGCGTCTCGTCATCGGTAATTACCGCCGCAAGTGTGACCTCGCTTCCCGTGCCTGCCGTGGTGGGGACGGCGATGAGCAGCGGCAGGCGACGATGAATCCGCAGCAGGCCGCGCATCTTGTTGATGGGCTTGTTTGGCTGCGCAATGCGTGCGCCTACGCCCTTGGCGCAGTCCATGGCTGATCCTCCGCCAAAGCCGATAATGGCCCGGCAGGCACTCTCTCGATACAGGGACGCCGCTTCCTCCACGTTTGAAACCGTGGGGTTTGTACGCGTTTCGGCATAGACCGTAACGCCAATCCCCCTGGATGCGAGCGCCGCCTCGAGCGGTGCCGTGAGCCCCAGACGGGCAATGCCGGGATCCGTCACGATAAGGACCTTCTGGATCGAGCGCTTTTGAAGCACCGCGGGCACATCCTCGGCATGCTCTAAAATGCGCGGCTCGGTATAGGGCAGGATCGGCAATGCAATGCGAAAAACCGTCTGATATGTTCGGCACCAGGCACGACGGGCTAGATGCATAAAGGAAACTCCTTCATTTGTTGATAGGTCAACATTTGCTCGCCCGATTGTACTCAGCAAAGATCGCAGACGGCCTCCCAATCGTTAATCAATCAACATCTTCATATCTCGAAATTGTTTTATTAAAAATCATTCCTAATAGGCTTCACATTTGGTTGCATTTATGGATAATAGAACTCGTCAAGACGCACGTCCGGAGAGGGCCCTTACGGGACCGGACGAGCGCACAATCGCCATCGATCGAAAGGATCGAATCATGAAGTTTGTTTGCCCCGTTTGCGGTTATGTGGAAGAGTTCGACGGCGACCAGCTGCCCGAGGACTTCAAGTGCCCCCAGTGCGGCGTTCCCGGTTCTCGCTTCCTGAAGCAGGAGGAGGGTCAGCTCGAGTGGGCTGCCGAGCACGTCGTGGGCGTCGCCAAGATGGAGGGCGTCTCCGAGGACATCGTTGCCGACCTGCGCGCCAACTTTGAGGGCGAGTGCTCCGAGGTCGGTATGTACCTGGCCATGGCGCGCGTCGCTCATCGCGAGGGCTATCCCGAGATCGGCCTGTACTGGGAGAAGGCTGCCCACGAGGAGGCCGAGCACGCTGCCAAGTTCGCTGAGCTCCTGGGCGAGGTCGTGACCGACTCCACCAAGAAGAACCTCGAGATGCGCGTTGAGGCCGAGAACGGTGCCACCGCCGGCAAGACCGATCTTGCCAAGCGTGCCAAGGCCGCTGGCCTTGATGCCATCCACGACACCGTGCACGAGATGGCTCGCGACGAAGCCCGCCACGGCAAGGCTTTCGCCGGCCTGCTCAAGCGCTACTTTGGCTAAGCCAAACGCCTGAGACATAACCTCTAGCTCAATGAGGCCCGGACCGTATTGGTTCGGGCCTTTTTCGTGCCTCACAAACTTGTTAACTACCTGAAATAGGACCGCCTTCGGCATAGGTTTCTCGTCAAAAACTAAGTGAGTAGACTTTTTGGAACTTGCCGAGCACGCCATCCATATTGCTTTATAAAGCCGCAGGTAAATGACTTGTTTCAAAACGGCCTGGTCGCCAAAGTGCTAAAAGCCTACTCACTTAGAACCGCAGCCGTCCACGATCGAGCCATTTTGTGTCTAGCGGGCATCTTTCCGTCGATTACTCCCAATTTTGTCCAGTCAACGAATAGTTCAGACCGGAGTAATGCCTCAGCCCTTTGCTCATCTGAGCTTTTATCACGATATTCAGCATCGAGCATCCTGCATACGGTCTTAACGATCGCGCGGAATCTACCCTCATCGGATATCTGTCTGTGTGTCAGGAGAAGTACATCATAGCCCATGGCCTGAAGGGCCGTCATGCGGTCAGCGTCACGCAAGCCATCCCCCGCGCGTCCGTGCGAGGCCTTTCCCTGACATTCAATGGCCACCTGTCGCCTACCGTCCGGCGAAGAAAGAAGTAGGTCGATATATACACGGGACTTTCCCACAATCGCTCGAGCACTTGTGTTTAGCATCACTTCAACATTAAGCTCTATGCCGCAAAAACCTTCGCCTCCCAGGGATCGCGGCAGTGCAAGTAGCAAATATGCCTCGACCTCAAAAGGCGACGCGGCACCCAATGGAACGAGTTGCGATACCGCCATAAATCTATTGCCGTAACGCATCCCACAAACATCTGAACAAAAACGGTCAAGGTCTCCGCCCAAAACCAAAGCGTCTCGACGCCATAAATTTGAGGCGGTGCCGTCCTCGGACGGGCAGCGCGCCCAACCGAACGTTGTCGAAATCGCACCCGAATCAATTGCACGCGAAAGCTCCGTCTCAAGTAACGCCGGCAGGGCACACACCGCAAACAAGCCGCACATCTCCGCCAATACCAAAAGAAGCTGAAGATCCGTCAGATGCCGTGACATGATGAATGCCGTCAGTAGAGGAGACGTAATCAAAAATCCATGCTCCGTTTCCAGCACGGATTCCCTGGGGAGCTCACCAAGAAACAGCCGCTGCCTAATGCTGGCAGGACAAGTCCGTTTGTTTCTCGTCCGAACCAATGTATGCAACGGAAAACCGAGCGCGACCGCAGCCGTCGGGTTGCGGGCGAGATCATATCGCTGCCGGTCTTCTTCCGGTCGTGGAAGCGGCGGACACAAAGCGCGGACTTGAGGAGGCAAACGCCAGTACCTAAAAGCCGATATGTCACAAAGTAGATCCTTCATAGGCACAGGAGAACACGAATTTCAACCCAGTCAGTCACGCATTGGCGCGAACGCACCAAAAATGGCGCCGAACGGACTGCCAAGTTTTCAACAGCCCTCCCCAACTGGCCAAAAGCTTGTCGAGAGCTGGACGAAGCCCTGTTGAAAACCCCATTTTTTTCTCATGCAGAAGCTTTACGCGGCAAGTGAGTAGACTTTTTTGAACATTCCGAGCAGGCCGGTCTTCCTGCTTTTCAAAACCGACGCTCCTATAAGTTGTCAAGAGGCAGTTTGCGGGAGCGCTCTCTCCAATTCGCACAGGAGCTCGTAATACCTCCTCTCCAGTTTCGTCG
>CABRBC010000055.1:0-23831 GCA_902469055.1 uncultured Collinsella sp.
CCGCCACGGTTGGATTAGACACTCACCATTGTCGGCCTAATCCGCGGTCTTTCATGCAGCAGGGGCTCTCAATGTTTTTATGTCCTGCTCATATCGTCTGTGCCGGCACTTTGGGACACTCCTTGTCCAGAGAGTGATGCAAGGGGCTCGTCCTTTGCTTTACTGAGATAAAGTGAACGCGCAGATTCGTAACCCACTCGCAACCGTTCTATGGCACGATATTGAACGAATGTATGCTATGAGCCCAAATCTTTTGGGCAGAGTGGGAGACAGTATGGTCAAGCTGTACGAGGACGGCATCTACCTGCGCGGCGGCAGCGAGGTTGTGCCTGCGGCCGAGGCTGCCGAGCGCGGTATTACGCAAACGCCCGAGGACGCCAAGCGTGGCACCATCGCGTATTCGATCCTTCAGGCACACAACACGTCCGGCGACCCCGAGGCGCTCAAGATTCGTTTCGATGCCATGGCGAGCCACGACATCACCTTTGTCGGCATCATCCAGACGGCGCGCGCCTCGGGCATGGAGCAGTTCCCACTGCCCTACGTGCTCACCAACTGCCACAACTCGCTGTGCGCCGTGGGCGGCACTATCAACGAGGACGACCACGTCTTCGGTCTCTCGGCTGCCAAAAAGTACGGCGGCATCTTCGTTCCGCCCCATATCGCGGTCATCCATTCCTTTATGCGCGAGAACTTCGCCGGCTGCGGCAAGATGATTTTGGGCTCCGACTCGCACACCCGCTACGGCGCCCTGGGCACCATGGCCGTGGGCGAGGGCGGCGGCGAGCTGGCAAAGCAGCTGCTGCGTGACACCTACGACGTCGCCTATCCCGGCGTCGTCGCCATCTACCTCACGGGCGCCCCGCGTCCCGGCGTCGGCCCGCACGATGTGGCGCTCGCCATCATCCGAGCCGTCTTTGCCAAGGGCTACGTTAAGAACAAGGTCATGGAGTTTGTGGGCCCCGGCATCGCGAGCATGACGACCGACTACCGCAACGGCATCGACGTCATGACCACCGAGACCACCTGCCTGTCGAGCATCTGGGCCACCGACGAGGACGCGCACGCGTTTTTGACCATGCACGGCCGCGGCGACGACTACCGCGAACTCAAGCCCGCCGATGTCGCCTACTACGACGGCTGCGTCGAGGTCGATCTGTCGAGCATCAAGCCCATGATCGCGCTGCCGTTCCATCCTTCCAACGGCTTTGAGATCGACGAACTCAACGAGAATCTCGAGGACATCCTGCATGAGGTGGAGCTCGAGGCCGCCAAGATCGGCGAGGGCAAGACGCACTTTAGCCTGCTCGACAAGATCGTCGACGGAAAGCTGCACGTGCAGCAGGGCGTTATCGCCGGCTGCTCGGGCGGCAACTACGACTCCGTGGTCCAGGCTGCCCGCGTGCTCAAGGGCGCCAACACCGGCTGCGGCGAGTTCTCGCTGTCGGTCTATCCCACAAGCCAACCCGTGGCGCTCGAGCTTACACGCCGCGGCTACATCTACGACCTTATGGAGGCCGGCGCGATCGTGCGCACGGCATTCTGCGGCCCGTGCTTTGGCGCCGGCGACACGCCTGCCAACAACGGCCTGTCCATCCGCCACGCTACGCGCAACTTCCCCAACCGCGAGGGCTCCAAGCCGGGTAATGGCCAGCTGAGCGCCGTGGCCCTGATGGACGCCCGCTCCATTGCGGCGACGGCTGCCAACGGCGGCGTCCTGACGCCGGCGACCGACCTGCCCGAGGAGACTTGGGACGAGGCCTGCGAGTACACCTTTGACGACGCGCCGTACAAAAAGCGCGTGTATTGGGGCTTTGGCAAGGCGGAGCCTGCCGACGAACTGGTCGAGGGTCCCAACATCAAGCCGTGGCCCGCGATGGAGCCCCTCGGCGACGATATCCTGCTCAAGGTGTGCTCTAAGATCATGGACCCGGTCACCACGACTGACGAGCTCATTCCTTCGGGCGAGACGAGCTCCTTCCGCTCCAACCCGCTGGGCCTGGCAGAGTTTACGCTGAGCCGCCGCGACCCTGCCTACGTGGGCCGTTCCAAGGAGGTCGACGCCGTGGAGAAGCGCCGCGTGGCTGGCGAGTCCGCGGGTGACCTGACAGCACTCGATGCCGAGCTTGCCAGCGTGTTTGAGGCGTTGGCCGGCGCGGGTGTCGCGGCAGATGCCAAGGCGACCGAGTACGGCTCCATGCTCTACGCTAAGAAGCCCGGTGACGGTTCCGCCCGCGAGCAGGCCGCGAGCTGCCAGCGCGTAATTGGCGGCCTGGCCAACATCGTCCACGAGTACGCCACCAAGCGCTATCGCTCCAACGTGATGAACTGGGGCATGGTGCCCTTCCAGATGGAGGCCGAGCCCAGCTTTGAGGTGGGCGACTACGTCTTTGTGCCGGGTATCCGCGCCGCGCTCGATGGCGACCTAAAGGACATCGCCGCCTACGTAGTGCGCGCCGACGGTGCGGTCGAGCAGATTGAGCTCTACATTGCCGATATGACGGCAGAGGAGCGTGCCATCGTCAAGGCCGGCTGCCTGATCAACTACAACAAGTTCAAGGCCGCTGCCGAGTAACGCACTTAATTGTCCGCCCGGGGCTTACCCTTTCCCGCCCGCTCACGCGCTTCGCGAGGGTCGCGTTCGGGAAAGGGTAAGCCCTGGGCTACATTTCTGCGTTCTCGTTGGGTCTTGAGGGACGCCAATAAAAAGACTTGCTTGATGCCGCCTCTGTTAATGGGGCGGCTTCTTTTTGTCGAAAACCACCACAAAGGGAACAGGCGCCTTTGTGGTGGTCCCGTTTGTCTCGACCTGTAACATCTGGGCCCCTATTTGACGAGCGGTTGTTACAGATTGAGACAAACGATCGCCGCTGATCATTTCATCTCAATCTGTAACATCTAAGATCGAAAAGGGCCGCTAGATGTTACGGATCGAGACAGTCGAGTGCCAGAGTCGAAAACCGCCACAAAGGGGCCTGTCCCTTTCGTGGTGGTGGGGGGCGAGCTCGATGCTGCCGTGCTCGCTGAACGACATTCTAATGAGCGTCTCTACAGGATTTCATCTGGGCTGGCGGGCTTGGTTGTTTTGGGGATGCCGAGTTTGGATGACGCGAAATCGTCAACATTGTCCTTAATTCCGTCTTTGGTGTAGACAGTGACCGTATAGGTGCTGTGCCCGAATTCGCTCTTGTCGCGTGTCGCCCAGGCCTGCCAGTAGGCAGCCCCGCTTCGCCCTTGGATTTTTCCGACACGGCGGAGTTCTGTTCGCTTTAATTTCCGGTTGCTATAGATGGTTCGACCGGCTTCCGCGGTGAGCCCGCACTGTCCAAGCAGCTTGTCGAGGACTTGGTTCATGTGGCGCTCATCGGTGTTTGGTGCGTAGTCGTAGGCGAGGGTGATGGAGTCGAGTGGCTGGTCGTCGATCAGATAGTTTAGCGCCTGAGGTTCAAGGCAGAAATAGGGGGAGCATCCGTCGACCTTGCCGAGCAACGGTAACTTGGACTGCCAACTTCCGGTGGGAATTGCATATTCGTAGAACACGCCACGGCAGACAAAGGAGAGCGAGGTGGCACGCGAGCCGGCGTCGATCATCCCGCAAAGATCGAAGGGCGAGGCGATACCAAAAGAAAAGGGCGTGATGACGATAAGGAAGAGCATCACGATGGGTATGGCGAGAATGGCGATGACGTTGCGACCGGTGGAATGAGACGGCTTCATATGCGCTCCTCGAGACAAAGATCTGTTGAGGATAGGCAGAAATGGATATGTTCAGAGAACAATTCAAGTTTAATCTCATGGCGCGAGATGGTCGACCGTTAGCGTCGAAAACCACCACAAAGGTGCCTGTCTCCCTTGTGGTGGTGAGGAGCACGCGGCTTCTTTTGGTAATAGTGTTAGCTGGCAGTATCATTAGTGCAGGTGGCGAAGGTTTGCATTGTGGGGTGTTTTGCCGTGAGCCGTTCTGCCCGTATTGGATTGATTGTCTTGGCGTTTGCGATCGCTGTGGTTGGCGCGGGCGCTGTCGGTATGGCATTTCTACCTGCTGCGGTGACGGAGCCGGTGGTCAAGCCTGTGACTCAATCTGTCGAACTTCTGACCGGCGACGACAAGCCCGAGACCATTACCGTTGATTTTGATGAGCAGCCGGCTGTGCTGGGTATTAGTAATTATCCACATATTCAGCTTGGGGCCATGCGCTATACCACGGATACAAGCCTGATCGATAGGACGTCCGAGCTACTCAAGGGCAAAACATTTAAGCGTTGGTACGGATATGCGTCCTATCGGGCAAAAGCGAACGACATGGTTGGCGGATGCCACTCTTCTATCGAGCTGGACACTGCAAACGGCGCAAAGTTATGTGATGTCTCGTACGATCCGGGCTACGAGGGCAATGAGGGTCCGGGCATCTACATCATGGACGGCGATGTCGCCTATGTCATGGAGGGCGACCAGACCGAGCTCAACGATTTTATGGGTCAGTGTATCCAAGATGCCTATAAACAGACCTGCTTGCCTGACCCGCAGACTGCACGCGATAGTGGGTCTGCCCGTACATGGCTGTTCGAGGATGAGATGCCCTGGACCGTCGAATCGGGAAGTACGGGTTCGGCGAAGGAGTAGAGACCGCGACCACCACAAAGGTGCCTGTCCTCTTTGTGGTGGTTTTCGGTCTGTCTCGATCTGTAACATCTTGGCCGCTAAAAGTGGGCTTGGTGTTACAGATTTAGATTTTCGATTCGGGTGTCTTCTGTTCGTCTCGATTTGTAACAGATAGAGCTCTATTTGCCGAGTAGATGTTACAGATTGAGACAAACGGGTGCCGCTGAACAATTCGTCTCGATTTGTAACATCTGGAGCCAGAAACGGTCGATAGATGTTACAGATTGAGACGGTAGCGCACCTGTGCGGCGGCGGGCCGACATCTTTACCCCTATCTTTCAATCACTCAGAAAATCTTATATATAGAGACTTAGATTTGTGTATAAGATCGCGCAAAGCTGGCAACAATACTTCTCGAACAACGTGAAGCCGCCCCGTAGGGCGGCCGCCCCAAGAGAGGTGATTCCATGAGAATCGATAAGCTAGCTATGACGTCGCGCGAGGCACTGCAGACTGCCATGAGCACGGCTGCCGATGCACAGGCCGGCGCGGTGGAGCCGATCCACCTGCTGTCTGCCCTGCTCGGTGCCGGCGAGCGCAATATCTCCGTGATCATTGAGCGCATCGGTGCCGACCCGGCTCAGCTTGCACGCTCCACACAGGATGCCATCGACCACGCGCCCAAGGTTTCGGGCGAGGGCCAGCAGATGGGCCTGTCCAACGAGCTCGTCCGCGTCATCGAAAAGGCCGAGAAGAAGGCCACCAAGATGGGCGACAGCTTTGTGGTGACTGAGCATCTGCTGATGGCGCTTGCCGAGGACAAGGGCGAGGCGGGCCGCGTGCTGCGCGACGCCGGCGTCACCAAGGAGCGCATCGAGCAGGTCTACGAGGAACTGCGTGGCGATGACCGCGTGACGTCTGCCGAGGACAAGACCCAGTTTGAGGCGCTGGAGCAGTACGGACGCAACATCTGCGATCTTGCCCGCGCCGGCAAGCTCGACCCGGTCATCGGCCGTACCGACGAGATTCGTCGTACCATCCAGGTCCTGTCCCGTCGCACCAAGAACAACCCCGTGCTCATCGGCGAGCCGGGCGTGGGTAAAACTGCCATCGTCGAGGGCATCGCCCAGCGTATCGTGGCCGGCGACGTGCCGAGCACCCTGCGCGACCGCGACCTCATCGAGCTCGACATGAGCGCGCTGGTCGCCGGCGCCAAGTACCGTGGTGAGTTCGAGGACCGCTTGAAGGCCGTGCTCAAGGAAGTGCAAAAATCGGAAGGCAAGGTCATCCTGTTCATCGATGAGCTCCACACCATCGTGGGCGCGGGTGCCACCGAGGGCTCCATGGACGCCGGCAACATCCTCAAGCCTGCGCTCGCCCGTGGCGACCTGCATGCGATCGGCGCGACCACGCTCGACGAATACCGCAAGTACATCGAGAAGGACGCGGCGCTCGCCCGTCGTTTCCAGACCGTGATGGTCAGCGAGCCCACCGTCGAGGACACCATTTCGATCCTGCGTGGCTTGAAGGAGAAGTACGAGATCTTCCACGGCGTGCATATCACCGATAGCGCGCTCGTGGCAGCTGCCGACCTCTCCGATCGCTACATCGCCGACCGTTTCCTGCCCGACAAGGCCATCGACCTGGTCGATGAGGCGGCAAGCCGCCTGCGCATGGAGCTCGACAGCATGCCGGTCGAGATCGATGCCACCACGCGTCAGCTCACCCAGCTGCAGATCGAGGAGCAGGCACTCATGAAGGAGACCGACGACGCTTCCAAGGAGCGTCTGGAGGCCTTGCGCCAGGAGATTGCCGAGGTTCAGGAAAAGCTCAACGTGCAAAAGGCCGGCTGGCTCAACCAGAAGAACGCCATCGACCACGTGCAGGAGCTCAAGGGCCAGCTCGATGAGGCCAAGAGCGAAGAGGAGCGCGCGACGCGCAATGGCGACCTGGGCCGTGCGTCCGAGCTGCGCTACTCCGTGATCCCGGGCTTGCAGCAGCAGATTCAGGATTCCGAGGCCGCGCTCGAGGCGCAAAAGCAGCAGGACGGCGAGGGCCTGAACGAGCAGGTGACCTCCGATGAGATCGCCGAGGTCGTGAGCGCTTGGACCGGTGTGCCCGTCTCCAAGATGATGCAGGGCGAGCTCGACAAGCTGAAGGGCCTGGAGGGCGAGCTGCATAAGCGCGTCATCGGCCAGGACGAGGCGGTCTCCGCTGTCGCCGCGGCCGTGCGTCGCAGCCGTGCGGGTCTCTCCGATCCGGACAAGCCCATCGGCAGCTTCTTCTTCCTGGGCCCCACCGGCGTGGGCAAGACCGAGCTCGCCAAGGCGCTGGCCGAGTGCCTGTTCGATGACGAGCGTGCGCTCGTGCGTATCGACATGTCTGAGTACATGGAGAAGTTCAGCGTCCAGCGTCTGATCGGTGCGCCTCCGGGATACGTGGGCTACGACGAGGGCGGCCAGCTCACCGAGGCCGTGCGCCGTCGTCCGTACTCCGTGATCTTGCTCGACGAGATGGAGAAGGCCCATCCGGATGTCTTTAACGTGCTGCTGCAGGTGCTTGACGACGGCCGTCTGACTGACGGTCAGGGTCGCCAGGTGTCCTTCAAGAACACGATCATCATCATGACGTCTAACGTGGGTTCCAAGGCCATCGCCGAGCTTTCCGGCAAGGACGAGGAGGAGATGCGCCATCAGGTCGACGCGGCCATGGCTCAGACCTTCCGCCCCGAGTTCCTCAACCGTATCGACGATATCGTGGTGTTCCATCCGCTCGGCATGGCGCAGATCGAGAAGATCGTCGACATCCAGCTCGCCGACGTCCGCGCGCGTCTGGCCAAGGAGCGCATGACGCTTGCCATCACCCCGGCGGCCAAGCAGATGCTCGCCGTGGGCGGCCTGGACCCGGTCTTTGGCGCCCGTCCGCTCAAGCGTCTGGTCCAGCGCGAGGTCGTGGATGCCATCGCCGCCGCTATCATCGACGGCACGGTGCGCGAGGGCGATCAGGTGACGGTCGATGTCGACAAGGACGGCGGCTTTACCGTCGTGTGCGACAATACGCCGGCGGCCACTTACGAGGTCCCCGACGCCGAGTAGATTTTGGGCCATGCCTTAAAATCTGCCTTTTGAGCCGAACGCCAAGGGCGGCGGATCCGATTGGGTCCGCCGCCCTTTTTCGTGCGACAATCGATGGTGTTGAACGTGAGCACATGGCAAGGAGCTATGCAGATGAAAGACGAGAACAAGACGAACGCACCGGTGGCTGAGGCGGCGCCCGCCGCACCGAAGACTCCGTCTAAACCGGCACCCAAGCCGCGCGACCCCTACATCCGTGCCGAGAACGAGGACGATGACGGCTACGATCCCTACAGCGACCGACGACCCGAGCGCGAGCCAATGTTCGAAGCCGACCCTTGGCGCTAGTTGCATCAAGTAACTAATTTGGCGATGATTTTCTGGGACGGGGTAGTCAAAAAAGCCCCGTCCCAAATCGACTGTCCAGGGAGTCGCATTCGAGCTTGGTTGTCCTCTCAGCCACTCGGCATCCTTCGAGCAGTAATAGTGAAAAACTTGCTTAAGTGTTAATCAAGTCAGACATAATCTTGCTCTCTAATTAATCAAGAATCGCTATAATTTTGATTAGCTAGAGAGCAAGATTGGAGAATTATGGCATTCAACGACTTGGTCGCCCGGAAAATAAAGGACTTTGAACAGCAGGGGGTTCCGCGGGTCTTTGAGCGAGACCTTGATCTAGGAAATCCACAGGAGCCAAAGCGCGACAACATCGTAAATGTGATTGTGGGGGCCCGCCGTTGTGGAAAGACGTATCGCCTGTATCAGGAGATGCGGCGGCTTCAGAGCCGGGGCGTCGAGCTTGACCGGATGCTTTACTTCAATTTTGAGGATGAGCGCTTGCGCCCGTATGAGCCATCGCTGCTGGCGGACGTGCTCGACACGTTCTATGCGCTGTATCCTGCTGCTCGAACCGAGGGCGCTTATATTTTCTTTGACGAGATCCAGGAAATTCCCGAATGGGGTGCGTTTCTGCGGCGTGTAGTCGATACGGAGAAAGCGACCGTCTATGTGACGGGATCTTCTTCTAAGATGCTGTCCTCAGAACTTAAGAGCGAGTTCAGGGGTCGTTCTCTTGTGCGAGAGCTTTTTCCGTTGAGTTTTTCGGAATACGTTCGATATAAGACGGGGAGCGTCCCTGAGCCAGATGCGACCTTTTCCCCGAGCGATGCAGCGCTGCTTCGACATCATCTGATCGGGTATCTTGAACAAGGGGGATTCATCGCGACACTTGGGCAGACGCCCGCAGACGCGATTCAGCTGCTACAGGAATATGCTTCGCGAACGGTCGCCATGGACGTCGTTGAACGCTACGACGTCAAGAACCCTCGCCTGGCATCGCTGTTCCTGACGCGGTGTATGGCATCTTCGGGACGAGAGCTGTCGGTGAACAAAGTGTATAACGAGTTCAAGAGCAGGCAGATACCCGTCAGTCGTAATTCGCTCAGCGACTTACTTGAGTATTATGAGGACGCCTACCTGTTGTTTTCTGTGCCGGAGTTCACGCGTTCACTGGCAAATAACATGCGGTCTGCGTCTAAGGTCTACGCTGTCGATCCTGCGATGTTTGGAGCATTCTCTCCCGCATCGGCATTGGACCAGGGCCAGAGGCTCGAGACCGCAGTGTTCAATGCGCTAAGAAGAAGGACTCCCGCGGTGAGGACCGGCTCGGTCTGCCGTCTGCTGATCAAAGAGAAGAGTAAAAGCCATGAGGTGGACTTTGTTGCTGGGGACGCACTTCTCATGCGGGCTTATAGCCTGATTCAGGTGAGCGCGGATATGGCAAGTGAGAAAACGCGCGAGCGCGAAATTGCCGCGCTTGATGCCTCGATGGCCCAGTTCGATCTTGGCGAGTCGGCAATCGTTACCATGGATGAACAGACCGATATTCCATGCGAGCACGGTGTGGTACACGTTATGCCCGCATGGAAGTGGCTCCTTGCCTAATCATCTATGGGCCTGTGGGGTCAGGACCTCCTGGCTCCTTCATCACGGTTGGGGAGCACCTTGCTGTGCCAGGCTAGTCCTGGGCTTTGATGCTCGGCAGGAGAATCTGGGCGAGGTAGTCGGTCTCGAGTTTGGTGGCGGCGTCTGCGTTGCCGTCTTTGCCAACCAGGTCGTTCTTGATCTGGCTATAGGTGTAGCGGTTGCCGGTCGTAAGCTCGACAAGCTCAATGGCCGTGTCCATGAGGTAGGTTGACACGGGGTTCTGCGTCCGTCCGTTGATGGTCTGGGGCACCACGTACGGATAGACGGGGCCGCTGGCGTAGACGGTATAACCGTTGCCTAGATTGGCCGCGCCCAAAACCGTATCGCCTTCATCGGGCGTAAAGCTCTCGCCCTCGCGCACCGCAACGAGCGTCACGAGCGGCGTATTGGCGTCGTCGCCCAGATAGATGCATAGCGTGCTTCCGTTTTGCCAAGTTGCGACCTTGCCGTACCACTCGACGGGAATATCGAGCTGGTAGAGGTCGGTTGCCTTGTGGCGAGCGTCAGCATCACGGGACGCCTGTGCCTTTTGCGCGCTCACGGCATTGACGGCGGCGTCGCGCCGCGCGGTTGCTGCCTGCTGGAGCACTTTGGCAGCCGCGGCGGAGCTCGCACCGCCCTCCTCGGCATACTTGGCGGCGGCATCGATCTGGTCGTCGGTTACCGTGTCGGCCGAAGGCACCTTGAGCTTAAAGGTAGCCTGGGCACTTAAATCCTGTTCATCGCTCTTAACGGTGACCTGCGTCTTGGTGGTCGGGACGGTATAGATGGTGCCGTCGGCCGCGATGGGGGAGGCAGCGATGGAGAGCGTGTAATCGCCAGGCAGCAGTTTGATGCCGCGGCCGTGCTCGTCAACATAGAGCGTTTCGCTCACGGAGGAGCCATCAGCGTCCTGACCACTCACCTGTACGGGAATCTTGGAGCCGGTAGAACAGTCGAGGCCCGCGGCATGCACGCCAATCTGCACTGACATCATCGTGTGGGCATTGGCGGCGACAGCGGCAGCCTGCTCTTGCTGATATCCGTTCCAGGCGGCATAGCCTGCGCCGCCGGCGACGAGCGCGACGGCCACGACACCGGCGACCATCAGATTGCGGCGCTTGGGCGACATCTTGCGATGGCGAACCTCGGCCTCGCGTGCTGAGGGAACGGACGGTAGGGGGATATCGCCCATGGCGATGGTCTCGTCCACGGCAGGCGCAGAGCCCAGGCCGGGAAGCTCGCGGGTCAGCGAATCTTCGGCCGGCAAGCTGTCGAGCAAGATGGTTTCCTCGCTCGTGTCGGATTCGGGCTGGTCGTCGGCCTCGCATTCGGATTCCTCGTGCCCCGCCTCGTCTTCGGTGGGCGCGGCGCCATCGTCTTTTGCATCCTGATCATCGGGCTGCGCCTCGATTTCCGGCTCATCCCGCACATCAACGCTCGAATCGTCAAACGCAATCTCGGTCAGCGCGATCTGGTCTAGGCTCTCCAGGGCCTCGGCACACGCTTCTGCATCTTGGGCCGCATCCTCTTGGCCTATCGTCTCATCTTTCATATATCCCCCAAGCTCAATATCGGGACAACACTGTACCCAAAAATGGAGCCATATAAAGCGCGTGCGAAATATAAGATCCGATTTAACTCGAGCGTATCGTTCGGCCGCATCCTCGCGGCAGCAAAAGGCCCCCGGAACGCGAACGAATCACATTCCGGGGGCTCTACAATGCGTTGAGTTGCGCGGAGCCGGCTATGCTGCTTCGTGCTCAAGCGATGTCTGCGCCAGGCGCGTTACTCGGCGTGCGCGTAATCAACCTTGGCGCGGCGAGCAGTAGCCTTCTCCCAATCGCTGGTGCCCTCAAAGACATCCTGCTTGTAGGGATTGCGGCCGAGCTTCTTGGCGCGGTAGGCGATGTAGATGATCGCGGCGACGTTGGCGATCAGCGCGGCGATCGAGACCGCGGTGGCGGCGCCGGGGTCGAGCGTGGAGTGGGTCACAAAGATGGACTCCTCCTGGAAGTACGGGAACACCTGGGCAAACATACACCAAATAGCAAGCGTAAAGGCGCGGTTCTGAATCCAGCCGCCCTTGTTCCAGATAAAGGCGGCGACGGTGGGCGCCAGCAGCAGCGCAAAGCCGCAGAACCAGGAGTGGGTGGGCAGGCAGTTGTAGGTGTAGCAGAAGTTCCAGATATCGTAGGCGATAATGTAGACCCAGGTCATATCGGGCCACAGCATGTCGGTCTGATCCTCGGAGGCGTAGACGCTCCACCAACCGGTCATGCAGAAGATGTTGATGATACCGGCAATGCCGTTGAACACGTTGTTCCAGCCGGCCAGCTGCGTAGCACCTTCGGAGGTGACCCAGGTGGACTCGCCCAGGACAAAGAAGTGATAGGCGCTCTCGAAGTCGGATACGACGGCAATCATGATGTTGATGGCGACGATCACAAACGGCCATGCGCGGAACCAATGTGCCTTGCCGATCTTGCCCCACTGGTACTTAATGGCAATGAAGCCCCAGCAGCCGGCCAGCGCCGCGTATACCTTGGCGTAGTGGAACCAGCTGTTCTGGTACACATGGGTGGGGTTGGTGAGCGCCCACTCGGCACCCTGCGAGACGCCGATGGCGATGGCGGCGCAGTAGATGGTCATGGCCAGCGGAGCCACGCCAAAGATGATTGCCGCGCCCAGCTTGGTGCGGCGGCCGACCTCGTTGAGCACGATCAGGCCAATAAAGACTATGGCCCAGCCGGCCCAGTGGATAAGGGTATCGCTACCCCAAACATCGAACAGCATGCTGCTCTCCTTTCACACGCCCGCGGCCCCTCTTCTGATCGCGGGCAGTTTGGCCAAATGTCGTCAGTTCTGGGGCTTGCGCTCCGGATACTTGGCGGTATAGCCCTCGATGTGGAGTGTCGAGGCGATGATTTCCTTGACCGTCTCGTCGGGCACATCGGGGTGCGTGCGGATATACATCAACAACCCCATGATGAGGGTGTAGAACGTCTCGTAGACATGGTCGATGCGTAGCTCATGATGGGCGACAAAGTCCACCACGGTGGTGTCGCAGATATACTGCGCCACACGCTGGACCACGTTGTGCAAAAAGCCGCCGTAGAGCGCGCCGCTGCTTGAGGTGAGCGTACTCGGCAGCTCGTGGCCGCTGGCGACCAGGCGCTTAAAGAGCGGGGCGACGGTGTCGAGCGCGCCTTCGATATCGCCGACGGTGCGGTCGGCGTTCCACTGCTCGAGTTCGGAGATAAAGCCGTCGATCGCCTCGTCCATGACGGCGGTGACGGCGGCGTCCATATCGGCAAAGTAGTGGTAGAACAATGAACGCGTGCAGCCGGCTCGCTTGGTCACGGCCGATACCGATAGGTGGGACACGCCCAGCTCGGAGCTTACGGTGCGCACGGCATCGAGGATCTCGCGACGGCGTTCGTCGCCCGTCAGGCGCTTTGCCGCGCTATCGGATGCGGGAACGGCATCGACCACAGAGGTATCTGCTGTGTTGTTGCTCATGTTTTGCCGCCTTTCATCCTCTTTTGCCTGACCGTTCGCCTAACAGTCTTGAATATTGTTGACGGTTCGTCAATACTATTTTTGACACAATGTCAACTAATGGCGGGTGAACGGCATGGGGGCATGCCCGGCCTGCAAAAAAGAGGGGTGCCGCGGTCTCGCTGGGCTGTGGCAAGAGAAGGGACAACCATGATTCTCAACGGACCGGGGATTAGCTATACCGAGCCCGATATCGGCGCTGAGTTCGTGCCGCCGATACCGGAGCATCCGCGCGAGGCCATCGTCAAACTGTGCGAGCACTGCACCAACCGTCTGTTGCACCGCGACGAGCTGCTGGGCTACGAGTACTGGTCGTTTGCCGAGGCCGCAACCGACGAGCAGGCCGAAGTGCTCTGCAAGATGAAGATGCGCCGTCCCTATACGCTGCCCGAGATGGTCAAGCTCACCGGCATGCCCGAAGCCGATATCGAGAAGATGCTCGACGACATGAGCTACACGGGTCTGCTCGAGTACAACTGGGAAAACCCCGAGCGCGCCAAGCAGTGGGTGCTGCCCATGCTGGTGCCGGGTTCCGCTGAGTTTCTCAACATGCGCGTGAGCCAGCTCGAGGAGCATCCGGTCTATGCCAAGTTCTTTGAGCAGGCGTCCAAGGGACCGCTGTCCAAGGCCACGCCGATGGTGCCGCCCGGAGGCGCCGGTATCGGCATGCATGTCATTCCGGTCGAGAAGGCTATCGACGCCGCGAGCACCTCGGTGCCGATCGAGCATATCGAGCATTGGCTCGACAAATACGATGGCAAATATGCCGCTAGCACCTGCAGCTGCCGCGCGAGCCGTCGCGTGATGGGTGAGGGCTGCGCCGACGACCCGGCCGATTGGTGCATCGCCGTGGGCGATATGGCCGACTACGTGGTTGAGACCGATCGTGGCCATTACGTGACCCGCGACGAGGTTTACGACATCCTGCACCAGGCCGAGGACAACGGCTTTGTGCACCAGATCACCAATATCGACGGCGAGAACAAGATCTTCGCTATCTGCAACTGCAACGTCAACGTGTGTTATGCCCTGCGCACCTCTCAGCTGTTCAACACGCCCAACCTGTCGCGCTCGGCCTATGTCGCCAAGGTCGAGAAGGACAAGTGCGTTGCCTGCGGTCGCTGCGTTGAGGTGTGCCCGGCCGGCGCCGCCAAGCTCGGCCAGAAGCTCTGCAGCAAAAAGGCCGGCGGACAGGTGCCCGAGTATCCGCGCCAGGAGCTGCCCGACGCCACCAAATGGGATCACACCAAGTGGTCGCCCAACTACCGCAGCGACAACCGCATCGAGACGCATGAGTCCGGCACCGCTCCCTGCAAGACGGCCTGCCCCGCGCACGTTGCCGTTCAGGGCTATTTGAAGCTCGCGGCTCAGGGTCGCTATGACGAGGCCCTAGCACTCATCAAGCGCGAGAACCCGCTGCCCGCTATCTGCGGCCGTGTGTGCAACCGCCGCTGTGAGGATGCCTGCACCCGCGGCCGTGTGGACGCCGCCGTGGCCATCGACGAGGTCAAGAAGTTCATCGCCCAGCGCGATCTGGATGCCGCGACCCGCTACGTCCCGCCCGTGGTGACCCCGACGCGTGCCGGCGGCTTCGACCAGAAGATCGCCATCATCGGTGCCGGTCCGGCCGGCCTGTCCTGCGCCTTCTATCTGGCCGAGAAGGGCTACAAGCCCGTCGTATTCGAGAAGAACGAGCACCCGGGCGGCATGCTCACCTACGGTATTCCCAGCTTTAAGCTGCAGAAGGATGTTATCGAGGCCGAGGTCGAGGTCATTCGCCTGATGGGTGCCGAGTTCCGCTATGGCGTGGAAGTCGGTCGAGACGTGACGCTCGACGAGCTGCGCGCGCAGGGCTTTAAGGCCTTCTACGTTGCCATTGGCTGCCAGGGCGGCCGCCTCGCCGGTATTCCGGGTGAGGATGCCGAGGACGTGGCCGTGGCCGTCGACTTTTTGCGCGAGGTCAACAGTGGCAAGATCGACGCGCTGCCCGGCCGCACCATTGTGGTGGGCGGCGGCAACGTGGCCATCGACGTTGCCCGCAACGCCTGCCGTCTGGGCTCTGAGCATGTTGAGATGTTCTGCCTGGAGAGCGAGGCCCAGATGCCCGCCAGCGAGGAGGAGCGTCGCGAGGCCGTTGAGGACGGCGCTCACATCAGCTGTGGCTGGGGCCCCAAGGAGATTCACTTGGACGAGGCCGGTCGTGTGTGCGGCATCACCTTTAAGCGCTGCACGCGCGTCTACGATGACGAGGGCCGTTTTGCGCCCGAGTACGACGAGAACGACCTGCGTCGCGTCGATGCCGACCGCGTGGTCATGTCGATTGGCCAGTCCATCGTGTGGGGCGACCTGCTGGCTGGCTCCAAGGTGGAGCTTGGCCGTGGTCAGGGCGCCCTTGCCGATCCCCAGACCTACCAGACCGCCGAGTCCGACATCTTTGTGGGCGGCGACGTCTACACCGGCCCCAGCTTTGCCATCGACGCTATCGCCGCCGGCCACGAGGCCGCGGTGTCCATCCATCGCTTTGTGCAGCCGGGCTCCACGCTCACCATCGGCCGCAATCAGCGCCGCTACACCGCGCTCGACCGCGACGACGTTGTGCTCGAGAGCTACGACAACGCGAGCCGCGAGGTTGCGCATGTGGACCGCGAACGCGAGAAGGCTGCGCCGTTTAGCGAGTATGTTGAGACCTTTACCGAGGAGCAGGTGCGCGCCGAGACCGCCCGTTGCCTGGGCTGCGGCGCCTCGATCGTCGACCCCAACAAGTGCATCGGCTGCGGCCTGTGCACCACCAAGTGCGCGTTCGACGCCATCCATCTGGATCGCGACCGCCCCGAGTGCTCAACGATGGTCAAATACGAGCAAAAGCTCCCAAGCCTTGGCAAGTATGCTCTAAAGCGTGCCATCAAGATTAAATTTGGTCGTAAATAGGTAGCCATGGCGGGTAAGGGGACGGCGCAGACTAGATCTCGTCGTCCCCTTGCTTTGAGTTTGCATCGAATCAACCTCTGCAGAAAGGGTTTCGCCTTGCATGAATTGGGAATCGTCTATCACATCATTCGCGATGTCGAGAACGTGGCGCGCGCCAATGGCGTGCGTCGCGTTTCGAGCGTCACGCTGCTGCTGGGCGAGGTCTCGGGCGTCGTTCCCGACTTGCTACTCGACGCTTGGCGCTGGGCGGCAGATAAAAAGCCCATCACCGAGGGTGCAGAGCTTATCGTGGAGCCCGTTGAGGCCGTGACACATTGCGAGGCGTGTGGCTGCGACTACGCGACGGTCGAGCACGGCAAGGCCTGTCCCCATTGCGGTAGCGGCGAGACCTATTTGCTGCAGGGCCAAGAGGTAATGATCAAACAGATCGAGACCCCCGAAGAGGATCCGGCAGGCGCTGCCCCCGACGGCCCTTCCGACGCGCCCGATGCCGTCGACGCCGCCAACCCACTCCACATCGTCTAGGATCCCCTATAAGTTGCGGTGAAATAGTTCCTAAATCCAGCCTTCTGACTCTTAAACAAGAACTATTTCACCGCAACTTTTTTGAGTAGTTTTGTTGAGCATAAGTCGTGCAAATAGTCAAGCCATGTCTGTTTAAACAAAATAGTGACAGTACGAGCACATTCGCACTTGCTTAATATCGATATTAATGAACAGCTTGCTTGTATCTATAAAATACATAGCTTGATGAGCGACGCCTTGTCGTGTAATGAGTCAAAAAGCAGTAACGTAATCAACTTGTAACAAACCATGACGTTTAAACAAATAATCCAACCTTTTGCGAATTTAGCTATAATTCCACAAAGCAAACAGGTATACTCCTTTCATGTCGTGTAGGAAATACGTAGACAAAAAGGAGGTTATGTGATGGTAAGTATTGTTCTTGCTAGCCATGGTGACTTGGCGGCTGGAATCAAGCAGACGGGCTCGATGGTCTTTGGCGATCAGCCGTCTGTAGCCGTGGTCTCGCTCGAGCCGAGCATGGGCCCCGACGACTTCCGTGCCAAGGTCGAGGAAGCAGTCGCTTCCTTCGAGGACCAGGAGCAGGTGCTCTTCCTCGTTGATCTGTGGGGCGGTACGCCGTTCAACCAGATCAGCGGGCTCATCGAGGGCCACGATTCCTGGGCTATCGTCACCGGTGTCAACCTGCCTATGCTCATCGAGGCATATTCGCAGCGCTTTGACGCAAAGAACACTGCACATGCGATCGCAAAACATCTCGTGACTGAGGCTAAGGCTGGCGTGCGCGTCAAGCCCGAGTCTCTGGAGCCCGAGGAGAAGAAGCCGGCTGCGGCCGCCGCTGCTCCTGCAGGCGCCATCCCTCCGGGAACGGTCATCGGCGACGGGCACATCAAGATCGCCCACGTCCGTATCGACACCCGTCTGCTTCATGGTCAGGTGGCCACCACGTGGACCAAGCAGATCAACCCCAACCGCATCATCGTGGTTTCCGACGGCGTTGCTCACGACGAGCTCCGCAAGACCATGATCGAGCAGGCTGCCCCTCCGGGAGTCCATGCCAACGTCGTGCCCATCAAGAAGATGGCCGAGGTCGTCAAGGACACGCGCTTTGGTGACACCAAGGCCATGCTGCTCTTCGAGAACCCGCAGGATCTGCTCAAGGCCATCGAGGCCGGCGTCGACATCAAGGAAGTCAACATCGGTTCCATGGCTCACTCCAAGGGCAAGGTCGTCGTCACCAACGCCGTCGCTATGGGCGATGACGACGTTAAGACTCTCGAGGCCCTCAAGGCCAAGGGCGTCAAGTTCGAGGTCCGCAAGGTTCCTTCGGATTCCTCCGAGGATCTCGACGCCATGTTGAAGAAAGCTAAGGCCGAACTGGCCGCTCAAGCATAGTAAAGGAGGGTCCGATACATGTCTGCAATCACTATTCTGCTTGTTGCGATTGTCGCGTTGCTTGCCGGTATGGAAGGCGTTCTGGATGAGTTCCAGTTCCATCAGCCGCTCGTGGCATGCACGCTTATCGGTCTCGTAACCGGTCACCTTCAGGAGGGTATCCTCCTGGGCGGTTCGCTCCAGATGATGGCCCTTGGCTGGGCTAACGTCGGCGCCGCTGTCGCGCCTGATGCCGCTCTGGCCTCGGTCGCTTCTTCGATCATCATGGTGCTCGCCCTCAACGGTGGTGCCACCGATTCGGCCAAGGCCGTTACCGCCGCCATCGCCGTCGCCGTCCCGCTGTCGGTCGCTGGCCTGTTCCTGACCATGATCTGCCGTACCCTGGCTACCGCTATCGCTCACGCCATGGACGGTTGCGCCGAGAAGGGTGACTTCTCCGGCATCGAGCGCTGGCAGTACGCTGCTATCCTCATGCAAGGCCTTCGTATCGCCATCCCGGCAGTACTTCTGTGCATCATCCCGGCCGAGGCTGTTACCAACGCGCTTAACGCTATGCCCGACTGGCTGTCCGGCGGTATGGCTGTCGGCGGCGGCATGGTCGCTTCCGTCGGTTACGCCATGGTCATCAACATGATGGCCACCAAGGAGACCTGGCCGTTCTTCATCCTCGGCTTTGTCCTTGCTGCCATCCCTCAGCTCACGCTGATCGCCCTTGGCCTCATCGGCATCTCCCTTGCCCTCATCTACCTTGGCCTTAAGGATCTGGCCAAGCAGGGTGGCGGCATGGGCGGTGGCTCCGGCGACCCGCTCGGCGACATTCTGAACGATTACGAGTAGGAGGGGAGTGATACATATGGCAGAGAACAAGATTCAGCTCACCAAGGCTGACCGCAAGAAGGTTTGCTTCCGTCATCAGTTCCTTCAGGGCTCGTGGAACTACGAGCGTATGCAGAACGGCGGCTGGTGCTTCGCAATGATCCCTGCGATCAAGAAGCTCTACACCAGCAAGGATGACCAGATTGCCGCTCTTAAGCGCCACCTGGAGTTCTATAACACCCACCCCTATGTTTCCGCCCCCGTCATTGGCGTTACCCTCGCTCTCGAGGAGGAGCGCGCCAACGGTGCCCCGATTGACGACGTCGCCATTCAGGGCGTCAAGGTCGGTATGATGGGCCCGCTCGCCGGCGTCGGCGACCCCGCCTTCTGGTTCACCCTTCGCCCGATTCTGGGCGCTCTGGGCGCTTCCCTGGCCCTGTCCGGCAGCATTGCCGGTCCGCTGCTGTTCTTCTTCGCGTGGAACATCATCCGTTACGCCTTCCTGTGGTACACGCAGGAGTTTGGCTACAAGGTCGGCTCCTCCATCGCCAAGGACCTCTCCGGCGGTCTGATGGGCAAGGTCACCGAGGGTGCATCCATCCTGGGTATGTTCATCATCGGCGCCCTGGTCGAGCGCTGGGTGTCCATCTCCTTCACCCCGGTCGTCTCCAAGGTCACGCAGTCTGCTGGCGCCTTTATCGACTGGGCTAACCTGCCCTCCGGTTCTGAGGGTGTCAAGGAAGCACTGACGATGTATAACTCCATCGGTGCTAACGCCCTTGATCAGGTGAAGGTCACCACGCTTCAGGCTAACCTCGATCAGCTCATCCCCGGCCTTGCCGCCGTGTGCCTGACCCTGCTGGTCTGCAAGCTCCTCAAGAAGAAGGTCAGCCCGATCGTCATCATCCTGGCCCTCTTTGCCGTCGGCATCATCGGTCGCGTCTGCGGCTTCATGTAAGCACGCTTCGGCTTAAGACCGAGAATTGCTAAGCAAGGGCTTTTGAGCCATTGAAACGGACCGCACCCGGTGGGTACACTGGATGCGGTCCGATTGTTTTATTTGGAGGGCGAGGCGCGCATGGCGCAATCTCAGAACAGCACGGTCGATCTGGCAACGCCGGCAACCTGCCTGATGGGGCTTACCAGCCACGGTAACGTGATGGTGGGCAATAAGGCGTTCGAGTATTATAACGAGCGCAATCCCGAGGATTATATTCAAATCCCGTGGGACGAGGTCGACTATATCGCCGCCGAGGTTTTGCGCGGCACCAAGAAGATCACGCGTTTTGCCATCTTCACCAAGGACAACGGTCACTTTACGTTTTCGACGCGCGACGACAAAGAGACGTTGCGCGCGGTCCGCAAGTACGTCGACGAGGATAAGCTCGTGCGTTCGCCCGACTTTATCGATGTGACGGCCAAGGGCGCAAAGAGCATCCCCTCCGTTGTCAAAAACCTCTTCCACAAAGGTAACTAGCTCCTCATAAGTTGCGGTGAAATAGTTCCTAAATACGGCTTTAGATGCTTCAGACAGGAACTATTCCACCGCAACTTCGAAGTCTAGTCATGCGACGTATTGCGATGCAGTAAATCTGCTACACTAGTACAACATGCCTCCGTAGCTCAGGGGATAGAGCACCGCTCTCCTAAAGCGGGTGTCGACGGTTCGAATCCGCCCGGGGGCACCAGGGAATATGACGGCGTCGCGGGAGCGGCGCCGTTTCTGGTTTGCGGGGGCCGCCGGCGGATTCGGGCCGTCGACACCCGCGTCACCAATTGCGTCTAGAGCCCTCCGGTAGAGTGTCCAAGCCCTAAAGCCCAGTTGATGCTACGGGGTTTAGAGGCGGACTGAAGCAAGGGGAAGACATGTCCGCTCGGGGTGATAGACTAACGCTGTGGTAAATACAGGACAGTTTGACCGTTTTTCAACCAAGATAGGCGTCCCATGCAACTAAATGCAGCTGATATAGCGCAAAAGAGAATTGACCTCGGCCTCACCCAAAAGGAGTTCGCCGCCGCCCTTGGTATGGGCTCGTCTGGCGAACGCACCGTTCGGCGCTGGGAGTCTGGGGATACTAGTCCAACGGCGGCTGAATGCGCCTTTATCGCATCGCTCGATGCGGGGGCTCCATTTGACCAAGGGGAGCGCAGCGACGCGCCTTTTACCTTCTGCGATCTCTTCGCGGGCATCGGCGGTATACGAATGCCGTTCCAGGAGCTTGGCGGTAGGTGCGTCTTCTCTTGCGAGTGGGATAAGTTCGCCCAGAAAACCTACCGGATGAACTATGGAGAGACCCCGGCGGGCGACATCCGTCAGGTCGCATCAAACGATATACCGGACTTCGATGTCCTGCTCGCAGGCTTTCCTTGTCAGCCATTCTCCCTTGCAGGCGTTTCGAAGAAGCAATCTTTGGGGAGACCCACCGGCTTTGAGGATAAAACGCAGGGAACCCTCTTTTTCGAGGTCGCTCGCATCATACGCGACAAGCGCCCGAAGGCCTTCTTGCTTGAGAACGTTAAGAACCTTACGAGTCACGACGGCGGGAAGACCTTCAAGGTCATACGACAGACGCTTGAGGAGGACCTTGGATACCATATTTTCTGGAAAGTGCTTGATTCAAAAAACTGGACGTGCCAGCACAGGGAGCGCATCTACATCGTGGGGTTCAGGGAGGAAGTTCCCTTCTCGTGGGATGACCTTGAGGTGCCGGGACCGGGACATACGCTAGGGGAAATCCTCGAAGAGCAACCAAACGAACGCTACACCATTTCGGATAAGCTATGGGCCTATCTGCGCGCCTATCGCGAAAAGCATGAGGCGGCGGGCCACGGCTTTGGATACTCGATGGTCGGCCCAGAGGACACGACAAGGACGCTTTCCGCCCGGTACCACAAGGATGGCAGCGAGATTCTGGTCGGGCAGGAAGGAAAAAACCCTCGTAAACTCACTCCCCGCGAATGCGCGCGCCTGCAAGGATTTCCCGATGAGTTCATCATCCCGGTGTCGGATACTCAGGCATACAGGCAGTTCGGCAACTCCGTGACCGTGCCGGTCGTGCGCTCGGTCGCGAAGTTGATGATGGAGGTGTTCTAGGATGGACTATGGAGTACTTGGCGCGTATTTTGACGGTGCTGTCGCGAAAACCCTCGCGGGCGTTGACATCATGGGGGCCAATAAAAGCCACCAGCACGAATTCAACGGCGTGGGGCCTTTGCGCGCGCTTTTCGGAGACGATGACATAAAGGGGATGCGAACTACCTTCGCATATCTCGATGATGGTGCAGACCCTATATTCGACCATGGTTATACCACTTGGTACGACGCCCGCAGGAAGCATCCAACTAGAACTGAGTATAGGCTCTACTACAACGATAATGCTGCCATGGGCATGGCCCGTCCGGGCGACCTCATGGTTTTGGCCCTACACGAAGCCAAGGAGGTCGTAATCCTATTTGCCCGAGCGGGGAGTACGGCGGAATCTCAAGTTCGCTGGCTCTTCGCGCTCGACGGGGTTGGCGAGAAGGGTTTTACGCCCTCTGCTCGGGAGGATACGCGCATCACGTCGATCGCCGCAAGGATTTTGGAGTCCATCGGCATCGAAGTTAGCATGCCGATCGCAGCGGAGAACTTCCTCGACGGTATGATCGAGAAATTCGGCGAGTCCTTCCCCAAAGGGGCAGACTTCTCAGCCTACTCAGCTTCCACCCTTGGAAAGCTCGATTGGACGGGCGACCCGGATGGCTGCTTGGTCGCTTGTTACGAACGCGAAGAGATGCTGTTCCGCGTCTTCGAGCGGCATCTCTTGGAGCGCGACCTCGCGCCATACCTTGGCTCGGCGCTTGATGTTGATGGCGTGCTGCGCACCACTATGTCGGCCTTCCAGCGCCGCAAGTCCCGTGCGGGGACGGCGTTCGAGAATCAACTCTCGATGCTATTCGATGCTAGGGGCATACGCTACTCGGCGCAGAAATACACCGAGGGCAAATCAAAGCCGGATTTCATCTTTCCCTCTATTGACGATTACCACGACCCCAAGTTCCCTGTCGCTCGACTGACGATGCTCGGTGCCAAGACAACCATCAAGGAGCGTTGGCGTCAGGTGCTTGATGAGGCTGACAGAATCGAGGACAAGCATCTTGTAACACTTGAGCCCGCCGTAAGTGAGGATTACACACGAGCTATGGCTAAGGACAGGCTCAGCCTCGTTGTGCCCTCATCGCTGTTCGAAACCTACACGCCCGCGCAAAGGGAATGGCTCATGAGCGTCAACGACTTCTGCAGGCTGGTAGAAGCCCGACAGCACGAGTAGAACCACGAGACGTTTTTTAGAAATGAGGCCGGAGACCAGTTGAGTCTCCGGTCTTCTTTTTTCACTCGCAACAGATTCGTCGATCACGAGGTGGGATTTGTATTTGGACTGCGCAAACTCTTGGGCAAGGGTGCTTTTTCCAACGCGGCGGGCCCCCTCGAGCATGATGGCTCGGGATCCATTGCTCGCTTTCCAATCGAGGAGTTTATTGTAGGCCGTACGTCTGAATACTGACATGATTGCCCAATCTAGCTGCTGTATACACGAAATGGGAAGTGTGGTTACCTGATTCAATACACGAAATGGGAAGTGCGGGTACCGCTGGAGCTTGTTGGGATAGATGGAGCGCATGTGTTGCGTCGCTCAGGTATGCTCATATGTGCCTAGAGTTTCACATGCCGAGAAAGGTTGATGGCTGCCATATCCACATACCAAAACACGGAGCGCTCAGCGCCGTCGACACCCGCGTCACCAATTTCCCCGCGGGGGGGAGTTTTCGAATCCGCCCGGGGGCACCAGGGAATATGACGGCGTCGCGTGAGCGGCGCCGTTTTTGGTTCAAGACTTTAGTCCGCTGGCCGCGCAGCGGCCAGCTTTAAACCACCCGCTACGCGGGTGGAGACAAACGGCTTTACAAAGCCACCCCTCCGACCGA
>CABRBC010000056.1:0-5425 GCA_902469055.1 uncultured Collinsella sp.
CAGACGGCTCGGCGGGCTGAGCCTTGGGAGCGGACGCGCGCTCGGGCGCTCGGGGCGCGGGCTCGGTCGGGAGCTTGCCCGTGGCAGGAGCACCGGCAGGGTTGTCGGAGCGCAGCCAAGGGGCCTTGGCCAGGTCGGATGACTTGGGCGCAGGCGCGGCAGCGGACTTGGGCGCGGGGATCGGAGCAGCCGGTTTGGGCGCAGCGGGTTCAGGCGCCGACGGGGTCGGTGCCGCTACCGGCGCCGCTTTTGGCTGCGTCGCGCTGGCGCTCGAGGATGCAGGGGCCGCCGAGAACACGGGTTGCGGGTCCGCAGATGCCGCAGCCCGTGCAGATGGAGAATGCTCCTCATGTTGAGGAGCCGGCGTGCCACCCCCATCCAAGACATAGTCGACGGTACGACGACCGAAGACTGCGCAGACCGTCGGCAGGACCACCGATTGCGTATCGGCGCGACCGAGCATCTTGATGGCAAAGGTCGAGCCCGCGGGGAACGAGACGGTGAGCTTGGAGCCGTCGTCGGCCGTGGCGCGGGCGTTGAGCAAAAGCCCTGCGTAGGAAGCCTGACGCGCCTTGACACGCTCGACGACCTCGGCCCATTTGCGCTGCAGCTCTCCGGCATCCTCGACCGCGGGCGTCTCGGCAGCACCGGCGGCGGCAACCTGGGCGGCATTGTTGGACTGGGGCTTAGGTGCCGGAGCGGTGGCAGGCGCGGGGGCAGCAACGGGCTGAGGCGTCGAAGTCGGCGTAGGCTGAGGTGCAGGCGCTGCAGACTTGGAAGCTGACACGGACGCAGAACGGGGAGCAGGCTGGGCAGCCGGAACAGCAGCGCCGCGGTCCCAAGGCATGCCACCCTGATGCGCGGACGTAGCAGCGGGGGCAGCGGATGCCGCCGGAGCGGCAGCACGGGCGCCCGAAATGAGCGTCGGCTGTTGGGCAGCAGCGGGTACGGATGCTGCAGGCGCGGCGGCCTGAGCAGCGGCCACGCTCGCCGGCACGGCGCCGTTGGCAACCATGGCCTCCAGACGTGCCACGCGCTCGGCCAATGCCTCAATCGTTAAATCAGCCTCGGGACGTGCCAGACGCGTGCAGGCAATCTCAAGCACCAGGCGCACGTCGCTCGCGCCCCTCATCTCCAGTGCGGCATCGTCGAGCACTGTCAGCACACGGGCCAGGCGGTCGGCAGGATGGCCGCCAAAGGGCGGCGGCCTCGGCAGCAAGCGCCTCGGCCTGATCGGAGCCGCCCTCAAACAGCTCGGCACGGGCACCGGCAACGCAGGCAACGTACACGTCACGCACATGCGCCACCAGGTCGCGCGTCAGCTCCAGCAGGTCGTTTCCTTCCTCGACCTGCGCACGGATCAGTCCATATAGCTCGGCAACATCGCGATCGGCAATGGCGCGGGCAAACTCGCCCAGGATCTGGTCCGAAACCTCGCCCAAAAGCGAGCGGGCATCGTCCGCATGCACGGCGCCGTTGCCAAAAACGCTCAGCTGCTCCAGCGTGGACAACGCGTCGCGCATGCCGCCCTTGGCATGGCGTGCCACGATAGCCAGCGCCTCGTCGTCGTAATCGAAGCCCTCCTGCTCGCACACGTATGCCAGGCGATGCTCAATATCCTCGTTGCCGATGCGATGGAAATCGAAGCGCTGGCAGCGCGAGAGGATGGTCTCCAGAATCTTTTGCGGGTCGGTGGTGCACAGCACGAAGATCACGTGTGCCGGCGGCTCCTCAAGCGTCTTGAGCAGCGCGTTGAACGCCGCCGTCGTGAGCATGTGGACCTCGTCGATGATATAAATCTTGTACTTGCCGCGCACCGGGGCAAAGTTGACGGAGTTGATGATTTCCTCGCGCACATTGTCCACGCCCGTGCGGGAGGCGGCATCGAGCTCGTAGACATCGGGGTGGTTACCCTCGGCAATGAGCTCGCACTCCTCGCAAGTACCGTCGGGCATGCAGCCGCTTGCACCCTCGGCGCGCGCCGCCTCGGCATTGCGACACAGCAGCGCCTTGGCCAGAATGCGCGCCATGGTGGTCTTGCCCGTGCCGCGCGGTCCGCAGAATAGGTACGCGTGGGACAGGCGCCCCTCGGTGATGGCGTGCTCGAGCGTCGAGACGATATGCTGCTGGCCCACCACGGAGTCGAAGGTGAGCGGGCGATACTTTCGGTACAACGATTCCATGGGTGCTCCCCCGGGTATACTGAGTCTTGTTGCCGCGGCGGCCATGCGGTCGCACGGCATACTGCATTCCATAATAACCCGTACGGCGAGCCCGCCGCGATAGGAGTCCAAAGAGCATGGCAGACGCAGAGAGCAACCTCGTTCCCTCCGAAGCAGCCGACCAGGTCGAGGTCGCGCTCGAGAAGCAGGCCGCAGCCGACGACGGTATCCTGTACCTCAACGAGTACCAGTACGAAAACGACCTGGTCACCGACTTCGCCCGCCTGGTCGCCTCGCCCAGGCGTCGCGGCTCGCTGTATGTCGCCGCGGCAATTGCCGCGCTCATCGGCATCGGCATGTTGGTGGCCGGCGGCAACTGGATCAAGTTTGGCGTCGTGCTGATCGTATTCGGCGCCTTTTTGGCCTGGTGGAGCAAGAACCTGCACCACACCCTCGCCCGCGACTTTATCGACGCCGTTGAGGCCGACGAGTCCATGGGCGGCCGCTATCGCCGCGTCGCCGCCAACGAGGACGGCCTGATGGTTTGGGGCAAGAGCGGCAAGTCGCAGTTCTTCCCGTTTGAAAAGCTCGACCACGTGCTCGACGGCGAGCGCATCTTTGTGGCCATGTTCGCCGACCAGGGCGTGACGATCCCTAAGGACACCTTTGTCCGCGGCGATGCCGAGCAGTTCGGTCCCTTCCTCAAGGCGCGCATCAACAAAAAACTCCGCATCGAGACCAAGAAGAAGAAAATGAAGGCCGAGAAGGCCGCCGCCGAGGCCAAGCAGGGCGACAAGCCCCAGGAGACCAAGCGCAAGCAGAAGAAGAACAAGAAGAAGCGCTAAGGCCAAGCCAGACAGGCAGCCTCGCATCCCGCTATCCTCCCCATGCACCCGAGCGTGCTACACTAGCAGCATCTATGCCACCGCGAACGGCTCGGCCCCGCGCCCGCCGCTCGCAAACGAACTTTAAACGCACGAGGGTTGGCCATGCCGCTTTTCTCGCAACATACCGCCCGGTTCTCGCCGGACGTTCCTTTGGAGGGCACCAGCTCTCGCGAGCTGCTCAAGCGGTACCAGCCGCTCGAGACACTTGCGACCGGCGGTTTTGGCTCCATCGAGATCTGCCGCGACACGCACCTGCGCCGCCGCGTCGCCATTAAGCGCATCCCCCTTATTAACGGTGTCGGCATGCCCGCCAGCGACATCATGGATGTCCTGCGCGAGGCGCACACTGCCGCCATGCTTCAACATCCCAACATCGTGCAGGTCATCGACTTTACGCACGACACAGCCTATGCCTACCTGGTTATGGAATATGTCGATGGCATGTCGCTGGCCGAGTTTTTGCACCGCGTGGACGGTCACTCACTTACCTTTGACGAGGCCGCGGCCATTGCCGATGCCCTAGGCCAGGCGCTCACCTTCGCCCATAGTAATGGCGTACTCCACCTGGACATTAAGCCCGCCAACGTGCTCATCGACCACTCGGGCAATGTAAAGCTCACCGACTTTGGCATGGCGCGACTGTCGTCCGCCGGTGGCTTTGGCGGCTCGCGCGGCGGCACCATCGGCTACATGCCGCCCGAGCAGCTCGATATCGAGACCGGCACGGTCGATGAGCGCGCCGATGTCTTTGCCCTCGCCTGTGTAATCTATGAGGGCCTGTGCGGCAGCGCCCCCTTTATGGCGGCCACGCCCGCCGACTCGCTCGACCGCATCATCGGCGGCGCCACCTATCCCAGCGAGCTGATACCACACTTTCCCCCGGGAGCCGAGGCCGCGCTCATGAGCGCGCTCTCCCCCATGCCGCAGGACCGCCCCAGCAGCATCGAGGCATTTTGCGACCAGCTCCTTGCCGGTCTGGGCAGCGTGCGCGAGGGTCGTCGCAGCCTAGAGCAAATGGTTGGCGAACTTTCGGATGACGAGCAGGAGCTCGACGATATCGAGCCGTCGCACTACGAGGACGACGCCATCGAGGTCGACCCCGCACTTGGCTGGGCGGGCACGCGCTGGAGCCATGCGCGCGACTACACCATGCGCACTATCTCGGCGCTAACGTGCGGCACCTTTAGCTTTTTGCTGATGCAAACGGCCGGGGTCGCGGCGCTTCCCGGCCTGGTCATTGCGGCCATCGCGATCGGAGCGGCGGCTGGCCTGGCCCCCCAGATTGGCTCGGCCATCTCGGCTGTGGGCTTTTTGGTGCTCATGGCCAACGCCACCATGCAGGCGCAGGGCATCCTGTCGATGCTGCCCGTCGCGGTGATCTTTGCCGCCGCCATGTCCGGTTGGTGGATCGCCTGGGGTCGCACCGAGGCTGCCGCGAGCGCCGCGCTCACCTGTGCACTCGCGCTTGGCTGTCTGACCGGCAATACCTTCCTGGCAGCTGGGGTCACCGCCGGCGTCGCGTCATTTTGGCTCGGCCCGGCAAGCGCCGCCGCGGCAACGGGCATGGGCGCGCTTTTTGCCCGTCTGGCCACGGTCGCGCTTTCAGCCGGAGGCGTGCTGGGGCTCGGTAACGTTGCCGCAGCGCTGGGAGACCCGCTCCTTTGGGTCGCCTTTGTGCTGGTCGCGGCAACTGCCGCAGCGTCATCCGCGCTGCTCAATGTCCATGCCAAGCGTGCCGGCCAGAGCTCAAACCTTGCCGCAATCGCCGCCATCGCTGTCACCGGCATCGGCTGTGCAGCGGTGTCCTGTCTTGCACACCATATGGAAATTGCCAGCCTTGCAGCCGCGGTCGTCGCCAAGGCGGCGGTTGCGGGAACCCTATCCTCTATAATCGTTGGGATATGCCTATATTTGCTCGGATACCAAAGAACCTATACGGAGAGTGATCTTTCGTGAACTTCCTGAACATCTTCGAGGACCACGTGGCCGGCATCTTCGGTGCCACCCGTGCCCCGTTCTCCTTTAAGAAGCTTGCCAAGCAGGCCGCTCGCGACATGGAGGATCAGACTCTGGTGATCAACGGCGTCAACACGGCGCCGGCACTCTATACCATCCTTATCGCCGCCGACGACGATCCCATGCTCGCCCCGTTCTACCCCGAGCTTTCGCGCGAGGTCCGCGAGTTCGTGAAGGCGCAGGCCGAAAAGCGCCGCTATGTCTTTGTCGGCGAGCCCCTCGTGCGCTTTATGATCGATCCGCAGCTGCGCGCCGGCAAGTTCTCGGTCTTTGCCGAGAACGTCGATGCCCCCACGCTCGGCCGCCTGTACGAAGAAGAGCGCGCCTATCAAAACGGCCTGGGCCAGAACAACTCCGCGG
>CABRBC010000057.1:0-3896 GCA_902469055.1 uncultured Collinsella sp.
CCCCGCCGCTCCCTGGGAATCCAATCCCGGTGCTGGCAGCCCCTTCGGCCATCAGGGCGCAGCCCCGAGCATCCCGCAGACCGAGGACGAGGCCAAGGCCCTCATCCGCAGCGTCTTTGGCCAGGCCACCATCTTCAAGCCGGTGGAGTAGCTGCGCAGGCGGGTATACTGCTCAAGAAGAGGACCCCTTGTCCGGGCGCATCTGTATTTCGGACATGTGTAGTGTGGTGCCGCGTATGTCGCATTTGAGCAGACAGGTGCGTGACGGTCGGCCTAGGATGCTGAGGTCGATACGATACGTCGCATGGCTGTTCGTGTACTCGACTTGCTCGGCGTTAATGGTTGCTCCGATTGCCAAATAAACGCCTAGCTCGGCATCGACAATCTTGAAGTCCTTTATCTTGACCTTGAACTCTTGATAGAGGGACGGGCTGTTGTAGTAGACGGTTCGGGTTCCGTCGGTGCACTCATCGGTCGTCTCCCATTTGACGACGGGCTGGTCCGAGCTGGCTATCAGCAGTTCTGCTCCAAAAGCTATGGCATGGGTGATGACAACCAGCAATGCCCAGCCGACAAAGAGATAGAGAACCACATATGCAACGGGGTGTTTTGAGCGGATGTTTTGGAGCGCGTTGGGGGCATTCATGGGGCACCTCCAAATTACTATCTATGGCAATCAAATTATACCCTGCCGCCATGTGCGCCGCCTCGAGCAGCGGTTCGGCATTTAGCTATTTAGTGGCGCACATGAAATGCCGGATTCGGCTCTACTAGATTGAGTGTGCGATATTATGCAGCCTTGCATAATTCGACCTTGCATAATCTTTGAGTGCGGTTTGTATTGGAGGACATGTATATCGACTGAGGTAACACGTCCGCCCCGCTCTCTCGCCGCGCGCCGTGGTACGATTTTTGAGTTTGAAAGTCCCGCCGTGCTCCGGCTGCCCTTGCAGCTCGGCGTGCGGCCGCACGTAAAGGAGCCATCATGGCCGGTATGAACATGCAGCAGATGATGAAGCAGGCTCGCAAGATGCAGGAGCAGCTTGCCGCCGCGCAGGAGAACCTCAAGTCCCAGACCGTCGACGCCTCTGCCGGCGGCGGCATGGTCAAGGTGACCGTTAACGGCGAGATGGAGCTCGTCAACCTCACCATCGATCCCGATGCCCTCGATCCCGAGGACGTCGATATGCTGCAGGATATGATCATGGCTGCCGTCAACGAGGCCGTCCGCGGCGTCAACGAGCTCGCCAACAAGCAGATGGGCGCCATCACCGGCGGCCTCAACATCCCGGGCATGCCGTTCTAAGACACGCATATATATGAGTGCGAATCACAGTCTGCAAAAACTGCTCGATGAGCTGGGCCGTCTGCCGGGCATTGGTCCCAAGTCGGCCCAGCGCATCGCCTATTACCTGTTGGAGGCTGACGCCGAGGAGGCCCGCCGCCTGGCCGAGGCCATCCTGGAGGTCAAGCAGGAGGTCCACTTTTGCAGCCGCTGCTTTAACTACGCCACGGCCGACGAGTGCTCCATCTGTCAGGATTCGATGCGCGACACAACTCGTATTTGCGTGGTGGGCGAGCCGCGCGACGTCCAGGCAATCGAGCGCACGGGCAGCTACCATGGCCTGTACCATGTGCTGGGCGGCGTGATCAGCCCCATGGACAAGATAGGTCCCGAGCAGTTGCACATCCGCGAGCTGCTGGCGCGTCTGGGCCACGAGGACATCCACGAGGTCATCATCGCCACCAACCCCAATATTGAGGGCGAGACCACGGCGAGCTATCTGGCCCGCACTATCAAGCCGCTGGGCGTCGAGGTATCGCGTCTGGCGAGCGGCCTGCCCGTGGGCGGCGACCTGGAGTATGCCGACGAGCTTACGCTTGGCCGCGCCATCGAGGCCCGTCGCGCGATTTAGGTGGCGAGCCTGCCCCTGCCGTATGTTCTCCTCGCGACGCACGGGGTAGCCATAATTTCCCCGTGCGACTGTGAGTTTGTTGTGCAACAAAGATGCTTCGTATCCGCTTATCGCATGGATGCTTCCGCTCGCATCCTTAATTTGCCCATTCGTTGCGCAACCTTTTGGGTTCGCTGATACACTCAAATATGGATTCGAATGAATGCGCCGCTCCCGAGCGGCGTGTTTTTGTTGGAGGAGAACGCATGCGGCCCGGTGGCACTCAGATAAAGCGCGGCGCCGCGGTGCGCATGCGACGCCGACTGGGCTTGGCACCGCGGGCGTACGCACTGCTGTCGTGCTCGCTGGTGCTGGTCATAGCTGGCGTTTCTGCCTATGGCATGACCGTGCCGTCCATGATGCAGGCGCATGCCGCACGCGAGCCGCGCGTGGGGCATGAGGTCAAAAGTGATCTGGGCACCACGACTGGATATGCTTGGGCAAGTGTGGTCGCGCATATTGTGTTTGGCACCGACGATGCGGATGGCGCCGAGGCCCCGGACAACGAAGTTACGCTTGCCAATGGCAAAACCATCGTGCTCACCAACACCAAGATCATCGATCGGTTGTCCAACAATAGCGTGGCGGCAACGGTGAATAAGGTCGAGCAGCAGAAGGAGCAGGACGCCCAGCAGTCCGGAAAGCCCGGTAGCTCGGATACTTCTGGCTCCGGCTCGGATTCATCGAGTTCGGGCGGCGGCTCTGGGTCGGGTTCCTCTACCGGAGGGTCTGGAAACGGCGGCTCGACGGGCGGCAACACTGACAACGATGCAAACTCCGGTGGCGTTTCCGCTGCTGAAGAAGAGAGCATTCACAGCTGGCTTGTGACCAAGTACAACATGCTCGACGGCTATGTTTCCCGTGCCAATGACGTGGTCTCGACCTATAACTCTACGGGAGATCCCAGACCGTGCGACAGCCTGGTCGGGGAGATGTTTGTCATTCGAGCCGAGTTCGGTCGTCAGACATTCTCGCCCCGGTCAAAGTGGTATCAGCAGTATGCCAATCTGTGGGGCTGTTACACCAACCTATGTCAATGGGTCGGTCATTACGGCGATGATGACGTCGCGCTCGGTAACTTCAACAATAACGTGGCGGCGCTTGCCCTATGATGACTGATCTTGTATCCACCACACCACAATCACTCGGTCGCGATCCCATGGTCGGCCTGCGCCTGGCGCGTGTCGACGGGTTTGAGCCAGCCATTGCGCTCGGTCAGGACGAACTGCCTGCCTATCTGCGTCGTTTTACGATGCTGTTTGCCGACGATGCCACCATGCGCCGTGGCGGTATCGGCCGCGTGACGCGTGCCGTCAACGCCCAAGGCGAGGCCGTGGCGCTCAAGCAGCTCATCTTGCCGGCGCGCGATGAGTTCGACGACGATGCCGCTCACGAGGCGCTGGTCGCCAAGTTCAAGGCAGCGTTTCGCGAGGAATACGAATGTCATCGTGCCCTTTCGGGCCTTAAGGGCTTTCCCCGCCTCTATGGCTGGGGCGAGGTCGACGGTGTGCCTGCAATTGTCATGGAATGGGTCGAGGGCGAGACGCTTGCCCGCTTGCGTTCGCGACTTGCCGTGGACGATGCCGGACGCCTGTCGCCGCTTGTGGCGGCGCGTCTGGGTCGCGACCTGTTCGATCTGCTCTGCCGTATGAGCCTGGTGGGCGAGGGCTTTGTCCATCGCGATATCTCGCCCGCTAATATTATGGTGCGTACGGCGCGTCTACCGCTTGACCGGCAGCTTGCCGAGGGCACCTTTGACCTGTGCCTGATCGACTTTGGCTCGTCGCTGGCGCTCGAGCCTGCGCCGGCCGACGGTTGCCTATGCCCCGCCCGAGATGCTCGCCGACGATATTCCCGACCTGCGCGCTTTGCGTATGTCGCCGGCGATTGACGTATACGCCGCGGCAAGCACGGTTTACGAGCTCATTGCCGGCGTCGCGC
>CABRBC010000058.1:0-22666 GCA_902469055.1 uncultured Collinsella sp.
GACGAAACTGGAGAGGAGGGATTACGAGCTCCTGTGCGAATTGGAGAGAGCGCTCCCGCAAACTGCCTCTTGACAACTTATAGGAGCGTCGGTTTTGTTGCTAAAAAAGTCGGTCTGGTCGGCGGGGCTCAGTTTTTCACCGCACTTCCGAAAACCGCGGTCTCGCAATATGAAAAACGGCCTCCATAACTCTGGGTTAATGGATAAGTGTGGCCTTTCGACGTATATCACTGTCCGTTTATGGAACCTATCTCCAACGAGTCGTAGCCATAGTGTATAATGTTAGAAACACATAGTTGCCGGCGGGCCGCTGGCGACGTTCCCCCTGATATCGGAGGTTCCAGGTATGTTTCGCGCTCCGTTAAACAACTATCGGTTGGGCTAACATGGGTCGCCGTGCTATTTCGATAGCCCTTGCAGTGGTCTGCCTGGCTGTGCTCCTGGGCGCTACAGGGCTGTTTGCTATAAGCCGAGAAACGTCCTATATGCAGGAATGCGCTTCCGAAGGGTTTGCCATTGATGGTTACTATCGGGATGACAAAACGAGTCGGGAAACCTTGGCTTTTCTTGAGGAGGACAACTGTCGATGGCAGCTGGTCGACCAAGACGGAATCTGCACAGACGGGCAGTTTAAGCGTACGGACGATCCCAATATCCTGGTATTAAAGAAGGAAAACGGCGAAGAATTCGGCACGGTTCACGTTGCATATATATCGCGCCGACGCAATCAAGGGCAGATTTACCTAATTAGAAATACTAAGGTGACCCGATTTTATCTTGTGAGCACCGATCCGGCGTTTACGGTGGAGTCTGGCGAGGTCGATTCGGACAGTTGATTCACGGCAATAAAACAGCGAGCGGGGCGCGGGTGAACTGCACCCCGCTGTTTGCTCGTGTCCGTATCGCGTCTGCGTCTCGTCGTAACTTGCGTCCGTGCGCGCATTCATCCCGCGCCGGTATCACTTCACATCGAACTCCACGCGATCGAGTTCGGGCACATTGAGGTCGATGAGCTTGCGAGCGACGTGACGGTCGTGTGCCCCAAGCGCCTCGCCTGTCGTCACATGGGCGACAATCTCGCGCTCGACGATGCCCTCTTCCTCGCCTTCGGTAGCCGAGGTTTCGACGGCGACGGTGTAGTCCTTAAAGCCCGGTAGCACCGCCGCAAGCTCGCGCGTGGTTTCGGTGACGCCGTAGCCGTCCTGCACGCCGGACTGCGCCGAGCCAATAGACCCCGCCGTCATGACGATGCAGGGGATGGCAAAGACTACCGTGCCCACAATGATGCGGCGGCGCACCTTGCGTGATAGCTCGTCGACCTCGGCATCTTCCTCGGCAGTCACAATGCCGTCGCCGTTGAGGTCGCGCTTGAGCGGCACGCGCAATAGAAGCAGCACGGCTTCGGCAGCCAGCGCGATAAAGACCACGTTGATGCCAAATTCATAAAGCGCCGAGAGAAACAATGACCCGCTTGCGATGGCGATGCCATAGCCCGCCGCGCACAGGGGCGGCATGAGTGCGGTCGCCACAGCCACCCCGGCGATGAGCGTGGCGGGTTCCTGGTCGCGCGAGTTGCCCAGGCCGCCCGCAAAGCCGCCCGCGAGCGCGACGGCAAGGTCCCACACGGTCGGTGTCGAATTGTCGATGATGGCGGCCGTGGTGGTGCCAAGGGGCGAGAGCTTAAAGTACAACGTGGACGTGACCAGGCAAAAGACCATCTGCAGCGCGAGGCCGGCGACGGCCTCAAGGGTGATCTCGCGGTCGAGCGTGGCGATGCCGTATGCCATGGCAAGGACCGAGCCCATGAGCGGGCAGATGAGCATGGCGCCTACAATGGCGATATCCGAGTCGATATCGAGGCCGATGCTCGCGATCAACATGGCAATGATCAAGATGCATAAGTGTGAGCCAGTCAGGCGCGCCCCGTTTACAAAGCGCTTGCGAATCACGTGATAGGGCGCGCGTCCCTCGCGAATGTTGAATGCCCGCTTTAGAAAGCGGCTTGCGTTCTCCATGGCCTCGCTGTGGGCGGGGCGGATGCCATGGCGCCGATGATGGCGCTCGCGCAGTCGCTTGAGCTGTTGTTTATCGAGTTCCATGTCCACCTCGTATTGCCGTAGGAACGCGGGTGCGTTCGCAGCATGTACTCTACACCGTGACGGGCGGGGCGGTCATCTTGACATGGAACTTAGGCGAGCAGGCAAAGGAAGACACGCCACATGCGAGTACTGCTGAGGGTTTCGGCAGATACAAAAAAGCGCGGGGCCGGATGGTCTCCGACTCCGCGCTCTGTACGGGTACGTTGTTGTTGGGTTTAGCCCAGCAGGCTCAAACCGACAGAGATGAACGCCAGGATAACGCCGACTATAGACTCGCCACCGAGCAGGCCGCTGGCGACAACCAGGCCCTGCTCCTGGAAGGCGGCGTCCTTGGCGGCCTTCTCCTTGTCCGAAAGACCGGCGGCGGCGTCGCGGCGAGCGGCCCACTTGTCGTAGGCGAGCTTAACGCAGGAGCCCAGGAAAGCCGTGAGCGACATATAGAACGGCAGGTACACGCCCAGGCCGATCATCATGGCCGGAATGCCGAGCCAGTACATGACGATGCCGGCGATAAAGCCGCCTGCGAACCACGGCACGCTCGGGATGCCCGAGACCATGGTGGCGACCACGCTTGCCTGTGCGGCAACGAAGCTCTTGTCGGGGCCGAAGGCGTCCGGACCATAGGCGGTGACGAGCGCGACCATGACGGCGGCAGCGACCAGGGCGCCCACGATGCCGCCGATGGCCTGGCCGACCCACTGTGCGCGCGGGTTGGTGCCCAGCACGGCGCCGGCCTTAAAGTCGTTCATGACGTCGCCCGCAAGGCCGCACGCCACGGCCACGATGCCGGCGATAAAGAACAGTTTGACCTGGGCGAGCTGCGCGAAGGCGGCAACGATGAGCATGACGATGAGGCCGAAGATCTCCATGGGGTCGATACCCGTCTGGCCGCAGCTCTGAGCGCTCATGATGGTAGTGACAAAGGTGAACAGCGTGACGATGACGGCCGGGACAGGGCCAAGGTCGAGCGCGATGGCAACGATCACAGCGATGGCTGCGGTGCCCAGACCGATGATGCCGGCGTCGAGCTTAAGGGAGCCCGAGATGAGCGATTGCTCGTCGGTGTCGGTGGAGCTGTCGGCGGTAAGGCCGCGGATGATGCCGGCGACCTGCGGCAAAATGTCCTTAAGGACGACGGCGACGCCAAAGCCCATCATAAGGCCCATGCCGAGGGACTTGACGATGCCCTGCGCGGTCACAACATCGAACAGGCCGGCGGCGGTGCCGCCGACGATGATGCCAAAGTTGCCCAGCAGCGCGCCGGCAAACCAGAACGCGACGGGGGCGAAGCCCACCAAAAAGCCGATGGACAGCAACATGGGTGAGTTATAGATGGCAAAGGTCACGCCGGGGATATTGAGCGTGCACAGCATGCTGGGCACCACGCCCAGAGCGTCGCGCAGCACGCTGTAGATGCCTGCGATGGCCATGGAGCCAAAGAGCTGCTTGCCGGTCTTGCCGCCGGCCTCGGTGGCGCGCAGGGTCTGAGCTGCGGCGTTGCCGGTGGGGAACTCCAGCGCGGCGTCCACGATAAAGTGACGGTGGATGAGCGCTGTAGCCAGAAGGCCCAAGATGGTGCCGGCAAGCGCCACGATAAACATGTCGAGCCAGCTGATCTGGTCGGCATAGCCCAGCATCCAGGCGCCCGGGATGGTAAACGCCAGGCCGCCGGCGACCATGGCGCCCGCGGACATGATGGTGTGGGTAACGTTGGCCTCGTTGAGGCTGGCGTTGCCCATGAGCTTCAGGAAGAACAGCGAAATGACGGCAGCGAAAATGATCGGCCAGGGGAGTGCGCCCATCTTGAGGGCGGTGTAGGCCGAGCTTGCCGTGATGATCACGCAGCCAAGGACGCCGATGACGACGCCGCGCAGCGTGAGTTGCCCGCGCATCGAAGCGCGGTTCGAGGGATTGCTCATATAGAACTCCTTTGCGTATATCCGCTTCCCCCGGGAGCGCCGCTACGGATACGGCGCGGGAAGTCGGGTTACCAAGGGCCGCCGCGTGAGCTCGCGCGCGACCGCGCACCAGTATAGCCGCAAGCTAGTCATTTTGGGATGACTGGTTTAGGTAGGCGATATACTGCTGGGCAGACGAAAGGAGCGCCGACGATGCTTAATGGGTGCGCATATATATTGACGGTCGACGTGGGCAATACGTTCATTCGCTTTGGCCTGTTTGCCGAGGATTCGGCCGCGGCGCAGGAATGCCCGCTTGCGACGTGCGAGATCACGACGCCGTCGAGCATTACGGCCGACGAAGCGCGCATGAGGCTCGCGCAGGTCATGGGCGCACTGGCAGCCGATGCGGGCATGCCGGGTGCACTCGTTCCCGCGGCCGCAGTGCTGAGCTGCGTGGTGCCGGCGCTCGAGCGCCCATGGAAGGCGGCGCTTTCCCGTACCTGCACGGGACGCGTGCTCACGGTGGGACCGGGACTTAAGACCGGCATGCCCGTCCACTACGACGACCCGGCCGAGATCGGCCCCGACCGCATCGCCGATGCCGTGGCGGCCCGTGCCGTCTACGGCTCTCCGTGCATCGTGATCGACCTGGGCACAACGACCAATATCGAGGTCATCGATACGCACGGAACCTTTGTCGGCGGCGTCATCGCGCCGGGTCTGGCGCTCGGCGCCCGCTCGCTCTCGGCCGCTGCGGCGCGTCTGCCGCAGGTCGAGCCCTCGGCGCCCACGCATGTGATCGGCCGCAACACGCGCGAGGCCATGCGCTCGGGCGTGGTCTTGGGCGAGGTGGCACGCATCGACGGCATGCTCGATATGGTGCTTGCCGAGATGCGCTCGACCAAGGCGGCGGGCGAGGGCAGCGTGCCCATCGTCATTACCGGCGACGATGCCGAGGCACTTGCTTCGCTGGTCGGTCATAGTCTGACGGTCGACGACGCGCTGACGTTGCGGGGTCTCGCCGAGCTCTACCGTATCAACCAAAAGCCCCGCCGCGTGTAAAGGTGAGGGCGCCGGTGGGACAAACGCCCCCACCTTTCACCTGCTACAATGGGTCAAACTATTGCGATTACGGAGGTGTCTGCCATGTCGGACGATCTTCATCAAACTTCGTCAGGCAAGCGCCTGGACGTCATTAGCTGGGACGAGTTCTTTATGAGCGTGGCCATCGCCGCGCAGCGCCGCAGCAAGGACCCCAACACACAGGTGGGTGCGTGCATCGCCAACACCAACCACCGCATCCTTTCGGTGGGCTACAACGGTACGCCCTCGGCGCTCAACGACGACTTTTTCCCGTGGGGCACGAGCGATGACCCGCTGCAGGACAAGCACAACTACGTGGTCCATGCCGAGGCCAACGCCGTGCTCAACTACCGCGGCTCGCTCAAAGACCTCGAGGGTTCCACGGTCTACGTCACGCTGTTCCCGTGCCACGACTGCGCCAAGATCCTGGCGCAGGTGGGCGTGGGCGAGGTCGTCTACCTGGACAATAAGTACGCCGATACCGACGACGGCCGCATCAGCCGTCGCATTCTCGACTCCTGCGGCATCAGCTACCGACAGGTTATCGTCGATGTCCACATTGGTACCGGGGGACAAACTCGGTAGTAGCGGCAACGTGTGCTAGCACCGGGCGCCGGCAAAAGCAGCTAAAAGAGCCCCGTCCCAAATTGACTGCTCGTGAAAGTCGTGTCCGCGCGCATGGATGGCTCGTGAGCGGGTACATGGCTGTAGTAACATAGCTTCTGTCCGCGGGCGCGCCCGCGTAATTGTGAGAAAGGAGCCCCTGTGGCTGTTAACGAAGAGCTGCTTAAGAAGGTTCTTGAAGAGATTCGCCCCAACCTGCAGGCCGACGGCGGCGATATGGAGTATGTGGGCGTCGACGACGAGGGCGTCGTCAAGCTGGAGCTGCAGGGCGCTTGCGCCGGCTGCCCCATGAGCTCGCTGACCCTGTCCATGGGCATTGAGCGTATCCTGAAGGAGCATGTGCCCGGCGTTACCCGCGTTGAGCAGGTCAATGCTTCCGGCGAGGCCGAGGACCTGTACGACGAGTACGCGCCGTTCTAAGATGCGCAAGCTGCGGACGGCATACTCCGCATAGACGTTACGCCCAAATATGCGGCTGCGAGCGCAAGGCCCGCGGCCGCATTTGTATGTAGGGAGTAGGAGGGTCGATATGCTCAACGACCTCTACCATATGCTTGATCCCGTCGCCATCTCGGCGGGCCCCATCACCATCTACTGGTACGGCCTGGCCTACGTGGTCGGCGCCCTGCTCACGGCGGTCGTCATGTACCGCACGCAGCGTCGCTGGGGTTTTGACATTACGGTCGACGACCTGACGAGTGTCGTGGTCGGCGTGGTCTTTGGCCTTATCATTGGCGCCCGCCTGTTCTACGTCATCTTTTACGGCGACGGCTACTACTGGGCGCATCCGCTCGAGATCTTTGCCACCAACGAGGGCGGCATGAGCTTCCATGGCGGTTTGGTGGGCGGCGTTATCGGCGGCGTGCTCGTGTGCCGCATGTACAAGCTCGACGCATGGACTTTGGCAGACCTTGCCGTCATAGGCGCGCCGCTGGCCTTGTGCCTGGGCCGTTGTGCCAACTTTGTCAACGGTGAGCTGTGGGGCAAGCCGACCGATCTGCCCTGGGGCGTGGTCTTCGGTGGCACCGCGGGCGATATGCCGCGTCACCCCTCCCAGCTCTACGAGGCATTTCTTGAGGGCATCGTGCTCTTTTGCATTCTGCAGGTGCTCAGCCGCAAAAAGCCGCTACTGCCCCAAGGCACGTTTATGGGCGTGTTTGTGATGGGTTACGGCATCGTCCGCTTCCTCATTGAGTTTGTGCGCGTGCCCGATGCGCAGCTGGGCTATCTACTGGGTGGCGTTATCACCATGGGCCAGTTGCTGAGCCTGCCGCTCGTAATCGCGGGCCTGGCGCTCATCATCTTTGCTCGTCGCCGCAACCAGCCCCAGCGCGTCTACCTGGACGCCTAACCACCAAAACCACCACAAAGGGGACAGGAACCTTTGTGGTGGTTCGCTGGGCGACGATGACAGAACCGTAACGTTTCCCCAGATAAAACCTGCCAAAATAAACCTGTCCCTTTTTGGCAGGTTTCTAGAAAGGCTTTCGGACTGTGAAGGATTCCGACCTCTCCACAACGGCTGCGCGCGACGCTGCCCGCATCGTCTGGTTTAAGCGCTACCCCGCCAAGCAGACGCTCATCGCATTTTTGCTCGCGCTGTTGGCGACCACGGCGTTTTCCATCGATCCTGCCCCGGTGTCGAGCAACGCAGTCTTGGCGATTGACCCCAAAGCCTCGGGCATGCTGTACGTGTGCTACGAGGTGCTCCTCTCGTTTGCCGGCCATACCGACGCGGTCATGCTACTTGCACTTGTCTGCCTGCTCACCTTGCCGTTTCGCTACGTGTTCTTTGGCCGTGGCGACACCTGGCGTCCATCGGTCATTCTGCCGTCGCTGTTCTTTGCCATCTGCATGGTGTTCGGCCGCAGCTACGATCTCACCGACTCGGCCGAGATTGTCCTTGGCGATAAAGCCCGCATCATCTGCGCCTGGATTGGCGGCGCGGGCTGGATGCTCCTGGCGATCGTTGCCTTCTACCTTGCCTTTGAGTGTCTAGATTGGCTGAGCTCTCGGCGCATTCCGTTTTCCGAAGCGCACTTTGGCCGCGTATGGCGTGTGACTCACGCCGTGCTCTCGGTCCATCCCTTTGCCGGGCCCTTCCTGGTGCTTATGGTCGCCTGGGCGCCCACGCTCATCGCTTCGCTGCCCGGTCTTTTTATGGGAGATACGGGTGCGCAGATTCGCCAGTGGTTCAACTATCCCAACGGCACGAGCGACTACCTGCGCCTACTCAACCCCAACGTGCTGCTCAACGGGCATCATCCCGTAGTGCACACGGCCATTATCGGCTCGTGCGTTCAGCTGGGGCTTTCGCTGTTCAACAGCGCTAACGCGGGTCTTGCCATCTACACCTGTGCTCAGTTCGTCATCACGGCCGCCTGCATGGCCTATTCCATTTCGTCGCTGCGCAAACTGGGCGTGAGCCTGCCGGTTCGCGGTGCGATCCTGCTGTTCTTTGCGTTTATGCCGATGTTCTCTAACTACGCGGCGTTGCTCACCAAAGACGTGCTTTTTGCCGACGCGTTCTTGGTGCTGCTGGTACAGACCGTCAAGCTCGTGGCATGTGGCCTGCCCCGTCGCGATGCCAATGTTGAGCGAGCGGGCGAGAAAGCCCCCGTGCTCTTTGCGCGCCACGACTGGCTGCTGCTCGCTCTGGGCGCCATGGGTTCCACGTTTCTTCGCAACGGCGGCCTGGTGTTTCCCCTGGCGGCATGCGTAATCGCGGCGGCGTTTAGCGCATGGGACGCGCATGTGGCTCGTCGTGCAGCCAAGCAGACTGGTGCTGCGCCTTCGGGCGCCATCCCGCGCTTCCGCTGGGTCGGTGTCCTCGCGGTGCTCGCGCTCTGCCTTGCCTCTAATATGTACTTCACCAAGGTCTTTATGCCGGCGCACGATATCACGCCTGGTTCCAAGCGCGAAATCCTCTCGATTCCGTTCCAGCAGACGGCTCGTTTCGTCCAAAAGCACGACGGCCTCAACTCGGGCGTCAACCCCACGGTTAAGGAGGACGGCACCATTGTGGAGGCTCCTTGCGACGGCTTGGTGACCGACGAAGAGCGTGCCGTGATCGATCGCGTACTCAAGTACGAGAACCTGGGCCGCCGCTACAACCCCGACAAGTCCGATGCCGTCAAGAACTGCTTTAACGAGTATGCCTCGCAGGAGGACATCGATGCCTATTTTGAGGTATGGGCTCAGATGTTTAAGAAGGATCCCGAGTGCTATATTTCGGCGCTTATCAATAACTACTATGGTTATTTTTATCCGAGCGCGCGCGATGCCTGGGTCTACAGCACGGCGCGTAGTGCCGAGATCATGGCAAAGCCCGATAACCTCAAGTACTTCGACTTCCATCCGGTCGATAGCAAGGTTGTACGCTGGTGCGACCACCTGATCAACCTGTATCGCGTGGCGGTGCAGCGCATCCCGTTTATCTCGCTCACCATGAGCTCGGCCACCTATGTGTGGATCATGATCGCCGTGGTGGTCTATCTGCTACGTCGTCATTCGTGGCGCGGGCTGGCCATTTGGGTGCCGCTGCTGGGCGTGCTCGCCGTGTGCCTGATCGGTCCCTGCAACGGCTCGACCTACATGCGCTACCTGTATCCGGTCATCGCCTGCATGCCCTTTGCCATTGGCGCCTCCATCACCCGCAGCGACCTCCTCTGGTCCTAATTTGGTGCAAAGGGGACAGGTTACTTTGCACTAAGGGGCTGCATCATCACGACGCCTTCATTTTGGGGTTTATCTCGCAGGCCAGTAGGTATATCATAACGACGTTTGTTTATATTGCCCGAGCATCTGCGCTGGGCTTTAGGTCGAAACCGATAGGAGACACGTATGTCCGGACACTCTAAGTGGGCCACAACCAAGCATCGTAAGGGCGCGCAGGACGCCAAGCGTTCCGCCCTCTTCTCCAAGCTGAGCCGCAACATCACCGTTGCTGCCCGTCTTGGCGGCGACCCGCTGCCCGAGAACAACGCCAGCCTCGCCGCTGCCGTTGCCAAGGCCAAGGCTCAGTCCATGCCCAAGGACAAGATCAAGTCCGCTATCGACAAGGCTTTTGGTTCGGGTGCTGACGCCGCCGTCTACGAGAACATCGTGTACGAGGGCTACGGTCCCGCCGGTGTCGCCGTCTACGTCGACTGCCTGACCGACAACCGCAACCGTACCGCCGCTGATGTCCGTTCCGCCTTCTCCCACGCTGGTGGCAACCTGGGCACCTCCGGCTCCGTCGCCTTCCAGTTTGAGCGTAAGGGCCAGATCGTCGTCGCCAAGGAGATCCTGGACGAGAACGCCAAGAAGGAGACCATGATCGCCAACGGTGCTGCCGGCGACGAGGATGAGTTCATGATGGCCATCGCCGAGGCCGGTGGCGAGGACTACGAGGACGCCGGCGAGGAGTGGATCGTCTGGACTACTGCCAACGAGGTTATGGCTGTCTCCAAGGCGCTCGAGGAGCAGGGCGTCCAGGTCAAGGGTTCCGAGACTACCATGGTCCCGACCACCCCGACCGAGGTCTCCGGCGCCGACGCCAAGAAGGTTCAGCGCCTCATCGACCGTCTTGAGGAGCTCGACGACGTCCAGGACGTCTACAGCACCATGGACATGACCGACGAGGTCATCGCTGCCCTCGAGGAGGAGTAGCGCCCGCACGGGTTAAGCCGTGCATATCTGGGCATAATGAAGCGAGCATGCAAGCCTCGTGGAATAGATGAGCCGGATCCGCGTGCGTAGAGCACCGGACCCGGCTCTTTTATAATGATGCGAACCGTTTTGCATTTCGAGAGCCGAGATTTGAAGGGAGCGCCGCGTGCGCGTACTCAAACGAGCCCTAGCGATCGTGTATCTTGCCGCCACCATCGTGGCGCTGGGTACGCTTGTCTGCCAGTTTTGGGGGCCGTATACGTATCGCTTTATGCTGCTGATGCGCGACCCCATGCCGCGCATTGTCGTGACGGCATGCGGCGGAGTTGTGGCGATTGGCGTGCTGGTAAGCTTCTTCCGCCTGATGTTTGCTCGTCGCGAGCCGTCCTGCGTGCATCCGGCGGGGGAGCGCAATATCGAGGTCACGCTCGCGGCGCTTTCTTCGTGCGCTCGCACTGCGGCAGAGCGCGACGATCGCGTGATGGTCGAGCATGTCGAGGCCCGCGTCCAAGGCTCCGACGATTCGCACGTCCGATTTAAGGTCGAGGCTATCGCGCTTGACGATAAGGACGTGGCATCTCTGGCTACTGCGATGCAGCGGCGCATCGAGGAAGCTTGCGACACCATGCTTGGCACGCCGGGCACGACCGCACGCGTTCGTTTTTTGCCGTCCAAGACTACCGTCCAGACCGTGGAGGTTTCCGGTGAGTGATACCAATCAAGACAAGACCGCTCGTACGCCGCGCCTGACGATTGACCAGAGCGCCACGCCGGCGAACGAACCTGTTGATTCCAAAGCAGAGGCAACCGAGTTACAAGACGCGGCAGCCGCGGATTTTGACGAGGCTATGGGTCTCATCAAGGGTACGGGCGCTGCCATCTGGAGCTATGCTGTGCGTCATCCCAACACCACGCTTGGCGCCGTCGCTGGCTTTATCCTCGCCGTGTTGGTGCTCACGTTGGGCCTGTGGGACACGCTCGTCATTGCATTCTTCGTGCTGATCGGCGCCGTGATCGGCCAAATTCGCGACGGCGAGAACGGGATCGTCAACTTCTTCGGCCGTCTGTTTAGCGGCCGCTAATATGTATTCGACTGTCGCATCCGCGGCAGGCATAAGGAGGAACCATGGCTTTTAATACGAAGGTCGATGTGGCCGATACCGAGCTCGAGGCAGACGAGACCGTCACCGCCGAGGCCGAGGACGTAACGCTCGAGGATGAGGCGCTCGTCGAGGCCGAGTCCGCCGATGATGCGGACGAGGATGATGAGGAAACAGACGAGTCCGAGGACTCGCTGACCTATTCCAACGGTGTGATCGAAAAGATCGTTGCTATGGCCACTCGCGAGGTTCCACACGTTCTGGGCATGAAGGGTAACCTCATGCATTTTGTGCAGGAGCAGTTTGGTGCCGAGAATCTGACCAAGGGCGTGACGGTCGAGGTCACCGATGACAATCGCGTGGTCGTCAACATCTCCGTCATCATCGAGTACGGCGCCTATGCGCCCGCGATCTTCGACGATGTCAAGGCACGTGTCACCGAGCGCCTTGCCGCGATGACCGGCCTTGAGGTGGCGGGTGTCAACCTGCGTATCGAGGACGTCATCACCCCCGAGGAGTACGAGCACCGCACCAGCCAGCACGAATAACCTTCCAAAAAGGGACAGGTTTGTTTTGGCAGATTTTATCTGCGAAAACGTTAAACGGCCGACCGCGCAAGCAAAAGCGTGGCCGGCCGTTTCTGTACGCTCCCGATGTAGCCATACCGCTCGTCTAACTAGGGGTTGCAATCGTCGCGTTCCGCGTTACCCTAATGGGCGCATTGTTTCCAAATTGTTAACGAGGGGTTGCCGTAATGGCCGACGAGCACGAAACAGAAAGCAAGGCATGGGCGATTGAGGCCGCCGCGGCAGAGGCGGCATCGCGTGCTGCCGAGGAGATGCATCGTCCTCCCGTAGTGCCGATGGAGCGCGTGGTTGATCGCACCGATATCGAGCGCGGCGAGCGTGCCGGCCAAAAGCGCAGCCAGGAGCCGGGCTTCCCGCGCTTTTTTGCCGAGCTCAATCTGGGCCTGATTCTTACGGCCTTTGCCATCGTTGCGTTTAAAACCCCTAATCACTTTGCTTTTGGCGGCACCTCGGGCGTGTCGGTCATTCTGTCCACGCTGTTCCCGGCCCTGCCCGTCGGCGTCTTTATGTGGATTATCAACGCGGTTCTCGTCGTTTTGGGCTTTATCTTTTTGGAGCGCAAGGCAATCCTGTGGAGCGTCTTCGCCTCGTTTGCGTTGTCCGCCTATGTTTCGCTGTTTGAGCTCTTTATTCCGACCGATGTCTCTCTGACGGGTGATATGTGGCTCGACCTGTGCTTTGCCGTCATCTTGCCGGCGCTCGGCAGCGCTATTGTCTTTGACATCGGCGCCTCGACGGGTGGCACGGACATTCTCGCTATGATCCTCAAACGCCGCACCACGCTCGAGATTGGTCGCGCACTGCTGTTGGTCGATATCGGCATCGTGGCCATCGCGGCCTTTTTGTATGGCCCGCGTGTCGGTCTGTATTGCGTGCTCGGCCTGTTTGCCAAGACGCTTGTGGTCGACAAGGCCATCGAGAGCATCCATCTTCGTAAGGTCTGCACGGTCATTTGCTCCGAACCCCTTAAGGTCGAGGAGTTTATCGTCAAGCATCTCAACCGCACAGCGACCATCAGCCGCGGCTACGGTGCCTTCTCGGGCAAGTGCGTGACGGTGATCATGAGCGTGCTGAGCCGTCGCGAGGCAGTGCAACTGCGCCGCTATACCCGCGATATCGATCCGGATGCGTTTATCACGATCGTTGACAGCTCCGAGATCGTGGGCAAGGGCTTCCGCGGCACGAACTAGCCCTGATGCGCGCTTCGAATCATTGAATTAACCGGCTGCGTTGCAAATCGGTCATCTTGGGGTATTTGTCCCCACATTGGGCGATAATGATGCCAAAGACATCGTTTGCGATCCAGGTGATTCGCTCTAGATACGAAGGGATGATTTCGATGTTCTGTTCGCAGTGTGGCGCCCCCATGGGCGATAACGACAAGTTCTGCGGCGTGTGCGGTGCCCCTAATACCGAGGTCAAGGCCGCCGGTCCCGCTCCGCAAGCTCAACCTCAGCCGCAGGGTCAGCCGTTTGCCCAGCCGCAGCCGCAGCCGTTCGTTGCGCCCCAGCCGGCTATGAACGCGCCCAAGGGTTGCATGGCTCAGGCCTTCAACGACATGCTTAAGGTTCCCGGCGCCTTGGTTCGCGTATGCCAAATCGCCTTTTTGCCGGCGCTGATCTGTGTTGTCTCGGTGCTGGTGCTGTTTATCCCCGTTATCGGTGGCATCGCGGCGGCCATTGGCTTTTTGCTCGCTTACGTGGCAAGCGTGTGCGGCGCTGGCTTTGCTATCGAGTGGGGTCGCGACCTGTCGCTCAAGGACGATAACGGCATGGAGCGTCCGCTGCTGCGCTCGACCTCCTTTGGGCTGGGCATTTTCTCGTCTGTCATTACCGGTGTGCTCGAGTTCGTGGCCATTATTCCGGTGATTGGCGTGGTGTTCTCGGCTATCGAGAGCGTCGTGATCGGTGCCGTCGGTTCATATTATTTCAATGGTTGGAGCGGTCTTGAGGGTGCCCTCATCGGTTCGATGGGGCTGCTTGTCTTTGCCATGATCGTGTCGGTGGTACTGGGCATCTTCTTTAAGATGTTTGGTGATGCCGCCGTGATGCACTTTGCCGTCGCGGGGCGCGTGGAAAGCGCGTTTTCGCTCGAGAAGGTCTGGAAGTCTTATAAGGCCAACCTGGGCAAGCTATTCTGCGCCTCGATTCTTCCCGAGTTTTTGACGGGCATCGTGTCGCACATCATCACGTGGATCTTCACCGCCATCTTTGGCGCCATTGCTACGTTTGGTATGTATAGCTATTACTATCGCCCCACGGGTCTTGAGGCAATCATCGAGGGCGGCGGCATTACGCTCATCCTGTTCTTGATGATCGTTGCCTTTGTCACGGTGTTCCTGACTGTGTTTGGCAAGATGCTCAAGTATCGCGCCGTTGGCTACTGGGCCGCGCGCTATGCCAGCGAGTGGGCCGATGAGGATGCCGACGATGTTCTGACGTTTGTGCTTCCGGGTGAGAAGAAGCCTGCTCCTGCGGGATTCAATCCCACGGCCGCCACTGGTGCAGCCCCTGCACCGGCACCCGCACCTGCCCCTGCTCCGGCACCCGCGCCCGCGCCAGCACCTGCCCCTGCTCCGGCACCCGCGCCCGCACCTGCCCCGGCACCTGCCCCGGCGCCCGAGGCGACGCCTGCGGAGCCCGATTGGGATGCCCTTGCCACGCCGGCGGATGAGCCGGGCGATAATCCTGCTGCCGAAAACAATCAAACCGAATAGTCGGTCGAGGCGCCCTGGGCAACTGAGCCCGGGGTGCCTTTTTCTACTGCGAAAGCAAGAAAATGCCTGGGAAAACGGTTGCAGTAAAATTTCTCGGAAATTGGCCAATGTTGCGCAACAACGTCGCGGCTATTGTTGAGAACATAGACGTGTAAGGTTTGAAGGCGTGCAACGCCTTAGGAAAAGGAGAGGCTTATGTTCTGTCCCACTTGTGGTTCTCCCATTTCGGATGATGCCAAATTCTGCCCTGTCTGCGGTTCTGCCGTCGGTGCCGCTTCCGCTGCTCCTGCTCCGCAGCCCGCGCCGCAGCCTGCACCTCAGCCCCAGCCTGCTCCGCAGCCCACGCAGATTCAGCCCACTCCGGTTCAGGCAGTTCAGCCTCAGCCTCAGCAGCAGTACGCCGGGCAGCAGCAGTACACCGGTCAGCAGCAGTATGCTCAGCAGCCTGCACCTGCCCCGATGGGCTATACTCCGATTAAAACCGACCGTGGCGTGATCGGCTGGCTCCTGCTTTCCATCGTGACCTGCGGCATCTATTCATATTACTTCCTCTATTGCCTCGCTCGCGACATCAATGTCATGTGCCAGGACGACGGCGATTCCACGTCGGGTCTGGCAGCATTTATCCTGCTGTCGTTCGTGACCTGCGGCTTCTACCCACTCTACTGGTACTACAAGATCGGTAACCGCCTGCAGGCTAATGCTCCTCGCTATGGCCTGATGTTCCAGGAGAACGGTACCACCGTTCTTATGTGGCAGATCGTCGGCGCGCTGCTGTGCGGCCTTGGCCCCATCTTTGCCATGAACATCATCATCAAGAATACCAATGCCATGGCAACGGCTTACAACGTCCGTCTTGGCGCTCGTGCCTAACGATAAGAGCGGCGTGAACAGCTCCCAGGGACATAAGGGCGCGGCGGAACTCATTCGCCGCGCCCTTTCTTGCATCGGTGTGCTCTTTGTCGCCTGGTTCGCACTCTACCTGCTCGATATTGGCTGCGTGTTTCGCCTGATGACGGGCATTCCCTGTCCGGGATGTGGCATGACGAGGGCCTGGCTGGCAGCACTGCGCCTCGATTTTGCGGCGGCCTTTGCCTACCATCCGCTGTTTTGGGTGGTGCCGATTGCGTTTGTGCTCGCGTTCGTGCGCGAGGAGGTGACGTCGAGCAAGCTAAAGCGCGGCATCGACATTGCGGTTGTTGTTCTGTGCGTGCTGGTCGTTGCCGTATGGATCGTGCGCCTTATCAACCCGGCAGACGCGGGCCTGCTCTTTGGCGGCCATGCGCCCGCCGGAGTCCCCACCGATATCATTCACCTCGAAACCCCACGCTGGCTCGCCATCCTTCGCTCTTACTTGTCGTGACGGAGGACGCGCTAGAAAAGCGGTCGACACATAAGCGGGGGCGAACGTTGAGATAACGTTCGCCCCCGCTTTGCTATAGCCAGGTTGTTATAGGTGGGCGTGACGGCTACTCGCCGTGCTTCTCATCGTGGCGAGCGGCGGCACGGGCATCGTGAATGCCCTTGATTGCGGCATGGCGGGCGGTGCGGGCGTCGTGCACGGCGTCGCGGGCCTCGGCGGCAGTTGCCTTGGCAGAGCGCAGCTTGGCTGCCAGGTCGGGATTGGTCTCGGCAACCGCGGCGATCGTGGGGCCGTCGAGCTCTTCTTGCGTGGGCTCGGCCAAAAAGTCGATGGCATACTGAGCGGCTACCATGGAGCCCTTGGCGAGCACGCTCTCGTCGATCTTATAGAAGCAGGAGTGCTGGGCATAGGTGGCGCCGATCTGGGGGTTGCGCGTGCCAACAAAGGCGAGCACGCCCGGTACGCGGCGCAGATACTCCGAGAAGTCCTCGCCCGAAAGCGTGCCGCGGTAATGGCCCTCGCCCGCGGGACCTAGGCACTTGAGCACAGCTTGGCGGCAGCGCTCGCTCGAGGCGGCATCGTTTTCGACCTTGTAGTTGGCGATGGTGTAGTCGGTGAGTTCGGCCTCGGCGCCCAGAGCAGCCGCGGTGTGCTCCACGATGCGGCGCATAAGCTCGGGCATCTCCTCATGCGTCTTGTCGCCATAGGTGCGCACCGTGCCGGCGAGGTACGCCGTGCCGGCGATAACGTTGCGCGCGGTGCCGCCATGCAGCTCGCCGACGGTGATGACGGCAGGTTCGTAGGGGCTAATCTCGCGCGAGACGATGGTCTGCAGGGCGTTGACGATCTCTGCCGCAACCATAACGGCGTCGTGGCCGCGCTGGGGCATGGCGCCATGGCACGAGGTGCCGCGGACGTCGATGCGGAACCAGTCGGTGTTTGCCATGCGTGGGCCGGGCTCGCAGCTTACGGTGCCGGCGTCGACCTCGCTCCAGATGTGCGCAGCGTAGGCGCCGTCGACGCCGTCGAGCACACCCGTGCCGATCATGAGTTTGGCGCCCTGGCCGTTTTCCTCGCTGGGCTGGAAAACGATGCGAATCTCGCCGTGGATGTCATCGGTCATGTGGCGCAGAATCTGCAGCGTGCCGAGCATCATGGCGATATGGCAGTCGTGACCGCAGGCGTGCATGCAGCCCTCGTTGACGCTGGCGAACTCCTCGCCGGTCTGCTCGGTGACAGGCAGGGCGTCGATATCGGCGCGCAGCAGGATACGGCGGCGCGGCGTGCCGTCCTCGCGGTAGGCATCCGGCGCGGTACCGCGAAGCGTCGCCACCAGGCCCGTCTTGAGCGGACGCTCGTAGGGGATATTCATGGCGTCGAGCTGGTTGGCGATGTCGGAAGTCGTGCGCTCCTCGGCAAGGCTCAGCTCCGGGTGCTTATGGAAGTGCCGGCGCTGCTTGATGATGTAGGGTTCAAACTCGGCGGCGATATCCTGGATGGCCGCGGTGACGTCGTCTGCCGCGCGAACCTCGGTTGCCGCCATAATCTGCTGTGCCTTGGTCTTCGTCATGGTCGATTTGCTCCTTGTTGGCTCGATCGCAAAATCGTACAGGCTCTCTCCAGTATGCCACCTGCCGCTAGGGCTGGTAAAGTTGCCGTTTGCCGCTTGGGGTTTTGTTGCAAGGGCGGGGGAGTACACTCGGGAGTGTTGAATTTCCTGCCAGAGATGGGGATGCCCATGCAGCATATCGATCGGATTATCCGCTCCAAGAACGTTTTTACCGCCCAAGACGGCATCGATACCGCCCGCGAGTTGGCGATCGCCATCGCGGGCGATCGCATCGTCGCTGTCGGCGCGCCCGATGACGTGATTGCCGCCGCACCTGCCGCCACGCCGGTGGTCGATTACGGCGAGCAGTTTGTCTGCCCCGGTTTCCATGACGCTCATCTGCACTTCTTCCATACCTCGGTCGGTTCCTCGCCGTACATGCTCATGGATATGGGCACGTCCGAGGCGGCGCTGGTACAGCACGCGCTCGAGTTTTCCCAGGACCTGCCCGACGACGCTTGGGTCGTGACGCAGGGCTGGCGCGACTACCGTTGGGACCCGCCCGAGCATCCTACCAAGGCGTCGCTCGATGCGGCATTCCCCGATCGTCCCTGCGTTATGTACTCGGGCGACGGCCACACGCTGTGGCTCAACAGCCGCGCACTCGAGGCGCTCGGCGTCACGCGCGACAGCGAGCCGCCGGCGGGCGGCAGCTACGACAAGGACGCAAACGGCGAGCTCACGGGCATTGCTCACGAAGCGGCTGCCATGCAGCTGTTGCCGCGCTGTCTTGAGTGGCTGGGCGAAGATCGCATCGCAAGCGCTTACGCCGATCAAATGAGGCGCATGGCCGAGCAGGGCATCACCTCGATCTGCGATATGTCGCTCATGCCCATGCCGGGCTGTGATTTTATCCGCGACGATGTCTACGACAAGCTGCAGACGACCGGCAAGCTGGGCATTCGTGCCCATCTGTTCCCCACGCTGCTGGATGACCAGTCGCGTCTAGAAGAGCTCCAGGTACGTTACGCGAACAACGCGCTGCTTTCGGCGCCAGGTTTTAAGCAGTTCTTCGACGGCGTGTCGAGCGAACACACGGCATATCTCACCGAGCCCTATACCAATCCGCGCTTCCCGGGCGACCAGGGCCGTCTGACGGTCCCGGCTGAGCGCATGCGCAAACTGGTTCTGGCGGCCGCGGAGCGCGGTCATACCGTACGCATCCACGTTATTGGTGACGGTGCGATTCATGCCGCGCTGGATATCTTCGAGGAAGCGGCCGACCTGTACGGCCTGCCCCAGCACGGCCATAACACGCTCGAGCACCTGGAGAACCTCTTGCCCGAGGACATCGATCGTCTACGCAAGCTTAACGTCGTTGCCTCGAGCCAGCCCTGTCACATTACACTCGACCCAGGCGGCCCCGAGCGCGATCTGGGCCTGGAGCGCAGCCGCATCATGTGGCCGTTTGCGACCTATAAGCAGCGCGGCATTCGCCAAGCCTTCGGTACCGACAGCCCTATCACAGCTGTTACCAGCATGAACGTGCTCTACACGGCTATCACGCGCCAGGACCCCAAAAGCCACTGGCCCGAGGGCGGCTGGCTGCCGAGCGAGCGCATCGATGCGGCAACGGCCCTGCGCAACTACACCCTGGGTAGCGCTTATGCAGCGGGCGACGAGCAAAACCTCGGCAGCTTGGAGCCCGGCAAGTATGCCGACCTGGTAGTCCTGGATCAAAACCCCCTCACCATCGACCCCCAAGAGCTCCAGGCCACCAAGGTTCAGGCCACCTACCTGGCAGGTAACTTGATTTACGAGCGCTAAGTATTCATGCCGTACCGTTAAGCGCGGCTCGGGCAGCCTTTTTGGGATAGCGCTCGAGCCGCGTTTGTTTGCCGGTGAGGATTTGTTAGGAGCGTCCCCGCTCTGCTGGATTTGGGCGCAGGGCGGACGTGCCGCTGCCCTGCGCGCTCAATTTGGACACCAGCAATGCTATCTCTTGGTGTTTTGCATACTTCCCATTACAGATTGCATAAAAAGGCTGGGATGTCCTTCCTGATCCTGATGTACCCCCGCCCGTGCCGTGCAAAAAACGGAGTATTCAGCACCGCGAGCTCTGCCGGTGCCGCTGCGGCTGAGTAACGTTGCGGAGATTGACGTCATTTTGGGCTCCGGTACGGCGCGAAGCATGCCTTTTTGTCCTGGCGGGGTTTGCCTGCCGACTCAAATCGCCGGTCGAAGGCGTCCTTGGGACCAATATGGTGTGTCCGGCGTGTATGCAGCCGTCCTGGCTTGCTGAATACTCCCAAAAATGCACGGTGCTCCCCAGGGGACCCGTGCACGCAACGAAAACCATGCCCATGTCGCTATCCGCATCGCCATTTTGCTGCACTGACTTTTCTGAATGCCGGGCTCGAATTAGTTAACCTGCCTCCCGTGTGGCTCCGGAGGGGCGGGGCATAAGGTTTATCGCGAGTTCCGCACGAGCCGAAAGCCGCTTAATGTGGCCTTCGTGCGAGCAGGACTGCCCGAGCAGGAAACCTTATGCCCCGCCCCTCCGGAGCCACACGGGAGCCACCGCTAAGTTATCCCCCGGCATTCAGAAAATCTAAGTGCCAAAAAATAAGATTTTTTGACTCCGTGTTGTATAACCCGCCATTCGTGGGTACCATTCAACGCGTACGCAAACAAAAAGGGTTAATTCGCGTGGTATAACCGCGCGGCCCAAAAAGGAGGAGACAAGCATGTCGTCTTTGAAGCCGCTTGCAGATCGTGTTCTGGTCAAGCCCGACGAGGCCGAGCAGAAGACCGCTTCTGGTCTGTATATCGCCAGCAACGCTCAGGAGAAGCCGCAGCGCGGCACCATCGTTGCCGTGGGCGCCGGCAAGGTCAACGACAAGGGTGAGCGCATCCCCATGGACGTCAAGGTCGGTGACGTTGTCATCTACGGTAAGTTCGGCGGCAACGAGGTCAAGGTCGACGGCGAGAAGTATCTGCTGATGCGCGCCGACGACATCTACGCTGTCGTCGAGGCCTAGTCTCGTCAGAATCTCTGATTCGTCTTTGAACGCGTCCGCCGCATAGGACTCGGAAGCGGCGACGCGAGTCACATTTCTTTTGGAGGATTACCTACCATGGCAAAGAACATTACGTTCAACACCGATGCCCGCGCTAAGCTTGCCAAGGGCGTCAACACTCTGGCCGACGCCGTTACCGTCACCATGGGCCCCAAGGGTCGCTACGTTGCGCTGCAGCGCACGTTCGGTGCCCCGACCATCACCAACGACGGCGTTTCCGTCGCCAAGGAGATCGAGCTCGAGGACAACATCGAGAACATGGGCGCTCAGCTGGTGAAGGAGGTTGCCACCAAGACCAACGACACCGTGGGTGACGGCACCACCACCGCAACTCTGCTCGCTCAGGCCATCGTCAACGACGGCCTGCGCAACGTCGCCGCTGGCGCCAACCCGCTGGCCATTCGTCGCGGCATCGACAAGGCTGTAAACGCCGCCGTCGCCGAGATGAAGAAGCAGGCCAAGCCGGTCGAGACCAAGGAGCAGATTGCTTCCGTCGGCACCATTTCCGCTGGTGACCCCGAGGTCGGCGAGAAGATCGCCGAGGCCATGGAGGTCGTGGGCAAGGACGGCGTCATCACCGTCGAGGATTCCCAGACGTTCGACATTACCATCGACACCGTCGAGGGCATGCAGTTCGACAAGGGCTATGTCTCCGCTTACTTCGTCACGGATAACGACCGCATGGAGGCCGTGATGAAGGATCCGTACATCCTCATTACCGACCAGAAGATCTCCAGCGTCCAGGACATCATGCCTGTTCTCGAGGCTGTCCAGCGCGCCGGCCGTGGCCTGCTCATCATCGCTGAGGACATCGACGGCGAGGCTCTGCCGACCCTGGTCCTCAACAAGATCCGTGGCGCTCTCAACGTCTGCGCCGTCAAGGCTCCGGGTTACGGCGATCGCCGCAAGCGCATCCTCGAGGACATCGCCGTCCTCACCGGTGGCCAGGCCGCTCTGGACGAGCTGGGCGTGAAGGTCGCTGACATCACCGCCGATATGCTCGGTACCGCTAAGTCCGTCACCATCTCCAAGGACAACACCGTCGTCGTCGGCGGCGCTGGCTCCAAGGAGGCCATCGACGCCCGCATCGCTCAGATCAAGGGCGAGATGGAGAACACCACCTCTGACTTCGACCGCGAGAAGCTCCAGGAGCGCCTGGCCAAGCTCTCCGGTGGCGTTGCCGTCATCAAGGTCGGCGCTGCTACCGAGTCCGAGCTCAAGGAGATCAAGCACCGCGTCGAGGACGCCCTGCAGGCTACCCGCGCTGCTGTCGAGGAGGGCATTGTCGCTGGCGGCGGCGTCGCCTTCATGGACGCTGCTCCTGCGCTCGACGCTGTTGAGATCGACGACCCCGAGGAGAAGATTGGCGTCGATATCGTCAAGAAGGCTCTGACCGCTCCGGTCGCTACCATCGCCAAGAACGCTGGCTTTGAGGGCGCTGTCGTGGTCGACAAGGTTGCCGAGCTGCCCGCCGGCCAGGGTCTCAACTCTGCCAACGGCGAGTGGGGCGACATGATTGAGATGGGCGTCCTCGACCCCGTCAAGGTCAGCCGCGTCACCCTGCAGAACGCTGCTTCTGTCGCCAGCCTGATTCTCATCACCGAGGCCACCGTCTCCGATGTGCCCAAGAACACTCAGCTTGAGGACGCTATCGCTGCTGCCACCGCTGGTCAGCAGGGCGGCGGTATGTACTAAGGCCGACAAGGTCTAGAACTCCCACCGGGAATCCGCAGGGCGTGACGGGGTCTCTCCCCAGAACGTCCTCGGACATGTAAAGAGGCTCCGCATCGCGCTTCGCGCTGCGGAGCCTCTTTGCGTCCTGACGCTCCTATTTGGCAAGGTGTTTTTTAGAATCCATTTTGCGCTCGGCCTCGAAGGCTTGCCTGTCCCAATCGAGCGGAAGTCCGGCCTCGA
>CABRBC010000059.1:0-56485 GCA_902469055.1 uncultured Collinsella sp.
GAAAAGGAATTTCTCGGGGCCGCCTCTCGGCGGCCTTGCGAAAAACAAATCCAAGTTAGACCATTTCAAATGGTTCGATGTCTGCCCGGATGCGACACATCTGGTGTGTCCATCCTCGCAGTATCCGGTTCTCAAGGTGCACGCCCTCGCGGCTCATCCGGTTCCACCGGGCCGCGCGGCAAGGAGATATATTGCCAGACCGCGAAGCCCTGTGGGACGTCAATTCCACTCTTCACAAGTCCTACACAACATATTGCTTTCTATAGGTAATAGAAAGACTGGTGCGGATCTTCCGCACGTATCAGATGATGACCCTTTGGTTCAGGAATATATAGAGATCGGTCACCTGTAAGTGTTTATCTACCCGCGCTTTTAGCAATGTAAACCGCGCCTCAGATAAAAAGAGGGAGCGCCGCGCACAACGCGACACTCCCCTAGCGATACAAGAGAATCTATTAGGCCTCGAGAGCCTTCTTGGCGATGGTAGCCAGCTCGTTGAAGGACTCGATATCCTCGTAAGCCATCTGAGCCAGGACCTTGCGGTCGAGCTCGATGCCGGCAACCTTCAGACCGTGCATGAACTGAGAGTAAGAGATGTCGTTCAGGCGAGCAGCAGCGTTGATACGGGTGATCCAGAGAGAACGGATCTCGCGCTTCTTGTTGCGGCGATCACGATACTGATACTGCAGGGAGTGCTGGACCTGCTCTTTAGCATGCTTGTAAGTACGCGAAGCGGCACCGTAGTAACCCTTCGCACGGTGCATAACGGTACGGCGCTTCTTCTTGGCGGCAACAGCGCGCTTAATACGTGCCATGTTCTATCAACTCCTAGACGGTAAAACGAAAAACGGGAACGCGAACTTAGGCGAGACGCGACTTGATGACCTTGCGGTCGGCAGCGGCGATCTCGGTCTCCTGACGGAAGCCACGCTTACGCTTGGTGGACTTCTTGCTCAGGATGTGGCTCTTGAAAGCCTTGGCGCGCATAAGCTTGCCGGTACCAGTCTTGCGGAAACGCTTCTTGGTGCCGCTGTGGGACTTCATCTTAGGCATGAAATACTCCTTAATCGGTTACAGAACACTAGTTACTTGGTATCGCTTGCCGCTTTATCCTCATCGAAGGCGCCCTTAATCGGGGCGAGCAGCATAAGCATGTTACGGCCTTCCATCTTAGGCTTGGACTCGACCGTAGCGTAAGGCTTGAGATCCTCGGCGAGGCGCTCGAGAACGTTAAGGCCCTGCTCCGGGTGAGCCATCTCACGGCCGCGGAACATGATGGTGATCTTAACGCGTGCGCCCTTCTTGAGGAAACGCAGAACGTGGCCCTTCTTGGTCTCGTAGTCGCCAACGTCGATCTTGGGTCGGAACTTCATTTCCTTGACCTCGACCTTGGACTGGTTCTTACGAGCAGCCTTGGCCTTCATGGCCTGCTGGTACTTGAACTTACCGTAGTCCATGACCTTGCAGACCGGCGGCTCCGCGTTGGGAGCGATCTCGACCAGGTCGAGACCCTGATCGTCGGCGACGCGCTGGGCATCGCGGATGGCGAACAGGCCGAGCTGAGAGCCATCGACGCCAATCAAACGGCACGAAGATGCAGTGATCTCGTCGTTGATGCGGGTGTCATCAGACTTAGCTATTTTCCCTACCTCCATTCATAAAAAAATAACCCGGCGCTTCTCAGCAACCAGGTCGTACACATAGACTTCCTCGATTTGAGGAAGGTAATCTAAGTTGTATGACCAGTCAGCTGCTCATTGGCGCCAAAAGGTGGGAACCCTCGGGTTCCTCTTTAGGGCATTGCGGAAACAACGCCTTGCGAATAATAACACGTACAGCGCGTTATCACATTACGTACACGAAAAAGGGGGCCGCAACCCCCTTGAAGCGCAGGTGCATGTATGGTGCCCGAGGCGAGACTCGAAGGGACTTCGCTTCGCGAAGCCCCGGGCTTCGGGCGCATGGCGCCCTCGCCACGCTCCGCTACAAACAGGCCACAGGCCTGTTTGCTTAACGCTCCGCGCGCTCACGCGAGTTCGGCACGAAAAAGGGGGCCTTGACCCCCTTGAACGCTCACTTGCGTGTATGGTGCCCGAGGCGAGACTCGAACTCGCACGTTGTTGCCAACGGTGGATTTTGAGTCCACTGCGTCTGCCAATTCCGCCACTCGGGCACGCAATGCGTGAGTTAGTTTATCACAGCTTTCTGTTGATTAGTCCGAAAATGGAACTTCGAGCATTTCGATGAGTTCGACCGTGCGTAGCATCTCGCGCTGACGGCATCCGCGACCGTCGACCGAAGCCTCACCCATCTGGTTATCGTAAGGGTCCTCGCGCATGCCGCCGAAAGCAGGCTCAAACTCTGCCTGGAATCGATTGTTGGCCACCATACGCCATGGGTCGAGATTGCCAAAGTAGTGACGGCGGCGCCACTCCTCCCCCATCCTGTGAGCAGAAGATCCAAATGACACGTCGGCGTTGAGCCAACCGGTCTGCGGCGTATAGAACTCTGCCCAGTCGTGCGACCCCACCGAATCGGGCGCAACGTACAGGCCGCTCTGCCAACGGGCAGGCACGCCCGCGATACGGCACATGGTGATAAACGTGAGCGCCATAACGCCGCAATCGCCGCGGAGCGAATGCGCGCAGTCATCGGCAATAGATCCCAAAAGCAAGTACGGCGGCTGATAGCGATAGTCGATATGCTGCGTCAGATAATCATAGATAGCACGAGCGCGATCGAGCGGATCCTCGAGTCCGTCAACAACACCGGCCGTCAGCTGCTGCAGATACGGCGTGAATGCAATGTGCGGACGGTCCTCGGAAATATCCTCGGGCAGCGGCGCGTCCATACGCGGATGAACCGGAAGTGTGCCACCGTAGACATCACAATAAGCAGCATCGATGTGATAACGATAAGTCACCGAGAATGAGCGCTCACTCGAAGAAGACCACGAGGCGGTACGCGCCGAAGCGTTCGCGGGAGCAACAGCACCCTCCGGCGTCATGTCGAGAATCTCGACCCGAGACTGCTGACGGCAGGCAGCCGCGACGGGAAGCCAAGCGCAAACGGTCTCCCCCTCCAGAGCGCCGGGGACAGACACGGACGCTTTAAGCGTAATGACGCGAGCCAATCCGTTTTGTGACTCCATCTCCTTGAGCATCTCGTCGCGCAGTGCTATTCCGTCCGTAGAATCGGGACGCATGCCGGGGACCTCTTTGGGATATACGCGAAGCGAATCGAGGAGGTTGTCGAGAACGAACAGCTCGCCATCGATAAAGCGCCAGTCAATACGCTTACGGTCAATCAGATCGTCAAACTGCTCCTCGGTAAACTCAGGCCACTCCTCGCGAATCATCGCAATAGCTCGATCGCGCGACACCGAAAAATGAAGCGGCGTCTCAAGCATGCGATACCGCTCGGCACGAACGCAGGCAGCAAGCGAGGGATCGGGATCTTGGGCAAGTAGGCGGTCGCAAGCCTCAATAGCCTGCGAAAGATACCCCGCGTCCTTTAAACGCAGAATCTCGGGTGGCAAGCCAACATCTAGAAAACGGAAGTCATCATTGCAAACATCAACAGAGCAACCAACAGGACCCTCGTCAATAACCTTCCCATCCGAAGGCAGCACATTAATAACAGCCATACCAAACTCCAAGTCATTAGAACTCTTGAAGTCCATTGTAGCGAGATAAAAAGAAAGCCCCAATAAAGGAACCCTCAACACCGATAAACGGTACCTATAAAAAATGAATTCAGCCCAGTAACCCTGTGGCGAGTTAACGAAGGAGGCCCCGTTCACCCGAAGCTTTTCCCATTGCGCGACTTCTGGCAAAGCCAGGTGAGCGCAAGGGAAAAGCGTAGGGTGAACGGGGCCTCCGACGGGAAAGTTAAACCGCTACTTACGCCTTGTTGACGGAGCCAAACTCCTCCATGAGCTCCTTGGTGCGGGCAACGATGTTGTCGCGACCAGGCTTGAGGAGCTTGCGGGGGTCAAAGCCCTTGCCCTGCTGATCCTTGCCAGCCTCGATATACTCGCGAACGCCCTTGGCGAAGACGAGCTGCAGATCGGTGTTGACGTTGATCTTGGAGATACCCAGGGAGATGGCCTTCTTGATCTGATCCTCGGGGATGCCGGTACCACCGTGCAGAACGAGGGGCAGGTCGCCGGTCTGAGCCTTGATCTCGCCCAGACGCTCGAAGGAAAGGCCAGCCCAGTCGGCGGGATACACGCCGTGGATGTTGCCGATACCGCAGGCGAGGAAGTCGACGCCCAGGTCAGCAATCTGCTTGCACTCAGCGGGGTCAGCGAGCTCGCCGTTGGAGGTCACGCCGTCCTCGGTGCCGCCGATGCCGCCGACCTCGGCCTCGATGGACATGCCCTTGGAGTGGGCAAGCTCAACGAGCTCCTTGGTGCGGTCGAGGTTAAGCTGGAAGGTCTCCTCGTGAGAGCCGTCATACATGATGGACGTGAAGCCGGCCTCGATGCACTTGAAGCAGTCCTCGTAAGAACCGTGATCGAGGTGAAGGGCGACGGGGACGGTAACGCCCGTGGCCTCGACGGCAGCCTTGACCATGTCGGCGCAGACCTTGAAACCGCCCATCCACTTAGCGGCACCAGCGGTGCACTGAAGGATCAGCGGAGACTTGGCCTCCTCGGCGGCCTGGAGAATAGCCAGGGTCCACTCGAGGTTGTTGGTGTTGAAGGCACCGAGAGCGTACTTGCCGGCCTCGGCCTTCTTGAGCATGTCTGCTGCGTTGACGAGCATAAAAGAAACCTCCTGTAAGGTTGCTCCGATAACGCCTGAGATTTTACCACGACATACCCGAGCATAAACGTTCGTTTGTTCACGAATACCATCCGATTGGACAATTTTTGACCGTTTGCCCCACAGAATCGACCCACTGGGGAAAATAGCTTGACGATTGAGCGGTCTTCGTGGTTCGAAAGACGGCTTCGAGCCTACATCTGCATAAACGGATTCTGCATAAGTTCGCGCGCCATCGTGGTCGAATCGCCATGGCCCGTCAAGCAAACGGTATCGGGCGGAAGCGTCTTGGCAAGTTTGGAGAGCGAGCGCATAATCGCCGCCTCGTCACCGCCGGAAAGATCGGTACGACCGTGGCTGCCCGGGAAAAGCGTGTCGCCCACAAAGGCGATGTTCCCCTGCTCGGTCGCGGCGAACAGGACGATGCCGCCCGGCGTATGCCCCGGCGTCTCGATCACCTGCAGGCAGATATCGCCCAATTCAATCGTATCGCCCTCGGCAAGCAGCCGCGTCGGCTCGCCCGGATCGGGCGTCTCAATACCCCACATGGCGCGCTGCTCCTCGATATTTGCGCGAGGCACCGTCACGTCCTTAGCGCACAACTCATATAGTGCGCTGTCGCCAACGACAGCTCGAACCCCGGCGACCCCGCCAACATGGTCGGCATGACCGTGCGTGCAGACAGAGCCGAGTACGCGCACCTCGGGATGCGCGGTGCGGATATGCTCCACAAGACGCTCGCCCTCCCACGCCGGATCGACGATTAAGCACTCGTCATTCGAAATCACGACGTAACTGTTGGTCTGAATGGGGCCGTTGACGAGCGCCTCAATCGAAGCCGAGCCTCGGGGTGTCAGGTCCAAAGTCATATCGCCCATGCGCATACTCTCCTTCTAAAATACGTTCGAGGCACCAAACGATGCCTCGAACGTAACCAATATCTATGATGCTGAGAGGCTCTCGCACCTACACACGGCGCTTGAGCTGAGCTCCGCCTTCGCCGGGCATAAGACGGCGCGCGTCATAGACCGAGTCAACACTGCTGATGGAAGCCAGCAGCGGATCAAGACCGCTCGCGTCCGAGATCTCGACCATAAAGCGCAGGGTCGCAATACCCTCGCGGTTGGTCGAGGTGGCAGCGGAAAGGATATTGCCACCCGCATCGCCAATGGCAATGGTGACGTCCTTGAGCAGGCCCATGCGATCCAGGCACTCGACCACGATCTCGACTTGGAAGAGGGTGTCGGCAGCGCCGTCCCACTCCACATCGATCATGCGCTCGGGATGTTCCATAAGACCCTTGACGTTAGGGCAGTTGGCGCGATGCACCGAAACGCCACGACCGCGCGTGATGAAGCCGACGATGTCGTCGCCCGTCACGGGGTTGCAGCAATGAGCCAGACGGACCAGCAGGCCGCTGTTGCTCTCGCCCTTGACGATAATGCCGTTACTGGCGCTCTTGCCGCGCTTTTGCGGCTTGCGGTTGGAGCCGCGAGCGGGCTGCTTCACGACCTCGGCGATAGCCTCGGCCTTGGTGAGCTGTTCCTCGGGCTTGGGGTCCAAGATTTGCTCGACCTTATTGCCCACAGCGCGCGGGGCAACCTTGCCGGCGCCGACGGCGGCAAACAGGTCCTCGAGCTGCTTGAAGTTAAACTGCTCCGCCACGGCGTTGAGTGCACGCGTTGAACGCGGCGTAGAAATGCCATAGCCACGCTTACGCAGGTCCTTGGCCAGCATATCGCGACCGGCGGCAGCGTCGTCGTCCTTGGTCGCAGCGGCAAAATAGCGGCGGATCTTTGACTTGGCGGAAGGTGTCTTAACGATCTTGAGCCAATCGCGCGACGGCTTGGAACTCTTGTTAGTCAGGATTTCAACGCGGTCGCCCGTCTTGATCTCGTGCGTGAGCGGAGCCACCGCACCGTTGATTTTGGCGCCGACGCAGTGGTTTCCCACCTCGGTGTGAACGGCATAGGCAAAGTCGAGCGGCGTGGAGCCGGCACGAAGCGCCATGACCTCGCCTTTGGGCGTGAAGACAAAGATCTCCTGATCGAACAGATCGACCTTCAGCGAGTGCAGGTATTCCTTGGCATCGGTAATCTCGTCGGAAGCCGCCCAATCGAGCGAATGCTTGAGCCAGTTGATCTGGTCGTCCAAACGTTGAGCGTCATTGGTCTTGGAAGCAGACGATCCGCCCGACTTCTTATATAGCCAGTGGGCGGCAATGCCGTACTCGGCCTGCTCATGCATCTCGTAGGTTCGAATCTGAATCTCGAGCGGACGAGCCGTAGGGCCGATGACCGTCGTGTGGAGCGACTGGTAGTTATTGACCTTGGGCATGGCGATATAGTCTTTAAAGCGACCAGGCATGGGGTGCCACAGCGTATGCACCGCACCGAGCGTGGAGTAGCAATCGCGCACCGAATGGGTAATTACGCGCAGCGCCACCAGGTCGTAGATCTCGGAGAACTCCTTGCCCTTGCGCTTCATCTTTTGGTAGATGGACCAATAGTGCTTGGAGCGGCCGTTGATCTGGAAGTCCTCCAGACCAATGCGGTTGAGCTCATCGGTAAGCGTCTTGATGGTCTCGGCAAGGTAGCGTTCGCGGACCTCGCGCGACTCAGCTACCATACGCGCGATGCGCTGGTAGGCATCGGGCTCCAGGTAGAAGAAGGACAGGTCCTCGAGCTCCCACTTAATAGAGCTCATGCCCAGGCGGTCGGCCAAAGGCGCGTACACGTCCATGGTCTCGCGAGCCTTAAACAGGCGACGATCCTCGCGCAGGGCTGCCAGCGTTCGCATGTTGTGCAGACGATCGGCAAGTTTAACGATGATGACGCGGATGTCCTTGGACATGGCGAGGAACATCTTGCGCAGCGTGAGCGCCTGCTTCTCGTCCATGCTGTCGACTTCGATGTTGGTGAGCTTGGTCACGCCATCGACGAGCTCGGCCACCGTATCGCCAAACAGGCCGGAAACATCGGCGAGCGAGGTCTCGGTATCCTCGACGGTATCGTGCAGCAGCGCGGCACACACCACATCGCAGTCCATCTTGAGATCGGCCAAAATGATGGCAACCTCGACGGGATGGTTAATGTACATCTCGCCCGAGCGGCGCTTTTGGTTGCAGTGCTTCTCGGCGGCAAAGCAGTAGGCCTGCTCAACCTTAGAAAAGTCGTCCTCATTCATATATTTGAGGCACAGGCGCTCCAGCTTGTCGTAGCTGTCCGCCATAATCTCGGGCGGCAGCTCATCGGCATGCTTATAGTGCTCCATCTCCGAAAACGGCTGGAGGGTGGAATCATGGGCGGTACGGGCTGCGGCATCCATCGAGGTCCCCTTCCCCTAGGCCCGCGGTACGATCGGGCGGTTAACTTTGGCTAGCATATCAGAAGCGCACGAATCGAGCGCCCAGCTCCGGAAAGCCGAAAACTCCATGCGCGAGCGCAAGCCCTCCAAATAGCGAATTGACCTGCTCAATTGCACGCGGCCGGGGTTTTCGGCCATCGCGATGCGACGAGTGTCGTCAAACCCCGAAACGCGACAGAAACCAAGCTCTTCGAAGATTCCCAGGCCGCTTTCCACCGAACGCTCGTCGACCGGCGTGCGAGCATCGATGGCAAGGCACATCTGCGCGATGTCGATATCGCTCGCGCTAAAGGAATCGTCCCCGGTCTTGCCGCGGTTGGAGCGCCACATGGTCTGCAGCGCGCGATAGAGCGTGACGAGCTCGTCGCGCTCGGGCGCATAGCAGTCGAGTAGGCGCTCGTTAATACGGGCGTCACGCGACGAATAGAGTAGATGGATCACGGCGGGTTGGCCATCGCGACCGGCGCGGCCGCTCATCTGGTTAAACTCAATGCCGCCAAACGGCATGTGATAGAGCACGACATGGCGAATATCGGGAAGGTTGACGCCCTCGCCAAAGGCGGATGTCGAGACGATGCAGCTGAGGCTGCCGTCTCGAAACGCCTCCTCTACGCGATGGCGGTCGGTGCGCGTAAGGCCAGCGTTATAGAACGCGATACGGGTCGCACAGTCGGGAACGCGTTTGCGTAGTGTCTTGGCGAGCGCCACGGACTGGTCACGCGAATTGACGTAAATGACGGTCTTCTCCCCCGTCGCCACGATCGACACCAAACGGTTCTCGCGGCTCGCAAGGTCGCGGTCGTCCTCGAGCTGCAGGTTCTCGCGCATCGTCTCGTCGACCACCGTGCGAGTGATTGGCAACATGCGGGCAAGCTCGGCCACGACCGGAGCCGTCGCGGTGGCCGTCGCAGCCATAACGACCGGGTCGCCCAGGGCTTTGAGGATATCGGGCATGTCAAGATAGGCGCTACGGTCGCCGCCCTTGGCAAGGCCGGCGTGGTGCGCCTCATCGATAACGACAAAGCCGATGCGGCCCGAACGCGCGAAACGGTCACGGTGGATAGACAGGAACTCGGGCGTCGTGAGCACGATACCGGTGCGGCCCGAAGCTAGGCCGGCGAACACGTCATCGCGTGCGGCCTCCACGGTCTCGCCGGTCAGCACGCCAACGCCAATGCCAAGCGCTGCCATCGTCGACGAGAGGTGATAGGCCTGGTCGGCAACGAGCGCACGCAGCGGATAGACAAAGATGCTCGCACGCCCGCGAAGGACCGCCTCGCGCGCGGCATGCACATGGAAGATGAGCGACTTGCCGCGCCCCGTTCCCATAACGGCCAGAACACTCTGGTGATCGGCCAGGGCATCGAGCGCCTCGACCTGCGCGCGGTGCGGCTGGTTCGAGCCGATAAAGCTATGGATAAGCGAGCGCGTCAGCTCGGTATAAGAAAGCTGGGCGAGCGTCTCGCGTTTACGCGACTCCAGGCGCAGGCCGGAATCCGCCGGCTGCACGCCACGACGAAGCTCGCATGCCGGATCGTCGACGCTGGGCAGCGTGGTATCGCGAACCAGAACATCCTTGATCATGAGCTTGGGCTTCACACGCCCCTGCCAATGCTCGGCAACGGCCTCGAACACCAAGTCGACAGCGCTATCGCAGTTGATGAGCTTATCGATTTGCGGCACGCGGAACATAATGGCCGGCACGCTCGCGGCGCCATCGGTCGCCACAAAGCGCATGTGCTCGCCGGTTTTGCCCACCACGGCGCGATCGCACATCGTCACGCCCTCGGCGGCCAGCAGCGGCACCTTGTTGCCCTGGCCAAACGGCTCAAGACGGGAAATCTGCTCTATAGTCTCGATATTCAGCTCGGAAAGGTCGACCGTGGCGGCAACCTCGTCGATGTCTTCAAAGTCCTCGGCGGGAATCTCCGATAGCACGGCGGAAAGGCGACGACGGAATTCATCGAGCTTGGATGCCTCGATGGTCACTCCCACCGCACCGGCATGTCCGCCGCGACGAATCAGCAGGTCGGAACAGCGCTCGACGGCGTCAAACAGGTTAACTTTGCCCACCGAGCGACCAGAGCCGCGCGCGATACCGTCCTCGATCGAGAACAGCAGCGCCGGCACGTGATAGCGGTTGGTCAGACGGCTTGCCACGATGCCCTTGACACCCTCGTGCCAGCCTTCACCGCCCACGACGATCGCGCGTCCGCCGTCATAGGTCTCCTCGACCTTTGCCATGGCATCGCGCGTGAGCTCCGCCTCGATCTCACGGCGCTGGCGGTTGATTTCCTCGAGCTCAGCCGCCAGCGCGCTTGCTTCGATGGGATTGCGGGCAAGCAGCAGGTCGAGCGCCAGCTTGGGATCGGCCATGCGACCGGCAGCGTTTAAGCGGGGAATGAGCGAGAATGACAGGCCATCCGCCGTAATGCTCGAAAGGTCCGCCTTGGCGAGCGCGGCAAGCGCGATATAGCCGGGGCGAGCGGTTACGCGCATCTGCTGGATGCCCTCGGCAACCAGCGCGCGGTTCTCGGGCGTGAGCGGCATCATGTCGGACACGGTGCCCAGCGCCGCGACCTCGATTAGCGAACGCCAATACGACGGCTTGCCCAGGCGCTCACCCAGGACTTGCACCAGCTTGAGCGCCACACCAGCACCGGCAAGCTCGCGCGAGGGGCCCTCGTCTTCGAGCTTGGGGTCGGTCAGGGGCACACCCTGCGGCACCTGGTCGGAGGGCTCGTGATGGTCCGTGACCACCAAATCGATCCCCAGGCTCTCCAGATAGGAAACCTCTTCCTTGGCGGCAATGCCGTTATCGACGGTCACGATCAGCTGGGGGCGAGCGAGCTCGTTAACGCGGTCGAGTGCCGCGCGCGAAAGACCGTAGCCCTCATCAAAGCGATGCGGAATAAACGGCGTGACATCGGCGCCAAACGTGCGCAGCGCCTCGGTCAACAGGCAGGTCGACGTAATGCCGTCAACGTCAAAATCGCCAAAGACTGCAATGTGCTCGTGGTTGCGAATAGCACGCTCGACGCGGTCGGCAACGACCGACATGCCCGGGATAATGAGTGGGTCGGCCCAGTCGCGATCGAGCGAAGGCGTCAAAAACAATTGGCCCTCTTTGATGGAGCCGATGCCGTGCGCGACCATAATGCGCGCCACCAGTCCGGGAATGCCCAGACCAGCCGAAAGCTCCTTTTCGAGCCCGGGGTTTTGCTGAGCGACCGCCCAGCGATGCGTCGTCTTAAGCGATGACATAGGCGCCCACCCCCGATAGGGGCAGGTCGCCGCGATACCTCTCACGGTTCATAGCGATGAGTCCTCTGTGTATGCCCGCTTCGGCAGGCAGATCTGTTGAACGGATTTATTATACCGTGCAGCGCGGACGCAAAACGCCGCGGTGCGCCGCGGTTTCGGCAAACGATGGCGGTAATGGCCTCGAAATAATCGAGCGTTTCAACCGCACGGACGCATACGAGCGTCTAGCATATCCATACAAACGAGTTCGCGGATAAAGGGAGTCACGGGACATATGAAGCAATGGGCTGGACTGGGAAAGTTCCTCGCGGGGCATATGCAGATCATCGTTCCGATTTGTGTGGCGCTCGGCGTGCTCTTTCCCCAGCAGATCGGCGTGCTCAAGCCCATTGTTCCCGCCCTCTTCGCCTTTATGACGTTTCAGGGCGCGCTCAGCAACACCTTTCACCAGGTAGCCGAGGTGTTCCACCGTCCGCTACACCTGATTCTGGCGCTGCTGGTCTCGGCAGTGCTTATTCCCATCGCGGCGTATGCCATAGGGTCACTCTTCTTTGGTTCCAACCCCAACCTTGTCTGCGGCATCGTGCTCGAGTACAGCGTACCCGTGGCAGTCACTGCCTTTATGTGGATCAGCATGTTCGGCGGCAACGGCCCGCTCGCGCTCACCATCATCCTGACGTCCTCGGTCATCTCACCTGTGACGATTCCTCTTACGCTCAAGCTCCTGCTGGGCGCCACCGTCTCGATCGACGTGCCGAGCATGATGCAGAATATGGCCTTTATGATCGCCATACCCGCCGTGCTCGGTATCGTCATTAACGAACTCACGCGCGGCTGGGGTCATGAGAAACTCTCCCCCGCGCTTTCGCCCGCCTGCAAGTTCATGATGATGGGCGTCATCGCGTCCAACTCCACCGCCATAAGCGAGTACGTGCTGCACATGAACATGGTACGCCTGGAAGTCGCCCTCTTTATTCTGGTGTTCGCCATCAGCGGTTTTGTCGTGGGCATTCTGGTCGCCCGCGCGCTGCATCTGCCATATAGCGAAACGACCACCATGTGCTTTACCTGCGGCATGCGCAATATCTCTTCGGGCGCCGTCATCGCCACGCAATACTTTCCGGGCGAAGTTGTGTTTCCCGTCATGTGTGGAACGTTGTTTCAGCAGGTGCTCGCCTCGCTTATCGGGCACTTCTTTGAGCGTCTGACCGGCGAGGAGCGCGCCGCCCAGCGCAAGCGCGTCGAGGCCGGCCGCGATGCAATGGCGCGCTAAACCGTCCGCAGTGTGCGGGCGCTCACTTTACGATGTGAGCGCCTCCAGATGTGCGCGGAGTCGCTCCGCATCGACATCGAGCGTGGTCTCAGCATTGACCTGGGCCAAACGATAGCCGACAAAGTAGGGCGAAACCACCCAACGCGGCAGCGCTTTGGCAATGGTCCGGTCGCTCATGTGATAGAAGAACAGGTTGTACGACTCTGCACGACCGCCATGGTGCTCGTGCAAGATATAGCGCAGAGCTACCTGGATTGCATCGGCGAAGAGATTCGCCTCGGCTTGGTCTCTCGTGTCATCGCTGGCGGCGATTCCCTGCGGGGCTGAAACGTTGATCTCAAAGAACCCCATGATCGGTTCGGTTGAGATATTGACCGAGATCCTCCCCTGTTGCCAGACATTGATGCCTTCGAAATTGGCAGAAGTCAGCGAAGTGTAGCCGTCTTCCTGCTCCAAACCCACAATCTGCATGTGCGGATGCACGAGACTACCGCCCGAGAGCGGACCCTTGTTCTTGTACATGAGCACGCTTCGATACTGCTGTGAATCGATCATCTGCTGCCAACAACCCAGGGCAAACCGCATCACATGGTGGAGTTCATCCGGCTCGTAGGTCACCAGGTCGGCATCGTGATCGGCCGACTCGATCAGCACGGTTTGACGGGTGGCGCGCAGGGTCTTGAACTTATTCTCGAGCCAAATGCAATCGCCATCACGGCGAATGATGTCGGTGAGCCCTTCTGTATCGCAAAAAGGGCACGCGGTGCCAGGGCGACGATTATCGTCGGGCTTACCGCTCGCCTGCTGAACGTCAAATACCAGCGCCACGGGTTATACCTCCAGCGGCACGATCTTGGTGCCATGGAGCTCGGAGACGCCTAGCGCCGCCGCGACCGCGTCGCGATTTGCCGTAGTGATGCCGCCGCCGGGAAGGATGGTCAAACGATCGCCCGCATACTCGATTAAACGAGCCAGGTAATCGAAATTATCCTCGATCGACGTACCGGCAGCGCCGCCATGCGTGAGGATGCGCGTAACGCCGCAGTCGGCAAGTGTATCAATCGCATCGAGCTGAGCCTCGGGCGAGAGCTGGTCAAATGACATGTGGAAGGTGATGTCGATGGGATCACGCTTACATTCCTCGGTCGCGCAGCCCGCAGCCATCACGAGGGCGCCAAGCGTAAGTTCGTCGAGCGCCCATCCGCCAGCGCAGGGTTTGCAGCAGCCAAAGACCAAGCCGTCAACGCCCGCACTCACGGCAAGGCCCAAGTCCATCTCCATCATGCGCAGCTCATCCTGGTTGTAGTGAAAGTCGCCGCCACGCGGACGGATCATGCACATCACCCGTGCATCGTGTTCGTGGGCATAGTTGGTCGTAGCGCTGATAACGCCGGCCGAGGGCGTGGTACCACCGACGGCAAGGTTATCGCACAGCTCGATGCGCCTTGCACCGGCATCGATAGCCGCCGGCACCCGCTCAAAGTTCTCGGCACAAAACTCGTACAGCATAGATAGACCCCCAAAGACAGCAGATGTTTTCCGACGGGCATTGTCACACATCCCCATGAAGTTGCGGTGGAATAGGGACTGTTTTGGCCTCTTAGACTCCCATTTAGTCCCTATTCCACCGCAACTTAAAAGGGGGCGCTGACCGGGTTGGTCAGCGCCCCCTTTGTTGAATGGATTAACCGCCCAGATAGGCTTTGCGGACGTTGTCGTCATGCAGGAGCTCTTGGCCCGTGCCGGTCATGGTGATCTTGCCGGTCTCGAGCACGTAGCCGCGCGTGGCGATCGAGAGCGCCATCTGCGCGTTCTGCTCGACCAGAAGCACCGTGGTGCCGGCCTTGTGCAGGTCCTCGACAATCTGGAAGATCTGCTCAATCAGAATCGGCGCCAGGCCCATGGAAGGCTCATCGAGCATGAGCAGCTTGGGGTTGCTCATAAGGGCGCGGCCCATAACGAGCATCTGCTGCTCGCCGCCCGAAAGGGTGCCGGCCACTTGACGACGGCGCTCCTTCAGGCGCGGGAACTGCTCGTAGACGCGCTCAAGGCCCGGAGCAACCGTGGACTTGGGCTGCGTGTAGGCGCCCATCTCCAGGTTCTCCTCGACCGTCATCTGCAAAAAGGCGCGACGGCCCTCGGGCACCTGTGCCAGGCCCTTGCCCACCAGCTTGTCGGCAGGCGTATGGGTAATGTCCTCGCCCATAAACTTGATGGAGCCGGTCTTGGAGCGCAGCAGGCCCGAGACGGTCTTGAGCGTCGTGGACTTGCCGGCACCGTTCGCACCGATCAGAGCAACGATCTCGCCCTCGTTGACGTTAAAGGAGATGTCCTTGATGGCGTGGATGGCACCGTACCAGACGTTGATGTTGTAGACGGAAAGCATCGGCTCTGCCATTTAGTTCTCCCCCTTATCCTGCTTGCCCAGATACGCCTCGATAACAGCGTCGTTGTTCTGGATTTCCTCGGCCGTGCCCTTGGCGATGACCTTACCAAAGTTGAGCACGCAGATACCCTCGCAAATATTCATGACGAGCGACATGTCGTGCTCGATAAGCATGATGGCAATGCCAAAGGTGTCGCGAATCTTGACGATGTTCTCCATGAGTTCCGCGGTCTCGGACGGGTTCATGCCGGCGGCAGGCTCGTCGAGCAGCAGCAGCTTGGGGTTGGTGGCAAGCGCGCGGACGATCTCCAGACGACGCTGGGCGCCGTAAGGCAGCGATCCGGCCTGCTCGTTTGCCAGGTGCTCCATATCAAAGATGGACAGCAGCTCCATGGCGCGCTCGTGAGCAGCCTTCTCGTGCTTCCAATACGTCGGCAGGCGCAGCACGCCCTCAAAGCCGGAGTAGCGCTCCTGGTTGTGCAGGCCGACCTTAACGTTATCCTCCACCGTCATGGTGTTGAACAGGCGGATGTTCTGGAAGGTACGAGCGATACCCATACGGTTGACCTGATAGACCGACTTGCCCGAGGTGTCCTCGCCGTCGAGCAGGATGGTACCGTGCGTGGGCTGATACACCTTGGTGAGCAGGTTGAAGACCGTGGTCTTGCCGGCACCGTTGGGGCCGATCAGACCGGCGATCTCGGTCTTGCCGATAGTCAAGCTAAAGTCGTCGACTGCCTTAAGGCCACCGAACTCAATGCCCAGGTGGATGCACTCGAGTGCCGGGCGCTCGCCCAGGTCTCGATCGGGAACGATGGCGCCAGAAGGATACGGGACCATCTTGCCCTTGTTGAACTCAAATTTATTGGGCATCGGCTGCCACCTCCTTCTTGGAAGCAAAGCGGTCCTTGACGCGACCGAAGAACGCCTTGAGCTGCGGGTTGTTGGTAAAGATCATGACCAGGATCAGCACAATGGCGTAGATGAGCATGCGGTAGTCCGAGAACTGACGGAGCAGCTCGGGAAGCACCGTGAGCAACGCCGCCGCGATGACGGAACCGCGCATGTTACCCAGGCCGCCCAGGACCACGAACACCAGAATAAGGATCGACGTGTTGAAGTCGAACTTGGTGGCGGAGAGCTGCGAGAAGTTACCGCCGAAGAGGGCTCCGGCAGCACCGGCGAGGGCAGCGGAAACCACGAAGGCGATCATGCGGTACTCGGTGACGGAGATGCCTACGGACTCGGCTGCAATCTTGTTATCGCGCACGGCCATGATGGCACGGCCGGTACGGCTGCGAACCAGGTTGAGCACGATCACGAGTGCGACCATGACCAGGATGGCACCGGCGAGGAAGGTCGAGTACGTCGACACGCCCGAGGCGCCCTGGGCGCCCTTGATGATGGCGGTGCCGTCCTCGAGCAGGTGCAGGTCGTCGATCGTAGAGTTGCCCGTGATGTTAAAGATCACGTGCAGGCCGCGGGAGTCGACGCCCACAATGAGGCAGGTGACGATCTCTTTGATGATCTCGCCAAAGGCCAGCGTCACGATGGCCAGATAGTCGCCGCTCAGGCGAAGGACCGGGATGCCGATCAAGAAGCCCAGGATGGCAGCGGCGATGGCGCCGACCACGATGCTGATGATAAGGCGCATCGGATCGGACGGGACGGCGCTCTCCAGCGCGACCGCGGTAACGATGCCCGTATAGGCACCGACACTCATAAAGCCCGCGTGGCCCAGCGACAAGTCACCCGCGATGCCGACGACGAGGTTAAGGGAAATGGCCATGACGATATAGGCCGTGATGGGAACCAGCTGACCGGCGATCATGCGCGGGATCATGTGGTTAGACTGCATAAAGAACACGATGGCAAATGCCACGATGCACATGGCATACGTAACAAAGTCGTGACGCGTCTGCTTGTCTTTAAGAAACTTCATAACGCTCACCTACACCTTCTCGGGGACGTACTTGCCCAAGAGGCCGGCAGGCTTGACGAGCAGGACGATAATCAAAACACCAAAGACGATGGAGTTGGCAAGGCTCGTGGAAATGTAAGCCTGCGCCATCGCCTCGATGATGCCGATGAGAATGCCACCGACAAAGGCACCGGGGATGGAGCCGATGCCGCCGAAAACGGCAGCGTCGAAGGCCTTGATGCCAGGCATGGCGCCCGTGGTGGGCTGCAGGACCGGCGAGTAGGAGCACAGGAGCACACCGGCGATGGCGGCAAGGGCGGAGCCGATGGCAAACGTCATCGAAATAGTGCGGTTGACGTTGATGCCCATGAGCTGAGCGGCGGCTTTGTCCTCGGACACGGCGCGCATGGCTTTGCCCATCTTGGTCTTACCTGTAAAGAACATCAGGCCGGCCATGATAACCAGGCAGGCGACGATGGTGACGAGCGAGACGGCGCTTACGTTGAACTTGGCCAAGAACTCCGGTACCTGGAAGGTGACGAGCGAAGTGAAGTTCTTGGGCGTGGCGCCCCACAGAAGCTGCGCGGCGTTCTGCAGGAAGTAAGACACGCCGATGGCCGTGATCAGAACGGCCAGAGGGCCTGCTTGGCGCAGCGGCTTATAGGCCAGACCCTCGATGAGAACACCGAGAACCGTGCAGACCACACAAGAGAGAACTACAGATGCCCAGCCCGGGAGGCCGAGATACGACGTGGCACAGAACGAGACATAGGCACCGACCATGATGACGTCGCCGTGAGCGAAGTTGAGCATCTTGGCGATACCGTAGACCATGGTGTAGCCCAACGCGATGATGGCGTAGACGCTGCCCATGGACAGGCCGTTGACCAGGTATTGGATAAAGACCGTCATGTTCCACATCCCCCTTTCGAATAGGTTTCCAGTTGATGTATGAAACAGGGACGTTACATCGTCCCTAGATACCAAGCAAGCAGGGAAGGCCAAAACCTCCCCTGCTTGGGATCAAAACCGCTCTATGTAAGGCGGCCTATTAGGCCTGTACGTACTTGCCGTCGGTAATGACGTACGCCGTCGGGTCCTTCTGGACCTGGCCCTTGTCGTTCCAGGAGAGCTTGCCAGTCAGACCGTCAACAGTAATGTTGCGCATAGCCTCGGGAAGCTTCTCGGCAACCTCGGTGGGGTCGGCGTCGACACCCAGGCCGGCCTCCTTGAGGGCCTCGACCACCGCATGCACGCCGTCGTAGGCGTCAGCGGCAAACTGGTCGGGGGTATCGCCGTACTTATCTTTGTAAGCGTTGACGAAGTCGGCGTTCTTCTCGTCGTCGGCGGAGAACGGGGTCATGAGCAGCAGACCCTCGGCAAGAGAGGTGTCGAAACCCTCAACGCCCAGGATGCCGTCCATGCCGTCGCAGCCCATCATCTTGACGTCGTAGCCCATGTCCTTGGCGTTCTTGAGCAGGACGGACGCCGGCGTGTAGTAGATCGGCGCAAAGATCATGGTGGCGCCTGCCTGCTTGGCCTTGGTCAGCTGGTTGGTAAAGCTCGTGGCGGAGTCGTCCTTAAAGGTCTCCTCGTCGACAATCTCGAGCTTGGACTTAGCGGCCTGGGCCTTAAAGGAATCTGCGATGCCCGAAGAATAGGCGTCGCCGGAGTTATAGAACAGCACGAACTTCTCGTCCGCATACTTCTGCGCCAGGAACTTGGCAGCGTTGACACCCTGGTTGGGGTCGGTAAAGCAAACCTGGAAGACGCAATCCTTGCCCTTGGTAACGTCCTCGGAAGACGCGGACGGGGTGATCATGAACGTCTCGGGGTCGTTACCGCACTCTGCGGCAACGGCGACCGACGCACCCGTGGTGGTCGGACCGACGAGGGCCTGCATGCCCCAGTCGAGCAGGGTGTTGAAGGCGTTGACGGCCTTCTCGCCATCGGCCTGGTCGTCCTCGGCCTTGCTGGCAAGCGGCAGCTCCTTAGTCGAGAAATCCTTGCAGCCAAGCTCGACAGCCTGTGTAACGGACTTGCCGTAGGACGCGTTGGCGCCGGTCAGCGGGCCGATGGTGCCGATCTTAAACGAAGCGTCGCCCGACGCGGAACCGCTGTCGCCGCCGTTGGAGGAGCAGCCAGCTAGAATGGACATCGCCCCCAGACCTGCTGCGCTCGCGATAACGCTCCTGCGATTCATAACAGGGTTCAATGACTTACCGGTGAGGCTCGACATGCGGCTCTCCTCTCAAATCTCGTCGGGTTTCGGTTACCCGACAGGCCATCCTTCGCCGTGTTCGGCGTTCGCAAAATACTAGACGCTTTAGTTAAGGAAAGTGGCGATTATTTCAACTTTTCTTTGGATTTGTTGATTTATCCATAATTCTGCGTATTTCTATTGTTTTATGCAGTTAGCCACTTTATTATGTAAAAGTAATGTTTCCATTCTGTTACAGGCGTCCCTGCCCTGAATAAAACAGCCTCACCGGTCGCGCTTTATGCGCACTTAGGCGGCGATGTACTTGCCGTCCTGAATCACATAGGCCGTAGCAGGCTTTTCGACCTGGCCCTCGTCATTCCACGTGAGCTCGCCCGTCGGGCCCTCGATCTTGATCTTGCGCACGGCCTTGGTGAGCTGGTTGGTAAAGCTCGTGGAAGAATCGTCCTTAAAGGTCTCGGTATCAACGATATCAAGCTTGGACGCCTTGGCCTGCTCGGCGAAGATATCGGCGGCGCCTGAGCTGTACGTGTCGCCAGCGTTATAGAACAGGGCGATCTTGGCATCCGCGTACTTCTCGGCCAAGAACTTCGTGGCACCGGTGCCCATGGCGGGATCGGTAAAGCAAGCCTTATGGCGCAAACGTTGACAGTTTGTTACGGAGTTCCGTTTGTAGCGAGCATGTTTCCAATGTTTCCGCAGCGTTTCGGGGGTGCCGTTTTGTGCGACTCCTGTTGCCTGGCGAGCACGCGCCCTCGGTTCACGCTAGAATGCACTCAACCTTTAAGCGGTTAATCCATCCATAAGATGCACGAAGGAGCTATCTATGAGCGAACCCCTGCGCACCGTGAACGTCGGCCTCATCGGTCTGGGAACCGTCGGCGGCGGCGTGGCCCGCCTGATCAAGAGCCACCACGATGAGTACCTGGCAGCCTACGGCATCGACCTTAAGCTGACCCGCGCCTGCGCGCTTGCTTGGGAGCAGGCCGAGGCAGCCGGTATTGAGCGCGAGGCCTTTACGAGTGACTGGCACGATGTCGTCACCGACCCCGCCGTCGATATCGTCGTCGAGCTGATCGGCGGCGAGCATCCCGCAACCGAGATCTTCACCACTGCCTTTGAGCACGGCAAGCACGTCGTCTCTGCCAACAAGGCCCTGCTGGGCCGTTATGTCGAGACGCTCGCCGAGAAGGCGCGCGCGTGCGGCGTGCAGATTAAGTGCGAGGCCAGCTGTGGCGGTGGCATCCCCATCGTGAGCACGCTCGAGCACGACCTGGTGGGCAACAAGATCCTGACCATCGCCGGCATTCTCAACGGTACCACCAACTATATCCTGTCGCGCATGGACGCCGAGGGCGCCGATTACGCCGATGTGCTTGCCGACGCGCAGGCCAAGGGCTATGCCGAGGCCGACCCGTCCGCCGACGTCGACGGCTTCGACGCCGCCAGCAAGACGGCAATCCTCGCTTCCATCGGCTTTGGCACCCGCGTGACCACCGACGATGTCTACCAACAGGGTATCCGTACCATCGGCGCCGAGGACATCGCCCAGGCCCGCGAGCTCGGCTACACCATCAAGCTGCTGGGCATCGCACGCAACACCGACGCCGGCGTCGACGTCCGCGTGCATCCCACGCTCATCCCGGCAGACCATATGCTCGCCAAGGTCAACGGCGCCATGAACGCCGTCTACGTGGTGGGTGACGCCGTGGGCGAGACCATGTTCTACGGTGCCGGCGCAGGCTCTTTCCCCACCGCGAGCGCCGTCGTGGGCGACATCCTGTCGCTCTCCGAGCAGATCAGCCGCGGCGTGGCTCCGCTGCCCGAGATTGAGCCCTATGGCCACAACCTCGCCTTTAAGCCCATGGACGAGCTCCAGACCAAGTACTATGTACGCCTGAAGGTCGCCGACCGCGTGGGTGCCCTGTCCGAGACGGTCGATCTCTTTGCCAAGCACAACATCTCGATCTCGCTCATCAACCAGGTCGAGGACGGCAAGTCGGGCGTCAGCGATGCCTGCTCGGTCATCTTCCTAACGCACCGCGCGCTCGAGAAGGACGTCCAGGCTGCCGCCGCCGAGCTTGCCAGCGTCGACTGCGTGGCCGAGGTCGCCAACGTCCTGCGCATCGAGGACGTCGAGGCCTGGACAGAAGGCGTCATGGCGAACTAACTCATCAATCGCCTAGCAATACGCGCTTTGAGGGCTCCCGTCCGATGTGGGACGGGAGCCCTTTTGTCTCCTGCCCTAAGCACAACGGCAGAGCACATTTGCGCGAGCCGCTCATCGGTAACGCGGGCTACCGTTCACCGATATGCAAACGCGGCCGATTCCGGCTACCGCTACGCTGTGCTGCGTACGTCCACCCCCGAAGAATGGAGGCACCATGTTGCTCGAGGGCAAGAAAGCAATCGTCACCGGAGGCACGCGCGGTATCGGCTATGCCATCGCCTGCCGTTTTATCGAGGAGGGTGCCGCCGTCACCGTCTTTTTGTTCCGCCCGCCGGGACCCGCCCGATCCAGCCGTTGAGAAGCTGACAGCCGTCTATCCCGACGCCAAGGTCTGGGGCCGTTCCTGCGACCTCACCTCGCTCGAGGCCGTGACCGAGGCCTTTACCCAGGCTGCAGCCGACATGGGCGGTCTCGATACGGTCGTCAACAACGCCGGCATCTCCCAGCGCTCGCCCCTTTTGGACTATACAGCCGAGGAGTTCGCCAAAGTTATGGACCTCAACGTCGTCGCCGTCTTTAACGGCCACCAGGCTGCTGCCAAGATCATGACCGAGGCCGGCCACGGCGGCACCATCACTACCACAAGCTCAATGGTCGCCAAGTACGGCCAGCCTTCCGGCGTCGGTTACCCCACGTCCAAGTTTGCCGTCAACGGCATGGTCCAGTCGCTCTCGCGCGAGCTCGCCCCCATGGGCATCCGCGTCAACGCCGTTGCCCCTGGCGTGACTAAGACCGACATGGTCGCTAACCTGCCCGAAGAGGTCATCAAGCCCATCATCGCCACTATTCCGCTCGGCCGCATGGGCGAGCCCGAGGACATCGCCAACGCCTTCGTTTTCCTAGCGAGCGACATGTCATCCTATGTCACGGGCGCCGTGCTCCCCGTCGACGGAGCCGCCCGCTCCTAAGGGGCCACAAGCCTCAGCTCCTAGCCTCAACATGGCTCGACCAAAAAGGCGCGCTGCCTGCATCAACTACAGGCAGCGCGCCTTGTTCTGTTTGCAGGGGAAGCTGCGTCCCGGTATTTCAGCTCAGAACGGGGCACGGTTTCCCCAGGACCTCCTTGCGGAAACTGCACCCCGTTTTGAACGTCGATTCTGGGACACCGTTTCCGCAATGGGCCTCCTGCGGAAACGGTATCCCACTCCGGGCGCCCATTCCAGGACACAGCTTCCCAACGGCCCCTGTTTCGGAAACCACATCCCATTTTGAACCTTCAGACTGGGACGCGCTTTCCGGCAGGGGTCCAAAGCGGAAACTGCATCCCACTCTGAGTGTCCATTCTGGGATGTGGCTTCCCGATGGGGGCCGATGCGGAAACCGCATCCCGTTCCGAGCCTTCAAAGCGGGACACGGCTTCCCCGAGAGAGTATCAACTACTTACCGTCGTCGTCCTGGACTTCATCGCGCGCGTAGAGCTCCAGCATGCGGCGGCGATATTCGTGCACGGCGAGCTTGGCGCGCTCCAGGCGGCGGCGCTCACGCGGAGTCAGCTCGGACGGGTCAACCTCATCACCATAGGTCTTATCGGCAAGAAGATGCGCCGCGTCCACGATGCGGGCATCGATGTGGCCGCTCGCCGCCTCGGCGGAAAGACGCTCGGCAATCGTATCGAGCGTAGGCAGGCCCTCGAATACGCGACCATGTCCATGCGAGGTCAGCAGCTCGTGCTCGCGTGCGAGCAGGCTCGCCAAATCGTGATGGGCGCGCAGGATGTCGAGCGCATCGGATGGATGCTCGGCAACCTCTGCCACGGCGGCGACCGGTGCAGCGTCGACCACGCGGTAGAAGAGCTGCGCGAGCAGCGGCATCAAGAACACCGTGATGGCACCGGCGGCAACCATGACCGACGCAATATCTTGCGACAGCGCGCCCGCGTTGACGGCAACGCTTGTCACGGCAACGATGATCGGCAGAGCCGTGGTGCAGTACAGGGCCACGGTAATGCGGCCATACGCCGACACATCGCGCGTCGCAGGACAAATGCCCATAGAGATGAGGATGGGCACGGCGCGAATAATCAGCAACGCCACGATAAAGCCCGCGAGCAAGCCCGGGCGCGACGCCACGGCCGTCAGGTCGATCTTTGCGCCCGACACGGTGAAGAACACCGGAATCAAAAAGCCGTAGGCCAGGCCGTCGAGCTTAGTCTCGAGCGTATGGTTGCCCTCGGGGATGATATAGCGCAGGACAAAGCCGGCGGCAAAAGAACCCAACACGATGTCGAGGTCAAAGACGGCGGAGAATGCCACGAGCGTGACCAGGATGAGCACCGTCAGGCGCACGAAGGTCTGCGACGTGGTATCGGCGCGCTCCTCGACAAACGCAAAGAAGCGGCTGCCGACGCGCTTGGAGCGGCTCGGGACCACGGCCAGTAACACGCAAACCACCGCAAACAAGCCAAGGATTACGAGCGTTTGGATGCCAGTGCGAGCAGACAGCAGCACCGACATGGCGAGCACGGGACCGAGCTCGCCCCAAGTGCCATACGCGAGAATCGAGTCGCCCACACGCGTGCCGGTGAGCGAGCGCTCGCGCATGATGGGCACGAGCGTGCCGAGCGCCGTAGAAGTGAGGGCAAGCGTCACGGCGATACCGTCGAAATGACTGACCGAGAACCACGGGGTAAAGCGCACGGCAAGCCAGGCGATACCAAACGTGACGGCCCACGTCGCCAAGCCGTAGCGCCCCTCGACGCCCGTGATGCTCTTGGGGTCGATCTCAAAGCCGGCAAGCAGGAACAAAAAGGCCAGGCCCAGCTCGGACACAAGCGAGACCTCAGCATCTACATGGATGACGCCGAGCATATGGGGTCCCAGCACCGCGCCGAGCACGAGCAAAAAGACCGTCTCGGGAACAGGTTTTCCGGGAATCGCCGAGGCGATAAAAGGACTCGCAAAGGCCACGAGTGCGATGATGGCGAGCGAAACGAATGCCATGTGATGCCTTTCTCTTGTTTGCGCCTCACTGTAGCACCCTCGCCGTCCTCAACGCGCCGCGAGCTGTCGTATCATAGTGAGGTTTACAAACATGTGGCTCAAGGCGACCGCGAGGCTTGCCCCGTAAACCGACCGCTGCCGCATACCGTACCGTACGCCCAACCGATCAGGAAGGCAGGAACCAATGGTCTCTCGTATCTACGTGGAGAAGAAACCCGGGTTCGACGTCGAGGCTCAGCAGCTCAAGGGCGAGCTGACCGAAATTCTCGGCATCAAGGGCATCGAGGCCCTGAGGATCATCAACCGCTACGACGTCGAGGGCATCGACGAGGAGCTTTTCCGCTCCTGCGTGCCGACCGTCTTTAGCGAGCCCCAGGTCGATGTGACCTACGACGAGCTCCCCGCAAGCGATGGCGCCGTCTTTGCCGTCGAATTCCTGCCTGGCCAGTTTGACCAGCGCGCCGACTCCGCCAGCGAGTGCGTGCAGCTCATCAGCCAGGGCGAGCGCCCCGCCGTGCGCTCCGCCAAGGTCTATATGATCTCGGGCGCTCTGGACGAAGCCGCCATCGATGCCATCAAGCACTACGTGGTGAACCCCGTCGAGGCGCGCATCGCCTCGCTCGACCTGCCCGAGACGCTGTACATGGAGACCCCCGAGCCCCAGCCCGTCGAGGTGCTCGACGGCTTCCGCGAGCTCGACGAGGCCGGCCTTGCCGCCTTTATTTCCGAGCGCGGCCTTGCCATGGACGAGGCGGACATCGCCTTCTGCCAGCAGTACTTCCGCGATGAGGACCGCGACCCCACCATCACCGAGATCCGCGTGATCGACACCTACTGGTCCGATCACTGCCGCCACACCACCTTCGGCACCGTCCTGGACGACGTGACGATCGACGACGCCGTGGTGCAGCAAGCCTTCGACCGCTACATGGAGATGCGCCACGAACTCGGCCGCGACGCCAAGCCCGTCTGCCTCATGGACATGGGCACCATCGGCGCCAAGTACCTCAAGAAGACCGGCGTCATGACCGATGTTGACGAGTCCGAGGAGATCAACGCCTGCACCGTCAAGGTGAAGGTCGATGTCGATGGCGAGGACCAGGACTGGCTGTTCCTGTTTAAGAACGAGACCCACAACCACCCGACCGAGATCGAGCCCTTCGGCGGTGCCGCCACCTGCGTGGGCGGTGCCATCCGCGACCCGCTGTCGGGCCGCAGCTACGTGTACCAGGCCATGCGTGTCACCGGCGCCGGCGATCCCACCGTCCCCGTGTCCGAGACGCTCGAGGGCAAGCTGCCGCAGCGCAAGCTCGTAACCACCGCCGCCGCCGGCTACTCCAGCTACGGCAACCAGATCGGACTTGCCACTGGCCAGGTCAACGAGCTCTATCACCCCGGCTACGTGGCCAAGCGCATGGAGGTCGGCGCCGTCGTGGGCGCTACCCCGGCAAACCACGTTCGTCGCGAGTGCCCCGCCCCCACCGACAAGATCATCCTGCTGGGCGGCCGCACCGGCCGTGACGGCATCGGCGGCGCCACCGGCTCCTCCAAGACCCAGAACACCGAGTCCATCGAGACCTCGGGTGCCGAGGTCCAGAAGGGCAACGCCCCGGTCGAGCGCAAGCTGCAGCGTCTGTTCCGCCGCGGCGATGCCTGCCGTCTGATCAAGCGCTGCAACGACTTTGGCGCCGGCGGTGTCTCGGTCGCCGTGGGCGAGCTTGCCGACGGCCTGTATGTCGACCTTGATACCGTGACCAAGAAGTACGACGGCCTGGACGGCACCGAGCTCGCTATCTCCGAGTCCCAGGAGCGTATGGCCTGCGCCGTCGCCGACGGTGACGTCGAGGAGTTCATGGGCTACGCCGCCGAGGAGAACCTCGAGGCGACCGTTATCGCCGAGGTTACCGCCGAGCCGCGCATGCGCATGGCCTGGAACGGTGTCGCCATCGTCGACCTATCCCGCGAGTTCCTCAACTCCAACGGCGCGCCCAAGCACCAGATCGCCCACGTCTGTGCCCGCAGCGTGTGGCAGCCCAGCTGGGCCGGCACCACGCTCGCCGAGCGCATGACCTCGCTCGTCACCGACCTCAACGTCGCTTCCAACAAGGGCCTTTCTGAGCGCTTCGACTCCACCATCGGCGCCGCGACCGTGCTCATGCCCTTTGGCGGCAAGACGCAGCTCACCCCGAGCTCGGCCATGGTCGCCAAGTTCCCCGTGGACGGCGAGACCACCACGGCGAGTGCCATGGCATGGGGCTTCAACCCCTATCTGATGGAGGCCGACCAGTTTGCGGGCGCCTACCTGTCCGTGGTCGAGTCCATCGCCAAGCTCGTTGCCGCCGGCTTTGAGCACAAGCGCGCCTACCTCTCCTTCCAGGAGTACTTCGAGCGCCTGCGCACCGAGGCCGAGCGCTGGGGCAAGCCCATGGCTGCCGTCCTGGGTGCCCTCATGGCCCAGGTCGACCTGGGTGCCGGCGCCATCGGCGGCAAGGACTCCATGAGCGGTTCGTTTGAGGACGAGGCCGGCGAGCTCAACGTTCCGCCGACCCTGATCAGCTTCGCTGTCTCCGTAGGCAAGGCGGCCCGCGCCGTCTCCCCCGAGTTCAAGGGCCTGACGCACCGCGTTGTCCGTATCGCCCCCGCCACCTATGGCGAGGACTACCGTCCCGACGCCCAGCAGCTGCTCGCCGCATTTGACGCCGTCGAGGCGCTCACCGCCACCGGTGACGCCCTAGCCGTCTCCACGCCCGGCTACGGCTGCGGCGCCGAGAGCCTCTTTAAGATGTGCGTCGGCAACCAGATCGGTATCGAGCTTGCCGAGGATGTGGACGTGGAGAGCCTCTTCACCCCGCTCTACGGTAGCTTTATCGTCGAGCTCGCCGAGGATGCCGAGCTGCCCGAGGTCGCCGACGGCGTTGTCGTCGAGCCCCTGGGCACCACCGTCGAGGGCTATGTCATCGACACCGGCTCCGAGGTCATCGAGCTCTCCGAGCTCCAGGAGACCTGGGAGAGCGGCATCGAGGGCGTCTTTGCCTACCGCAGCGCCGGCGAGACCCCCGAGGTCGAGGCCATCGACTTCCGCGCCAAGGACATTCACGTGTACGGCGGCGCCAAGATTGCCCGTCCGCGCGTGATTATCCCCGTGTTCCCCGGCAACAACTGCGAGTACGACAGCGCCCGCGCTTTCCGCGCCGCCGGTGCCGAGGCCGATACCTTCGTGATCAACAACCTCACGCCCGAGGCCGTCGCCGAGAGCACCCACGAGCTTGCCCGCCGCATCCGTGCAAGCCAGATTGTCATGATCCCCGGCGGCTTCTCGGGCGGCGACGAGCCCGACGGCTCCGCCAAGTTCATCACGGCGTTCTTCCGCGCTCCCGAAGTCACCGAGGCAGTCCGCGACCTGCTCAAGGCCCGCGACGGCCTGATGCTGGGCATCTGCAACGGCTTCCAGGCCCTGGTCAAGCTCGGTCTGGTGCCCTATGGCGACATCGTCGACGCCACGCCCGATGCGCCCACGTTGACGTTCAACACCATCGGTCGTCATCAGAGCCGTCTGGTGCGCACCCGCATCTCGTCCAACCTGTCCCCGTGGCTGTCGCAGTGCAGCCTGGACGACCCCTACACCGTCGCCATCAGCCACGGCGAGGGCCGCTTTGTCGCCAACGACGAAGTGCTCGCCCAGCTGATCGCCAACGGCCAGGTCGCCACGCAGTACGTGGGCGAGGACGGCAAGCCCAGCATGGATCTCTCCGTCAACCCCAACGGCTCCGCACTCGCCATCGAGGGCATCACGAGCCCCGACGGCCGCGTCCTGGGCAAGATGGGTCATGCCGAGCGCCGCGGCGACAACCTGTACCGCAACGTGCCCGAGCATGTCCCCGGCGATAAGTTCATGCCGATCTTTGAGAGCGGCGTGGCCTACTTCGCCTAAACCTTTCCCATCGGGTACAATCCCTTCGGGTAACAACACCCGCCACCGACACATCCGGTGGCGGGTTCTTTTTTGCTTCGCGCATGTAGGAAGGACATCATGGAAAGCCGCAAGCCGTATCTCGCCACCCTGCCCGGACTCATCCTGGGCTGTCTTGTTTGCTGTGCACTCTGGGGATCGGCCTTTCCCTGCATCAAGATCGGTTACGCACTCTTTGGTATCCCGGCGCACGATAGCGCTTCGCAGCTGCTCTTTGCAGGTTTACGCTTTACGCTTGCCGGCGCCCTGGTTATCGTTGGGATGAGCGCGGCCCAACGCCGCCCCCTCATACCGCAAGCGCGCGACATCAAGCCCATCTTTGTCTTGTCGCTCTTCCAGACTATCGGGCAGTACTTCTTTTTCTATCTGGGCCTCTCGCGCGCCAGCGCCATGTCGAGCTCCATCATCGAGGCCAGCGCCAACTTCCTCGCAATCCTCTTTGCCGCCCTGGCATTTCACACCGAGAAGCTCAATACGGCCAAGGTGCTTGGCTGTGCGCTGGGCTTTGCCGGCGTCGCGCTCGTCAACCTTTCGGGCGCGGACGGCACCTTTGGCTTTACGCTCGACGGCGAGGGCTTTATCTTGGCTTCCACTGTTGCAGGCGCCCTATCGACCTGCCTGATCGGCATCTTCTCGCGCGAGCACGACGGCGTCTTGCTTGCCGGGTGGCAGTTTTTAGTCGGTGGCGTGGTCCTTACCGCCATCGGGTTTTTGATGGGCGGCACGTTGTCCCCCACCGAAATCGCCCCCGCCATCGCGCTCATCATTTATATGGCACTCATTTCCGCCGTCGCGTACTCGCTGTGGTCGCGCCTGCTTGCCGTCAACCCCGTCAGCCGCGTCTCGGTCTTTGGGTTTATGAACCCCGTCTTTGGTGTGGTGCTGAGCGCGCTGCTGCTCGGCGAGGGCGCTGGCACGAGCCCCGTTACCGTCATCGTTGCCCTGCTGTTGGTCTGCGGCGGCATCATCATCGTCAATAAACCCAAAAAAGCCTAGCGAGTTCACCTTTTTAGAGAGGATGTTCGCAAACTTTAGCTTAATGGAGCACACTGGTTCTCGTTGATTTCGTACCGAGTCGCGGCGGCAGACGCCCGTCTTGCCGCACCGCGCCTGGGCATTATGGCCGGTGGCCCCCACAAACGCAAAAAGGGGCGCACGACCACCACGGTCGTGCGCCCCTTTTCCTAGCGTATCTGGACGCCGGCCTTCTTTTTCTCGGCCTTGACGCGGTAGAGCTCCGCGTCGGCAGCGCGAAGCAAGTCTTGCCAGGTATCGACGCCGTCACCGACCCGTGCGTAGCCGATGGACATCCGCAACAGATACGGCACCTCGGCGCGCGCGAGCTCGTCGTTGATTGCCGCGCACAGACGTATGATGTCCTGTTCCGCTGCCGCCTTTTGAAGGACTACGAACTCATCGCCGCCATAACGTGCGATAAAGCTGCCAGACGCCGTGCAGACCTTTTTGAGCGCAGCAGATAAGACCTGAAGAGCATGATCACCCTCCACATGTCCATAGCGATCGTTAATCTGCTTAAAGCCGTCAGCGTCCATCATGAGAAGATACACATCGTCCGTATGACCAACATTTGAGAAGAGCGACAGCATATAGGTCTCAAAACGGTTGCGATTGTTGAGGCCAGTCAACGGGTCGGTCGAGATGAGCTGCTCCTGGCAGATGATATAGAGCAGCAACATGCTAATCATTATGCCGACACAAAGGCCAGGCACCGAGTATACGATCTGAAAGGTACCGCCCACCAGGGCCGGAATGGCGAAAAATGCTAAGGTTCGATAGATAGCCTTCGTCTGCAGGCTCTCGACCCTGCGAGATTGCACAAACGCATGCAGGGACGTATGTATAACGTAACAGTAGCTGACAATGGGCTGGATCATATAGGCAAAGCCGCGACGATACACGCCCTGCGAATCGATATAGAACAGGGCGTGCGTCCAGTAACTGGTAAAAGCCAGCACGACCACCAGAGCCGTAGGCAACGTTACAAGCACCACCCTATAGCGCGAGGTCACAAGGTGAGAACCCTGCATCGTCTCGGAATAGATAAACCAAATGAGACACGCGATGGCGAAGAGCGAAAACGAAACCGCGTTGGAAATCCAGTTGGCTGCAATGCCCAACGTGCCGTCCACACCATCCGAAAGCGTCCAGATCATATCGAAGAAAATGTAGGCAGCAGACGTGTAGCCCAGCATGCTAAACAAAAGCTGCTGGGTGCTCGAGAACAGGGAGCGACGGCTTCGTACGGCAAGCCCGATAAGAACAATCATGCATAGCAGGAATATCTCAATCTTGAGTGCCTTAACCACTAGACGCCCTCCCTTCAATATCCAAGTGGTCAGAATCGCCCGATTCGTGTCTGGGCAATAAACGCCCCTTTCTCCGCAGGGGTAAGGGGAATAATAGCAGAGCGCCCGAACGTCACTGCAAGACAGCTCTCGTTCGGGCGCTCAAACGGCGCGAGTTGCACGCCGGAATCATTGATGGGTATCGATTGCTACTCGCCATCGATGTCGGCCGCGACAGCCTCCTCGATGGCCTCGACACCGGCAGGCGACAGGTCTCCCTTGCTCTGGCAGAACTTCTTATCGACCCAGCCGGTCAGAATCGGGGCCATGATTGCCGTGATGATGACGGCAGTGGCGATCTGCGCATACGCGGTGGGCGCAAGCTCGGCATAGCGCGGAGCGACCTCGGCGAGGGCGACCGGCGTGGTCATGGCCGTGCCGGCAATGGTGGAACATGCCACAGCCGCCTTACCATTGCCGCCACACAGGCGCTCGAAGGCAAAGGTAATGGGACCGACGATAAAGAGCGTGATGAGGCCCAGCAGGATGCCCGAAATGCCACCGGCGATGAAGCTCGAAAGGCTCATGGACGCACCGAGCTGAAAACCAATTACAGCGATCGCGGGATTGGCGCCGGGAACCAGCAGGTTCTTGATAAACGGGAACAAGTTGCCCAGGACCATGCCGATAACAAGCGGCAGGATGGATCCGATGATGGTGCCGACGGGGATGTTGGCGAGACCCGAAACACCAAGGATGATCATCGTGACGGCGGGGCCGGCCGTAAAGAACAGGATACCGACAGCGCCCTGCTCGGACTCATCGCCGAACTCGCCCATGATGCCCGTATAGAGCGCCATGTTGCAAAACGTAATGCCGCCGATGATGGAAACCGAGCTCAGGCCTAAAAAGTTATCGTTAAAGAAGTACGCGACGCCCAGACCCAGCGCGGCTGCCACTACAAGCTTAGGAATCAGCACGACGATGCCGGTCTTGATGGCGCCCGGCGTGGACTTAAAGCTGATGCCGGCGCCCACGAACAGCAAGATCGCGGCAACGATGGTGTTGGAGCCGCCGCGGCAGGCAGCCGTAAAGAAGCCGCCGACCTCAAAGACCTGCGGGCAGAAGGTATTGAGCAAAAGGCCGACGATCATCGGATAGATCATGATGTCGCCCGGGATACGCGGGACCTTGAATTTCTTTTGCTCGTTGGCGGTCGCTTCCTGTGCCATGAAACCCCCATTTCCGCTGACGCAGAACAAAAGCCCACGTCACGCTTTGCTACAGTAAAGTTTGACCATGGTACCAGAAGAAGCAGACCGCCTCGGTGAGAAATTCGATTCGTTAAGCTGGGACGATAACGCGTCCTGCTCCTATACGAGGCTCAAAACGATATAGAACACGATGCCCGAAACGCAGCACCACAGCATCGATTTTGTCTTGACCGCCACGACCACGACGCCGACGGCCGCAATCCAGGGAACCAAGGCAGGCCAGAGTCCCGCGTCGAACGCGCCGGGGCTCACCAAGTCGTTGGCGACCAGCGCGGCAAAGGCAGCGGGCGGGATATAGCCCAGGGCCTCGGTAATGCGGGGCGACAGGGTCCGCCCGCGCAAGGCGAACGCCGGCGCGATGCGAAAGAACGCGATAGCAGCCCACGACGACAGCCACAGAACCAAGAACTCGTTAACGGGCATCGCGGGCACCTCTTCCGTCAAATACAGCATCGCACGCCAACGCAATGGCAATGCCGGCCACGACGCTTGCCGGCACGGCAATATTCGTGAGGCCCAAGAACTTGCATACGGCGACGGACACCGCGCCCGAAACCGCCGCGACAACGTTGCCGCGCGACAGCCGCTGCGAAAAGAGCAGGCAGATAAAGAGCGAGGTGCAGACAAAGGCTGCAATGGCGGCGGGAACATCGACAACGGCGCCGACGATGGCGCCCATCGTACACGAAACGCCCCATGTTGCGATGAGGATCACGTTGAGCACAAAGGACTCGCGCGGGCCCCAATCCTCCCCTTCAACCAACTTGGCAAGCGAGATGCCATATGCCTCCTCGGTAAGTGTCGCGGCAACAGCCAGCGTCTGACGCTTCGAGGCACCCGTCAGATGCGGCGCGATCGATGCCGAGTAAAGCGCAAAACGCGAGGAGATGGCGGCAACGCTCGCGATAATCGAAGGTGCCGGTACGCCCGCCAGCCAAAGATTGCAGATCATAAACTGGCCGCTGCCCGTCACAAACGTGCTGCTCAGGGCAAAGACCATCCAGGGCTCCATTCCCGTCTGCCCCATGATCATTCCGCACGGCGCGCTTATTGCAACATAGGTAAGCATCACCGGCCAGACGGTTCTAACGATTTTGAGCACCATACGCTTCTCATCCTGACAAGGTCTCCGAGCCGCATGTAGCGACACGGCAGAATCATCATCCGACAGCAACCGAGTTCACCTACAATTGCCACCGGATCGAAAGACACAACTTTTTAGGAAGTCATTATGACAGCTATCGATCGAGACCGGGCGCGCGCGGCCTTCAAAAGCTACACCGATGCCTACGACGCCACCAACCCACGCATCGCACTCAAAATCGAGCATACATACCACGTGGCCGAGGCATGCGATGCCGTAGCGCGCGAGCAGGGCTGGTCGTCAGAAGATATTGACCTGGCATGGCTTTGCGGCCTGCTACACGATATGGGCCGCTTCGAGCAGCTACGACGCTGGGACACCTTTAAGGACGCCGAGAGCATGAGCCATGCGGCGCTGGGCATCGAGGTCCTCTTTGGCGAGAATCCCGCCGATGCACCCGCCACGACAAACATCCGTGACTTTATCGAAACCGGTGCGCATGACGAGCTCATCCGAGCGAGCATCGCCTATCACAGCGACTTTCGCCTGCCGGCACAACTCGACGAGCGTACACGGTGCTTCTGCGATATCGTGCGCGATGGCGACAAGATCGACATTATGCGTACCATCGCCGACAGCACCGTCGACACCATCCTCAAGGTGGACGAGAAGACGTTTCTCGGCAGTCGTTTCTCGTCGCCGACACTTGCCGCCTTTGACGAGCACCGCTGCGTCGCGCGCGACGAGCGCAACGAGCCGGCGGACTACCTGGTGGGGCTCATCTGCTTTATGTTTGAGCTCGTCTATCCAGCGAGCCGCGCGCTGGCGCGCGAGCAGGGCGATATCTACCGCCTGCTCGACGCGCCTTTTGGCATCACGCGGCCCTTTACCGACCCCGCCACGCAGGCAACTTGGAGCCGCCTTAAGGACGAGATGCGCGACTGGCTGGCGCGCGCCTAGCGCTCAAGCTGAGCCAGCAGCTCCTCGACGACCTCGACGGCATCGCCGACAACCTTGTACTGGGCAGTACCAAAAATGGGGGCATCCGGGTCCTCGTTGATGGCGATAATGCACTCAGCCCCACCGATGCCGGCAAGATGCTGGATGGCACCCGAAACACCGATACTCACGAGAAGCTTGGGCGAAACCGATACGCCCGTCTGGCCAATCTGGTGGCGATACTCCAACCAGCCGGCCTCCACGACAGGTCGCGTGCAGCCAAGCTCGGCTCCCAGAGCCTCGGCGAGCCTTCGCATCAGCGGCAGATTTTTCTTGGAACCAATGCCGCGACCCACAACGACCAGGCGCTCGGCATCGGCGATCGAAGCCTGCTGTTCCCACTCCTCGGCGGGAATCGAGATCTCGACACGAGCCTTAGCATCATCCGCAAGTGATATCTGGGTGATCGTGCCGGAGCGGCCGTAGTCGAAGTCGTGAGCCTTAAAGATGCCGGGACGAACCGTTGCCATCTGCGGACGGTGGTTGGGGCAAATGATGGTGGCCATCAAGTTGCCGCCAAACGCCGGGCGCGTCTGCTGCAGTAGGCCCGACTCCGCATCCATCGAAAGCACGGTGCAGTCGGCCGTAAGACCCGTCTGCAAACGCACGGCAACGCCGGGTGCCAGTTCGCGACCAAAAGCGGTCGCACCATATAGGATGGCCTCGGGTTTGCGTTCGGCTACCAAATCGCAGATCAAGCGGGCGTAGACCTCCGCATCGTTTTGGCGCAGGCGCTCGTCGCGACAGGCCAGGACTTCGTCGGCGCCCGCGCAAACCAGATGCTCCAGGTCCCCAAGCGAGCCCTCGGGGCTTATGCCGACCAGTGCCACCAGACGGCAGCCGCGAGCATCGGCAAGCTCGCGCCCCTTGCCCATGAGCTCGTAGGCCACGGGAGCCACGGCATCGTGCTCGTCAGTCTGCACGAAGACCCAAATGTCTCGATATGCATCAAGGTCCACCGTACCAGCGGCCTCGTCACGCTCGATCGAGATAGCGTTGACGGGGCAGGCGTCGACGCACCCACCGCATAGGATGCAGCCGTCGGTTACGCGGGCGCATCGGCTGGGTCGCTCCCCTTCCACTACGATGCCGCCCGAGGCACAGGCGCGAACGCAGCGACCGCAGCCGATACAGGCTTCGCTATCGATAATCAGTCCGCTCATCTATGCCATCCCCTCGATAATCTTGGCAAGCTTTGCCGCCTGCTCGGACGCCGTCCCCTCAACGGTCTCGCACGTTTGGTCACGGTCGGGCACAAACGAGCGCACGACCTGTGTCGGCGACCCGGCAAGGCCGCAACGCGCGGGGTCGGCGTTCACGTCGGCGGCACTGACCACGCGCACGTCCGCCTCCTCCGCCGCACGAATACCGGCAATACTTGGCATACGCAACTGGCCAATCTCCTTGGCAGTCGTCATCGCGCACGGCATCTCAAGATACACCGTCTCCTCGCCGGCATCGCATCCGTGAACGAGCGCCAGCGAGCCACACGTCGTAAAGCCCGCGCTTTGCACGCAGCTCACGTCGGTCACGCAGGGAATCTCAAAGGCACCGGCAAGCTCGGGACCGATCTGGGCCGTATCGCCATCCACCGCCATCTTGCCGCAGATGAGCAGGTCGAAGTCCTCGTCGAGCGCTTCGATGCCGCACTTGAGGGCGTAGGTGGTTGCCAGGGTATCGGCACCTGCAAAGGCGCGATCGGTCAGCAGCAGCGCGTCGTCGGCACCGCGGGCGATGCAGTCGCGCAGCAGTGACTCGGTCGCGGGGATGCCCATCGACACCACCGTCACGCGCACATCCATGCCAAAGCCGATAAAGTCGTCCTTCAGCGCCAGCGCGCATTCCAAAGCACTCGCGTCAAAGGGATTAATGACCGCCTGCTTGCCATCGCGCACGATGGTATTGGTCTTGGGGTCCATCTTGACCTCGGTGCTGCCCGGCACGGCCTTGACGCACACCACCATATGGAAATCGCTCATCTTCACGCGCCCCCTTTCTGGACGAGCTCATCCAAGAGCTTCTCCGAAAACAGGTTACCGCGACCCAGCTGCCCGTCAGGATCGAGCTGGAGCTTGAGCCGCGCCGACTCGACCATGGCCTCGTGACCGTACATCGTCTCCAAGAAGCCCGCCTTGATCTTGCCGACGCCGTGTTCTGCGGAGACGGCGCCGCCCATGACCGTGACCTCGGAAGCCCACTGGGCAAAGAGTTCTCCGCCGCGGCGATAATCCTGCGCATCGCGCGGCAGAATGTTCACATGCAGATGGTTGTTACCGATGTGCCCCCAGGCGGCAGATTCAAGCCCACTTTCGGCCAACGTGCGGCGATAAAGGGCGATGACATCGCCCAAGCGTGCGTTGGGCACCGACATGTCCGAGCCCAATTTGGTGATGGTGGGATCCGTGCGGCGGCGCTCGTCGATGAGCATGTTGACGCTCTCGGGGACCGCATGGCGGAAGAATCGCTGACACTCGCGATCGACCTCGGTGCGCGCGACCCATGTCGCATCGTCACTGCCGCCCGCAAGCTCCAGTACCCACCCCAAGTGATACAGCTCCTCAGTCGCCTGAACTTCGTCGTCGCAGTCGAGCTCCACGTAGACACAGACCTTGGCCTCTTTGTCGAGCGCAGGCAGCGAGGCGAACGCGGTCGACTGTTCACGCTGACGACGCAGGATATCCAGGGCGCCCGCATCGAAATATTCGATGGCAGCCGCATGGGACAGGACGGGACGCACAGAATCGGTGAAGGACACGGCCTTGTCTTCGCTGTCAAAGAAGCAGCTCACGCCCCAAACGACCGCAGGCGCCGCCTGCAGGACAATCTCGAGCTCGGTGATGACGCCGATTGTGCCACACGCACCGATAAACAGATCGATGGCATCCATATCGTCAGCAACGAAATAGCCCGAAGCATTTTTGGTCTTGGGCATGGTGTAGTCGGGAAGGTCGAGCTCGAGCGCGCGGCCCTCTGCCGTCACGAGCGACAGATGGCGACCCTGGGTAAAAGCCTCGCCGCGCTGAAGCTCAAGCAAATCGCCATCAGCCAGCGCGACGTGGAGTCCCGTGATATGTGGGCGCATGGGGCCGTAGGCGTAGCTGCGGGCACCGGAGGCGTTACATGCCGCCATGCCGCCCAGACAGGCAGATGCCTCGGTGGGATCGGTGGGAAAAAACTGCTCGGGGGCCTCTTGGAACTCCTCGTAGGCCTCGAGCGATGCCTGGTCCCAACCAGCGGTCGGCAGCACCTTCTTGCCCAGCTGCTTGCGCAGTTCCGAAAGCACAACGCCCGGCTCCACGCGCAGCAGAAATTGGCCTTGTTCATCGCGGCGAAGGCCCAAGTAGCGATTCATACGGGAAGTATTGAGGATATGCCCGCCGTGGGGCACGGCACCGGCGGCAAGGCCGGTTCGGGCGCCCTGAACCGTTACCGGAACACGCTCGGCATGGAGCTTTTTCAAAATGGCACGGACCTCGTTTTCCGTCGTCGGAAACGAGATGCTCGAGGCCTCGCCCGATGCGCGAGATTCATCGCGGCCATACTCTTCGAACTCGTCGGTGAAGGGCTTGATGGTTGCAGGCACGCGAACTCCCCCTTTAGCTAACTACAGTGTTTGCAGGGAGATATTACCGCATCGTTTCGTCGACGTGTTCGAGACCGTCTCCATAATTGGCGATTTTTACGTTCGTGCAATTCGGCGATCGGCTTGATTTCCTCGGCAGACGATGCTTTTGACACATATGGCCCCGCCGTCGCCGACCGCGCGATTGTCGCTCGAAAAAAGTTGGAGTATTTTTTGCCGCCTTTTACCTGCGGAGACGCCAATCCGTCAAGCATTTGGTCAGAAATTGGTCAAGTAACGGCTGATACGGTCGGCGTCGACAGCCAAAACCGATAGAAGTTTTGGCCCAGAAGCAGGGAGGTTCCCATGGCATATTACTGGCCCCAGTACGGCATCGCCATCGAAGTCGACGACGATCCCCATCTCCTGCCTTTCGACGAAGAGGCATTCCCCGATACGACGGTCTACCACGTTACCACCGATGTGATCTGCGACCCCGAGTCGTTCTCGGCGCTCGCCCACCACATCGCGCATATCCACGACATCGAGCTCCCTCCCGACTTCGAAGAGCTCGTCTACTCGCGCCGTCTGATGCTTCACATGCTCTTTGGAGCGGACCCGTCCACCTTTGCGCGCATCTATACCGCCAAGGATGCCGCATGAGCGCGAAGAAGCCACCCCGCTTTGCAGGCCTGGGTCGTCGCAAGAAGCTCATCGTTGCCTGCTTGGCCATCGTCTGCGCCCTTGTCGCCGTAGGACTATACGCTTGGCAGTCGCAGCCCGTACCCGAGGCGGGCGCTTCGGTTACGACGGCCGAGGGCAAAACGCGTCAGGAAATCCAAGATGAGCTCGACGCCATCGTCCGCGACAACATGATGACGATTTCGGTCGCACCGGTCGCTCAGCTGCAGGAGGACGGCAAGCTGCGCGTCAACGTGCAAAACGTCCAAGACAATAAATTTCCCCAGCGATTCCGCGTCATCCAAAACGACGAGACCATGTACGAATCCGGTGTGGTCGAGACCGGCAAGACAATCGAGACGTGCCCCGCCGGCGACATCGAGGAAGGTGAAGCGTATATCGAGATCCAGGCACTCGATGCCAAGACCCTCGACAGCCACGGCAATCCGACACGTGTCAAGGTACGGGTTGAGCAAGCCGAGAACTAGCTTTCCGGCCGACGCGGCACCGCACGCAATTCACCAGCATTCGTCCAATCATCGCGGGGACGGCCCGCGGCGAATAGAAAGGAACGACCATGGACATCACCAGGAACATGAACGGAGCCAGAGCGCTCGTCGTGGGCGCAGGGCTCGCGCTCGCGCTCGCAATGGGCGCCGCCCCGACGCCAGCTATGGCGGCCGGGCGCGTTGGAACCACGAAGGTAATGGTCAGGACCGAGATCGACAACGTTGAGTTCAAAGTTCCGACGGTTATTCCCTTCGTCGCCAAGGCCGACGGCACGCTTCAGGGCCCCTCAGAAGACGCGACCACCATCGACAATCATTCGGCCTACGGCATCCATGTCACCAACATGAAGATCGACGCCATGAACACCTGGACCATTGCCGCCGACGCCAAGGCCGGAACCGCGCAGAACTCCATCGACTTTAAGGTCGGCCCCGACGGAGCACTCCAGAACGCCAGCGCCGCAATGCAGGGGACGGGCCTCGATCTTTCCAAGAACGCAGCCTTCGACATGGGCTACCAGGGCATTGCCGGCGGCACGGACAAAATTAAGCTCAAGACAAGCGGAAACGTCGCCCGCGTCACGCGCGACATCTTCCGCGTAACCGGCGAAGGCGATCAGGTTGCAACGATCACCTGGACGGTCGAGCCCGGTGCGCACACGGCATAAGGCCGTCGCCCTGGCCGCCGCCGTCAGCATCCTAGCGTTTGGGCCAGCCATGGCCTTTGCCCAGCAAGAACAAGCGCAGGCCGCCACGCAAGTGACGGTCGACCTCTCGGAGCTCAACCGCGGCGACCGCGAGGAACCGTTGGCGCAGACAGGCGACAGACGATGGCTCTTGGCGGCAGGCGCCACAGCAGCAGGCGCGGGAACCGCCGGCCTCGGTCTACACATCAAACGCAGCCAGAAACAAAACACGGACAGGCCGCACTAAATTAGCTAAGGAGACCCCATGGCATCGAAGAACCTTTTGCCCGTCGTCGCACTCTGCGGCGCGCTCGCAACCGGAACGCCTGTCGCCGCTTGGGCGACTCCCGTCATGGCAGACTCCTTACCAGCAGCCCTAAGTTCCGCACCAAATCCGTCGAGCGCCATTGCGTGCAAGCGTTTTTCGATCGCACAGGCCGCAATCTCGACCTCGGGATGCCTTCGTCGTAATACGGACGGCTCGATAGTCGTGGATATCAATCGTTCGAACAAGGCAAACGGCTCCCAGGCGGGGTGCGCCGTCTGCACGTGGCGCTCGGTTGTGCTCGATGCAGATGGCGATCCATGCAATTTAGAGCTGCGCATCGACATCGCTTCGATCGATGACTCGGCGAACGGAGCGAAGGTCGCCTTCGACGGTACGTTTTTCGAGAAAGGAGGCGGTATATGTCTGGGCTGCGCCGCCGCGAATGCAGACGATGCGCAGCCCACCCTCTCATTCACGGCATCGTTGCGGCTGACCAAAGCCGACACCGATGCCATCGCGGCGGGAGAAGCGTCCCTGCTGTTCTACGCCGTCAGCACCAAAGACACAGACGCTCATTTCGAGAAGCCAGCCGGATCACTCAGCCTTACACGAGGGATAGAGGCAGGCCCTATTGAAATCGATGCCCACGCGCAAAGCAGGCAACGCATTCTTGCCGACCCGGCGCTTCTCGAAATGGAGTGGAACGGATCCGGAGCCATCGGAATTCTCCCCTCCGCGCTTGACGCCAAGACGCTCCCCCCAAACGACGAACCCATCAACGCAACCATACAAGAAGAGAGCGCGGACAAAGAAGCAGGTGCGGGCGACGCGCCGTCACCGACAAACAGCGTCCCAGCTTCTTTCGAAGCACCGAATGAGCCCGCTACCGATCCAAACGACCCCGAGCTCGCGGACAGTCTGGGGCTTGCTGATCCTCAGGAGATCGATGAAGGTAACTGCTGCGTGCTTGCCGCGCTCGACCACACAGAGGTCATCGATGCTGCGAACATCGAAATTGCCGCCGCCAATCAGCCCGTCCGCAAGTCGGCCATCATCGCATTTCCTGAATCCATCGAAGTCGTCTTTTTGCCATCGGGCGAGGTCGTGGCCCCAACACTGCTCACCTTGTTGGGCGCCAAGAATACTCGAAACGAAATTAAAAAGGTCACGGTTGTCGACCCTGCAACCACTGCTAAACTGCGTCTATACGCCGTTGCCCCAGACGGAGGCAAGACCTTGGAATTCGATGGCGACACACTCCTAGCCTGGCGACGTCTGGACATTATGCAAGACGTCTCGTATCAGATCGAACTCGAAGGGTTTGATCGTGCCCGCGATGCCAATATCATCGCCGCGGCTATTGAATCCCCACAGCGGCTTATGACACTGCGCTTTGACTACTATCCCTACGTCCCGACAACCACCTGAGGCTTAAATGCTGCGCATCATTCCTAACACCACTTATATAACGTATTAGATGAGTCGCGATGTGCCTCGCATTTCGTTCTGCTACGATTGCCACGTTGGCATCAATACAGGAGGGCTCATGCCGGGCTTGGGAACAATCATCAACGTTGTGCTTTTAGTTGCGGGCGGTCTTTTGGGATTAGCGGGCGGTCGCTTCATTACACCGCGCATCCAAGACACGCTCATGAAAGCATCGGGGCTGTGCGTCCTGTTTATCGGCCTGGGCGGCACCATGCAAAAGATGCTCATCATCGATGGAAAAGCGCTAGCGACCACCGGTACCACCATGCTCATCGTCTCATTTGCGCTCGGTTCGCTCATCGGCGAGGCCGTCAACTTGGAAGCCGCCATCGAGAACCTTGGCGAATGGCTCAAACGCAAGACTGGCAGTGAGGGCGATAACGAGTTCACCAACGCTTTTGTCTCGACTTCACTCACCGTGTGTATCGGCGCCATGGCCATTGTGGGATCGATCCAGGACGGTCTGCTCGGTGACTGGTCAACGCTTGCCCTGAAAGGCGCATTGGACTGCATCATCGTCTGCACCATGACGGCGTCGCTTGGCCGCGGCTGCATTTTCTCCGCCCTGCCCGTCGCCGTGTTCCAGGGGACGATCACGCTGTTTGCCGGCGCACTCTCCCCCATCATGACCACGGCAGCCCTCGACAGTCTTTCGCTCGTAGGCTCCATGCTCATCTTCTGCGTCGGCGTCAACCTCATCCGTCCTCAGACCTTCCGCACGGCCAATATGCTCCCCTCCGTCGTCATCGCCGTCATCTACGCCCTCCTGTTCTAAATCTATCTACGCAGCAGTATCTCGAACACTTGTTTGATGCTGTGCTATGATATGAGGCCACCGAAACTGCGTTAGGAGAGGAGAAGCGGTGGCCGACCAGGACATCAAGATGCTCATCGAGCGCATTATGGCCGAGGCCCGGACCCATCAGTCCGCCCGTTTCTCACATGAAGTCTACGCAGACGAGCCGATTCTCAAGACCGGCCGACAGATGCAGAACTTCCTCCCCGACCAGTACCGCAAAATGCGTGAGATATCGCGTTGGCAAGAAGACCCCAAGGGCGGCGCGGGCCGCTGGCTATCGGAGGCCGAGCTTTTCTACCGCCAAGGCTTGCTGATGGCCGATTTCGAGGACGACTGCCCCTACAACGGCACCTTTAAGTCGTACTTTCCCACCTACAACGCCATGAGCGACCGGCAGCTGCGCGGCTACTTTACCTGGCGTGCCCAAGTGCGCCGCGGAACCGTCGAGGAAACGTCTACGTCCTTTGCCTTTCTGTATCTCTATGAGCTGATTTGCGGCATTGGCGTAGATGACCCGCTCGATGGTTTTAACAAGATCAAGGCCTTTTGGGATGCCTACCGCGCCTTCGAGCCCGGCATCGACCGGTTTGCACGCGTGTGGTTGCAGGACTACGCCGTGTTCCACGGGCTCGACCCCAAGCTGCTTCGTGATTCTAAAACCGTCATGTTCGATTACGCCCTTATCGAGCTGCGGCGCGCGGCACGAGACCTTGTACCAGCACCGGCGCCGTCCGGCCAGACCCCTACGCGTCGCAAAACCTCCGAGCCCACGCTCCCCCTTCCGCCCGATGAGGTGCGCGAGGAGCGACTCATGGCCGCCATCAACGCCCTCTCCACGTACAACCTAAGTAGCTCGCGGCTCGACCGCAGCCACCACCGCGATCTGCGCCACGTGGCATGCGCCGTGTATGTCCGCATGGCGCGCTACTATGACACGCACCGAAAGACCGGCATCGTGGCGAATTTATTTGGGGAGGAGACGGCCATGCCCTACACCATGTTTGCCTCGGCCGTATTCTTTGCGCCCGAGCGCCACGAGGACTGCGAATACCGCCTGGATCCTATCCATATCTACCGTTGCCAAAACGGCTTTTGGGAATGCATGCGTATCCATAGCAGTAGGCAAAAGAGTAGCAAGCTCGGTGAAATGATGCGCGCCTGCGACCAACGCCTGCGCCTGGCGCTGGACCCCGCCCATCCCCTTAAGGAAGAAAAGGTCCCCAAATATCTGGCCAAGATTATCGATGACGAGATTGTGGCATGGCTTTCGTGGGACGCCGCACACCAGCCCGTCAAGATCGATATCGATCTGAGTCAGCTGGGACACATTCGGAGCGCCGCCGTGCAAACGCGCGAAGCGCTTTTGATCGACGAGGAACGCGAGGACGGCACGTTTGCGGATGCCGAGGTGGCAGTTGCCGAGCGACGGGAAGCCGAGCCCGTGGCCGACACGATCGCCGAACCAGTCTCGACGGCCATGCAGCAGGGCGAGGCTAGCGAGCCGACCATCTCCACCGAGCAGTTTGGCGTCGTAGCCCCGCTCCTCGCACCAGTACCCACGCCCGTTAACAGCGCGTCCACACTCGATTCAGCCGCAGACGCCTATCTTCGAGCACTCCTCGAGCAAAACGCAGCGCAGACGGCATCGGCCGTGGAACAGTCGGGCAAGAGCGAGGACATGCTCGTCGATAGCATCAACGAAGCGCTCTTTGACCTGGTGGGCGACACTATTATTGAATTTGGCTCAGCAGGACCGCAAATTATCGAGGACTACGTAGCAGACGTGAGAGGATACCTAGATCATGAGTGATACCGCACCCGCAGCACCCCGCGTGCCCAAGCGCGTCGCCGCCGTCATTCTCAACTCGCTCAAGGGCGGCGTTGTCCCGCGCATCGGCCTTCCCTATATCACCGTGGGGCGAGAGGTCGAGATCCGTGCTCTGCTCACCGATTTGAGTCTCATCGCCGACGGCGGCGCAAGCTTCCGTTTCCTAGTCGGTCGCTACGGCGCCGGCAAGAGCTTTTTGCTCCAGACCATCCGAACGCATGCCATGGGCGAGGGCTTTGTGGTCGCCGATGCCGACCTTTCCCCTGAGCGCCGCCTACAGGGCGGCCAGGGCCAGGGCCTCGCCACCTATCGCGAGCTCATCCGCAACATATCGACCAAGACGCGCCCCGAGGGCGGCGCGCTCAACCTTATCCTGGATCGCTGGGTCGCCTCGTGTGCCGATGCCGACGAGTCTGCCGTTAATGCCCAACTCGCTCCACTCGAAGAGATGGTCCACGGCTTTGACTTTGTCCGCATGCTCCGCCGTTATCGCACGGCCGTCTCGGAGGGTGACGAAGACGCCATGAGCCGCGTAACCAAATGGATTCGCGGCGAATACCGCACCAAGAGCGAGGCGCGCGCCGAGCTAGGCTCCTCGACCATCATCAGCGACGACGACTGGTACGACTATGTCAAGCTCATCGCACGTTTTTTGGTCTGCAGCGGCTACAAGGGCATGCTGGTGCTCATCGACGAGCTCGTGAATCTGTATAAGATTCCTAACGCGATTACGCGCCAATACAACTACGAGAAAATCCTAACGATGTACAACGACACGCTGCAGGGCAAGGCACAGTACCTGGGCATGATCATGGGCGGCACGCCGACCTCCATCGAGGACCGCCGCCGCGGCGTCTTTTCCTACGAGGCCCTTCGGAGCCGTCTCGCTCAGGGCCGTTTCGCGCGCGAGGACCTTAAGGACATGCTCGCGCCCATCATCCGCCTGCAGCCGCTCACCTACGAGGAGCTGCTGGTGCTCATCGAAAAACTCATGCAGATCCATGCCGGCTACTTTGGCTGGACGCCCACGCTTACCGAGAGCGACTTGGTGGACTTCCTCAAGATTGAGTTTGGCCGCGTGGGGGCCGACACGCATCTGACGCCCCGCGAGGTCATCCGCGACTTTATCGAGCTGCTCGATATCCTGTGTCAAAACCCCGACGCCAACGTGGCCGAGCTACTGCAAAGCGTCGGTGGCGACGCGCTGGCGCCGGCAGCCGCAACAGACGACACCGGCACCGCAGGCGACGACCGCAACTTCGCCGAATTCACCATCTAACCTGCCAAAAAGGGACGGGTTTATTTTGGCAGGGTTTATCTGGGCAAACGCCGATGTTGTAAGGTATCGAGCCGTTGCCCGTTGCGTTGATCAGCCCGTTGATGAGAGGAGGTCCCATGAACGCTTTTGACCGATATGCCCCGTTTATCCAGGATTTCATTTACTCCCACGATTGGGAGAGTCTGCGCTCCATCCAGGTTGCGGCGGCAGATGCCATCTTCAACACGCAAGACAATGTGCTCCTGACGGCATCCACGGCATCTGGCAAAACCGAGGCGGCCTTCTTTCCCATCCTGACCGAGTTTTGGGAGAACCCGCCCGCGAGCGTGGGCGCCCTCTACATTGGCCCCCTCAAAGCACTCATCAACGACCAGTTTGTTCGCCTCAACGATCTGTGCGAAGAGGCCGACATCCCCGTCTGGCACTGGCACGGCGATGTCTCGCAGTCGCACAAGGCAAAGCTCATCAAAAAGCCGAGCGGTATCCTACAGATTACGCCCGAATCACTCGAGGCGCTCCTGATCCACAAGCACATGGCAATCCCGCGTATGTTCTGCGACCTGCGCTATGTGGTCATCGATGAGGTCCACTCGCTCATGCGCGGCGACCGTGGCGGGCAGACGCTCTGCCTTATCGAGCGTCTCTCGCGCATGGCCGGCGTACAGCCTCGCCGCATTGGCCTTTCGGCTACCATCGGCGACCCCGAGCGCACGGGCGCCTTTCTCTCTCAGGGAACGGGGCGCGACTGCGTTATCCCCCGTTTTGAGGAACCACGCCGCGTGTGGCGCATCTCCATGGAGCACTTCTACAACTCGGGCCCCCAGGCACAGCAGCGAGGATTCGAGAGCACGGGTCCCCAAGAGGCCGATGTGCTTGCGTGCGAGCGCATCGAGGCGGCGGCGCCCATGGCGCCACCCGCCGGCGGCCAAGAAATGCGTCACAGCGGACAACTCACACAGGAGGAGCGCCGCCAACGTCGCAAACGGGCACAGGGTAAGACTACCTCCGGGAACCACCGCACATCCTCAGCCCCCGAGGGCGAAGTCGACATCCCTCGAGCGACCGAACAGGCACTGCTCAACCCCACCGACACCGCGCCCGACAACGCCGACCCCGGCATGGGCTATATCTTTGAGCACACGCGTGGCCGCAAGTGCCTGGTCTTTGCCAACTCGCGCGAGGAGGCAGAGGCCGTGTGCTCCATGCTGCGCAGCTACTGCGAGAGCCGGCACGATCCCGACCGCTTCCTTATCCATCATGGCAACCTCTCGGCATCGCTACGCGAGACCGCCGAGGAGCTTATGCGCGACGAGGAACAGGCACAGACAACCGTCACCACCTCTACGCTTGAGCTTGGCATCGATATCGGCCGTCTGGAGCGCGCCTTCCAGATCGACGCGCCGTTTACCGTCAGCTCCTTTTTGCAGCGTATGGGCCGCACGGGACGCCGCGATCTTCCGCCCGAGATGTGGTTCGTCATGCGCGAGGAAGAGCCCGAGCCGCGCACGATGATGCCCGAAACGATACCCTGGAAGCTCCTACAGGGCATCGCGCTCGTACAACTCTATCGCGAGGAAAAATGGGTCGAGCCGCCCGAGCTCGATCGACTCCCCTACAGTCTGCTCTACCACCAGACCATGTCGACGCTCGCCAGCACCGGCGAGCTCACACCGGCCGAGCTTGCTCAGCGTGTGCTCACGCTCAGCTATTTCCACCGCGTCTTGGCCGATGACTATCGCGTACTGCTGCGCCACCTCATCAAGATCGACCACATCCAGGTCACTGAGGGCGGTGGGCTCATCGTGGGCCTCGCGGGCGAGCGCATCATCAACAACTTTAAGTTCTACGCGGTGTTCCAGGAAAACGAGGAGTTTACCGTCCGCAGCGAATCGGCCGAGCTGGGCACGATTGTCAACCCGCCACCACCTGGCGAGCGCATCGCCATAGCCGGGCACTGCTGGATTGTCGAGGAAGTGGACTGGAAGCGTCATACCGTCTTTGCCACGCAGGTCAAGGGCCGTGTGCCAGCCTACTTTGGCGACTGCCCCGGTGACATCAATACACACGTACTCGAGCGCATGCGCAAGGCGCTCAACGAGCACGCGGCATATCCGTACCTCATGGGCAACGCACGGGCACGCCTTGCACAGGCTCGTCATACCGCCGAGATTTCGGGCGCGGGTACCAAGCCGCTCATTAATCTGGGCGGCGACACCTGGGTACTCTTCCCCTGGCTGGGCAGCTACGCCTTTCTGGCGCTCGAACGTATGCTCAAGATTAAATGCGCCGCGGAGCTGGGTCTTCGCGGGCTCGATCCGTCACGTCCATACTTTATGCAGTTTAAGATGAAGGCCGACGAGGAGACGTTCTTTGAGGTGCTCGCAGCCGAAGTCGAGAAGGACTTCGACCCCATCGAGCTCGTCTATCCCGGCGAGGTGCCTTACTTTGACCGCTACGACGAGTTTGTTCCCGAAGAGCTCGTGCGCAAAGGCTTTGCCGAAGGCGTGCTCGACATCGAGGGTATGAAGCAGCGAGTTCTCGGCTGGCACGACCACGCCTAAGACCAATCTTTTTTGCACGGGGTTTGTTAACCAGTCTTTTTGGAACGGGGCTATTTTAGCTACTTAATGTCGTCCAACGATTTCGATGGACCGCAAATAAGATCAATCTCGTATGTAGTAGCCGTCAAAATGGCCCCTCCCCTGCAAAAACAAAAGGTAACCGGAAGAAGACCCCCTGTCTTTACGGGCAAAAAGGGGTAGAACGGTAAAGTACACCTGTCGCGTAATGTGCTTAATATTCAGGGATTAGATTTGCTAAGCAGAGCTGCAACCACCAATCGTTGCGATTTTATCGTTACAAGAAAAGCCTAAATTCCTTCATGGCGCCAAAACCCGCAGAGTAAATTGCCGACTGCAGCACCCAAAAAACTAAGATCTACCGCGTTCCACGACCTGAGTTTTCACCATATTGTGAATTGCATTAAGGGGATGTTTACCGCAATTATAAGTCACTAGTCTGGGGCAGAATTAAACGGTTCACCCCTGGTGAGATATAGCTATCTTCACCCGAGACCATTACTATTCCGCCAGTATCGATAAAAAGCTGATGTTCCTCGGCATTAAGGCCCACCGATTCAAAGCTAACGCGTACACCCGTAGCCATCAAGAAGGCTCGAAACTTCTGGCAGCTCGTCAATCGATACATCAATTCTTGAAGGCATGTATTCCACCAATTTTTAATGAAACAACGGCGGTAATCGCTATCGCGATTGCGCCAATAATACCGAGCGCCATCTGAATGGGATATAACCCCAACACATGTCCAAATACGGAGAAAAACAATGCGGAAAAGAGGGCCCTTACCAGAGACGCGGCGGAAAGGATCGTCGCACGGAGATCGTCCGCTATCCCGTCTTGGATTAAGTTTTCCGAAGTGATGTACACCACTTCTGGGAGGAAACAAAGCACCATGCTAAGGCCAAACAAACACAAAGGATTTGAAGCGAACCACGGAAGAATCAAGAAAAGGCCCGCCTCGATTAGCATCGAGCCAAGCATGGTATTTCTTTTCCCGAAACGCGATGAGAAGAAATCTGCTGCAATGTAGGCCGTCGCATTTACTGCATAGGATGCACCGAAAAAGATTCCTATTATGGAGACGGGAGCATGAAACGCGTCGAATACCAACTGATTCAAGTTGTAATAACTCCCATAGAATCCGTCGAGCATGCTTGTGCCGATGAGGAGAAGCAATATCGCAAATGCGGATTCTCCAACGCGCCAGGTTTCGCTCCTGAACATCTTGGCTGCGTCAAACCTCCCCTTTTCTGATCTTTCAGAACGGGTCGTTTCCGTCCTCTCAATGGAATACAGGAGGAAAAGCTGCAGGAGATAGAAAACGAAGACACATATGTAGAGGGCACTCCAAGACACTTGGGCAATGAAAGACCCGAGTACAATTGCTATTCCCGTAGCGATTGATTGCGCGGCGAGCAGCCGAGCGTTGATGGTGAGGAAGCGCTCTCCTTGACCGGCATTTCGAACAATTTCATATAAAAGTGCTTGTTCGGATCCCGATTGAAGGGAGTAGGCGAGCGCCTCAACAAGGGAAAGCACAACAAGAAAGGGACCTGAGAGCAACAGCATGCCGGCCGTATGGAAGAAAAGCAGCAGCACGCCCACTTGAATCGAGAACTTCTTTCCAAAGAAATCGCCTACCAGCCCTGTTGGTAGCTCGAGGACGACCGTTGCAATGTTGAACAGGGCTTGATAAAGCGTGATTTCCGTGACAGACATTCCTTTCTCCGCAAGGAAAAGTAGAAACACTCCCCGATTTAAAACAAATCCCGTGAGAACGAAAAAGGCGGAATAGACGTGCAGTTGCGTAGTGGCTTGCTTGTTCATTTGATACTTCCGATGACAATTTTGGCCTAGCGGGCGGCGGAATCAACCGAAGATGAGGCGCGTTGGCGCCGGGCGTCCAGATGCGTCATGCTGAAAATAGATGAAGCGTATGATTGACAAAACCATAGAGCCCGTCACAAATTGACTACTCCCAATGCTGGTCGTGGAGGGCGGCACCGAGAAAGTCGGCATCGAAAGGCACAGCTTCGGCAAAAGCGTAGTCGCCGTCGCTGGCGATGAGCAGGTAGTTCTCCTCGCCGCCGAACTCCGCATCACCGCATGGGACCACCCAGGCGTGGGAGAATACCTCGAGTGCCGTGGCAGCGCAGTCGCGCAGGAACGTCACGTCGCTCCCCTCGTTTGCGCTCACGATATTGGCAACGTAGATACCCCCGGGGTTCAGGCTGCCTCGCACCAAACGCAACGCCTCAACCGTCGCCAGCTCACGTACGGGTTCGGCACCGCCAAAGCAATCGCTCGCGACCACGTCGTAGCGACGATGGCCCACGCTCGTCACACCCAAATACGAGCGAGCCTCAGCGGTTATCACCCGCAGGCGATCGCCCGCCGCGCGCTCCAGCTCGTCTAGGTAGAACCAGCGGCGCGCCAGGCGCGTAACCTCGGCATCGTACTCAATGACGTCCATGCGCAAGCTCTCGTGCGACATCAGCGCGAACTTGGGATAGGCAAACCCACCGCCACCCAGCATAAGCATACGGTCGATGCCGTGACCATAAGCGTCGCGCATCGCATCCTCGGACTCAAACACGTCGTCAAACGCACGATAGTACGCAAAGACGGGCTCTGCCCAACGCTCGCCAACGTAGCTCGCACTTTGGTAGACGCCGCCTTGCACCAACACGCGAATCTCATCGCCGCCCTCATCGTGCACGCGTTTCACACGCGCCAACCCATTGCGGGTTCGCGCAACCTGCAGACAGGCAGCACGAACAGCGACGGCGGCCGCACCAAGCGCCGCGGCTCCCAGAGCAACGCCGGCAACGACGCCGGCAGAAACACTCGGCTTGTTCATCTAGAGCTCCTTTTGCAGATAAAGGCCATGGTCATAAAATCCAAGATGGCGATAGTACTCGCGCGTACCGATCGCGCTAATCACGTTGATGCGCGCATAACCCGCATCCCGGGCAATCTCGCACGCACGCTCAACGAGCAAACGCCCCAACCCGTGATGCTGCGCCGCCTGGCCTTGATCCCCCACGCGCGCCGCCATGCCATACACGTGCACCTCGCGAATCATCGCCTCGTCCGGCGTCGTCGGCAACTCATCCGCATGCGCGGCAACAAAAGCACGATCGGGCAGAGACAGACGCAAAAAGCCCGCGATTTTGCCCTGCGGCGTCATCCACTGCAAAAAACGCTCGCGCGTCACCGGCGTCTCGTACGTCACTTCCTCGTCAAGGGTCAACTCATCCAGGTCGGCACCCGCCGTGCTGATCTCGCGATAGCGAATCTCACGCACCGTCGCACCGTCGCCCCGAGCAGCCAGGCGGTTCTCAACGAGCTGACGCAGGTTAGGTTTCTTGTTGCCCACCATAATGTCGTCAGAACTAAAGTCGCGGATCATGCGACTGATGCGGCAGAACGCCGGCGTCACCACGATGTCATCGGCCAACACATCGAGCAGCTCTTCCTCGGTATAGGGGTGCCACTCGCCGCGCTCGTAACAGCCCACCAGACGCGAACCCTCGATGAGCGCGCACGGGTAGATCTTGACTTCGTCGGGCATAAAGGCCCCCTCGGTCATAAAGCACTCGTAGTCGCGCTTGTCCCCCTCGGGCGTGGCACCCAGCAAGTTGAGCATAAAATGCGCGTGGATCTTAAAGCCAAACAGGCGCGCAAGCGAAAACGCCCGCTCAATCTGTGCCACCGAAATGCGACGCTCGTTGATATCGAGCAGGTGCTGGTCGAGGCTCTGGATACCCATCTGAATCTTGGTGCAGCCCAGGCGGCGAATGAGCGCGAGGGTCTGCGGTGTTACGGCATCGGGGCGCGTCTCGATAACGAGCCCCACCACGCGATGCTTCGCCGTCTCGTTGATGCGCTGCTGACGCTCGAGCTCCTCCATCGTTGCCGTTTGCCACTCGGCAACCTCGCCCCACGGCGTACCGGGGCCGTACAGACGACGCACCGCGCGGTTATAGCCACCCACGGCAGCATCCACACGCCCCTGCTCGTCGGCAACACCGCTCGCAAGCTCGGCCTCGTCGGTCGCAATACCGGCAGCCCGATAGCGCTCGCGGCGCTCCGCCACCACCGGCGGCAGCGCATCGGCGGGAGCGTCATCGAGCAGGCGCCCCGCCTCGGCACGGCTGATGCCCGGACGCGCCAACATGGGGTTTGCCGCCACGCCGGCGACGGCATCGTCATTGAGCGCACGGAAAAGCTCCGACATAAACCACGTTTGATACCCTTGCGGATAGTCGCTCCATGTACCGCCGAGCACAATGAGCTCGATCTTATCGGTCGCATGCCCCATTTGCGAAAGCGCCGTCAAACGGGCACTCACCTGCAGATACGGGTCGAAGCAGTTTTGCTCCGCACGGGCGCACGCCGGCTCGGCATGCAGATAGCTTTTAGGCATGCGCAGATCGTTGGGGCAAAACAGGCAATCGCCCGAGCACGGCCACGGCTTGGTGATAACGGTAATGGTCGCCACGCCCGAAGCCGTGCGACGAGGCTTCATGCGAAGCACCTGCAGCAGCTGACGCTCCAGCTCGGGATTGACATTCCATGCCGCCCAACGCGCCGGTTCCTCACGCTTCACCCGCTGGTAAAACGGCAGCAGGCGACGCTTGGCCAAATCGCGCTTATCAGCGCCCTCGCGGCGCGCCTCGGCATGTATCAGTTTGACGAGCGCTTTGTCGTCCACGGTCTCACCGCGACGCAGAGCGTCGAGTATGTTCAAGATAATCTGTTCCATGTCCCCATTGTAAAGGCAAAGGCGCCGAAGCCGACCGCGGCCCCGACGCCTTCATCAAACAGCGCATCTAAGCATCTATGTTTGCGGACTTAGCCCGCCGTCGTCACTCCGGATCAAACGACATGTCGCCCGAACCGACCTTAAAACGATACGTGGCAGACTTATCACCGTTGTCGAATTCATGATTCAATATGGTCTCGCCGTCGTAGCCAAGCGGAAGGAAATCGCTCTCGAAGTCACCGCTGCCCACAGTTAGGCTCGCCTTAAAGCCCGTCGAGTTCGGAACCGTTATCTCCACGTCGCCCGAGCCCACACTCACGTCCATCGACTTCGCGGGGGCCTGATAGAGCTCGAACGTCACATCGCCCGAACCGACCTCGGCATTCAGGGTATCGGTCACGGTGCCAGTAAACTCAACATCTCCCGAGTCCAAAGTCAGGTTGAGGTCATGGCACGCAATGCCCGCGACCGTCAGATCACCCGATCCCACCTTGGCCGTAATGCCGACCAGGTTATCGGCAACTTCGCGCGGCAGTTCGACGGTAACCGTGCGGTCAATGGCGCGCTCGTCATCGCAATCGAACTGGCGAATCTTGAGCGTAGAGCCCTTGATTTCGGCCAGGTTCTGGGTTGCCGCATCGAAGGCAACGGTCCCCGTTGCCACGCGACCGCTTTCAATTACGCGCACCGGCCCGCCGGAGACGTGTTTGACCTCGACCGTGCCCGACGTCACATCCAGGTCAAGCGATGTGAACGCGTCGGCATCAAACGTTTCGCTCGAAAGTTGCTGAGGCCGAGCGGAATAGCTGCCGTCGTCCAAGAGATTGCCCTCGTCAACCGCATCGTCCATACCAGACAAGCCGGATACGACATCGTCGAGATCCCACGGGCCATCAAAATGAATCAAAGTCCGCGAAATGCCAAAAACAAGCCCGATGATGAGCACAAACGCTCCGATGCCAACGCCCAGACGCAGCTTGGATTCATGCGAAAGCTTCATCATTCGTCACCCTCTTTGGCACACGGCTCAGCGATGGCTGCGGTAGCCACGTCAGCATCAGGTTCCGCAGAAGTATCCTTCCCCTGGGCCTTGACCGCGACCGGCGCCGGACCAACCTGGATATCCCCGCGCGCCCAATCGCCATCGAGCGCACGCGCCACCCAGTGATAGATGGGAATCGTAAAGAAGATCAGTGCGGGAAAAGGGCTGGCACCAACCAGGAACATCAGCAAAAAGAACAGCAGCCAGCACACGGCCCAATACGGGAACGACTGGAACGGGCCCTTCACCGGAGTCGAGCCAACCGCACCGCCACTCGTCGCCTGCGCCGTAGCGGCATTGGCGGCCTGTGCACTCCAGCTTGCCGCTTGCGCCGCCTTGGCGGCGGCATCGCTCGCCTGCGTTGCCGCCTCGGTGGCACGTGCCGCCGCCTCATGGGTGCGTGCGCGCTCTGCCGCATCGGCCTCGCGTTGGCGAGCGCGGTCCTCGTTCTCAAACTCGATATCGTCCTCAATCTCGTCGCTCGGATTGAGCAACTCGTCCAAGCTCACGCCATAGAGTTTGGCGAGCGAGATCAGGTTCTCGGTATCGGGTGAGCTCTCCGCGCGCTCCCATTTACTGACCGCCTGGCGCGACAGCCCCAGCTTTCGCGCCAGCCCTTCTTGGCTAAAGCCTTTGCTGCGGCGAAGGTCGGCGAGCCGCTGCGCAGTTTCTACATTCATGGTTCCTCCTATGTGATGCCAGCCGTGCCGCCGGACCGTTTTTGTTCTTAAGGCGCCTTGCACAGTTAAAAATCTATCCGCCACCGCAAAAACATGCCACCTATTCTAGTGAGATTTTTGACAACCGGCGGTTGCGGGTGCATATGAGCTGCGGAAATGTGTCCAAACAAAGCAATGACCCGTAGCTTGGTTGTCCCCGTTGCGGCGTTAACGGTAGTATGGTCGTACTGTTAATTCCGCACCGCCAACGGAGGGAGTTCCGCGCCGTGAACCGCGATTTCGCCTCATCGCTCATCCAGCTCAACAACACGTTCTATCGCGAGCACTCCGCCTCCTTTTCCGATACGCGTCAGGCCCCATGGCCCGGCTGGGTGCGCACCATGGACATCGCGCTCGAACAGCTCGACGTCGCCACGATCGAGCATCCCGTCCGCGTCTTCGATCTCGCCTGCGGCAACATGCGATTCGAGAACTTTGCCGCCGGCGGCGCACTTGCCGCCAAGGGCGTCGACGGCGCAAACCCCTCGGCAGATGCCAGCTGCCCGTTTGAGTTCTATGGCGTCGACTCGTGCCAAGACCTGGCCATCGATGCACGCGGTCACGCCCTGCGCATTCCCAACCTGCACTTCCAGGAACTCGATGTGCTCGACGCCCTTATGAAGCTCAACCCCGCCGAGACGCCCGACGTGCTTTTCGACGCCCCGCTCGCCGACATCTCGGTCTGCTTTGGCTTTATGCACCACGTGCCGTCGTGCGAGTATCGCGTACGCGTGCTCGACGCCCTGGTGCGTCAGACGCGCCCAGGTGGCATCATCGCCATCAGCTTTTGGGAGTTTATGAACGACGAGCGCATGGCGCGCAAGGCCGTTCGTGCCGAGGCCCGCGCCGAGCTCACCCCGCCGTTTGAGGATTACGATTCGGCGCAGTTTGAAGCCGGCGACCACCTCATCGGCTGGCAAAACGACCGCCACGCCTACCGCTATTGCCATCACTTTGACGATCAGCAGATCACCGACCTGGTGCGCGGCGTCCGCACGTTCTACAAGAGCGGCGAGGTCCCCGTGCGCGAGCTTGAGCGTTTCCATGCTGACGGTCGCAGCGGCGAGCTCAACCGCTATGTGATTCTCAAGCGCCTGTAGGTATCGGCGACTCGCCGCCGAACCGCACCGAATCTTTCGGGCAAACTATGCCCACCCTTTTTCAACCCATTGACGGAACGCGCAGTTATGCGTTCCATACTTATGACCAAGGAGCCTCATGGGAACCGTCCACGTTCGCACGCCTAAGAACTTTGTGCTCGAGGAGCGCCTGGAGCGCTACGCCGATGCGATTGAGACGAACCCCGAGGCCTATGCCGGAGATTGGCGCGAGGCTTGTGCGCCAGTTGACAGCAAGCCCTTCGAGCACCTTCACCTGGATCTTGGTTGCGGCAAGGGAACGTACCTTGTAGAGCGCGCGGCCCACGAGCCAAACACGCTCTTTATCGGTATGGACCAGGAGCCCATCTGCATCGCCTATGCCGCGCAGAAAATCTGCGAGCAGGAGCTGCCCAATGCGCTTGTGCTGCCCCGAGGCGCCGCATCGCTACCGCAGCTGTTTGCCGCAGGCGAGCTCGATGCCATCACCATCAACTTTCCCACGCCGCAGCCCAAGGCCAAGTACGCCAAAAAACGACTCGTCCATGTCGACCATCTGATACTCTACCGCCCGCTCTTTGCAGTCGGCGCCACCGTCACACTGCGAACCGACAGCAAGCCTCTGCGCGACTACGCCCTGGGGCAGTTTGCCGCGGCCGGCTACGACACACTTTGGGTAAGCGACGACGTCCGCCGCGACCATCCCGAGCACCCCGAGACCGAATATGAATGCCGCACGCGCGAGATGGGTGCCGCCGTCTATGGCATTTGCGCCACACCTGGAGCGCAGCCCAGCGATGAACAGCTCGCGGCGGGCCGCGCGCAGGAGCAAAGCCTAGCCTGCTACCTGCCCGAAAACCTCGATGCGCTCACCTATGTACCTCTGGGCATGGAAGAGGCCGTCGAGAACTTTAGAAACCGCGCCCGCAAAGGCAAGAAGCGCCTGCCGCAGGAGTCCTAGGGGCTTCTGATGGTCGCGGCGTCGGCAAACAAGTGAAAATAGGCGTCAGCGAACGACCCTCAAACTTAAGTGAGTAGACTTTTTTGCAATAGCCAAGCACAACCCGCATAACGAAAACTAAAACCGACGCTCCTATAAGTTGTCAAGAGGCAGTTTGCGGGAGCGCTCTCTCCAATTCGCACAGGAGCTCGTAATACCTCCTCTCCAGTTTCGTCGA
>CABRBC010000060.1:0-14717 GCA_902469055.1 uncultured Collinsella sp.
CCCGCCGCCATGCCCCAGCAGCAGCCGACGCCTCGCGCCGCCGCTCCCGACCCGCTTGCCGTGGCAGACCCCTTCGCGCCTAGCGTCCCCGACCCCGCCGCCGCACCCATCCCGGTGCCGCAGACCGTCTCGCGCGACGCGCTTGCCGGCATGGGCGGAGCCGCCGCGACCGGTGCCGCCGTGGGCCTAGGCGCCGCAGCCGGCATCGCCTCCAACATGGCGAGCACTCGCGCCCCGCAGCGCCCGCTCGCCCAGCTCGTCGACGTCGTGAGCGGCGAGAGCCATAGCATCACCTCCGCACAGGTGACCATCGGTCGCGAGCGCTCAGTTTCCGACATTGCCCTGCGCGACCCCAATGTGTCGCGCCGCCACGCCCAGCTCACCTTTACGGGCTCGGATTGGTCGATCGAGGACCTCAATTCCACCAACGGCACGCTCGTCAACAACCGCCGCATTACGCGCTGCCCGCTGCGCAACGGCGATCTGCTGACGTTTGGCCTGAGTACCTTTGAATTTAGGGGATAGTCGCTTATGAACATCGATATCGTCCTTTTTGCAGGCCGCATCGTCCTGGTCGCCCTGCTCTATATCTTCTTGTTCGCCGTCATGAAGACCGGCGTGGGACTTGTGCGCGGGCAGCGCCGCGACTCGGCTATCTGGACGATCGATGTGGACAAGGGTCCGCGCGGTATCCGCGGCATCCACGTAGACATGCTCGGCCCCGTCATCGTCGGTCGCTCGCCATCTTCGGACATCTGCATCAACGAACCGTTCGTCTCGGCCTCGCATGCGCGCTTTTCGCTGCAGGGCCCGGCACTCATCATCGAGGACCTCAACTCGCTTAACGGCACGCTCGTCAACGGCCGCCAGCTCGTGGAGCCCGCAACGCTGCGTGAGGGCGACGAAGTCCAGATTGGCGACGTGGTCATGAAGGTGAACCGTCGATGATCGACGAGGAGAACAAGTCCGCAACCATGACCGAGGCACCGGCTGCCGCCGTAGCTGCACCGGCCCACGCCGCTCCGGCGGACTCCACACCCGTGGAGCCCGAGGACACCGTGTTCTCCCTGCCTCTTTCGCATGTAACGCATGATATTTCGGATCTCGCCGATAACGAGGGCGAAGAGGATGCCGTAGCGGCGCCCATCGGCGCACATGCTGCGGAGCAGCCCACAGCGCCCGAAGCAACCCCGGCGCCGGCTCACTTTGCAGAGCCCGTCGCCGCGGCAATCAACGAGAGCGCTGCGGTGTTTGCGGCACCCGAGCCCGCCGCGCCGGCGTTTCCCATAGCCCCGGCATCCGAGGTTGCGCCCGCGTCTACGCCGGCGCCCGAGGCGGGGACATCCCCCGAGGACGGCCCTGCACCCAAGACCCCGCAGCCTGCGCCCGCAAGCGAGTCCGATGCCGTGGCCGAGCCCGCCGCCCAGTCGCAAAACACGCCCGCGCCGTCGCACTTTGCGACGCCCGAGTCTATAGACGTCAGCCCGCAAGACGACGAGCCGACCGCCCGCGTTTCCGAGGAGCCCGACTCCCCGGACACCGGCGATTCCGAATCAAACGCCGTGACCGACACCGTCTCTCCCGGTGACACCGCCGAAATCGACGTTGCCGCCATTGAGGCCAAGCTCAAAGACCCCGGCTCGACCATGAGTTTTGAGCCCCTGACCGAGGAGCGCATCGAGACCGACTCGACCTATGATGCCGGCACCACCACGCAACTCATGTGGGGCGCCCGCTCCGACGTTGGCTGCGTGCGCCCGCACAATGAGGATTCCTACCTGGTGCAGTCGCCGCTCTTTTGCGTATGCGACGGCATGGGTGGTCACGCTGCCGGCGAGGTAGCCTCTTCCATCGCCGTCGAGACTATTGCCAAGACGGCCCCACAGTCCGCCGACGCAGCACGCCTGGCCGCAGCCGTCGAGGCAGCCAACGCCGCCGTAATCGAGGCGGCCCTGAACGGCCTGGGCAAGCCCGGCATGGGCTGCACAGCCACCTGCGCCTACATCGAAAACGACACGCTCGCCATCGCCCACGTGGGCGACTCTCGCGCCTATCTGCTCCACGAGGGCACGCTCATCCGCGTGACCCGCGACCACTCCTACGTGGAGGAGCTCGTGGACGCCGGCGAGATCACGGCAGACGAGGCTCGCGTCCACCCCAACCGTTCGGTCATCACCCGCGCGCTGGGCTCGGACCCCGCCATGTATGCCGACCACTTCACTCTGCATATCGAGGAAGGCGACCGCCTGATCCTGTGCTCCGACGGCCTCTCGAGCATGATTCCCGATAGCGATATCGAGAACATCGCCACGCAGTCCTCAACCGCGCAAATCTGCGTCGACAACCTAGTGGACGCGGCGCTTGCCGCCGGCGGCCACGACAACGTGACCGTAGTAGTCGTTGACCTGGTTGACGATGGCGTCATGCGCGAGGCGCAACGCGTGCGTCGCCGCAACGTTACTATCGCCGCCATCCTGGCCCTCGTCTTTGTGCTGGCAGCTGGCATCTGGGCCTACACGGGTGTCACCGGTTCGTACTACCTGGGTACCTACCAGGGCAATGTCGCCGTCTGGCGCGGCCTGCCCGGCAAGCCACTCGGACTCAAGCTCCACTGGCTCGAAAGCGAAACCAGCATCAAGCTGTCCGACCTGCCCGAAGACACGCAAAACCGCCTCAAGGCGGGCATTCCGCAAACAAGTGTCGACGATGCGCAGGACACGATATCCAAGTACCGCCACCAGATCGACGAGGAGCAGACCCGCCAGGTGATCGACGCGCAAACGATTCGCGACAACACCAATCAGGGATCGACCTCCGAATCAGATTCCGAGAAAACCGCCGAACAGTCCGCCGAGGCCGGAGCCTCCGATAAGAATTAGAAAGGGAGTGCCGCTTATGAGTCGCCGCAACACCGAGCTGCTCTTGCTCATCGCCTCGGCGTTCCCCGTCATCCTGCTGTATGCGATGTACGTCCTCACCGCGGGCGCTGCCATCTCCTTTGAGACGCTCGCCGTACCGATCGGCCTCTTTGCCGCCTTTGCCGCGGCCCACATTGCCGTGCGCATCTTGGCGCCCGGTGCCGACCCCGCCATCCTGCCCATCGTATTTATACTTTCGGGCATCGGCATCACGTTCGTGACGCGTCTCGCCCCCGCTCTCGCCATCTCACAGCTCATCATCCTGTTTGTCTCGGTGGCGCTCATGGTGGGAACGCTTGCACTAGTCAAAAACCTCGACGTGGTCATGCGCTACAAGTACACCTTTGGCATCATCGGCATCATTCTGCTGATGCTGCCTATCTTTATCGGCACCACGATCTCGGGCTCCAAGCTGTGGATTCGCATCGCGGGCTTTACCATCCAGCCCGGCGAATTCGCCAAGGTCTTTATCGTCCTGTTCCTGGCCGGCTACCTGGCCGAGAACCGCGAGCTGCTCTCCATCTCCAACCGCAAGATTCTGGGCTTTAAGATCCCTCGCCTGCGACTGCTGCTGCCGCTGTTTGCCGTGTGGGGTGTGTGCCTGCTCGTCGTCGTCTTCGAACGCGACCTGGGTTCGGCCGTGCTGTTCTACACTATCTTCTTGCTGATGCTCTACGTTGCCACGGGGCGCTTTTCGTATGTCGTTATCGGCCTTGCGCTCTTAGCCGTTGGAGCCGTGGGCGCCTACAAGTTCCTGTCTCACGTTCAGGTGCGTTTCCAGGTTTGGCTCGATCCGTTTAAGGACGCCCAGGGCCAGGGCTACCAGATCGTCCAGTCGCTCTTCTCGCTTGCCGATGGCGGTCTGGTCGGTGTTGGCATCGGCAACGGCATGGCCAACAACATCCCTGTCGTCGAGTCCGACTTTATCTTCTCGGCTATCGGCGAGGAGATGGGCCTTTTGGGCGGCGGCGCCGTGCTCATCCTGTTTATGCTCTTTGCCGTTCGCGGCCTCACCACGGCTGCCCGCGCTAAATCCGACCTCGCCGCCTTTAGTGCCACAGGCCTTACGGCCGCCATCAGCTTCCAGGCCTTCTTGATCGTTGGCGGCGTAACCCGCCTGATCCCGCTGACCGGCGTCACCCTGCCCTTTATGAGCCAGGGCGGCTCCTCTCTGCTGGCGAGCTTTATCATCGTCGCGCTCCTGCTGCGCGCCGGTGACGAGGCGACCGGACGCGAGGCCGAGCTTACCGGCACCGGCACCATGGCCGCCATCACCGATGATCAGGTCGCATCTGCCGCCGCCCCGACGGGCACGCGCTTTGCCACCTCGTCTTCCTACGGCAGCGGCAGGCCCTTCCGCCGGTCCCCCCCCCCGCCCCGCCCAGCCATTCCGTCGGCTCACGCATGCGCCGTCGCCTGCTCGACACGCCTGAATCCGGTGTGCTCGGCCGCGTTGCGCTCGCCAACCGTCTAACCCGTGCGGCGCTCGCCTTTACGGCGCTGTTCGCCATCCTTATCGGCAACCTCACCTATGTCCAGGTCATCAAGGCCAAGGACTATCAGGACATGCCGACCAACAACCACACCATCGCCCGCTCCAAGTACATCCAGCGCGGTTCCATCATCACGTCCGACGGCGTGACGCTGGCCGAGTCGCTGCAGCAGGAGGACGGCACCTACGTACGCTCCTACCCCAACGGTAACCTGGCAGCGCACGTGGTTGGCTATGTGAGCCAGCAGTATGGCACCACCGCCATCGAGAGCGTCATGAACGACACGCTCACCGGCTCTAAGGATTACTCCAGCTGGAACAACGCCATCGCGTCGCTCGCGGGCCAGACCCAGCCGGGCAACACCGCCAAGCTCACCATCGACTCGCGCATCCAGACGGCTGCCGAGCAGGCGCTCAAGGGCTTTAAGGGCGCTGTAGTGGTCATCGACCCGCGTACCGGCGCGGTGCTCGCATGTGCCAGCTCGCCCACCTACGACAACACCAACATCGATGCCCTGCTGCAGACGGGCGGCGGCGAGGACGGCTCCATGTACAATCGCGCCATGGACGCGCTGTACACGCCGGGCTCAACGTTTAAGGTCGTTACGCTTTCCGCGGCACTCGAGACCGGTACCGCCAGCCTTACCAGCACCTACCAAGCGCCCGGCTCCATGGACATCGGCAACGCACCGGTCACCAACTATGCCAACGAGAGCTACGGCACCATCAGCCTGCAGCAGGCCTTTGCCGTGTCCTCCAACGTCGTCTTTGGCCAGGTGGCAAACGAAGTTGGCGCAAACACGCTCGTGCAGTTTGCCAACGCCTTTGGCTACGGCCAAAAGCTCGGCCAGGACCTGACCTCCGCGGCCTCCATCATGGCCGACCCGTCGCTCATGACCGAGTGGGAGACCGCCTGGGCCGGCGCCGGCCAGCCTGTCGGCATGGACCACACGCCCGGCCCGCAGACCACCGTCATGCAAAACGCCGTGATTGCCGCCGCCATCGCTAACAGCGGCGTGGTCATGGACCCGTACTTTGTAGCCCAGGTACTCGCCCCGGACGGAACCGTAGTCAAGACCACGCAGTCCCGCTCGCTGGGTCAGGCCGTCAGCTCCGCCACGGCCGACCAGGTCAAGCAGGCCATGCTTGCCGTCGTCCAGTCCGGCACCGGCACCGATGCCCAGATCCCAGGCGTCAAGGTCGCCGGCAAGACCGGCTCGGCCGAGATTGGCGGCACCAACGTCAACTCGATGTTCGTTGGCTTTGCACCTTACGATTCACCCACGGTCGCCATCTCGGTGGCCTTAGAGGATTACGACAAGCATGACGTCAAGGCCGCCAAGATCGCCGGCATCGTCCTGACCGCGGCGCTTGCCGCACAGGGAGCGTGATGCCCATGATCGAATCGGACACCCGAGGCGCGCCGCGGCCGAAGAGTTAGCGGCAACGCGCCACACGGCCCCAGCGGCCACATCATAGGTACTACACACATCGTTGAGCGAATAGTTATGTTAGGAGCAGGAATGGAACAGAGGGTCCTCGGGGGAAGATACCTCCTCAAGGATAAGGTGGGAACAGGCGGCATGGCGACCGTCTACCGCGCACAGGACCAGGTCCTCGACCGCACGGTAGCCGTCAAGATCATGCTGCCGCAGTATGCTGGCGACGCAACCTTCGCCGCACGCTTTAAGCAGGAGGCCCAGGCAGCAGCCGGTCTCTCCTCCCCTTATATCGTGGGCGTCTACGATTGGGGCAAGGACGGCGACACCTATTACATCGTCATGGAGTACCTGCGCGGTACCGACCTTAAGAGCGGCATCAAGAGCCACGGCGCCCTCGACCCCAAGAAGGTCGCCCAGATCGGCTCGCAGATCAGCTCCGCGCTTTCGGTCGCCCACAAGCACGAGATCATCCACCGCGACATTAAGCCGCAGAACATCATGGTGCTGCCCGACGGCAACATCAAGGTGATGGACTTTGGCATCGCGCGCGCCAAGAACAGCCACCTCACGCAAGACAACAACGTGCTGGGAACCGCCCACTACGTCAGCCCCGAGCAGACCCGTGGTCAGGACCTCGGCCCCACCTCGGATATCTACTCGCTGGGCGTCGTGATGTACGAGTGCGCCACCGGCCGCGTGCCCTTTGACGGTGACGACGCTATCTCGGTCGCACTCAAGCAGGTCAACGAGCTGCCTATTCCGCCGAGCCAGATCAACTCCGGTGTCGACGCCGACCTTGAGCGCATCATCCTCAAGTGCATGGAGAAGGACCCGGCAAACCGCTTCCAGACCGCCGACGAGCTGCGTCAGGTGCTCAACAGCTACCTGTCGGGCCGTGCCGTCAACGTCTCGGAGCCCACGCGCATCATCGGTGCCCCCGGCGAGCTGGGCGCCACCAAGACTCGCGAGCTTTCCGATCAGACGCGCGCCATGGTGCGTCCCGTCTCGGGCGTGAGCGGGCAGAATACCACCCGTAGCTCGGTTTCGGGCTCCACCGGCTCCTACGAGGTCGAAGAGCCCAAATCCAACAAAAACAAGATCATCGCCGCCGTGGTGGCAGCGGTTGCCGTCATCGGCATCGTGGTGGCCTTTGCCACAGGACTCTTTGGCGGCGAGCAGGTCACCGTGCCCGATGTGCTGGGCAAGGACCAGCAGACTGCCGTCGAGCTGATCAAGGAAGCCGGCCTCGAGGTCGGCACCATCGACCAAAGCTACAACGACGATGTCGACGAGGGCAAGGTCGCCGAGCAGACGCCCAACGGCAACACCAAGAAGGCCAAGGGCACCAAGGTGAACCTGGTAATCTCCAAGGGTCCCAAGCCCTCCGAGAAGGTTGAGGTTCCCCAGCTTCTCGGCCTGACCAAGGACCAGGCCGAGGCCGCGCTGGCAAGCGTTGGCCTGAAGGGCAACGCCTCCGAGGAGGCCAACGAGGCCGATGAGGGCCAGGTCTTTGAGCAGGGCACCGAAGCCGGTAAGGAAGTCGCGAAGGGCACGACCATCTCGTACAAGGTCTCGAGCGGCCCGGATACCACGTCCGTCCCCGACCTGACCGACATGACCGAGGCCCAGGCGCGCAACGCCCTCGATATGGCAGGCTTTGGCGTCGACGTGAGCTACCAGGAGAACGACTCGGTTACCGAGGGCACCGTGATCAGCTGGAACCCCAGCGGTAAGCAGAAGCCCGGCGCCACGATTACCGTCGTCATTGCCAAGAAGTCCGGCAAGGCCACCGTCCCGGGCAACCTGTACGGCAAGAGCATTTCCGCTGCCGTTACCGCGCTCAACAACGCCGGTTTCTATAACATTGGCTTCTGTGACCAGAACGGCAATCCCGTGAGCGGTAACGAGGATGCCACCGTTACGGGCGTCTCCCCCACCGGCAAGCAGTCCACCGACAGCACGATTACGCTGACGGTCGCACTTTCTGGCTCGGGTTCGGGCTCTGGCTCGGGCACGGGTGACGATTCCGGTACGACGACTAACTAGTCGACAACCCATCACCTGCAGCGGCTATGGCCGCAAACATATTCGCTCAGAAGCGCCCGCTTGCTCCCCGGCAAGCGGGCGCTTTGTTTATCGACAGGCCAGGGCTCCATAGCAACACAAAGAGGCCCGCAAAAACAAGCCTCCCAGGTGACAACAGAATATGTAATGCAGTAATTACTAGCCGCAGAACTTCACCATGGTCTCGACCACGAGCTTCTCGGAGTTGAACTGCTGTATCATGATGCCCTGCTGGAACAGCGGGATGTTGGCGCGCGTGCGCTCCGGATCGGAGTGCTCGACGAACTCCTTCTTATCCAAGGTGCAGACCGAGCGCGACAAAACGACTTCGAAGCGACCCATTACGGCATCGCGCATGCGCTACAATCTCGGTTAATCTGTTAACCACCCGAAAGCAGCAGGAGGCCCCATGCCCACACCAGGCAAGCGCCCATCCATGCGCCAGATTGCCGTCGCGGCCGGCGTATCCGTCGCCACGGTCTCCCACGTCATCAACGGCAGCGGCCGTTTTTCCGAAGACACCCGCAAACGCGTGGAAGCCGCCCTAAAGGAATACGGCTACGTCACGAACATGGCGGCGAAGAGCCTCCGTATGGCCCAGTCCCGGACCATCGGCATGATCGTGCCGGACATCTCCAACGACTTCTTTTCCAAGATCGCCCTGCATGTGGAGCGCGAGCTGGCAACCGAGGACTACTCGGTCTTTGTTTGCAACAGCGCCAATGACCCCGCCCGCGAGCGTGACTACTTCCGCACGCTGGCAAGCAAGCAGGCCGACGGTATCATCTGTATCTCCGGCCTGCGCAGGCTCGACGGCGAGTTCGTCCCCCACGGAATCCCCGTGGTCTGCATCGACCGTGCGCCCGAAAACGACCTCGGTTTCCCACACGTGGGCTCCGACAACATCGGCGGTGGCTACATGGCGACCGAGCACCTCATCGAGCGCGGCTGCAAGGACATCCTGAGCATCTCGAGTTTTACCGCCAACTACCCCGGCAACGAGCGCCAGATGGGCTACGAGCGGGCGCTCGCCGCGCACGGAATGCCGCTACGCCGCGACTACCAGCTGTTTGTCTCGGGTAAGCAGCCGAGCATCATCGAGTCGGAAGAGCTCGTGACCGACTTCCTCTCCACGGGCTACCCCGTCGACGGCGTCTTCGCCCATAGCGACCACGCAGCCGTGGGCGCGCTGCGTGCGCTCGTTGCCGCCGGCAAGCGCGTACCCGAAGACGTCCGTCTCATCGGCTTCGACGATTCCGTTTACGCGCAGCTTCCGACGCCGCAAATCAGCACCATCCGCCGCTTCCCCGAGCGCCTCGCGCACGAGGGATGTCAGGCCCTGCTCGCCCTGCTGCGCGGCGAAGAGCCCGAGATGGAGACGCTTGTCCCCGTTAAGCTCGTGCAACGCGCGAGCAGCTAGACAGCGGGCAGCGAATAGCCGCGTTTTTCTCTCGCATGTGCTCTATCCCACGCGCGACATGCAAAAAGCCCGCCACCACACGGGTGACGGGCTTTTCCGCTACCAGCCGCGTGCTTCCTCCGCACGTACGAGCTGACGAGCCTCGATCTGGCGAATCATATCGATGCGTCGCTGGTGACGGCCGCCCTCGAACTCGCCGGTGAGCCAGGCGTCGACAATCATTTTGGCCAGCTCGATGCCTACCACACGAGCACCAAATGCGAGCATGTTGGTGTTGTTGTGCTCGCGCGACAGGCGAGCGGAATACGGCTCAGAGCAGGTGCAGCAACGGATACCGCGCACCTTGTTGGCGGCAAGCGAGATGCCCACACCCGTACCGCAGATAACGATACCGCGATCAACCTCGCCGGACATGACAGCGTCCGCCACGGCCTCACCCGCGATGGGATAGTCAAAGCGCTCGGTGCTGTCCGTACCGAAGTTCACGACTTCGTAGCCGTACTTCTCCTGGATATACGCCGTGATGGCTTCCTTGTACTCGACTGCGACGTGGTCGTTTCCAATACCGATCTTCACAAGAGACCCCTTTCCATAAGAACCATTCGCGCATGCCGCGCGCTCAATCCGTCCTAATTCGCCGTTCCGCTTCTAATACACCTCGCCGGCGCGCAAACGGCGCAGGCACTCCTCGTAACCAGCGTCCTTGCCAAACAGCGCACTGGTGCCCAGGATAAATCCGTCCGCGCCAATGGCGGACAGGTCGCGCACGCGCTCGGGCGAGCAGGCGCCGTCGATCATGAGCTTGAAGCCAAAGCGCTCCTTCAGCGCGGCAAGGCGACGCACCTTGTCGTTCGTGAACTCGATAAAGCTCTGACCGGCAAAACCCGGATTCACCGTCATGACCATCACGTAATCGCAGAGGTTCAACATCTCCTCGATCTCGGAGATAGAGGTGTCGGGGTTCACGGCGATACCGGCGCTCTTGCCGAGGGACTTAATCGCGGCGAGTGTCTTGACCACGTAACGCTCGGACTCCGGATGGATATAGATGATGTCCGCGCCGGCGGAGGCGAAAAGTTCAACCTTGCTGGCAGGATTCTCGACCATAAGGTGCACGTCGACGAGCTTGTTGGTGGCAGCTCGCACGGCCTTGATGTCTTCGAGACCCATGGCGAAATTGGGAACGAAACTGCCGTCCATCACGTCGCAATGGAAGATGTCGATGCCGGCGGCGTCGAGATCCTCGACGGTCGCACGCAGATTGCCGTAGTCGGCGCACATGAGACTGGGGCAGAGCAGCATAGTGAACTCCTTATCTGCTCGGTGATTATCTACTCGGTGGTAATTAATCGTTTAACCTTTATCTACAGTCTGGCTGATTAATCGTTTAACCACGTTGTTAACCTGCAGGCTTTTCCAGATTCACAACGTTGCCATATTTGCCTATCTAGCTGGTATCATGCAGGAGCCCGCACCGCGAAACGCTGTCGTATTCCCTAGGAAGAAATCCCGCTACGCGGACAGCAGCAGCCAGGGGCCGCAATCCGCAGACCTGAGCCCGGACCCCCTACGCTCCAGGCGTGATCAGGCGCGCGCACTGGGCGATCTTCTCGTCATAGGACTCCGCGATAATCGACACACCATCGAACCCAAACGCACGAACATTCGAGAACTGATGGAACTTCGAGCTGTCGCACAGCACGTACGCCTTATTCGAATTCTCGCGCACGATGCGCTTCTTCGCCGCCTCAACGTAGGAGGGCGTCATGACGCCGCGGTCCTCGTCAATCGCGTTGGTCCCGATAAACGCCTTATCGAAGTACAGATCGCGCAGGATCGATTCGGTCATAGAACCGCAGAACGAGGAGTTCACATAGTTGAACTCGCCACCCACCACGATGAGCTGGGCGCGCGTCTCGCTCTTAATCAGGCACGCCGAGGCATCCGTCGTGTAAATTGTCACGTCGCGGTCGAGCAGCAGACGCAGCAGCGCCGTGCAGGTGGAACCCGAGTCCAAGTAGAGCGTGTCCCCGTCCTCAACAAAACGCAAGGCGACTTGGGCAATCTGTTCCTTCTCACTCCCGTGTAGGCCCGAACGCGTCGAGATACTCACCTCGTGGACAGCCGAGAGGAGCCTCACCGCGCCGCCCGAAAGATGCTCAACCTTGCCAAGCGCCTCCAGCTCCTTGAGGTCGCGACGTAGCGTCGAAATAGAGACGCCCGGCAGCTCCTCCTGCAGCTCGGAAATCCTCGCGAGGCCCGACTTCTGCAGGCACTCTACAATTCGCTCCTGGCGCTCATACGGAATCATATTGGGAACCTCTCCAAACCACTCTGCTTCACGCTCGTTCATTTCTTTTCGAAAAGTGTAACGCACAAGCAGAATAGCGGCCGCCACCTGTTGCGATGACGACCGCTTAATCGATTGACCTACCCTCTCGTTCACAATTTGAACGAGGTTGACACACCTCGCGTAAGCGCGACGCTCTTCAAGCGAAGAGAACGACCCTAGGAGAGGCGGCGCATCCGGGGGCTCTTAGGCGAGCTGATCCTCCTTGCCGGTGAAGGCGAAGGCAAGAACACCGGCCACGACGGCGGAAATGAGCATGCCGACCATAGCCCAAGCGAAGTTCATGGGGTCGGAACTCACGAAAGCCGGGAACGTAGTGACGGAACCGAAGGTGAACGCAGTGGTGACGACCTTCATGATACCGAGGAACGCGCCGCCGACGGCACCGCCGATGATCTGCGCAAGCCAGACCTTCTTGTTCTTCACGAGCATACCGAACAGCGTGGGCTCGATGATGGCGGACAGGGCGATCGATACGACACCGGTCATCGCGAAGCTCTTGAGCTTCTGGTCGCGGGCCTTGAGGAACACGCCGAAGGCGCAGCCGATAACGGCGAAGTTGCAGGCGAAGGTGAAGGGGCAGATGTAGTCGAAGCCGTTCTGAGCGATGTTGTTGATCATGATGGGGTTCACGGCCCAGTGGATGCCCATGGACACCAGCACGGACCAGCCGCCGCCAACCAGCACGCCGGCGAACACGGAGCTGCGCTCGATCAGCCAGTTGACCACGAAGGCGATGGCCTCACCAGCGTAGACGCCCAGGGGACCGATGACGAGCATGGTGAGCGGAACCATAACGATCAGGGAGATGGCGGGCAGCACGACGAGCTTGAGCATCTCGGAAACGTGCTCATCGAGCCACTTGTACAGGTACGAGTAGACCCAGACAGACAAGATGGCAGGGATAACCGTGGAGTTGTAGTTCATGAGAACCACGGGGATGCCGAAGAAGTCCGTCATGGCGCCGTTGCCCGCGTCGCCCATGAGGGCGATGAAGTCCGGGTAGAGCAGGCACGCGCCGAGCAGCGCCGACAGGTACGGGCTCGCGCCGAAGCGCTTGCCAGCGGAGAAGCCGAGCAGCACGGGCAGGAAGTAGAACACGCTCATGGCCAGGGTGTACAGGATGGTGTAGGTACCCGTGCCCTCAGCGATGATGCCGAGCTGGGCGGCCAGGATAACGAAGCCGCGCAGGATACCGGAGCCGGCCATGGCGGGCAGCAGCGGGGCAAAGATGCCGGAGATCGCGGAGAAGACTTGGCTGACGATGCTCTCGCCCTCGTCCTTGGTAGCAGCGGAGATTTCCACGCCCGAACCCTTGACCAGCGGCTCAAACTTCTCGTACAGCTTCGGGACCTCAGTGCCGATGAGAACCTGGTACTGACCGGCCTTGTTCAGCGTGTTCACAACGCCTTCGACTTCCTTGACCGCAGCGTCGTCGCAAGCCGCGTCGTCTTTGAGATTGAGGCGCAGGCGCGTCGCGCAGTGCGTCATGCCCGAGATGTTCTCGGGACCACCGACGGCGTCCAGAATCCCCTGAGCCATCGCGTTCCAGTCGCGTTTCATTGGTTACCTCCCCATTGCGCAGAAGAGCTCGCGGACAAGCTCGGCTGCCTTAATCGCGTCGTTTGCATCGATAACGGATTGGATCTTCTCCATGCTTACGGCCTCGATGGCGTCGTTGAGCAGATGGATCATCTGGTCGTTCTGTGCAGCCTCGCCGGCAGCGGGCTCGATGACCGGGAACGTGTCGAAGTAGATTGCGCTGTCGTAACCGTGCTTCTTCACGTAGTAGAGGAACTCGAGGGTCTTCACCGGCGTGGACGTACCAATCATAAGGCCATCGTCGAAGCGACCGTTGCCGTCGTTTAGGTGAATGCCGTAGAGCTTGCCCTCGCGGCCGAACAGGTCGGCGGCCATGGCAGGGTTCTCGTGCTTCATGAGCATGTGGCAGTAATCCAGCGTGACGCCCAGGTTCGGGCGGTCTGCAGCGTTGAGAATCATGCCGGTCATACCCATGGAGTCGATGAACGCGTACGCGCGCTCCTCGTAGGGTTTGTACTCAATCGAGATCTTGAGGTCGGGCGCGTAGTCGCAAACCTTCTGGAATGCGGCTACGAGCTGGTCGAAGACGCGAGCGTAGGCGATCTGGAAGCTGTAGTCAAAGCCGTCGTGGCCGAGCCAGATGGTCACCGTGTTGCCACCGGCAGTGCGGCAGTAGTCGCACGCCTCGTAGCAGAGCTCAAGGGCTTCCGCGGCAAGGGCATCATCGGCATTGCCCAGGTCACCGTTGAGGAAGGCGTTGCGGAAGCGCAGCGCGCAGCCGTTCAGCTGCAGGTCGTGAGCTGCGAGCTTGGCGGCCATGTCCTCAGCCGTGACACCTGTGCAGTGCTCGGGGTAGTTGAGGTCGACGTGCGTGAGGCCCACGCTCTGGAACTCCGCGAACACGCGATCAAGATTCTTGTCGCCATCGCGAAAATAGGAGTTGATACGAGTTGCAAGCTTCATGCTTCTACGTCCTTTACCTTCGTCCTTGATCGTTTCTGCCCGTTCGAGCACCTGATCTATATCCGTAATTCGATAAGGGCCGCCGCCTGCGCGCCGGGGCTTACCCTGTGACATGTAGATTACTGCCACATAAGTTCATTTTCAATCAGTATTTTTCACTCTTTTTCTCATTGTGTCAGAATTTTTCACCGTATAAAGCCATCTACCTTGTGGTTTTGCTGTTAATCAAGTTTGACCATTCTTGAAATTACCTGATTTTTTCTGAATTAATTTGCCGTTTATCGGTAAAAATCGACCGCTCACGGCTGACGGCGACGCAAGATGGAAGATACTTGCATGAGGAAAAGCACTGAATTCCCAGCGCCGATTCGAATGACGCGATTGGTGACGCGAGCGTCGACGGCCCGAATCTGCCGTCGGCCCCCACTAATCAGAACCACCCTTAAAAAGGGTGGTTTGCTCTTAGGGTATAACCCACGGGCCCCGGGCTCGCGTCTAAAGGCGCGGGCCCGGACTTCGTCCAGGC
>CABRBC010000061.1:0-44418 GCA_902469055.1 uncultured Collinsella sp.
GACGGGCTGATATAGGGAGAGGGCCTGACCCCATATCGTTGGGGCCAGGCCCGATTTTGCCTCTTGACAATGTCCTGCTCATATTAAAAGGAACGTCCCTAAGTGCCGACTGGTTGCATTAGGAGTATCATCGTCTGCGCAAATAAGCACGAAATAGCATGTTAGAGATTGAGAGCGTATGGCTGATACCGCATCTAAGCACATTGACATGACCACCGGATCGCTGTGGCGCAATATTCCCCTGTTCGCCTTCCCCGTGGCCGCCACGAGCATCTTGGAGCAGCTGTCAAACCTCATCGCCACGGTCATCATCGGTAACTTCTCGGGCGACCAGGGAACCCTCGCCATGGCGGCGGTCGGCTCCAATGTTCCGCTTACCAGCCTTATGCTCAACCTGTTTATTGGCATATCGCTTGGCTCCAACGTGGTCATCGCCAACGCTATCGGCCGCAACGATCAGAACATGGTCAAACGCGCCGTCCATACCTCGATTTTAATGGCGCTCGTGGGCTTTGTCGTCATCGCACTGGGCGAGATCTTTGCCGAGCCCATGCTCGCCGCGCTCAACGTTCCCGCCGAAACCATGCCGCTCGCTTCGCTCTACCTACGCGTCTTTTTGCTCAGCATGCCCTCAATCTTGCTCTACAACTTTGAAGCCGCAATCTTCCGCTCCGTCGGCATCACCCGCATGCCGCTGCAGGCGCTTGCCGTGTCCACCGTCCTCAACATTGGCCTGGACCTCATCTTTGTCCCCGTACTTCACTGGGGCGTCGCGGGCGTCGCCATCGCCACCGCCATCGCCTACACCGTCAGCGCCGCTACGCTCTTTATCCGCCTGCTCAAGACCGACTCCGTCATCCGCGTCACCCCACGCGACTTGGCTATCGACCCCGTCGCCCTCAAGCGCATCGTCAAGATCGGCCTGCCCGCCGGCATCCAAAGCGCTGTCTTTGCCGTCGCCAACATCATCATCCAGTCCGCCATCAACAGCCTGGGCACCGAGGTCATGGCAGCATCGAGCGCCGCCATGAGCCTGGAGTACGTGTGCTACAACCTGCTCAACAGCTTTAGCCAGGCGTGCACCACCTTTGTGGGACAAAATCACGGTGCTCGCCAGATTGACCGCTGCACCAAGACGCTCAAGGTCTGCCTGGTCGAAGGCGGTATCGTTGCACTCACCACGATCATCGTTATTGTCGGCCTGGGGCGCGAGATTCTGTCGCTGTTCAACAGCGATCCCAACATCGTCTCGATCGGCTATATCCGCGTGTGTTCGATCTTCCCGGCGTACGCCTTTAGCATGTTCTATGAAAACATGTCCGGCTACCTGCGCGGCTTTGGCATCTCGCTCATGCCCGCCCTCATCACCATGATCTGTGTCTGCGGCATCCGCTTCTATTGGGCATTCTGCGTGTTCCCGCACTTCCGCACCTTTGCGAACATCATGATGGTCTACCCCATCAGCCTGGGCACCACGGCGTTCTTTATGGTCGTGGCGGTGCTACTTTGCCACCCGGCACGCACCTATCGCGCCACCCAAGCCAAAGCGACAGCCCGCTAAACACCGCACTCAACGCCACGCCAGTCATTAATTGACAATATGCGAGCTCATATAGTCGATAAAGCGCCTCGTGGCGATGGGCATGGTATCCCAGCTGCGCCAGGCGGCCACCACGTCGCGCGAGGGGGCATGCACGATGGGCCGCACGCGAATATCGGCCCGCATGCCCTCAACGGTACGGCGATAGAGCATACTCACGCCTAGGCCCTCCTCCACCATCGCCATGATGGTGTAGTCGTCGGTTACCTCGCTCGTCACGTGTGGCGACAGTCCATGCGCCGCAAATGCATCGAGCACCAGGCTCTGTTCGCCCTCATCCAGCAGCACAAACGGCTCGGACGCCAGGTCGGCGAGCGTCACCTTTTCCTTTGCCGCCAGCGGATGCGCGGCCGGCAACAATGCCACCAACTCGTCGTGATAGACCACGCGCTTCTCGAGCCCAGCGGTAAATCCGCGCGCCGTAAAGCAAAAATCAACCACGCCATCGTGCACCCATTGAGCGTTGCGCGTGTAATCGCCCTGTTTGAGGGTAAAGTGCACGCCCGGGTGCAGGGCTCCAAAATCGCGGATCACGCGCGGTAACACGGTTCGACTCACGTTGGTAAACGTCGCGATGCGAATATCGGTCGACGAAAGCCCCAGCAGCTCCTGGCGCTTGCCCTCGAGCTCAGCCTCGGCAGTCACAATCTGGCGCAGGTACGGCAGATATTGTTTACCGTCGCGCGTAAGCGAAACGCCCTGCTTACCGCGCTCGATAAGCGTGGTACCCAGCTCGCGCTCGAGCGCTTTGACGGCCTGGCTCACCGCGCTTTGTGTATAGCCCAGCTCGTCCGCCGCGCCCTTAAGACTGCCGCGATCGACCACCATACAAACAATCTGATACCGCGATGCCATCGTGCCTCCACATCGGTGTAGCTGTAAAACGTTTTGTCAGGGCTTTTCCCACCAACATTAGCATTTCTTAATCATACTGAAGATACATTCGCTTTACTACATCCACATCTGGGAGCAGAATCCTTTTTGCGAAACCGTTCTGTAACAAAAGGAGTCCCATGGATCGCAAAAAAGCAATCGCGCTCTCATTTTCCGTTCCCGTCGCATGGGGCTTTTCGTATCCCCTCATGAAGATCGGTATGGACAGCATGAACGCCACGAGTATCGTCGCGCTACGCTGCATCATCGCCTTTGTGGTCTGCCTGCTGCTCTTCCACAAGCACGCGTTGCGCATCAACCGCGACCTTATGGTCCGTGCCGCCATCATCGGCGCCATTATGGCAACCGAACTCACCTGCATGTGCCTGGGCTCCAGCCTCACCTCCGCCTCCACCGCCGGCTTTTTGCAGAGCCTGACGGTCGTGATCGTGCCGTTTGCCAACGCCGCCCTGCTGCGTCGCGCCCCCGAGCGCAAAGTGCTCGTCGGCACCGCCATCGTCACCTGCGGTATGTTGCTGCTCTCGGGCGCCGACTTTACCAGCCTGAATCCCGGCGCGATCATCATGCTGCTCTCCGCTTTTGTCTATGCCGGCCACATCATTGTGGCGAAGCGCTTTGTCGAAGATGTCAACCCGCTTGCTCTGGGCGTTTGGCAGCTGGGCTTCGGCGGCTTGTTCTCGGGCATCGCCGCATGCGTCTTTGGCGGTTTCACACTTCCCAGTACGCCCAGCGAGATCGTCGTTGTCGTTGCCCTCGCACTCATCTGCTCTGCCTATGGCTTTATCACCCAGACGCTCGTGCAGCCCCACGTGCCCGCCGAGACCACCGGCTTCGCCTTCTCGCTTGAGCCGGTCTGCTCCGCTGTCTTTTCGTTCTTCTTGGTTGGCGAGGTCCTGAGCCCCATCGCCTTCTTTGGCGCCGCCCTCATCCTAACCGGGGTCATGGTGGCAACCGTCGAGCTTCCGCGCCTCCGCGCGCATGGACAGGCTCGCATGGCAGGAGCGCCCGAGCACGTCTCGTAGACCCCACTCTTCATACGGCCGTGGCATAAAGGCAACCGGTGCGCCTTTACAATAGATACCGACAGAGCATCTGACGTAAAGGAGCCCCATGGACGCCGCGACCCGCGACCGCAACATAGCAACTTGGTTGGGCGATGCGCCGCAGCCGGTACGTGACACTACGAATCAGCTGCTCGAGCGCATCGCCCTTTTGCGTGCCGAGCAGACCATCTACCCGGCACAAGACGACATCCTCAATGCCCTCGCCTACACGTCTGCCGACCAGGTCAAGGTTGTCATCTTGGGTCAAGACCCCTATCACGGACCCAACCAGGCAATGGGGCTGTCGTTCTCGGTCCCCACGACGCAAACCAAGTTGCCGCCAAGCCTGCGCAACATCTACAAGGAACTCAAAGCCGATCTGGATTGCCCCATTCCCGCCACGGGAGACCTAACCCCATGGGCACTGCAGGGCGTCCTGCTCCTCAACACTACGCTCACCGTGCGCGAGCATGCCGCCAACTCGCACGCCAAGCTGGGCTGGAGCACGCTCACCGACTACGTTATCGAACGCTGCTGCCAGCTGCCCCAACCGGTAGTCTTTTTGGCTTGGGGCCGCTTTGCCCAACAGATGGTCGAAGGCAAGCTCGTCGCAACTGGTGCGGGCAAGGCAACCGGCAAGTTCTGCCTGGCCTCTACGCACCCCTCGCCGCTTTCGGCCAACCGTGCCACGGCAGAACTCCCCGCTTTTATGGGGTCGAGCCCCTTCTCCGCTGCCAATCGGCTACTCGAACAGCACGGCTCGACCCCCGTCAACTGGACTTGCATCGGCTAAAAATCGATGCATCAAAAACGCGCCCGACGGCTTTCCATCGGACGCGTTTCCTATTCGGGCCAAATAAATTGTGTGCGGCCGGCCTCGCCGCCATCGATCAGCAGGCTCTGCCCGGTCATAAACCGGTTGGTCACGCCCACAAAGTAGATCCACTCGGCGATCTCTTGGGCGGTGGCCCAGCGCTTAAGCGGCGTGAGCTCCATAATCTGGTTCCACAGGTGCTCGTCTTCCATCACACAACGGTTGAGCGGCGTGATAACGCCACCCGGGTCCACACTGTTGGCGATGGCCTGCGGCGCCAGGCGGTTTGCAAGGTTTTTGGTGTAGGCAATAACGCCGCCCTTGCTGGCAGCATAGGCGGGAAACTCCGATCCCGTATGCCCGCTCGCCGACCCCACATTGACCACGGATTTAATAGCCGGCGTCGGCTTGGCGGCAAGCCCCTCCCCCACAAAGGCGTAGCGCTCGGTCACGTTGATGGTTCCACACAGGTTGGCGGCGATGTCATCGGCCGAATCCTGCGTACCGGCAACGTTGACGATTACCTGGGGTTCAAGGTCAACTGGAAACGAGTCCGGCTCGCGGACGTCAACGATCAGATGGCGGTAGCGCTCGTGTTCGATCGCCGCCGGCAGCAGATCAAAGCCCACGACCTCGTGGCCCTCGTCCAAAAAGCGCTGCACGCACGCGGCTCCGATACCGCCCGAAGCGCCCGTGATCAAAACCCGCATACTTGCTCCTTAGGCGGTTGCGTGGCGCTCGAGGTACTCGGAGCCCACATTCTCACGCTCCCAGCCGCGCACGACCTTGTAGCCCACGGGGCTCAGGAAGACCTCGCACAGCAGCTCGGCGACAGCGCCGGTCAGCGAGCACATAAGGACCTGCACCCAGGTCCAACCAAAGAACGTGTGGCTCACTACAATGGCAAAGACCAGGTTGTCGATAAACTGGCCAACACCCGTGGACACATAGGAGCGGAAGGCGAAGCTCGCAAAGTTATTCTTTTTGAGCATACGGCCGAGCGACTGGTTGAGCGTGGAGTTAACCACGGCAGAAACGAGCATTGCCAGCGAAGAGCCCAGCACCACGTACCAGGTGCCACCGATGGTGGCGTTTAGGGCAGTGTTGACCTCGATCATGCCCGTGTCGTAGTAGGCGCCCCACATACCGGGCGTGAGCGAGCATGCCCAAAAGCACAGGCTCACGGCCAGGTTAACCAGCAGCGCGAGGATAGAGATTTTAATGGATGCCTTGGCGCCAAAGCGCTTGCAGATCATATCCTGGCACAAAAACGAGACCCAACTCACCACAAAGCCGCAATCGAGTGCCAGATACGGCAGGCTGATAAGCTCTTTGTTGGCCAGCAGGTTCATCATGATGACGCTCACGAAAAACAGCGAAACCGTTGCCGCGGGAATGCTCCGCAACAGGACCTTGTAATCCTCCATGACCTTCTTGATCATTATGTACTCCTTTGGTTTTAGGTTTAACGAGCAGGATATCGGACCCGAACTGCTCGGACGTCCCGGTCTTGAGACGACGGTGGGTATGATAGCCGCTCACACGGCATCAGGCAAGCAAACGGCGCGGCAGCCTCGCAGGGCCACCGCGCCGATGCGTTAAAAGGCTACGTTGCCAAACTCCGACAGGATAAGGTCGGGGTTGTGGTCGGTTGCCCAGTCCACGTTCCACGGGCTCGTGAACAGCAGCAGCTTGCCGCCGCGCATGTCCTCGACGCGCAGGGTGTCACGCGTGAGCGAAAGGCCCGGGATATCGATAGTGTCGGGGTCGTTCTGGATCCAGCGGATGTCCGTATAGGGCAGCGGCTGGCGACGAACCTCAACACGGTACTCGGCCTTGAGACGGCGCTCGAGCACCTCAAACTGCAGCACGCCGACCACGCCCACGATGACGCTCTCCATGCCGGCACCCAGCTCGCGGAAGATCTGGATGGCGCCCTCCTGGGCAAGCTCCTCCATGCCCTTGACGAACTGCTTGCGCTTGAGCGTGTCGACCTGCGTAATGCGAGCGAACATCTCGGGGGCAAACGTCGGGATCTGCGGATACTGCACGTGGCGCTTGCCGGAGCACACGGTGTCACCGATGCTAAAGATACCCGGATCGAACAGGCCCACGATATCGCCCGCGTACGCCTCGTCCACGATGGCGCGGTCATCGGCCATCATCGACGTGCCCGTGGCAAGCTTGAGCTTGCGGTTGCCCTGCACGTGGAAGGCATCCATGCCGCGCTCGAACTTACCCGAGCAAATACGCACAAAGGCAATGCGGTCGCGGTGGTTCTTGTCCATGTTGGCCTGGATCTTAAACACAAAGCCGCTAAAGTCGTCGCGGCAGGGATCGACCGGCTCATTGGTGAGCGTATCGGTATAGGCGCGCGGCGTCGGGGCCAGACGCAGGAACTCCTTAAGGAAGGGTTCCACGCCAAAGTTGGTGAGCGCCGAGCCAAAGAACGCCGGGCTCAGCTTGCCGCAGGCCACGGCATCCAAGTCGAGCTCGTCGCCGGCACCATCGAGCAGCTCGATGTCGTCCATCAGGTTCTTATGGTTTTCCTCGCCGATAAGCTCGTCCATGGCGGGGTCGCCCAGCTCGGCCTCGACCTCGGCGACCTTCTTGGTGGCGTTGGCGTGACCGTCGCCCTCAAAGGCGATAACGCGACGGGTCTGACGATCGAACACGCCGCGGAAGTTGCGGCCGCTGCCGATCGGCCAGTTCATGGGATACGTATTGATGCCCAGGACGTTCTCGATCTCTTCCATGAGCTCAAACGGATCGCGAGCCTCGTGGTCGAGCTTGTTCACAAAGGTGAAGATGGGAATGTGGCGCAGCGTACAGACCTTAAAGAGCTTTTTGGTCTGGGCCTCGACGCCCTTGGCGCCGTCGATGACCATGACTGCGGCGTCGGCGGCCATAAGGGTACGGTAGGTATCCTCCGAGAAGTCCTGGTGTCCGGGGGTATCGAGGATATTGACGCAGGCACCGTTGTAGGTGAACTGCAGGACCGAGGAGGTAACGGAAATACCGCGCTCCTTCTCGATGTCCATCCAGTCCGAGACGGCATGCTTGGCCGAGCTCTTGCCCTTGACCGAGCCGGCAGTCTGGATGCTGCCGGTATAGAGCAGCAGCTTCTCGGTAAGTGTGGTCTTACCGGCGTCCGGGTGGCTGATGATCGCGAATGTGCGGCGCGACGAGATTTCATCCGACAGGCTTGCCATGCGGATCCTTTCTTGCATTGAGTGCATTACGTCGTTGTAACCGCACTATTGTAGCCGCGAAATCCCGCTCTAGAGCGCCTATCAGGACAAATTCATCAGTTGGGGCCTGGGTAGCCGGCCCAATCAGCATTTGCCTCTTGCATAACTGTATATAGTGTATATATACTGTGCTTACCGGTTATATACACGTGTAGCCCATCAGCTAAGGAGCCGCTGTGGACATCATCCTATCCAATTCGAGCGATAAACCCATCTACGAGCAAATAGCCTCGCAGGTCAAAGCTCAGATCCTTTCGGGCACGCTCGCTGCGGGAGCCAAACTCCCCAGCATCCGTGCACTCGCGAGCGACCTTGGCGTGAGCGTCATCACCACCAAGCGCGCCTACGCCGACCTGGAGCAGCTCGGGTTTATCTGCACCGTGCAGGGCAAAGGCTGTTTTGTCGCCGAGGGCAACCAAGAGCTCTTGCGCGAAAACCAGCTCTGCCATATCGAAGAGCTGCTTGCGAAAGCGGCAAGCCAAGCCGAAGCCTTGGGTGTCACGCGCGACAAGCTGCACGAGATGCTCGACCTGGTAGCCCCCGAAACCATGCAGTAGCCATCTGCAAGAAAGGCTATACCATGCAAAACCTTTTAGAACTCAGAGGCATCTCACGCCGTGTGAGCGACCGCTTTTCGCTGCGCGATGTCACGTTTGCCGTAGAGCCCGGACAGATCGTTGGCTTTGTGGGTGCCAACGGTGCTGGCAAAACAACGACGATTCGAGCCGCGCTCGGGCTTATCAAACTCGATGCCGGCGAGGTGCACCTGTTTGGGCAGCGCTGTGGCGCCGACGCACCCGGTGAAGCGCAGCGCTGCTTGCGCACCCGTGTCGGTCTCGTGCTGGACACGTGTCCTTTCCCTTCAACGCTCAAGGTGGGCCAGATCGAGGCACTCGTAGGCCCGGCGTACCCCACGTGGGACCGCAAAACGTTCGCCGGATTCATCGACCGATTTGGCCTCGATCCCAAGACAAAGGTCAAGGACCTCTCCCGCGGCATGGGCATGAAACTGCAGCTTGCCTGCGCACTCAGTCACAAGGCCGAACTGCTCGTTTTGGACGAAGCCACCGCGGGCCTCGATCCCATGGCACGCGAGGAACTGCTCGATGAGCTGCTCGCCTTTGTCGCCGACGGCCAGCGCAGCGTGCTGCTCTCGAGCCACATTACGTCTGATCTCGATCGTGCTGCCGACCGCGTCATCTGCATCGATAACGGCTCGATTGTGTTTGACCTGCCGCGCGAGGAAATTACCGACCGCGCCGGCATCGCCCACTGCACTCAGGCACAGGCCGCCGAGCTTATGGCTTGCGTCGAAGGCGCCCGCGCCGCCCACCACGCCTATAGCGTGGACGTGCTCGTGCCCAACCGTCGCGAAACGCTCGAGGCCTTTCCCGAGATTCCCTGTGATCGGGCAACCATTGATGACTATCTGCGCCTCATGCTGAAAGGGGCTTTGAAATGAAACGCGCCATTATGTCCGAGCTTGCCATCGTTCGCACGCTCGTCCCGAGCATCGCAGGTGTCGGCCTGTTCATATTCGTCGTATTGACCCTTGCCAACGCGACAGACGGCGATTCCGGCATGAGCGCCGGCGCCTGTGCGGTCAGTGCAATGTCGCCCATCATAATCATGAACTCGCTAGCTGGCTACGATAACCAAAACGGCTGGGAGCGTTATCGAGCAACGTTGCCCTTCTCGCGCAAAGACATTATTTGCGCACGCTACCTGTGCATCGTTGTCTTCTCGGTCGTCATGGCATGCGCGGCTACGCTTCTGAACATCCTCGCCCTTCCGCTCTTCGACCCCATGGGCATCCCTTCGACATGCCAGACGATCTTTGAAATCGCAACCGCCTCGGCGGCATCGATGCTCATCTCCCTCATGATGGTATTCTTGACACAGCCGCTGTTCTTCCGATTTGGACACATGGAGGCGCTGCGCCTATCCCTTGGCCTGTTTGCCCTGTTTGGCTGCGGCACCATGGCAATGCTGAGTTCCTCCAACCCCATCAGCAACTGGCTCATGTCGATTGCCGGGGCGAATCCCGATCCTGCCGTTCTTAGCTGTCTGTGTGCAGGCATCGCCGTACTTGCCCTCGCACTATGTGCAATCAGCTGCACCGTCAGCACCAAGGTTTATCGAGTACGCGATCTGTAGCCACGCGTGTCTCAATCCACGAAGGACGCGATCGCCGCCCCTCCCCGTAAATCCGTGACAAATGGCATATCCCCAGCGTGAGCCACCGTACTACTTGCGCAGCGGCTTGGGCAGCGGAATGCCGGCGGCGATGGCGGCAGCGATGATCATACAGACGATGCCTTTGAGCGGGAAGCACATGAGCAGCAGGCCCACGACCATGATGGGCTGGCGCATGACGGCGCCCATCGTCGATGCCGTGCAGACGGCGACGCAAAAGACCGGATCTGCGCCGGTGAGGATGGCAAGGCCATAGCCCAGGCTTACGCCCGAGAAGATAACCGGGAAGAAGTGACCGCCGCGCCAACCAAGGTTGATGAGGGCGGGCGTCAGCATGGCCTTAACAAGACCGGTCGCGATAAGCACGCCAGCGGGAATGGTCAGATAGGTTTCCATGAGCACGTCGGCCTGGGTCTCGCCGGCAAACATGGTATAGGGCAGGACCGTGCCACAGATGGCGAGTGACAGACCGGCCAGCATGGCCTTGACGACAGGACGCTCCCCTATTGCATGGGACAGTGCCTCGCTTGCATGCTCAGAGACAAAGTACAGCCAGCCGCAGACGGTGCCGATCAACGACAGAGGGACGAGCCAGGTAAGCTCTAGGTTGCCCACCTCGGCGGACTCGAACCTGGGCATGCCCATGCCGCCGCCCACAAGCTGTCCAAGCAGCAGGTAGGTGCCCAGACCGCCGGCAATCGCAATACCGTAGACCACCGTCTTTTGCGCCTTGGGCAGCTTGATGGTGATCTCGCCGGACGCGGACTCATCGTCGGCGTCTTCACCCTGGCCGTCGGTGCTACCGGCAAGCGGCGCCACAAAGCCAAAGACGGGCGCGGTAAAGAGCGCCGTCAGGGCAGCCTGGGTGCCCAGCAACGTGAGCTCCCTAAACTCGGCGCCAAAGCGACGCATGCGGTCGCCGACCCAGCTGCACAGACCGGCGATAACGCCGGTCAGGCCGGCCTCCGGTCCAATGCTTCCGCCAAACAGCAGCGGCAGCAATGCCGCGAGCGAAAGCTTGCCCAGGTTGTCGTACGGGTAGCGCCCGTCTTGCTTAACCTTAGCCATCACCTGGTTGAGGTCATCGGTCTTGGTGCCTGTCATCTTTTCGTACAGACCGATTAACAGGCCGCCCAGCAGGCAGACAAAAAACGGGTACGGCAGAAAGCCAAACGGGCCGCTGGCAAGCTCGGGCGAAGCGACGCCCAGCGCGTGCGGAATCTCGGTCCATAGATAGTCGATACCGTGCTCCATCGCAAAAAAGAACAGCCAGACTGCGGCACCCGCGAGTGCACCGGTCACGGCAACGCTGACCAAAAACAGCGCTCGGTTCGTGGGTTTGGCAAGGTTATCCATCGGGTCCTCCCGCGGTCAAAGTCGACATAGATACGTTTTATTGTAGAGCGAGCGTTGCCCGAACGAGCCAACCACCTGCGCCGCAAACGGCACCATTGGGAGCCATAGTGGGGCAGGCTCAAGACTTATCCGTTGATAATCGAGGCAATCTCGCGCAAATCGTCGGCAAAGTAGATGCCGTGCTGGCGCCTCGGGCTCGAAAGCCCCTTATCAATCATGTGCCCGAGCAACGCCTTGAGGTCGTTGTAGTAACCGTCCAGGTTATACAGGATGCACGGAGAGCTCAGGTGCCCCAACGACACCGCGGACATAACCTCGGCAATCTCCTCGAGCGTGCCCGTGCCGCCCGGAAATGCGATGAACGCATCGCCGAGCTCGATCATCTTGGCTTTGCGCTCGGCCATGTCGCTCGTCACGATAAGGTCGTCGATTCCGTCGTGTTGAAACTCTGCCTCGATAAAAAAGCTCGGCTCCACACCCGTCACATGTCCGCCTGCCTCGAGTACGCTATCGGCGAGCGCGCCCATCAGTCCCGATTTGGACCCGCCGTATACGAGCGCGTGTCCGTTGGCGCCAATCCAATTGCCCAGCTCCTGCACTGCGGGCAGAAACGCCGGGTCGTTGCCGACGCTCGCGCCCAGGTAGACGGTGATGTTCATATGCAATCCCCCTCGTCGTGACGCGCGGCACCCGTTCTATCGTTGCCGGCGACGGTATTCGCGCACGCGGCGCGACAAATCGGCGAGCTCATCGCGGTCGAGTTCTTCCAAATGCTCAAGATCGTCCATAAAGCGCGCCATGGTGTCCTTTTGGCGCATCTTGATAAGCGTATTGCAGTAGTTCACCGCCACGCCCGCAAGCATGGCGATATAGAAGATACTGATGACGCTTAGGATAACGGTAATGCCGCGGGCAACCGGCGTTTCAGCGGGGATATCGCCAAAGCCAATCGTCGAGACCGTCTCAAAGCTAAACCAGAGACCATCGCCAAACGTGAGGGTCGTGGGCTCGGACAGCCAGACAGCCGTCGAGCAAAGCAGATAGAAAATAAGAAACAGGCCCGTAATGCGTGCAAAGCCAGCCTGTCGCAGCACATCGGCAAGCGTCCTGAGCTTTTTCATCGCGACCCCTTCCACGGACAACCAATCACGTTCGCTCGGTATTGTCCCACGCCTCCCCAGCAAACGGAACTAGTCATTGGGGACGTTCTTAAATGACCAGTCAAACAAGAACGTCCCCAATGACTAGTCGTTTAAGAACGTCCCCGATGACTGCCGGGCGGGAGCGTTTAGCGGTACAGCTGCCGACTGGGCAGGCTGAGCTGGTATCCTTATGCGGTATTGTCTCGATTCGTTAGGATTGCATGTGAGAGCTGCCACTGTCCTTCGTTCAGTTATATGTCGCGCCCTGGCCATTGTGCTTGCAGCGCTTGCCGCACTGAGTTCCATCGCGCCTGTCCAGGCTTTTGCCGATGACTCTAGTCAGCCAGTCAAGACGGTCCGCGTCGGCTGGCTCGTCAACAACGAGGGCTTCCAGAACGGCACCCCCCGGCGAGCGTCTCTCGGGATGGGGTTACGAGTACCTCCAGACCCTGTCGTACTACACGCCCGGCTGGCGGTACGAATACGTCTCCGGCACCTTCACCGAGCTTATGGACATGCTCGAGGCAGGCGAGATCGACCTCATGCCCAACATCTCTTACTCCGAGGAACGCGCCCAAAAGCTGCTCTTTTCCTCGAACCCCGAGGGCACCGAGCGCTACTACATCTACGCCAGGCCCGACCGTGACGACCTGGCCAAGGGTGACCCTCAAGCACTCCAGGGTCTCACCATCGGTTACAACTCCGGTGTTATGCAAACCATCGTCGGCCAGCAGTGGCTCGCCAACGAGGGAATCGCCTGCACATACAGGGAGTATGACGGAGGCTCCGTTCTCTTTGACGCGCTCGCAAACGGCGAGGTCGACGCCATCATCATGAACGACACCATTTCGTCGCCCGAGGCGTCGCCCATGTTCTACGTCGGTTCGAGCGACTACTACTTTGCCGTTCCCAAAAGCCGCCCCGATCTGATGGACAACATCAACTCCGCAATGGCGGCAATCAACCGCGTCAACCCCCGCTATAACGACGAGGTCAAATCGAACTATTCAGCGCAAAACAGCGGATCATCCTCGCTCACCGGCGATGAGCGCGCCTGGCTCAAAGCAAACAACAACACCATCACGCTCGGCTACATTACGGGCAAACTCCCCTACTGCAACGAAGACGAAGACGGCAAAATGGAAGGCTCGCTCGCATCGCTTGCGACGACGCTACACGATAAATTTGGCATTACGGTCAAAACCGTCGCCTTTGATAGCTACAAGATGATGTCAAAGGCCCTGTCAGAGGGAAGCATAGACGTTGCGCTGCCGGCATACCGAGATTACTGGTTTGCCGAGCAATCAGGCGTTGTGCAGTCGGTATCGTTGGGGACCATGTCCCTCACCGCCATCCACACCGGCAGTAACCTGAAAAAAGACCTTCAGAACATCGCCTGTACCAAATCATCGTTTGTCAACCGAAATGCACTTGAAAGTCTATTCCCCACAGCGACCGTAACCGAATACCAATCCGACGATGAAGCGTTCGACGCCCTCAGGAAGGGAACGGCGCGCTGCATCGTCGCTCCCAGTTCACGCGTAAAAACCATCGGTGACCGTTATGATCTCGAGGACTGCGAGACGGTCGAGCTCCCTGACACCTGTGACCTCGCGTGCTTGATGTCGCGCGGCAAGCCCGAACTGCTGGGAATCATCAACAAGGGCATCATCAATGCCGGAGAATCGCTCTCCGCAAGTAATTACTCCTCCACGTCGTACACGGCCCAGGAATCCAACACGCTTCAATTCCTTTATCGCAACCGCACCGCCATTGCAGCTACCCTCATCGGTATGTTGTCGGTCGGCATCGTCCTGCTCATCTGGGCGCTCGTGCGCGCTCGAACCGAGCGCAAAAAAGCCGATGCTGCCAACGCCGCTAAGACGGCATTCCTCACGCGCATGAGCCACGACATCCGTACGCCGCTCAACGGTATCCTGGGCCTTATCGAAATTGAAGAATTGAAGGAAGGCGATATGCAAGTCGCCCGCGAGAGCCGTGCCAAGGCGCGCGTTGCCGCCAATCACCTGCTCTCGCTGATCAACGACATCCTCGAGATGGGAAAAATCGAAGACCGCAAGCTAACACTGGAACATGCGCCTTTTAACCTCAAAGAGCTTTGTGATGATACGCTGGTGCTGTGCAAGCTCCGCGCGTCCAGTAACGGCATCACAATGCAGGACAATAGTCTGCCGTACGCCACGGGGCCATACGTAATCGGCAGTCCCACCCATATCCGACAGGTCATGATCAACCTGTTAGACAACAGCATTAAGTACAACAAGCACGGCGGCTCCGTCACCTTTAGTTCACAGACCAAGCCACTCGATAACGGGCGCGCGCTCTTTTGCTTTAGCGTTTCGGATACCGGCATTGGCATGGCTCCCGAGTTTTTAAAGCATATCTATGAGCCGTTTGCCCAAGAAGGTGACGATGCGCGCAGCAAGTTCCAAGGAACCGGCATGGGCATGCCAATCGTCAAGTCGCTTATTGAACTGATGGGCGGCACCATCGAAGTCACCAGCGAACTCCATGTGGGCACCACGTTCTACGTGGAAATTCCGCTCGATATCGACAAGAACCCCCGGGCGCGGGCGAATACGGTCGAGAGGGCGCTCGACTGCTCGCTCGCCGACATGAACGTACTGCTCGCCGAAGACAACGAATTGAATGCCGAGATTGCCCAGGCGCTGCTAGAATCCGAGGGCGTCGTGGTCACCCGCGCCGCCAACGGCAACGAAGTCGTCGATCTGTACCTATCGCATCCCGCCGGCAGCTTCGATGCGATCCTGATGGACATTATGATGCCGGACATGGACGGTTACGAGGCAACCCGCGCGATTCGCCTGAGCGAGAAGGTCGATGCAGCCGATATCCCCATCATCGCGCTCACCGCCAATGCCTTTGCCGAGGACGCCAAGGCGGCACACGACGCCGGCATGAACGCCCATCTATCCAAACCGCTCGACTTTAACAAGCTCAAAAACATACTCGCCCGCATCAAGAAAAACGGATCCGTTTCGCTATAGTCTGTGCTCAACCACCACGCACGACCAGAAAGGAAGCCAACGATGTTTAGGCCCTTACGTCGAAAGAAACGCGCCATCACCGACGAGGAAGCGCGCGAACTGTTCGCCACCTGCAAGCGCGGCGTCTTTGCCGTCAACGGCGACGATGGCTACCCGTACGCCATTCCCGTCAACTACTTCTTTGACGCCGAGCACGACAAGATTTATTTCCATGGCGCCAAGGCTGGCCACAAGGTCGACGCACTCAAGCGCGATGACAAGGTCTGCTTTACCGTTTACGGAAACGAGTGGTACCAGGACGGCGACTGGGCTCCCTACGTTATGAGCACCGTCGTCTTTGGCCGTTGTCGCCTGGCGAATGACACCCCCGCGTTTATCGAGGACAAAGTCCGCCAGCTCGCCCTTAAGTACTACCCTTCTGCCGAGGAAGTCGAAGAGGAAATCGCCAAAGACATTAAGGGCGTCCAGCTCTACGAGATTACGATTGAGCATCTTTGCGGCAAGCAAATTCAGGAAAAGTAAGCCCCCTCCCCCCCAGCAGGCCTCACAAATAGCAATATGGCCCGGTTCCAACCCACCTTGGAACCGGGCCATATGCTTATGAAGCGTCGGCGGCGATGTGCGCTAGTGCCTCAACGAGCTCCTGCGAGCTCACGGGTTTACTCAGGTGCGCGTCCATGCCCGCCTCGCGCGAAAGCCTGCGGTCGTCGGCAAAGGCGTTGGCGCTCACGGCGATAATCGGCGTGGTCGCGGCATCCTCGCGATCGAGCGCTCGAATCTGACGCGTGGCCTCAAGGCCATCGATGCCAGGCATCATGATGTCCATCAACACCACGTCGTACACGTGCGGTGCGCTCGCGGCAAACGCCTCAACGGCAGACTCGCCATCCTTAGCATGCGTCACGACGGCACCGGCACGGCTGAGCGTAAACTGCGCGATCTCGGCATTCAGATCGTTATCCTCTACGAGCAAAACGCGCAAGCCCTGGAGCGCATCGCCATCGCCCGCATCCGCGCGAACTGCCTGAGGAATCTCGGAGCGCTTGCATTTCTCGAACGGCAGGCGGATGGCAAACGTCGTCCCCTGCCCCAAGACGCTCGTAAAGCTCATGGTTCCGCCCATAAGCTCGACCAGCTGTTTTGCGATAGGCGCGCCCAGGCCAGTTCCCGACGAAGCGCCTTCCACCTGCTGCTCCTCGCGGCAAAACGGCTCGTAGAGGTACCGTTGGAACTCCTCGCTCATGCCAATACCGTTGTCGGCGATCGTGTATTCATAGACGGGGACGCCATCCGCTGGCTCCACCTCGCGGCACGCCAGGCGAACATAGCCGCCCTGGCGGTTGTACTTGACGGCATTGCCGGCAATATTGAGCAACAAGCGCTTGAGGTGCGTCACGCTCACCCGCGCATAGGGATGATTAAGCGTCTGCTGGTCGCAGATAATTGTCACCAGACGCTCCTCGGCCTGGCGCTCCAGAATATCGCGCACTTCACAGTTGAGGGCCACCAAATTTATGGGCACGAGGTTCAGGTCGACCTGCCCGCTCTCCAGGCGACTCATATCGAGTGCCTCGTTGGCAAGGTCGAGCAGCAGTCCCGATGCCGTCCAGATTTTTGAGCGGCACTCAGTCTGCTTTTGCAGATCGTCCGCATTGGCATCGCCAACCTCGACCATGCCGCGAATGCCGTTGATGGGCGTGCGCAGATCGTGGCTCATGCGACGCAGAAACTCCGTCTTTGCCGAGTTGGCGGACGAGGCCTCACGCGCCGCCTTTGCCAGCTTGTCGCCATAGTCGCGCTCCTGCTGCAGTAAGTCCGTCAAACGTCGGCGATCAGCGCGGCGACGCACCGTCACAACAACGGCTATAACACCGCTGTAGAGCGCCAGCACGCCGGCAGCAACAGCCGCTACAACCTCAAAGTAACGCCGGGCCGAGGCATAGGTGTACACATAGAATTTGTGCGCTTTTCCAAATGTGCCCAAATACTACTCGCCGTCGGCGTTAACCAATCTGACCTTACCAGCCAGGCATCGATCCTTAATACCGTCGACAATGAAGACGTCCGTCGCAGGCAGATCGAATACGCCCAATACGGTAGGTTTAACGGCATTGGTCGCAACGACCTTGCCGTCGCTTTCGATCACGATATTGCCGCTATCGATGGTTTCATAGCCATCAAGCAAGCTCTGCAGTTTGAGCGTATTGCTTGCAACCGCCTTCGCGCTCTGATGCCTTACCGCGATAACGATGCCCTCGCCATCCCGCCGAGTCACGCAGCCAATGTCTGCGACCGAATCATCTGCAAGCGTGATGCGAGCGGTATAGGACTTAAGCGGATGGGCTGCCACCTCTAGCACGGGCGCTTCCTTGAGATACGTAGCGAGCGACTCGTAGCCCACGCCATCCGTCGAGCACTCGGACACCAAACTGCCCGATGCGTCCGTCACGATCAACGCACTCACGTTGAACTGGTCGACGTATTGCTCCAGCATGGCGTTATCCACCGAGCCGTCGCGCTCCATATCGCGCGCTGCCTCTCCGGCAATCTCCATAACACGAATCAGGTTTTTGGTCGTATAGGCGCTGTTGAACGCATCGTAGGAAAGACTCTGCGTCGCCACGTAATCGACAACGTCGGCAAAGCGCTGCTCGGCTTGGGCCGTCATGTAACCGTAGCTCATCATGCCGGCAACAACCGAGAGCGCTATCCCCAGCAGAGCGACAAGGAGCCATGCCCCCGCCGAACGATTGCCCCGCTCCTGAGCGGCGTGGTCGGACGCATCGATCATGACAGGCCCTCCATGTTCAAAAATGGCGAAGGGTCATCAAAGTACTTTGACACCAGACGTTCCATGGTGCCGTCGGCTAGCATTTCCCGGTAGGCATGGGTGAGCTTAACGTCGATGCCACGCGTATCGTTGAGATCGAAAGCGGTGCCCAAACCAACCTCCAGCAGCGGCTCATCCAAAATGCGATACGTCACACCATAGTCTTTTTCGTAGGTGAGCAGCGAAGACTCATGCGCGGCGATGGCGTCGACCAGGCCCTCGACGAGCGCCGGGTTCAGGCATGAGCGGTCCGAAAAGCTGTAGAGCTCCTTGATCTGCGGAACGTTTTCATTTGTACGATTGAGCAAAATGTCCTCGGGCTTGGTAGTGGACTGGACCGCCACAACCTTGTCCTCAAGATCGGCAAGCGTGTAGATATCGCTCTGGGGATCGACCGCGACTACCTGGCGGCTCGCAAGGTACGGGCCGGCCCAACGATACTCGCTCTCGCGACCCGTCATGCTAAAGCTGCCCATGACGCAATCGAGCTCGCCGCTCGCCAGCAGCTCCTTCTTCTTTTCCCAGTCGATCAGCTGGTATTTTGGCTTGTAACCAATGCGAGTCAAAGCCTCGGTCAATATCTCGACATCCAGGCCAACGATATCGCCGTACTCGTCGGTATACACAAACGGTGGATAGAGGTCGCTGCCGACGTTGAGCGTCTTAAGGTTGTCGTCTTTGGCCTGCGAGGCATCCAGGCCTTCTAATGCAGACGTCGAGGCTCTGCCATTCGACCCGGAACAGCCGGCTATCGCTACGACAAAGGCGCACGCTACCGCAAGCGCAACAAACAACGAAATGGCAACCGAGCGACGGGACCTTTTCATCGAGCTCCATACGATCCTGTTTACAGACTGAAATGGTAAAAAATAATAGCAAACAAAACCACACGAGTGCCCAATGGCTACAGACGTTTTACCATGTGGGGCCTTCCAGCCGACTTGGCAGAAGGCCCCGCATGCAGTGCTCACTTACCGTGCATTAAAAACGTAGCGGTCCAGGCGGTCGCACGCTTCCTTTACGCGCGAAAGCGGCAGCGCCAGATTCACGCGAATGTGGCAGGGCCCGTGGAACGGGCGGCCGTCCTGATATCCCACGCCCACGCGCGCCCCCTCGTCGAGCAGCCACTGAATATCGCGGCCATGCTCGCGACACCACTCGGTGCAGTCCAGAAACACCATGTACGTGCCCTGCGGACGCGAATAGGACACGCCCTCAAAATGCCCGTCCACGTAATCGCAGAAGTACTCGATATTGCCGGCAAGCACCTGGTTGAGCTCGTCCACCCACTCGTAGCCCTGCGGCTGGTAGGCACCGATAAGCGCATGCATGGAGAGGACATTCATCTCGTTGTAGTGGGTCTTGTTGGACACGGCGCAGATGCGGTCACGCAGCGTCTCGTTGTAGACAATGTGGTAGCTGCCGACAAGGCCCGCCAGGTTAAACGTCTTGCTCGGCGCATAGAGGGCAACCGTGCGCATGCGGGCATCCTCGCTCACCGACTGCGTCGGGATGTGCTTGTGCCCCGGCAGGATGATATCGGACCAAATCTCGTCCGAAATCACCACGCAATCGTGCTGGCGATAGATGTCCATGGCGCGCTCGATTTCGTCGCGCTCCCATACGCGGCCGCAGGGATTGTGCGGCGAGCAGAACACCGCGGCATGGATGTGGTTTTGGGCGAGTTTGCACTCCATGTCCTCAAAGTCCATGCGCCACACGCCCTGATCGTCGAGCTTAAGCGGGCTATGGACAATACGATAGCCCGCGGCCTCAATGGACTTGGTAAAGCCGATGTAGGTGGGGCTGTGGACCAGCACCGCATCGCCCGGCTGGACATACGCGCGCAGCGTCGACACGACACCGCCCAGCACGCCGTTTTCGTAACCGATATGTTCAGGGCGCAGGCCCTCGACGCCATTGCGGCGGCTCTGCCATTCGATGATGCGGTCGAAATACTCGGAGCGCGGATTGAAATAGCCAAACATGGGGTGCTGGGCGCGCTGAATGATGTGTTCCTGGACCGTGGGCACCGTGGCAAAGTTCATGTCGGCCACCCACATGGGAATGCGGTCGAAGCCCTCGTCGGGTGCGTTCGGGGCCATACCGGGGATCTCACCCCAAGAGTCAACGGCGATGGCGTCCATGCCGTGGCGGTCGATGATTGAAGTGAAGTCGTATTTCATGCTGGACTCCCGTGCAAAGTTGATTGTTTTGGTAGGCGTTATTGTCCACCAGCGTGGGCGGTTTTGGCGCGGGGTTTGGCGCTTAATTTGACGGGTGCGGACGAATGGCTGGTTAGTCTTGCGCGTCGTTGACGGCAACTACGGTTAGCTGGGTTTCATCGACCGTAAACGATATGTCGAGCCCGGCGTAAGCCAGATGATAGACGCGGTGTGGCTCGTGCTTGCTGCCCGCGCGGCGCGGGTCTTGGCGAAGGACCTCGACCAAGCCGAGGAGCTTTGCGGGCGGGACCATATCCTGCAGTGCTTGCGGAAACTCAACATCGAGCTCTTGCCACGGAGCATCCTCGATCCAGCCTCCGGTCGCATCCGGGTGGCAGTCCGCAAACGGAATGTAGGGCTTGATGTCGTAGATGGGCGTACCGTCGCGCAGGTCGGCCCCCAACACATGGATGATGGGGCCATCGTCGGTGAGCTCGACACGATCAAGCTTGACGCAGGTGAGCCCGATGGGATTAGGGCGAAACGGACTGCGCGTGGCAAACACTCCCACACGTTCGGCTCCGCCCAGACGCGGCGGGCGCACGGTTTTCGACCATTTTGCGTTGGTGCCGGACCTGTCCTGCGTTTTAGCGTCGACGGCAATATCCTTAGCCGTGCCGCCGGGCGTTCCGTTTTCGAAGCGCCACAGCAGCCACAGGTGAGAGAAGGAGTCCAGGCCCTCAACCGCTGCATTGGAGGCAAATTCCGGCTCAAAAAAGATTCGTCCCTGCAGATGGGGCGCCAAAAAGCTGTTGCGCGGAATGCCGAACTTCTGCGGCAGGTCGGTATGTATGCGTGCGATAGGTTCCATGCCGGTCATTGTACGGCATGGAGGCGTGGGGCGTTGCGCGCAATTCTTCGCCGCGGTCCCCCGTCGTGCAACCAACGGTTGCTTGGAAGGGCGCCTGCCGCCGCGTATGCTTAAGCCATCAACCAGCAGAAAGGAGCCGCTATGGCCTTTGCAGAAAAGCTCATTGCTGTCCGTCGCGCCCATCACCTTACCCAAGAGCAGCTTGCCGCTAAGCTCTTCGTCACACGCCAGGCCATCAGCCGGTGGGAGCGCGGCGAGGTCACACCGGGCATCGACATGATGAAGCTCATCGCCGCCGTAACCGGAGAACCGCTGTCCCACCTGCTCGAAATGCCTGAGCACTATTGCCAGAGCTGCGGCATGATACTCACGCCCGACGACTGCGGCACCGATGCCACGGGCACCGCGACCGATCATTACTGCAAGTGGTGCTACGACCACGGCAAGTACACCTATGACACCACCATGGAGGCAATGATTGAGGATTGTGCCCCGCGCCTGGCACAAAACACCGGCATGTCGCTCGACGAAGCCGTCTCGCTCATGGGCGCCGTCCTGCCGCAACTGGAGCGCTGGCGCACCGTGCAGGAAAACGAGGCGCGCTACGGTGCCGAGGCGCGGGCGCGCTACGGCGATGAGGCTATCGATGCAGCAAACGAAGCGTTGCTGGACATGGACCCCGAGACATGGAACGACATGAAGGAACTTGAACGCGCTATTCTGGGCCAGCTCTCAATTGCCATGGGCATTGGCGACCCAGAGGGCAACGAGGCTCGTAAGCTTGTCGCGATGCATCGTCGCTGGATTGCTCTCAACTGGGGATGCGAGCCCCAAGACGAGGCGTACCTGGGCCTCGCCCACGGTTATCTTGCCGACCAGCGCTTTGTTGACTACTACGACAAGCCCTGCGCCACCGGAGCCACGGCGTTTCTGGTCCAGGCCATCGAGTCTTCGTTGACGCGCGCATAGACCGCGGCGGCTTTGGGTATTTCAATCAAAACCTCAACCGATTGGAGACCTATGGCTACTAATCACGAGCTCGCGCTGTACGTTATGACCGGCTGCCCGTATTGCTTAAAGGTCAAGCGATTCCTTGCCGATAACGGTGTGACCATCCCCGAGCGCAATATCTCGACCGATTCCGATGCCGAACAGACACTCATCGCCGTCGGCGGAAAACGCCAGGTTCCCTGCCTGTTCATCGACGGCAAGCCGCTTTACGAGTCGAGCGACATCATCGCGTGGGCGAAGGGGAACCTGCTCTAGCACGTCCATTGCGGCCAACTCGCCCCAAACATGTACACCAGCATCCAAAGTCGACATTTTTCGACATCTTTGGATGCTGGTGTACAGCTTTTTAGTCGTTTAAGAACGTCCCCAGCGACCAACTAGCCGTGGAAGCGGGCAACGGGCGCGAGGGGTTGTTCGCGGAAGACGCGGTCGACGGCGGCGCGGTATTCGTCGACCTTCTTGGTTTTGCGAACGAGCTTGTGGACGGTGGCTGGATCGGCGAAAGCGCACTTGGCGTAGAACCACCATTCCTTCATGCGAAAGACCGCATTGCCGCCAATCTCGTCCGCATAGGCAGCGAACAGCGTGTCATGGAAACGCTGCAGCTCGGCGACGGTGGCGGCAGGGCCGCCGTTTACCATGCGTGCCAGCGCAGGGTTTGCAAGCAGACCGCGACCCAGCATTACATGGCGCGTGTCGGGATAGGCAGCAACCAGCGCATCCATGTCCTCAAGGTCAAAAATGTCGCCGTTATAGGCTACCGGGAACGACGCCCGCTCCAGCGTCTCGCCATAATACTCTTTGCGCGGCGAGCCCGTATAGCGATCCTTTTGCACGCGCGGATGCACGATCAGCTCGGCAAGCGGCATGCGGCAATACAGGTCGAGCACGCGCTCGTACTCGTCATCGCTCTCAAGCCCCAGCCTGGTCTTGACCGACACCGGCAGTGGCGAGCGCTCGCACGCGTCGCTCAAGAACACCTCGAGCTCATCCAGGTTACGCAGAAAGCCCGAACCCTTACCTTTGGCGACAACCGTACCCGAGGGACATCCCAAGTTGAGGTTGACCTCGTGGTAGCCCATATCGGCAAGCACCTGCGCCGCCCACACAAACTCATCCGCGTTCTTGGACATGAGCTGGGGCACCACGTTAAGCCCCTGGTTGTTGGCAGGATCGACCTCCTTAAACGCCTTGCCGCCAAAGCGATTGCCCACCCGCGGCGGCGGCAAAAACGGCGTGTAATAACAATCGAGCGCGCCGAAGCACTCCGCATGCACGCGGCGGAACACATGCCCGGTAATCCCCTCCATGGGGGCCAGCGATAGAATCATCAACATCAACTTTCAAATCAATGTGACAAAGGGGCTGTCCCTTTTTCACATTTGTACATCATTCGAGTGTTTATTTTGGCACAGCGGCGCAGGCAATCCCATGCATGTTATTCGTCCTTGGGCAGCGGTTTCATGCTCCAAAAGACGACATTCATAATGATGACAATCACCAGGACAACGCCATTGGCCACCCAAAAGCCCATGTTGAGCCCAAGCCACTCCGTAGTCCCAAACAAATCAATCCAAATCAGAGCCCAGTTCATGTAAACGCTCCTCTCTACATCGAAATCAGCTACAGCAGCTCGCCGTAACGCTTGACATAGGCCTTCTTAAGGCTCGTCGCCAGCGCCATGTACAGCAAGATGCACGGAATCAGGAACAAGAAGTACTCGACGGGCAGCGCTCCCAGGCCCAGCGTGGGGCCAAGCGGGCTAAACGGGATCAGCGTGAGCAGTGCAATGCCGGTCATCGTGAGCAGCATCACCGGAGCCGAGGCACGGCTCTGGATAAACGGAAACTTGGGCGTGCGAATCATATGGATAACCAAGGTCTGGCTCCACATGGATTCGACGAACCAACCAGCCTGGAACAGCGCGATGTAGGCCAGCTGCATCTGCTCCAGTGTGGCACCCGAGTAGACGCTCGCCAGCTCGTTGAACAGCACGCCGTGGCTCACAAACAACGGGCAGAAGACAAAGTACATAAAGATATAGGTCATAAAGTCGAAGATGGAGCTGGTGGGCCCAATCCAGATCATGAACCTGCCGACACTCGACGCATCCCAGGTACGCGGCACGCGCAGGAACTCCTCGTCCACGTTGTCCCAGGGAATCGCCAGGCAGCTGCAGTCATAAATCAGGTTGAGCAAGATCAGTTGGATGCTCATCATGGGCAAAAACGGCAGCAGGGCAGACGCGGCAAGCACGCTAAACATGTTGCCAAAGTTGGAGCTCGCGGTCATCTTGATGTACTTGATCATGTTGGCGTAGGTCTTACGCCCCTCGATGATGCCCTCCTCGAGCACCATCAGGTCCTTCTCGAGCAAGATGATGTCGGCGGACTCCTTGGCAACGTCGACGGCCGTGTCGACCGAGATGCCGATGTCGGACGACTTCATGGCAGAGGCATCGTTGATACCGTCGCCCATGTAGCCCACCACATGCCCGTTCGTACGCAGGACGGAAACGACACGCGCCTTTTGGTCGGGCGTGAGCTTGGCGAAGACCTGCACGTCCTCGGCCCGGCGAGCGAGCTCGGCGTCATCCATGTCAGCGATGTTGCCGCCGAGCAACATGTTGTTGACCTGTAGCCCCACCTGCTTGCAGATGGTGCGCGTGACCTTCTCGTTGTCGCCAGTCAGGATCTTGGTGGCAACGCCATGATTGCGCAGCGCCTCAATCGCATCGGCCGTGGACTCTTTAGGCGGATCCAAAAAGGCCAGGTAGCCGATTAGGACCATGTCGCGCTCGTCCTCGGCGCTAAAGGCACCGGCGGGTGACGGGTTGGACTTTTGAGCAATCGCCAGCACACGGAAACCGTCGTCATTAAGGTCGGCAACTGTTGCCAGAATGCGCTCGCGCACCTCGTCGTCCAGCACGTGAACGCCGCCGTCGATCTCGGCATGTGAGCACACCGACAGCATCTCCTCGACCGCGCCCTTGGTAACCATCTGGGTCTTGCCGCTGCGATCGCGCACCACCGTGGTGAGGCGACGGCGCGTAAAGTCGAACGGCACCTCATCGACCTTCACGTATGCCTCCGAAAGATCGGTGAGACTCGGGTCGTTTTGCTCCTCTTCCTCCGTGCACTTGATGATCGCCAGATCCATCAGATTCTTATAGCCCGTCTGGAAATAGCTGTTGAGGTAGGCGTGGCGCAAAACGCGCGAATCCTCCTGGCCGTCGATATTCCAGTGATACTCCAGCACCACCTGGTCCTGCGTAAGCGTGCCGGTCTTGTCCGTGCACAGCACGTCCATCGCGCCAAAGTTTTGAATCGAGTTGAGGTTCTTAACGATCGTCTGCTTTTTACTCATGGCAACCGCGCCCTTGGCAAGGCACGTGGTAACGATCATGGGCAGCATCTCGGGCGTCAGACCCACGGCAATGCTGATGGCGAACAGGCCGGCATCGAGCCAATTGCCCTTCGTGACACCGTTGATCAAAAAGACAAACGGAACCATCACCATCATAAAGCGGATGAGCACCCACGAGACGCTGTTGACGCCTTTGGAAAAGCTCGTCTCCACAGCGTCGTCGGACAGGCTCGACGCCATGGAACCAAACAGGGTCTGCTCGCCCACACTAAAGACGAGCGCCGTCGCGCTGCCCGAGATCACACTGCTGCCCATGAGGGCGATGTTCTCGAACGACGTGGCCGAGTCGGACTCGGTGCAGGTTGCGGGAACCTTCTCGACCGGCTCGCTCTCGCCCGTCAGGCTGGCTTGACTCACAAAGAGGTCCTTGGCCTCGATAATCCTCACGTCGGCGGGAATCATGTCGCCGGCGGACAGATGCACAATGTCGCCGACCACCACGTCGTCGATGGGAATCTCGGTCCTGGGGGCATCCTTGCGGGTGACCGTCACGCTGGTCGTGATCATGTCGAGCAGCTTTTCGGCCGCATTGCCGCTGCGCGCTTCCTGGATATAGCGCAGCGTGCCCGAAAGAACCACCATTGTGGTGATGATAATCACCGTCAGCGAGTCAAAGTCCTCCGGCGTGCTGCCCATCATCGACAACGCCGGAAACACCATGTCCGTCGTTGCCGAAATAATGGCCAAGAAGAACAGAATTGCCGTAAAGGGATTGACGAATGCATCCGCAAGCTTGCGGGCAAGCGACTTTTTCTTGCCGCGCGTGACCACGTTGCGTCCGTTATCGGCCTCGCTGCGCGCGACCTCATCACGGGTTAGACCACCCAGGTTCGAGCCCACCCAGGACATGGCGTCCATCAGCGGGATAGTTGCCGCATGCTGGATGCGGCCCTCTGCACGATGCCTGATCAGTTCGTTTTGCGCCTGGACTGTAGATGGCGTATGGCGCATATTCAGCTTCTTCAATTGCCTTGCTCCGTTCTATCGATCGGATGCAGAGCCGTCTAGCCGCGACGCCCGCCATTAAGGTGGACCCGCGCCGACAGACATCGCCCTGCCTTGCTGGTACTGTCACTGCCGCCCACGGTCCTCACCTTCCCTTCGCGTCTGCGACTGTCTTTAGAATAGAAAAGCCGCAAGACCGGGCACATGGCTGGTTTCTTGCGGCTTTCTTGCGATTTAGCAAGGATTGTCAGAGTGACTTTTGGGGTCGATAGAAGCGAACGATTCAACGCGTTACTCGGCCATTTTATAGCCCACACCCCAAACAGTCAGCAGGTAACGGGGATTGTCGGGCTCGGGTTCAATCTTCTTTCGGATCTTGCGGACAAAGGCCATGATGTTACTGTCATCGAGCAGATACTCGTCTTGCCATACCGCGCGATAGATTTCCTCTTTGCTAAAGACTGTGCCCCGGTTGCTCGCCAAAAAGGCCAGGATATCGAATTCTTTGGGCGTGAGCGAAACAGGCGCGCCCGACACTTTAACGGTGCGCGAAGCCAGATCGATGGCAAGACCGTCGATAACGATGGGCTCCGCAGCAGCACTTGTCTGCGAGCCGGCAACTGCCAGTTCTATGGCGGTCAGCCTGCCCGATGCGATATCGGCAAACACGGGTGCAAGTTCGAGGGCGGCAGCGCTACCGGACGAGAACAGCGCGCTGCTGAGCTCGGCTGCCTCGGCGGGTGTAATCGCTATGTTGGTTCTGTTGGTACGCATAGAACCGCCCTAGAACAGACTGCTCGAGCGGGACAGGTAAACCCGCTTGATCGTCGAAACAACAACAAGATACAACACGCTCAGCAGTGCAACGATTCCCAGATACCACATGGGCAGCGTGGCAAGGCCGAGCAGTTGCGCGGCAGGACTCAGCGCGAGAAGGGCCGAGGCGATAAGCATGGTGGCGACCATTATCACGAGCGGACGACACGGCCGGTCCCCGTGGCGAACATTGCGCGCTCGCAAGACGAGGAGCACGAGCGATTCGGTCCAAGCGCACTCCAGCAACCATCCGGTCTGGAAGGTCGCGATAAAGGCCGCTTGGCCCGCAGCGCCCAACGTGGCAAAGGACCCACCGCACACCGCAGGGCAAACGCCCAGGAGCAAGATGGCAAACGTGATGATGTCAAACGCCGAACTCGCGAAGCCAAAATGGAGCATAAAGCTGCCGAGGCCCTTGCCCGACCATGCCTTGGGACGAGCGATCTCCTCCCCGTCGACGTTATCCCACGACAGAGCCAGGCAGGTCGCGTCGTAAAGCAGGTTGAGCAGAAGCAGTTGAGTAGCGGTCGCCGGCAAAAACGGCAGGAAGATACTCGAGGCGGCAACCGAGCAGATATTGCCAAAGTTGGAACTCGACGCGATGCGAATGTACTTGGAGGCGTTGGCGAACGAGGCCCTGCCCTCGCGTACGCCCTCGGCGACCACGCCCAGGTCACGCTCGAGCAGTACGAGGTCGGCAACCTTCTTGGACTCGGCGGCTGCAGAATCCACCACGATGCCGACGTCTGCCGACGTAAGCGCCGGCACGTCGTTCACGCCGTCGCCGATATAGCCGACCGTATGGCCAGAGAGTCGAATGAGACTGACAATATGAGCCTTTTGCGCGGGCGTGAGCTCGGCAAACACACGAGTACGCCCCACGCGAACAAGCGCCTCGGACTCCTCCATGGCATCGAGCATGCTGCCGGTGATAACGCTATCGGCAGGAATGCCCAGGCGCGAACAGGTTGACCGGGCAACCGAAGCCGAGTCACCGGTAAGCACGCGCACCTCAACGGAAAGGTCAGACAGCGCGCGCACGGCGGCGCGAGCGCTTGCCTTGGGCCGATCGAAAAAGCCCAAAAAACCGCAGAGCACCAGGTCGCCCCAGTCCGAAGACGCTGTGCTGTAGGCAACGGCAAGGACCTTGATGCCGTCGGCACGCATGTCCTCGGCAACCTCATAGGCGCTCTGGCGGCCCGCGGCGTCCATGGGGACGAGTTCGCCTTTAAAGCTGGCCCAGGCACAACGAGCGCACACGCTTTCGACCTCGCCCTTTACGATGGTTAGGTGATTGCCAGGGCGAGCCTGCAGCCCCAGGCAGCCATGCGCCCCAGGCGTGGCATCGAGCTTAACGCCCGAAGCCTTGGTGACGTGGTCGAAAGGATCAGATGCGTGCAGGGTAAATGCGCCTGCGAGGTCTTTGGCGGCAAGACGCAACTCGGGCGCAGTGCACGCGTCGACAATGGCCCGGTTGAGCTGGTTGGCGGCAGCCCCCTGGCTCGTACTCTCCAAATACGCCAGGCTGAGCGTTTGCTCGCTTTCGTTGCCCAGGATATCGGTATAGTACTCGAGCACTGCGGCGTCATCGGTGAGCGTGCCCGTCTTGTCCACGCACACCACGTCCATGGAGCCCAGTGATTCCATGGCGTCAACGTTTTTAACAATGACCTGTTTGTTCTTAAGGCGGTGCGCGCTGCCCGAAAGGCACACGCTCGTGACGACTGGCAGCATCTCGGGGACCAGGCCAACGGCCGTACCCAGGGCAAACAGCAGGGCCTGCGCCCAGTCGCCCAGCACAAAACCTCGAATCATAATGACAAACGGCAGCACGATGAGCATGCACCTTACCAGAGCGGCACAGATGCTCCTGGCACCAGCGCCAAACTGCGTGCCTAGCCGAGCGCGCCGCGGCGATGTGGGCGGCTCCTCGGCAACGCGAGTGAGAACGGTTGCCGAGGCCTTTCCGTCAACGATGGTCGTTCCAGCACGGACGGCCTCCCCTTCTCGCTTGACGGTCTGACCGTTCTCGCCCGTAAGCGACGATTCGGAGACAAGGATGTGGTCGCCCTTGGCGAGGACCGCATCGACCGGGCAGAGCATGCCGGCATACAGGCGAATCACATCGCCGGGCACAAGCTGGTCGGCATCGACTTGGATCCAGCAAGCGTCGACACGTTTCCAAACGGCCGCATGGTTCGCCTTAAACATGTGCCGGTCGAAGCTGCGCTTGGCTTCGTTTTCGTAGAACAGGCGCACCAGGCCGCCGACCAGCCACATCAAAAACAGCACGGCAGGTGCAAACGCGCCTGTCTGACCTTGCGCCTGCGGTACAACGTCGACCAAAAAGGCCAAGCCAGCAAGTGCAAGCAGCAGCGACGAAAACGGATTAAAGAACGATTTTCTAATCATCGAAGCCTCTTTCTAGCATGGCTTCGATTGTATCCGAGGCGTATACCAGCATCCCCGCCCCAGACCTTGCGACTTCCTTGCTTTTACGCGTGACAAAGGGACAGTCTAACGCCCTCTATATCTCGAGGTCTAATACTTTCCCGAGAAGTGAACGGCTGTATCTGGACCCCCGGAGCATTGACATTTTTAGACGTCAAAACCGCAGGATTCGACTGACAAAACCGCAGGAAATTGCACGCCAAAAGTGCCGATGCTTCGGGGGCCCGTTTCCACTCGTTCACTTCTCGGGAAAGTATTAGACATCGATTTCGCAAGGGTCCCAATGCGGCAAGCGAGCCGCCGTAGCACTTTTGCCGCATGATCGAGCACTCATCGATGGCGGGATTCTCTATACTGAGTCACATATGCCGCGCGCCGCAACGACCGCCACGACACCAAGGACCGGCTATGGCTACACTTTCCGAACAAGAACGCAAGCGCATCCAGCGATACTGCATCTACCCCAAGATTGCCGGTGCGGCGCTTGCCATGGCATTCGTGCTGCCATTTTTGATCATTCCCTTCGAAATGATTGACGACATCGTCTTTCATCACGAAGGCTTCCAAGAGACGGGTATGATGACCGCTCTGGTGCTCACCGCCATCGAGCTCGTCATATTCTGCTACTGTACGCTCGCGCCACGCTTTGGTATGCGCGGCAAGCAATGGAAGGAAATGCAGCGCCGACTCGTCGTCGAACAGACCGAGAAAGACCGCTCGGCACAAATCGCAGGCGTTGTCGGTACGCAGGCCGCCGCACGCTTACTCAAGAACAGCGACAACGAGACCGCACGCAATCTAGGCGGTGCGGCAGAAGTCGCCGCTGCCGTAGGCGCCGTTGCCACCGCGGCAGACGTGCTTACCGAGAGCTTCGCCAACGCAAAGGCCATGGCGGAGGCCTGTGGCTTGCCTATCCCCCGTGCAAAAAAGTGGATCATCGCGCTTGTGGCGCTGCCCCTCGCAATCGTATGCGGTGCCTATATCCCGCAGCTGGCGCAGGGAAACACCGAGATGCAGGAGAACGCCGCGGCCGCGGCCGAGCAGATCGCCATCGCCCGCAAGACGTTAGAGCCCGCATGCGAGTACGTGTCTGCCGATGACCCTTACGAGCGATATCAAGATTACGGCTATCACGTCCGCGGCTACTTGCACGACAGCGACTCCAATACCCAGAAGACCTATACGTACCTGGATTTCGACAACAAGGGAACGCTCAAGGAAGTGAGTTACATAGCAGAAATCGACCCCGATGCGAGCCTTGAGGACAACCTCACCCGCATCGAGCTCGACTTTGACGAGCTTTCCTCTGTCGTCCAAACCACAGACGTCAAGACCGTGAGTCCCGAGCTCCTAGCACCGCAAAAGCTCCCCGAAGAGTTTAGGCAGGCTTTTTTGAACGGTTCGCTCTACGAGAGAATCTCCATCAGGACGAGCGACGACCCCATCAGAGCGTATTGCTCGTTTGACACGGATCCCGAGGACGAGTTTGACGAGTACACCCATCCAAGCATCCGTATCACATTGATGGGCAAAACGAGCTAGGCGCAGGAGAGGGGCCGTCCCTTCCCCAATGTGGCAAGGGGACTGTCCCTTTGCCACATTATTCGGAGCGTAGGGCCTCCACGGGATCTTTCTTAGACGCGCTGCGGGCCGGTAGCAAGCCGGCGACGACCGTCAGCACCACCGAGATCGCGATGAGCGCCAGCGCGTCCTCAACGGGCAGGCTCATCAAGTTCGGAACCTGCTTGGCCGCAAGCGCCCAGGCATTAACGGGGAAGCTCACGAGCACCACAACGACAATGGCAAAGACACCAGCGATCAGACCCTCAATGAAGGTTTCGGCATTGAACACGTTAGCCACGTTGCGCTTCGACGCACCGATTGCACGCAAGATACCAATCTCCTTTTTGCGCTCCAGCACGCTGATGTAGGTGATGATGCCGATCATGATGGAGCTCACCACCAGGCTGATACTCACGAATGCGATGAGCACCAAGCTGATGGTGTTCACGATGTCGGTCACCGAGCCCATGATGATGCCCATGTAGTCGGTATACGAGATGGCCTGTTCATCGTGGCCAGCCGCCTTAACCTGCTCGTTATACGCATCGATATGGTCGAGCACGCGCTCCTTGGCCTCAAAGTCGCGTGGGAAGATCTTGACTGAGATGGGGTCAGCTTCATCGGCATAGCCCAACGTGGTCAGGTTGTTGTCATAGGTGAGCTGCGATGCCTTGGCGTAGCTCATCATGAGCGAACTCAGGTCCTCGGCGTCCATGTTGAAATGGATGGCACGAGCAAAGGCGCTCGCATCCACACGCATGGCGCTCGCCAGGTTAGCAAAACTCGACGACATCTGCGTCGCCATCTGGTCCATAAGCCCCGCTGCGCCCGCCTTGAGCTGGGACGATACCGTCGACGCTATCTGCTCGCTGATTGCCTTCATCACCTGATCCATAGCCTGCTGCAGATACGGAGCCAGCTGCTTTTGCACATAGTCGGTCATCGCCTGTTGCAGGCGCTCGGCCAGGGCATCGCCGCCGAGCGCCTTCAATTGAGCCAGGCATTGCTGGGCTGCGGCATCATGCTCAAGATACGTCGAGAATGCGGCAGCGAGCTTTGACGCGTCTTTAAGATCTTCGGGCGACAGCGCCTTAAACTGATCAGACTGCAAAAAGCCCTCAAACAGCTGGTTGGCTAGTGCTCCCACCTGCTGCATTTGCTCGGGCGTGAGTTCCAGGCCGTCAAAGATGCCCGAGAAATCTGGAGCCGGCGCTTTGGCCATGATGTCACCAAAGTCGATGTCCTTGCCAACGCCCGAAAGATCAATATCCAGGCCCGACAGATCGACGCCCGAAAGATCAATGCCGTCGCCGGCCGCACCCGAGAGCGCAGACGCATCAAACGAAAACGCACTCTTGAGCGCCGCCTCGTCCACACTGAACATGCTGCCCAGATCCACGCCTTGCTTGGCCTCGCCTTGCAGTTCGTCGAAGGTTTTGCCCGTAAAGACATCCGTCTCGGGGTGGGCAAGCTGCTCCTGCACAATCTGCGAATCGGCGGCGCGCTCCATAAGCTGGCGAGTCAGCGCGTGCGTATAGGCAATGCCTGGGGACAACGCACTCGCGTTGGCGGTCTCGTTGGGTCGTACCACGCCCACAATGTGCACGTCGATACCGTCGGCAACCTTGGCGGCCATAAAGTCGGTGTCGCCAGACATATCGGTCCACATGCCGGTCTCTTCGTTTTTGCGATACGCATCGGCCGGCGACAGCACCTTAAACGTCGTGGACAGCGCGTCGTCGTAGGTAAAGTCGGTGCCGGTCTCGGGCGTTTCGACCCCACCGTCAGCCGTCATGGCACTGTTTACCAGATCGTTGAGCTCATCGATATCCAACGCACCGATGCTATAGAGCGTGTAGTCGCCCACCGCGCCACGGCTCGAAAGCACCATTACGGCTTCGTTAGCAGACGTAGGCCAATGGCCGGCGACGACATCGTACTGGCTGTTGAGCAGGCTCTGGTCTTCAATCATCTCGTTAAAGACCGAGGTTCCCATGGATTCCATGCTCACCGTTGCCGCCGAGCTCGCGCCTCCGCTCATGGCCTCGGTCATGGCGTTGGGCACCAGCCGGACAGGCTTCTCATCGCCCTTGCCGGCACGATAGACAACCGGCGATACACCGTAGCCGTACTGAATGGCGTTGACTTCTTTATCGATGCCGTCGCCACCGGCATCGAGCCATGCCTTAAAGCTCGTCATGTCGTTGGACTTAACGCTCGCAAACATATCCTTTACGGCCGTGACCACAGGAATCCTATCGGTTCCCTTAGCCTTGCCGCCGGCGCTGTCGTCGGACGAGTCCACGCTTTCAGACGAGCCATCATCCGTGGCCCCCTGTCCGCCCATCATGGACGACAGGTCGTAATCCTGCTTGGAAATGGTGAGCGGGTAGCTCGAGAGCGTATCCTCCTCGACCTTTTTGATGTAGCCGTTTACGCCATTGGACAGCGCCAGAATCGCCGCGATACCGATAATGCCAATCGAGCCCGCAAAGGCAGTCATGGCCGTACGGCCCTTCTTGGTCATAAGGTTTCGGGCAGAAAGCCCCAGCGCCGTCACAAAGCTCATCGAGGTTTTGCGCGTAGGCTTTGCCTCGCGACGCGCGGCCTTGGCAACATCGAAGGGGTCGGAATCGTCGGTGATCTTGCCGTCCGCCAGATTGACGATGCGCGTGGCATATTGGTACGCCAGCTCGGGATTGTGCGTGACCATGATGACCAGGCGGTCGCGCGCCACGTCCTTGAGCAGGTCCATGACCTGTACGGATGTCGTTGAATCCAAAGCGCCGGTCGGCTCGTCTGCCAGCACAATCTCGGGATCATTAATCAGGGCGCGGGCGATGGCCACGCGCTGCATCTGTCCGCCCGAAAGCTGACCCGGGCGCTTGTTAACGTGCTCGCCCAGGCCGACTTTCTCCAACGCCTCGCGCGCACGCTGACGGCGCTCGGCATGCCCCACGCCCGTGAGCGTGAGCGCCAGCTCCACGTTTTCCAAAATGGTCTGATGCGGAATGAGGTTATAGCTCTGGAACACAAAGCCGATGCGGTTGTTGCGGTAGGCATCCCAATCGCGATCGTGAAAGTCCTTGGTCGATATGCCGTCGATCAGCAAGTCACCGGAATCGAAATGATCGAGCCCACCGATAACGTTGAGCATCGTAGTTTTGCCCGAGCCCGAGGGACCCAGAATGGCCACGAACTCGTTATCGCGAAAAGACAGGCTTACGTTGTCGAGCGCCACCTGCGTAAACGACTGCGTAACGTACCTTTTGCAAATTCCTTTGAGCTCCAACATGGACGGCAACCTCTCCTGCGCAGGCACCCTGCCCGCTCTCCCCCGCCGTTCGTATTCGACGCGTTTGTCCTACTCTATCCCCATTTTTCACCGACACCAGTGAGGAATGTAGGGAACCGCATCAAAAAACGAACGGGACGGCGCCCAAAAAAGAGGCCCCAAGTGGGGCCTCTATATGGTGGAGATTATCTTGAAAGGCAGCAGACTACTCCGCACAGCGGTGCACGATCATCGCCATGCTTTACGCGTTTTCTACTGCTCGCTATTCGCAATCGCCTGGTCGATAAGCTTGTCGAGCGCTGCGCGCTGCTCAGCGGAGCTGATGGCGCCCACGATGGGCTCCCCTACGATGTTGCCATTCTGATCGATGACATACGTTGTCGGGAACGAGAACAAATTTGACGTGAACCTACCGGCCTCGCTATCCGACTTGAACCAGACGTTCTTATATGTCACGCCCTTCTTGTTCAGCACGTCCTTGGCATCTGCAATCTCGCCCTTGTTGCCATCGAGCGTAAAGGAATTGACGCCCACGACCTGGCCGCCCCTCTCGGCAAGCTCCTGATTCAGCTTCTCAAGATCGCCCAGCTCGCCCACGCACGGCTTGCAAGTGGTGAACCAGAAGTTCATGACGGTGACCTTGTTCTTAGAGAACAGCTCGTCGCTGCTCACGTCGTTGCCATCCAGGTCCTTGCCCGTAAAGCTGGGGAACTTCGTCGCCTCGCTCGAAGCATTGGCGCCGGCCGTCATGCCAGCGGTCGAAGCGTCGACGCTCTCGCCTGCGCTCGGCGTGCTTCCACAGCCGGGGAACTCCTTCTCCAAGCTCTCGAGCTTGTCCTCGATCTCCTTGATCTGCTGTGCACCGGCCTTGAGCGTCTTAAGCTCATCCGCCGTGAACTCATCCTTGGCACCGTCGATGGTCTTGAGCAGGAACTCGCCGTAATTGCTGCCGTCCTCAATCATTGCCGAGTCTTTATTTGCCGCATTGAATACCTTTTCCCACAGCGCGTTATCACTCGAAAAGATCTCGTTCTCCTTCTGCATGAGCTTCGCATACAGCTCGGCGGCCTCGTCGGCATTGGCCGGCTTCTGCGCAGTGAGTTCTGCGATCTTAGGATCGGAGCTCGCAGATTCGCTCGCATTGCCACCGGGCGCCGAACATGCCACAAGGCACAAGGCCAGCACCGGCACCATAAACAGGGCCGCAATCTTAGAAAGCTTCATGGTCATTCCTCCGTTTTGTCGAAGCTTGTTTACTTTTTTTCGGCGGTCAAGGTGAGCTTTTCCGCCGACACATCCAGGCCATAGCGATAGCTGATGGCATCGACGGGACAGGCCCCGATGCACTTTCCGCACCGGATGCATTCGGCATGATTGGGCGCGCGGACCACATCAACGTCCATCTGACAAACCCTTGAACACTTGCCGCACGAGACGCATTTGCACGCGTCGACCTGAATCCCCAACAAGGACACCTTATTCATGAGCGCATAGAATGCGCCGAGCGGGCAAATCCATTTGCAGAAGGGGCGATAGAGCAAAACGCTCAGCACTACCACGGCAATGAGAACGACAAGTTTCCAAGTAAAGAGCTGTCCCAACGCAGATCGAATGCCGGCATTGGCAATGGCCAGCGGAATGGCGCCCTCGAGCACACCCTGCGGACAGATGTACTTACAAAAGAACGGGTCGCCCATGCCCACGTCGTTAACCACCAAGACGGGTAGCAGCACCACGGCAAACAGCAACACGACGTACTTGATGTACGTGAGCGGCTTGAGCTTTTTTGTCGAAAGCTTTTTGCCGGGAATCTTATGAAGCAGCTCCTGCAGCCAGCCAAACGGGCACAGAAAGCCGCATACAAAGCGTCCCAGCAGCACGCCGAGCAAAATGAGCGTACCGGTAACATAGTAAGAAAAGTTGAACTTGGATGAACCTACCACCGACTGGAACGACCCGATGGGGCACGCACCCGATGCCGCGGGGCACGAATAGCAATTAAGTCCAGGTACGCAGACTGTTTTTCCCGCGCCCTGATAGATGCCGCCTTTGGCAAAGTTTGGCAGGTGAATGTTGGTGACGAGCGTCGCCGCCGCCTGAATGAATCCGCGAAATCGAGCCAAAACATGCGACGCAGTGTTTTCTCTTTTATCCAATTCCGATACACTCCAAGCACAGCCTAATCGCTTTGGCCAGCACGGCATCTGCCTCGCCACGCATCACGCCAAAGCACACCATGGCAATTCCGACGATCAACAAAGCGACCTGTACCACGGGTTTTACCGCTTTGAACAACCTGACCACTCCTTTCGTTACGCGACCATTGGACCATATCGGCTATAAAATCCGTGTTAAGCGCGATTTGAAATGTGCAAGGAGACTGTTATGCGTATTTTGATCGTCGAGGACGAGCGGGCGCTGTGTGACGCAATCGCGCGCAGCTTGCGAAACTTGGCGTACAGCGTCGACTGCTGTCACGACGGACAGGAGGCGCTCGACCTACTGAACTTTGAGGCCTTCGACCTCGTGGTACTCGACCTCAACCTTCCCCGTGTCGCCGGCATGACCGTACTCAGGGAACTTAGGAAAACTGACTGCGAGACTAAGGTACTGATTCTGTCCGCACGTGGCGAAGTATCCGATAAAGTCGCCGGACTCGATGCCGGCGCCAACGATTACCTCACCAAGCCGTTTCATCTGGACGAGCTTGCGGCAAGGATTCGCAGCCTTACCCTCAGACGCTTTACACAAAGCGACATAGTTTTAACCTGCGGAAAGCTCCGCTTTGACACCAAGGCGCGCATCGCTTCCGTGGACAGCGAGGCTTTATCTCTTACGCGCAAGGAAACGGGAATCTTGGAATACCTGATGCTCAATCAGGGGCGTCCGGTAAGTCAAGAGGAGCTTATCGAGCACGTTTGGGATAGCAGCGTGAACAGCTTTAGCAACGCAACCCGCGTTCATATCTCGTCGCTCCGAAAAAAGTTGCGCAGCGCTTTGGGATACGACCCGATTCGCAATCGGATTGGAGAGGGCTACGTTATGGAGGATAGCGAATGAAAAGGCTTTCGCTGCAATGGCGCATAACGATTATGACGGCGCTGCTCACGTGCGCAGCGTGCGTGCTGACGAACTGCCTGGTCGGCTATACGGGCATGCGCTACATGGATGCCATCGGCAGTGACATCTCGGCCTTTAACGCAGCCGGCGAAGATTCGCCTCAGGCGTTCGACCCAACGAAAGCTGCCCTCGATGACGAGGTCACGATCGTCGTAAACGACGCACAGGAGTCTTTTGGCACGACAACCTGGTGCATCACAGCTGGAGTCACACTCCTTGGCGGCGTGCTGGCATACTTTGTGAGCGGCCGTGCACTCAAACCGCTACGGGCTTTTGCAGCCCAGGTTGAGCGTGTGCAGCCTGACAACCTAAGCGAAATCAGACTCAGTGAAGATGTACCCACCGAGCTACAACGATGCAGCGCCTCTTTCAACGACATGATCGCCCGTCTTGGCGAAGGGTTCTCTGCACAGCGTCAGTTTACCGGCAACGCCGCACACGAGTTGCGCACCCCACTCGCCCTAATGCAAGCACAGATTGAACTATTCATCTCCGAACACTCCGGTTTGCAACCCGAAACAGCCGAGCTGCTCGACCTGTTACAAGAACAAACCGAGCGAATGTCGCGGATGACCAAGGTATTGCTCGAGATGAGTGAGCTCCGTAGCGTTCCTTGCGAGGACGATGTTGAACTCGGTCCCCTGTCCGAAGAGGTCCTCACCGACCTTGCGCCACTTGCCGAAAATAAGGGCATAGCCCTCAATTGTGCTGGAGACGCTTTAGTAATCGGGAGCGACACGCTCCTCTATCGGCTGGTGTTTAACCTAGTCGAAAATGCCATCCGTTACAGCCGCTCCGGCTCGACTGTCAACGTCTCCATCAGCGACAGCGACAGCCACGTGCTCCTGCGAGTCAAAGATGAGGGCCCGGGAATACCCAAGCAGTACCGAGAGAGCATCTTCCAGCCGTTCTTTCGTCTAGACAAATCCCGCAGCAGGGCATACGGCGGCGCAGGACTCGGGCTAGCGCTTGTTTGGGAGATTGCAGCGCTTCACGGTGGCGCGGTAGAGGTCGAAGCAAGTTCCGAGAGCGGGACCACCATGCTCGTAAGCCTTCCAAAACGATCCGTAGCGTTAACCGAACAGTAAAACGAAAGGGGTCCCGAGCAACAGGAGTACAATTGCTGCATTGTTGCCAGCTGTTGGGAGATGGAAGATGGACTGCGATGGCTACCCATGCGTTCCCATGCCGTTGATGTGCACCGCCTTTGTGCCGGGGCAGATTGACGCTGCGGTTGCAGGCATTTCCGACCCCGATTCACGCACCATCGCCATGGCAGAAGCGCTGTACTTTCGCGGACAGGCCGCCCTCGCTGCCAAGACGGCGCGCCCCTATCTTGACGCCACCGATTCCGCACTGCGCTATTCCGCATGCTTTATCTGCGGATACGCCAGTCTGTCGCTCAACCGTATCGCCGACGCCCGCCGTTGTCTTGCGGGCATCCTCGATACGCCAACTGACGAGGAATCACCCGCCGTCCACGCCACGCATATCCTGTTCGCCTCGGCCGCAAGCGTCCTGCTGCACTTGTCTTCCCCGTATTCTGCCGAAGCGTTTTATCCGCTTGCGCCGCATCTGCCCGAAGGCCTGCGCCTGTTCGCCAGCTACGTGATGGCGCATGCCCTGTACCTGCGCGGCGAATATGGCCGCAGTCTGGGCATGGCGGAAAACGCCCTGATCATGAAACAAGGGAGCTATCCGATCTCGGAACTGTTCCTGCACCTGGCAGCTTCCATGGCATGCATGAGCCTCAAGGACATCGACGCCGCAAAAACGCACTTCGGAGTTGCTTGGAACATTGCGCGTCCCGACGGCCTTATTGAGCTCATTGGCGAGCATCACGGCCTTTTACAGGGGCTTATCGAGGCATGCCTAAAAACGCAATACCCTGACGACTTCGCGCGCATCATCGAGATCACGTACCGCTTCAGCTACGGCTGGCGGCGCATCCACAACCCCGATTCGGGCGAGGACGTGGCCGACGATCTAACGACCACAGAGTTCACCATGGCCATGCTCGCCTGCCGTGGATGGACCAACGCCGAAATCGCTCGTCATATGGGTGTGTCGCCGGGCACCGTTAAAAACCGCCTATCCGGCGTATACGCAAAGCTTGGCATCGGCACACGCGCCGAGCTAGTCGCGCATATGTTGCGTTAGCGACCGAGCTGCCGAGCGCATCGAACGCGTTTCGGAACCCCGGCGCTTCGCTCAATCAATTTGGACATTTTGACCCTTGAACGGCACTACCGCCACGGGGCGCCTTCTCGCAAAAATGGATTATTTCCACCGATACCTGCGGGATGGGAGCCAAAGATGCTTGATCGCCGTTCGTTACTTGTCGCCGGAGCGTCCTCGTTAGCGAGCATTATGTTGCCGCGCGTGCCGGGAAGCGAAAACGCCTTCATATTGCCGTTCGCACCCACCGAAGCATACGCCGACGAAGATGATCCCTTCAAGGTCTTGGTACTCTCGCGCACCATGTTTGGTGTGGTCGTGGTCGACGTCGCCAACAAGAATACGCCCATCACGGGTGCCCAGGTCACGCTCATATCGCGCTATGCCGCAGGCAAGCAGCTCACCGCCACGACCGATGACGAAGGCACGGCCATCTTTGAGGTCGCCCCTCTTTCAGAAGGCTACGTGGACGAGGCAACGCTTCTCGACGCGTACGACTTTAACGGCGGCATCTCCATTAGCATGGCGGGCTACCGCGATGTCGAGATTCCCCTCGCGCGCGTCCAAGGCGGCACCGCTATAACCGCGCCCACGCGTCCGCTTTCCGACGGCGAGCCGTACTTCCGCCAGCTCACATTCGACGAATGGGACATCCAGTACGCCGACGCCACGTTTATGGCAATGCCAGCGAACGAAGCAGCAAACGACCAGCCCAACACGCACGCTTTTACCGTGCAGTCCCATCTGCCGCAGGGCGGGCAGGCAACGTTGCATATCAATAAAGTGATGCCCGCTGCGGGCAGCTCATCCGAAACCGTCACGCAGATTGGCCAAGTCAAGGCCAGCGCATCGGGTTCGGATAATCTGGCGACGTTCACACTCGAAGACAAGTTCCTCGATGCGGCATCGGGCCTTCTGGAAGAAGGGTGCAAGCTGCGCTTTGCGCTCGACTATCAGGGCAAAACCTACACGCTCTCATCCCCCATGGCCGTTGTCACCGCGCCGGCGGCAAAGGCGGAATCCGGATCGACCACTATCGTCCCCACCACCATGGACCAAGAGATCACTCCGTTTGATTTCCCCGCGGCGTTTCCCGGCATCGGCGGCAATAAGTTCACGTGTTGGATGCCCACATTTCCGATCCTCTTCGATTTCTCGTTTGCTGGATACGTGCTGTTTGGCGGAGGATACAAACCAGCCAGCTATATGAACGATTCGGGCAACCCTGATCCGGAATACTGGAAGAAATCGCCGCGTGAGTCGGGCGCCAAGCAGGCAAACCGCTACCTCGACGAGATGGAGGGGAAGTGGAACCAGTACAAGAGCATGAGTGCCGGTTCGGGCACCGATCCAAGAAACACCAAGCTCCTTCGTCACCATTGCACGCCGCTGTTCACGATGGATATCGCCACACAGCTGTACGGCTCGCTCGCCTACGATTGGGTGGGCAAAACCTGGGGTAACAACAACGACCCCGCATACGGCAATATTAAGGCCCTCTTCCAGGTAAGAACCGACCTCAATTGGACCGAGCAGTTTACCCTAGGACCGGTGCCGTTTTTCCTAAACGTCAACCCCTGGGTGCTGGCAAAGCTGGCGCTCGCCGTGGGTGCCCACACGCACGGCAGCGGCGCGGCGTTTTTTAAAAACATTTCGCTCGACTATTCGAACACGTCGGGCTCGTTCACCATCCAGATCGGGCTTGCCGTCACCTTTGGCGCCGGCGTTGCAGGCGTCGCTTCGTCTGCCGTGCGCGGCGCCGCATCCCTCACGCTGTTCATTGGGTACGAAAAGGCAAATGGACACCAGCTTCCGCGACTGCGTGTAGGTGCAGACGTCGATGTCGATGTAATACTCCAGTTCGTAATGTTCAAGTGGACCACCAAGGCTTGGTCGGGGTCGTGGCCCACACTCATCGATTCGTGGAATATGTCGGTGAACAATGGCGACCAGTATGTGCTCCAGCGCTCTGAGCTCGCATTGGATGGAGATACGCCTTATACGCTGGATGCCTGCTTCGGCTCGGCCGGCAACGCCGAGGCGGGTGGTGTGCCGCAATTTATCGCATCGGCCACCATCGTCACCAACGCCGAACTGCTCGCACGCGCCGAGGTTAAGGCCACTGCCGTAAACACCGCGCCTGTCGTGCGCGATTGGGATCAAGCGGTCACGCGCATTGAGCTCGAGGCGGATGCAGAAAGCGACGACACGGGACAGATCGAGCATTTCGTCCATGCACTGATAGAGAACGACGAAAACGCCGCGCCGATGTATGAGTACACCTACATCGGTCAGGCAACGAACACCGTTGCCGACCCGAGCGCCGATTCTGCCGGCGTGTCGGAGGACGAGCGTGGCGGCATCAAGCCCTCGAGCGACAACGTGCTGTTTGCTGGCGTGCTCAGCGAAGCCCACATGAAGCTGGCAATGATTGCCGGCGTAGAATGCCTGTTCCGTATCGCCTCGGTGCGCTACGGCGACAATGGTCGCTCGCGCCTGGTGGTACACACAAAGGCAAACGGAACGTGGTCCGCTCCCACGCCTGTGGACTTTCCCCTCGGGTTTGGCGAGGGCGACGTGGAGCGCGACAGCATATACGATTACGACTTCGACGTAGTGGAATATACGGACGGAAGAGGAAACCAGGACGCCTACGTGCTGCTGGTCTCGGGCGAGCGCCCCGCCGGCGACGACACCCTTTTCGATATGGCAAGCACAGCCGGCATACTGTCCGTTGTGCGCCTGCGTATAAGCAACGACGGAGTTCGCGTGATATCGCACACGTCGTGGCGCAGCATCTCGCGCGGCCGCCTTCAGGAGGATGGCTACCATTGCCTGCAGTGCCCACGCATCACGGTGGGCAAGACACTTGTCAACGGGCACCTGTCGGGCGCCTACCTCCACCGCCGCGGAACCACCACAGAAAAGGCGCTCGGCAGCGAGGCCGAGGTTGCGCTGGAGTGCTTTACCCTGTGGTCGGACGTTTCGGGCGACAGCCTGACGTTCCGCCAAGTTCTCCGCTTTCCGCAGGCACCGTCGAGCATCGAGCTCGGCGCGCCCGAGAATATCAACGGCAAAATGGTGGTGCCCGTTGCATACGAGACCGCAGGCGGTTGTGGCTGTGCATCGTACGCCGTGATCGGCCAGTCCATTGCGGGCTGGGGCGTTATGTCGCCAGATGCCACAGTACCCCACGCGGTGCCGTGGCCGCAGCACACGGGCTTTTTGGCTACCGTCAACGAGCAACTGCAGCATATTACTTGGACGCGAGGCGCACCGGTATTTGCAACGCAGCCCGTGGGTGCCGCAGGCTGCGGCCCGGCATCGTTCAGCGTAAGCAACAACGGCAGGTGCGTGCTCTATGTAGAGAACACCGATGGCAAGGTGGGACAAACCTACGACGAAGAAGGCAACCCGGTAGCAGTGATGGGCAAGCACTTCCGCATCTTCGCCAGCACCTTGGCAGGCGATCTGTTCACGGAGCCGTTCGTGATGTGCGAGCTGGACCATCCCGTCGATCAGATAACGACTTTTTTGACGTCGGGAGGCATGCTCTCTGCGCTCGCCACGCACATTGTGAACGCAGAGAAGAGCGAGGCAGAGCTGCACGGCATCGAAGTGCCCTTGGTGGCGTGTGCCACTCCGACGGGCGCGGTCGCTACCTCGGGCGCGGTGGTGCCCGGAGCAGCAGGCGAATCCTTCATGGTCACGGTGCGAAACGACGGCAACACCTTGCTGACCGCTGGCACGATCGATCTGTACCGAGAGGACTCCAGCCAGCCGTTCTCCAGTGCATCCATCGGGTTCGGAGCGAATGCACGAATGGCATCGATCTACGATCCGGAGCTCGCCGAGGATGCTTCGGCCAACGACATGGCACACGTGAAGTACGCGCTCGAGACGCTGGGCGCACGTTTTGCGACGCACCCACTGGTTGCCGACAATGGCAACGCCGTGCTGGCACCAGGCTGCACGGCACAGTTCCGCATGAGCTTCGCCATCCCCGAGAGTTGGAGCGACGAAGTGGGCAAACGCGTAACGCTGTATGCGAAGGCGCGTGATCTGGTGGCGCTCGACCCCGTAACACTCGAAGAGATTCGACCGGGCGCAAACTCGGCGCTGGGTGCCGTACTGCACGAGCTTCATGTGCCCGACGCGGCATGCGAACGCTCGGAAGTTCAGGTCGGCGTATGCGACAGCACGGATACGACAGGACTTCACGACGCCCCGATGACAGCAGACGGCGATGGTGGCTCGAGCGGCGGCGGTGCTGACGAGGGCGGCGGCTCCGGCGGAAGCAGCTCCGGCAGTGGCAAGGACCACGGCAATAACAAGCGCTCCGGAAAAGCGGGCGCGCTCGCCGGCACGGGCGATGTCAACGCTCCCCTTACGGCAGCCGCTGCAGCACTCGCCGCGGCAGGC
>CABRBC010000062.1:0-22568 GCA_902469055.1 uncultured Collinsella sp.
CATTCAGCATCAGGGTAGCGCTGCGACGCGGAAATCGCGCGCCGTTGCCGCGCCCCGCAGTGCCCGCTTCCCCCGAGAACAATTATCAGTGCAGGTAGAAAGCTTGCCGATTTTCGAAAAAGTCGGCTATGGTCGACCCCTGTGACCAAAACGTAGTAGATGGGTCCTTTCTGTGGTGCGGCACCAAGCCGGTCATTTTGGGATGGGACTATTTTGACTACTCATTGGCTGCTCTGGCAATCGGGCTGCAAAAGTAGTCAAAAAGTAGTCAAAAAAGCTCCGTCCCAAATTACCTACCTTGCTCTGGCGGGCGGGAGCAGGTAAGATATACCGCGCGCCTAGCGCGTTCGATGGGTTCGGATGACGACATGTTCCGAATCTGGTCAGGTCCGGAAGGAAGCAGCCATAAGGAGCCTCTGTCGGGCATCCGAATCCATCGAGTGCGCAGGCGTTTTTTGGTGCCGCGGCTACCCGCGAGTGCCGGCAGGGCGCTTGGTGTCTCGCTGGTCCTCGGCTTCGCCTGCGGGATCGCTCGACTACCAAGCGCCCTGCCGGCACTCGCGGGTAGCCGACCAAAACCGCCTGAAGGGTCACATTTATCTGAATAGTTTAATCCCGTGCCTTTTGCTGCTCGCTGGCGTTGTCTGGGCATTGATGGCTACGTGGTTCAAGAGGCGGCGGTGCTGTTGCTTGAATTTTTGCAGTTAAAGAGGCCCGTTTCCTTAGGTGGGGAAACGGGCCTCTTTTTGTCTCTGGGCTTGTGAATTGGCGGAGACAATAACCGTTGGCAGCTATTTCGAGTTCTTGATGCGGCGTGTGGCTGTGGCGGTTATTCCGAGTCCCATGGCGGCGATTCCTGCGAGTGCTATTGCGCTCGGTGCTGTGTCGCCCGTGTTCGCGAGCTTGCCGGCGGTCGTATTTGCTTGCTTGCCGCTGCTCGAGTTCGCCTGCTTGGTGGAGCTTGGTAGGGCGTCTTTGCCGGTTGCAGGTGAGGCAACGGGCGGTGTCGCCTCGGCGGGTTGCGTTGAGCCGGAGGGAGGCGTCGTCTCGGTCGGTTTCGTTATCTCGGGCGAGGTGGCCTTGTCTGCCGCGGCCTTTGCCTCTTCGTATGCCTTGCAGGCGTCGTCATAGGCCGCTTGCGCCTTTTCCAAATCGCCGAGGAGCGCATTTCGCTTGGCTATGTCCTCGTCGATGTGGGCTTTAGCTTTCTTTGCCTCACTTTCGAAATACTGAACCTGTTTTTCCTGGCTTTCGAGCCGGCGTTGGTAGCGGTGAAGATCATCTTCACAAGATTCTTCTCGCCTTTCTGCCGTCATGATCTCCATGCGCAACTGCTTAATATGCTCCTTAATAGCTGTGCTGGGCTCCTCGCCGCCGAGTGCTTCAAGTGCCTTATCTAATTCTGCCTGAAGGCCGCTTGTCCGGTTGTGGGCCTCATCGTATTTGGCTTGGGCTGCATCGACGTTCGCTTGCATGGCGGGAAGGGGTTCCCTCCGTTTGCCGGCTTCCGCCACCACCATGTCGTAGAGTTCTTGAAATGCGGCAATGTCATCATCGATTTCCGCAATTTTCTCGGGACTTGCGGCGTTTTTTGCGGCCTCGAGTTTTTTGAGCGCTTCCTGCATGGCTGCATACGCTTTTTCTTTTGCGGCGGCCGCATCTTCCGTCTGCAAGGCAACTGCAGCGGTGGGGGAGCTGGTTTCTGCCGCGATCGCCGTTACGGGGGCGATTCCCGCGACAAGTGCCGCGGAAAGGGCGATGCCCACGGTTGCTCGTCTTGCTCTTCTTGCGAGAATGTCGTTCATCTCGGCACCTCATTTCAAGGGTCGGCGACTAACTTGGTAGCACTAATGTAAGTATATCAGGCGGTTTGCCCGCCATTGATCGGGTGTGCGCGTATACCCCTCTGAAAACTGAATCCCGTTAGAAATGACGAGTTGTTTACGCTTCTTTTGGGGTGGCGGTACTATCATGGTTCGAATTGAATGTGGATGATGATAGGGAGCGCCTATACATGATTGAGCTGCTCAGGCGTTTTGGTGGTAAGTTTCGCCGATATATGGTGATCGGCCCTGCGTGCAAGCTGATCGAAGTTATCTTTGACCTGCTGACGCCGCTGGTGATTGCCCAGATGATCGATAAGGGCATTGGGGCGCACGACGTGAACGCCGTTATCCACTACGGTATGGTGCTTGGCGCCATGGCTGTGATCGGCATCTCGTTTACGCTTGTCTGCCAAAAGATGGCGGCGCTCACCTCGCAGGGCATGGGCACCGACATTCGCGGCGCGCTCTACGAGCACATCAACAAACTGAGCTATGCCGAACTCGACCGCTTTGGCACGCCGTCGCTTATTACCCGCATCACCAACGACGTCAACCAGGTGCAGCTTGCCGTGGCGCTGGGCGTGCGCATGCTCATCCGCTGGCCCTTCTTGGCGGTGGGCTCTATGTGCGCGGCCCTTGCCATCGACCTTAAGCTCGGCATGATCTTTTTGATTTGCACGCCCGCCATCGGCCTGGTGTTTTGGTTTGTCATGGCGCGCTGCATTCCGTATTACAGGCAGCTGCAGGCAAAGCTCGACCGCATCGCGCTCATTTGCCGCGAGGGGCTTTCGGGCGCCCGCGTGGTTCGCGCCTTTGTGCGCGAGGGCCACGAGCGTGAGCGTTTTGCCCAAGCCGCCGATGACCAGGCCAATACCGCCATCGCGGTGGGCAAGCTCTCGTCGGTTCTCAACCCCGTGACGTTTTTGGTGATGAACCTGGGTGTGTGCGCCATCCTGTGGGTGGGCGGCATCCAGGTCAACGCGGGCGAACTCACGCAGGGCCAGGTCATGGCGTTTGTGAACTACATGACGCAGACGCTCACCTCCATCGTGTACGTCGCCAACCTGGTCGTGGTCTTTACCAAGGCGAGCGCCAGTGCGTCGCGTATCAACGAGGTGCTCAATTGCGTGCCGAGCATCGCTGACGAGGGCAACCAGCCGGTCGCGCTGCCTGAGCCGAGCGACCTGACGGGTGGCGCTGTTCCGGTCCCTGCGCTGAGCTTTGACCATGCGAGCTTCTCGTTTGGCGCCGGCGCGGCAAATGCCGTGAGCGATGTGACTCTGGAGCTCCCGCTGGGCAAGACGCTTGGCATTATCGGCGGTACGGGTAGCGGCAAGTCCACGCTTGTCTCGCTTATTCCGCGCCTATACGATGCGAGTACCGGCAGCGTGAGCGTGATGGGCGCCGACGTGCGCACCTGGCCGCTCGACCAGCTGCGCCACGTGGTCGCGACCGTTCCGCAGCGAGCGTCGCTGGTGAGCGGCACCATCCGCAGCAACCTGACCTGGCGTGACGAGTCGGCGACCGACGAGGAGCTCTGGGCGGCGCTCGACATGGCGCAGGCGAGCGAGTTCGTGCGCAACAAGCCACAGGGCTTAGATGCCCCGGTCGAGGCGGGCGGCAAGAACTTTAGCGGTGGCCAGCGTCAGCGCCTGACTATCGCGCGTGCCCTGGTGGGTTCGCCGCAGGTTCTGATCATGGACGACTCCGCCTCGGCACTCGACTTTAAGACCGACGCGGCGCTTCGCCGTGCCATCCGCGAGCGCAGCGTGCGCGGTGCCGTCGAGGGCGGGCTGCCGCTCACGACGGTGATCGTAAGCCAGCGCGTCTCGACCGTGCGCGACGCCGACATGATCTGCGTGCTCGATCACGGCTCGGTTGCGGGCCTGGGCACGCATGACGAGCTGTATGCAAGCTGCCAGCTCTACCGAGAGATCTGCCAGTCGCAGCTGCGCCGCGAGGAACTCGAGGGCCAGCAGGGGAGTGCGGCGCCCGCGCCCGTCCCAAGTCTCGCGTCCGCCTCGGCTGCCCCGGCATCCACTTGCGCAAAGGAGGGTTGCTAAATGAATCCGTACACTTCCTCCGGTTCGGTCGCCACGATGACGGCCAACGTGTCCGGTAACGATAACCTCAACGACCTGGGCGACGGTCCGCGCCAGCCCGGCGACCCTGAGCGCTATCCCGTGGGCGCGGTGACCCGCCGCCTGCTGGGCTATGTTCGCCCGCACCGCGTCTCGTTTACGGCGTCGTTTGTGAGCGCCGCCATCTCGGTGATCTTGCAGCTCTACACGCCCATTCTCATTGGTGAGGGCATCGATCTTATCGTCGCCGCCGGGCAGGTGGACTTCGATGCGCTGCTGCCACTCGTTACCAAACTCGCGCTCGTTGTGGTGGGCGCCGCGGCCTTCCAGTGGCTGCAGGGCTATTGCGTCAACCGCTTGTCCTACGAGACGGTGCGCGACATGCGCGTGGAGGCGAGCGACAAGCTCGGCCGCATGCCGCTCAGCTTTATCGACGGCCATGCCCACGGCGACCTCATGAGCCGTGTGGTCAACGATGTCGACCAGGTGGGTGACGGTCTGCTGCAGGGCTTTACCCAGCTTTTCACCGGCGTCATCACCATCGTGGGCACGCTTGCGTTTATGCTTTCCATCAACCTGACCATGACGCTCGTGGTGGTGCTCGTCACGCCGCTTTCCATTTTTGCAGCCGGCGCCATCGCCAAGCTCTCCAACAAGAGCTTTACGGCACAGCAGCGTATTCAAGGGCAGCTCGGTGGTCATATCGAGGAGTACGTAGGCGAGCAAAAGCTTGTCGACGCCTTTGCCTACGGTCCCAACGCCCAGCAGCGCTTCGATGCCCTCAATGCCGAGCTTTACACCGCGGGCGAGCGCGCACAGTTTATGGGTTCGCTCTCCAACCCCGGCACGCGCTTTATCAATAACATCATCTATGCCGTGGTCGCTGTGATCGGCTGCGTGGGCGTGATCACGGGCGTGCCCGCGGCGCTTACGGTGGGCGGCGTGCAGATCTTCCTGTCCTATGCCAACCAGTACACCAAGCCGTTCAACGAGGTCACCAACGTCATTACGCAGATCCAGACCGCGTACGCCTCGGCGCGCCGCATGTTTGCGCTGCTCGATGCGCGCGAGCAGGAGCCCGACGCGTCGGACGCTGTAGAGCTTGCCGCCCCGCAGGGCGAGGTGACTTTTGAACACGTGGACTTTAGCTACGTGCCCGACCGCAAACTGCTGCAGGATATCTGCATCGAGGCTAAGCCCGGCATGCGCTTTGCCCTGGTCGGCCCCACGGGCTGCGGCAAGACGACGCTCATCAACTTGCTGCTGCGGTTTTACGATATCGATGCCGGACGCATCATGGTCGATGGCCGGTCTTCGCGTGACTACACGCGCGCAAGCCTGCGCCGTGCCTTTGGCATGGTGCTGCAGGACACTTGGCTGTTCGAGGGCACGGTGGCGGAAAACATCGCCTACGGCTGTCCTGACGCCACGCGCGAGCAGGTTATCGAAGCTGCCAAGCGCGCGCATGCGCACAAGTTTATCGTGCAGCTGCCAGGCGGCTACGATACGGTCATCGGCGAGGACGGCGGCACGTTTAGCCAGGGTCAAAAACAGCTGCTGTGCATCGCGCGCGTCATGCTCACCGACCCGGCTATCTTGCTGCTGGACGAGGCGACCTCGAGCATCGATACCCGCACCGAGCTGCAGGTGCAGGCGGCATTCGACGAGCTCATGGCCGGTCGCACAAGCTTTGTCGTGGCGCACCGCCTGAGCACCATCCGCAACGCCGACTGCATTCTGGTGATGCGCGACGGCCAGATTATCGAGCGCGGCACGCACGACGAGCTGCTGGCGGCAGACGGCTTCTATGCCGAGCTCTACCGCAGCCAGTTTGCCCAGTAGGGGCTACCGATTAGCGGCAGATGGTTTACATCTGCGTTGTTAGTACTAAGATATTCATCTAATAAATTGCATTAGTGGCTTTAGTTTTGGGGGAAACGAGGCAACGTGACTATGACGTGCTCTCTGGTGGTTAACAGCAAGAGCGGTAATACCAGGATGGTTTCGGGCGCGATCAAGCGCGCTCTGCAGGCTGCGGGCGTTGAGTTTGTCCATGCCGCGGCGTTGAGCGACGATGCGGATGCAGATCAGGTTGCGCTCGAGGCGCAGGGCGCCTGCGCGGCCGACACAGTGCTCGTCGGTTTTTGGTGCGACAAGGGCGCGTGCACGCCTTCGGTCGCGGCGTTGCTCTCCGCTTTGCACGGCAAGCGCGTGTTCCTGTTTGGCACCTGCGGCTTTGGGGCCGACCAGAGCTACTATCAGCAGATTATCGACCGCGTAACTTCCAATTTGGCTGGGGATGCCGAGCTTGCGGGCTGGGCGATGTGCCAGGGCAAGATGGGCCCCGCGGTCAAGCAGCGCTACGAGGCCATGCTCGAGCAAGATCCCGACAACGCCCGATTTAAGATGCTGCTCGACAACTGGGTTGCCGCGAAGGACCATCCCACCAAGGAAGATCTGGACAACATGGCTGCAGCCGCCAAAAAGGCCGTTTTGGGCGAGTAGCTTCGTCGTTCGCGGTCCTTCGTGCAAAACAATACAAATGTGAAAGCCTCGAAATTCTCGAGGCTTTTTTCTTGACACTCATAGGCGCAACCGTGGCAAGCGTTTGGGGTGACATTTTCCATCACCCCGATGACGAGACCGTCCTGGACGACACACTCGCATGCGTTCGCTGGATGTATGCAGAGTGGGACGCACTTTCCGAATGGATGGGGTTTCGGAAAGTGCGTCCAGGAATTTGCCTTTGGAGTGGGATGCAGTTTCCAGTTGAGGGCTCTGGCGGAAAATGCGACCCGGAATTTGTGATCGGAGTGGGATGGAGTTTCCCAACGGGGCCGTAAGCGGAAACTGCATCCCACTCCGGACGTGAATTCTGGGACACGGTTTCCGGATTCAAAAAAGGCCACATGACGTGGCCTTTAACTTGTATATGCTGCGGGTATCCCCATGACAAGCCGCGCTCCAACAACAGGGCGTCTGTCCGGGCGGAGGCATATAAGGTTCATCGCGAGTTCCGCACGCAAAGGAGGCCACTTAATGTGGCCTCCGTCTTGCGCAGGACTGTCCGAGCAGGGAACCTTATATGCCTCCGCCCGGACAGACGTTTCAGTTGTGAATTAGCAGCGACCCGCTACTTGATCTTGGTTGTACCCGGTGCCAGGTTGGGGTCGGTCTCGTTGGCCTCGGTCTGGAAGTGCTCGGTGTACACGTTCTTGCCGTCGCGGAACATCTCGTAGTACTGCATCTTGGCGTAATCTTCGCGCGCCTTGGTGGCGGCATCGTCACCGGTGACGTTGGAGGAGAGCGCCCAGCGCAGGCTGGCGTCCTCGTAGCCCACCGAGTTAATAGCGGGCAGCGACTCGCGCAGCGTCATGTGCGCCTTCTGGTAGTCGGTCAGCGGTGCGCCGATCAGCTGCATAAGCTGCGTGGACAGGTAGTTGGTGGACAGGTCGTCGACCTCGCTCGTCTGGTTGCAGCCGGCAACGTCGTAGTTAGCCCAAATGATGTAGTCGGTCTGCCACAAGCGCTCCTGGTGGGTGGCGTCGTCCTCGCCGGTAAACCACTTGTCGTTGAACTTGGACGGGAAGAACGGCTGGTGGTCGCCCCAGAACACCACGACTACCTTACGGTCGAGCTTGCTCAGGGCGTTGAGGAAGTAGCGAAGCGCCTGGTCGGACTGCTCGATGCACGAGACATACTCGTCGACATCGGAGAGCGTGCCGTCCTCGACGGTCTTAGCGTCCAGGTCGGTCGTGTCGATGTTCAGGTGCATTTGCTTGTCGGCCGGCAGCAGGCCCGTGTCGTAGCCCGAGTGGTTCTGCATGGTCACGTCGAAGATAAACTGCGGATCGGCGTTCTGGTCGAGCAACTCGAGAATCTTGTCGTAGGTCGCCTGGTCGGTCACCATACCGCGCAGGGTATCGGCGCCCTGGAAATCGTTGATGGACAGGAACTGGTCAAAGCCAAAGTCCTTGTACACGTTCTCGCGGTTCCAGTTGGTCGCGTGGTTGGGGTGCATGGCGGTGGTGGAATAGCCGAGCGACTTGAACTGCTCTGCCAGATTCCCGGTCGTTTCCATGTTGTAGATGGTGTAGGGGTACACGCCCGAGCCCAGGTTGGCCATGGAGTTGCCGGTCATAAACTCAAACTCGGTATTGGCGGGGCCGCCGCCGTAGGCGCTCACGTAGAGCTTGCCGCGGCTGAGGCAGTTGGACAGGTTCTTAAAGTACTGCGGACCCTCGTAGCCGGCGCGCATGTTCTGGTAGATGGATAGGTCCGAGAAGGTCTCGTTCATGATGGCGATGACCGTGGGCTTCTCGCTGTCGAACTGCTCCTTTGCGGCGGCGCGCTCGTCGCTCTTGGCCGCGTCGGACTTGTCGTAGGCCTTGGCGTACTTTTTGAGCGTGGCCTTGGCATCGTCGACGGAGTAGTCGGCGGGTTTGGGCGGCTTGATGGACTGCGCTGCGCTAATGAAAGCGGGCAGGTAGCCCTCGCGCCAGTAGCTCTCGAGCGGGCGCCAGGTGTAGACGGTGATGCCGAGGGTGTTGTAGTAGTCGATGAGCGTGACGTGTGCGGTCACACCGCCCAGGCACAGCACGGCGACGAGCAGGTTGGTGAGCAGCATGCGCTTGGCGTTGGCGGCGCCCTTCTGACGGTGCGGTGCCACCAGGCCGGCGTACTCGCACAGCAGCATGGCGATGGCGGTAAAGCCCATGGACAGCACGCAGAACAGTGAGATCGAGAAGGTGTAGCCGGTGCCGGCGACCGCGGCGGCGGTGGAGATGGCCGAAAGGTCGCCCGGCTGGATGGGCATGGATTTAAACGTGATGACGAAGAACTCGGCAATGCCCAGGACAAAGAGGGCAAAGGCCAGGACCGCGGGAGCTGCGCCGTGGCGCTGGAACAGGAAGAACAGGCCGGTCATGAGCGTGGTGATGATGGCCCACTCGAGCAGGATGCACAGGGGGTAGACCCAGGTAAAGTCGTGGTTGGACGATACCTCCATGCCTAGCAGCGCAAAGACGCCGGCGAGCAGCAGGCACAGCACGGCGGCGACGAGTGGCTTGCCCACAAAGGCGCCGCGCAGGCGGGCGAGCTTGCCGGTGGGAGCGGGGGCGTCGGGCGCGGCGAACGCAAAGACGCGCGGGGCGATGCGGTCGCGTGCGATGCTGGCCCAAGCGCAGCCGGTGAGGATGGCGTTGGTCAGGATGAGCATCACAAAGGCGAGCGGCTCGTTTTGGGCGACGAGGCCAATGGCGCCCCAAATGGTCAAAAAGACCTGGAAAAGGCCGAAGGCGACGCTCCACCCAAGAGCGCTTTTGGCAACGGTGCCCGACTGAGCGCGAATGGCCTTGGCCTCGCGCAAGACAAGGTAGACGGTCGCCGCAAGACCGACGAGCGAGATGGCGGCAGCGAACATGCTGAGACTCCTCACAAACTTAAAACCTACGAAAGCGGGGGTTTACCCGATTGTTACCTAAATATGCGCTGCATTTGCGGGCTGCGCACAACAACCAGCCATATTAACGCGCATGTGCGGCGGTGTGGCGCAATGTAGTGGCGACCTGCGCGATAATGGACGGGAATTACACGGAAACGTAAAGGCTTCTTAAAGAATTGGCGAGGGTAGGGCGATGAGCGAGCGGGTTTGTATGACGGGTGCCGAGTACTGCGGCGGAGCTGCAGGCGTGGATACGTGCGGCTATCCGGTCGAGACGACGGGCAATGCGGTGCTGGACACGTTGGAGCACCGCTCGTCCACGCGTGCCTTTGCGCGTGATGACGACGACCGCCCCGTGGCGGTGACCGACGAGCAGCGGGCGGCGATTCTGCATGCGGCGAGTCGTGCGCCGTCGGCGGGCGCCATGATGATGTATTCCATCGTGAGCATTCGCGAGCAGGCTACGCTGGACCGCCTCGCCGACCTGTGCGATTACCAGCCCATGATCGCCAAGGCGCCCTGGGCACTAATATTTGTGGTCGATTATGCCAAGTGGATCGATCTGTTTGAGCACGTGGGCTGCTTTGAGCCCGAGTTTGTCGAGCGTACGGGCAAGGCGCCCCGCCGCGCGCCGGGTTTGGGCGACTTTGCCATCGCGGCCCAGGACGCCGTGATCGCTGCGCAAAACGCCGTGGTTGCCGCCGAGGCCCTGGGGCTGGGGAGCTGCTACATCGGCGATATCGTCGAGAATGCCGAGGAAGTTGCCGAGCTGCTGGACTTGCCGCCCTATACCATGCCGCTGTCGATGCTCATCATCGGCACGCCCCGTAAGGAGCGTCCGGCCATTGCGCATCCCGTGGCGAACCTGGTGCACGAGGAGCGCTACTGCCGCGCCGATGCCGCGACCATGGACGCGCAGGTGGCCGAGATGGACGCGATGTTTCGCCCGCACGCCCGCGATGTGGGGGAGCGCGTCGTGGATATCTACACCCGCAAGCACACGAGCCCCTTTATGGCCGAGATGAGCCGCTCCATGGAGTGGTGGTTCAAAAACTGGCTCGGAAAATGACGAATGTGACAAGGGGATAGTCCCTTTGTCACACTTCATATCGCCGCGGTAGCCTAAAGACTGTATAAATCTTTATCTAGCTGGGAAAACAGTGCATTAAAACATGGGCCGATTACCTATAATCCCTTCGAACATTAAAGTTGGGAGGAAACCGGCTTATGGAACAAAAGGCCAAGGAGGCAGCTTCGCACGCTGCGATTCCTGTGAGCATCTCGGCGATGCTCGTCACGCTAGGCGTGGTGTACGGCGATATCGGCACCAGCCCCATGTATGTAACCAAGGCGCTCGTTGCCGGCAACGGCGGCATCGGAAGCGTCACGGAGGAGTTCGTGCTCGGCGCGCTCTCCCTTGTCGTGTGGACGGTCACGTTGCTGACCACCATCAAGTATGTGCTCATCTCGCTGCGCGCCGATAACCATGGTGAGGGCGGCATCTTTGCCCTGTACAGCCTGGTCAAGCGCTGCGGCAAGTGGCTTATCGTCCCCGCCATGCTGGGTGGCGCCGCGTTGCTCGCCGACGGCATCCTGACGCCGGCCGTTACCGTTACCACGGCCATCGAGGGCCTGCGCACTATCCCGGCGGTTCATGCCGTGCTGGGCGATGACCAGGGCCGCGTCGTCGCCATTACGCTCGCCATCATCATCGTGCTCTTCTTGGTACAGCGCATCGGTACGGCCAAGATCGGTCACGCCTTTGGCCCCATCATGACGCTGTGGTTCCTATTCCTGGGCGGCACGGGTCTGTTCTTTGTCTTACAGCACCCCGCCGTGCTGCTGTGCCTCAACCCGCTCCGCGGCATCGCCTTTTTGTTGAGCCCCAACAACCACGCGGGCATCATGATTCTGGGCAGCTGCTTCCTCGCCACCACCGGTGCCGAGGCGCTCTACTCCGACATGGGCCACGTCGGCCGCGGCAATATCTACGCTACCTGGCCGTTCGTTAAGTGCTGCCTGCTGCTGTCCTATATGGGCCAGGGCGCTTGGCTTATGAACAACGCTGCCAACCCCGAGCTCATGGGCATTGCCGATCTCAACCCGTTCTACCAGATGCTCGCCCCGGGCCTGCGCCCGTTTGCCGTCGGCCTTTCCACCGTCGCGGCCATCATTGCCTCGCAGGCGCTCATCACCGGTGCATTCTCGCTGGTGTCCGAGGCCAGCCGTCTGGACCTCATGCCGCACATGCAGGTCTTCTACCCTGCCGAGACCAAGGGCCAGCTCTACATCCCCATGGTCAACAACGTCATGCTTGTCGGCTGCGTCATTGTGGTGCTGCTGTTCCAGAACTCGGCGCATATGGAAGCCGCCTACGGCCTTGCCATTACGCTGACTATGATGTGCACCACGCTGCTGCTCTTCTTCTACCTGCACGAGGAGCGTAAGCTCAAGGTTGCTCCGTGGATCTTCGCAGCCTTCTTCCTTTTGCTCGAAGGCTTCTTCTTCGTGAGCTCGCTCACCAAGTTCTTCCACGGCGGCTACTTCACCATCCTCATGGCTGCACTCATCATGGGCATTATGGTGTGCTGGTACAACGGTACGGCTGTTGAGCAGCGCCAGTTTACGCTGCTGCCGCTGCGTAGCTACCTGCCGCAGCTCAAGCGCCTGCGCGATGACGATCGCTACGAGCGCCTGAGCGACAACATCGTGTACCTGACCAAGGACACCCATACCGACTACATCGACCGTGATATCGTCTACTCGATTCTGGACAAGCATCCCAAGCGCGCTCGCGCCTGGTGGTTTGTGAATGTCGAGACCATGGACGAGCCGCATACCTTTGCCTATTCGGTCGAGACGTTCGGCACCGACTACGTGTTCCGCGTGCATCTGTACCTGGGCTACAAGATTAACCAGCGCGTCAATGCCTATCTGCGTCAGGTCGTTCAGGACCTGGCTGCCACCGGCGAGCTGCCGCCGCAGACGCATGACTACTCGGTCTACAAGGATCCGGGTAACATCGGTACGTTCAAGTTCGTCCTGATCCGTAAGCTTCTGGCGCCCGAAAGCGATGTGGAGCCCAGCGAGCGTACGGCCATCACGCTCAAGTACATCATCCGCCGCGCCGCCGGCACGCCCGCACGCTGGTACGGCCTGGAGAACTCCAACGTGAGCTTTGAGTACGTGCCGCTGTTCACCAAGTTTAAGGCCGTGAACAAGATGCAGCGCCTGGCTCCCAACGAACGCCCGTAGGCGCCGACGGGTTGCACGGAGTTGGTTTTCGATGGACAAGATTGAGACCGGGGAGGCAAACATGGATGCAAAGATGCTTGATGGCCGCGAGGTGGTTGCCGAGCTGGTACGTGAGGCGCGTGTCGACGCCGCCGAAGATCGGTTCTTCACGAATCGTGCCAACATGGACATGGCCGACCGCGTGATCTCGATCGTGGCACTGGTATTTGGAGCGGTGCGCGTGTGTGCCCTGCTCGCGCACGTGCTGTTTGTCTAGCGACCGTCGGTTGCAAAGGCTATACACTTGGAACCACCACAAGGGAAACCACCACAAAGGTGCCTGTCCCTTTGTGGTGGTTTTTGTTTTTGAGAGAGGGGCGGGGCGCTGATGGACGTCCGTACGGACGACGATATTGCCGATAGCTTTTGGTGGCGGCGCACAACGCTGACGCGCCGCACTCCTCTGTATGACGCCTGCGTGTCGGTGGGGCTGCTGGTCGCGGCGACGATTGCGGGCGCGCTGCTCGACCATCCGGGTCTCGCACCGAGCATCATGATCGTCTATGTGTTCGCCGTTCAGCTGTGCGCATTCTTTACCTGGAGTCGCCTGTATTGCTTGCTGAGCTCGGCTGCCGCCGTGGCGCTCTACAACTTCTTGTTTGTCGACCCGCGCTACTCGCTGTCGCTTATCGACCGCGGCTATCCCGGCATGTTCTTCATCATGTTCGTGGTCTCGCTTGTGTCGAGCTCGATTGCGTTGGCCCTGCGCCGGGCCTTGGCGCAGGCTGCCGCTAGCGACCGCCGTACGCATATGGTGCTCGAGACCAACCGCATGCTGCAGCGCTGCGCCGACGAGCAGCAGATCGTTCATGCCATGGCAACGCAGCTGGCGCGTCTTTCGGGCTGTCCGGTTGTGTGGTACAGCGCCGACGCCGAGGGCGATGACCTGCTGCCACGTGCGACATACACGGCCGTGGGCGATGCCGCGCCGGTGCATGAACTGGCGCCGCAGATGCCGCCGCGGCTCTCGGCGTCCGCCTATGTGGGAACGCCGCTCGACGCCACGTTTGGCGGTTCGGCGTTTTATGGCATCTACCTGACGGTTCGCACGGGCGACGGCTTCGTGCGCTCGGGCGACCCCGCCTCGGTGGTGGGCGTGCTGGCTATCGTTGCCGAGCCCGACGTGCTGACGCACGAGGAGCGGACACTTGCCGATGCCATCGTGAGCGAAGGCGAGCTGGCACTCGATCGCGCCCGCGCCATGGAGGCCCGCGAGGAGGCGGCGGTGCTCGCCAAAAACGAGCAGCTGCGCGCCAACCTGCTGCGTTCCATCTCGCACGACCTGCGCACACCGCTCACCAGTATTTCGGGTAATGCCGACGTGCTGCTCGACCAGGGCTCGACCGGCACCGCCGTGCTCGACGCCCAGACGCGCCGCGGCCTGCTCCTGTCCATTCGCTCGGATGCGCAATGGCTCAACGCCACTGTCGAGAATCTGCTCGCTATCACCAAGCTCGAGGGTGGCGGCATGCGCCTGTCGACCACGCTCGAGCTCATGGACGATATCGTCGAGGAGGCGCTGCGCCATGTAAGTCCGGCCGTGCGCGAGCACGACCTTAAAGTGGTGGCGTGCGATGAGCCGGCGCTCGTCAATGTCGACGCGCGCCTGATGGTGCAGCTGGTGGTCAATCTGGTGAACAACGCCGTCACCTATACGCCCGCAGGCTCGCATATCGTGATTTCGATTGGCGTCGACGGTGGGCACGTGACGTGCTCAGTGGCCGATGATGGCCCGGGCATTGCGCCCGAGGATCGCGAGCGGATCTTTGAGTCGTTCTACACCGCCAACCACGGTCTTGCCGACAGCCATCGCAGCGTGGGCCTGGGTCTTTCGCTCTGCCGCTCCATTGCGTTGGCGCATGGCGGTAGCATAGAGGTTGCCGCGGCGGACCCGCACGGCTCGGTCTTTACGATTGAGCTTCCCGTCGCCGATGTTTCGTTTGATAAGGAGTAGCGCCGTGCCGAACTCTGCCGTAAAACCGCTCATCTTGGTCGTTGAGGACGACCCCGCCGTTCGCAACTTAATCGTTGCCGCGCTCGAGGCGCACGGCTTGCGTCATATGGCCGTGGAGACCGCCCATGCCGCCATCGCCGCCGCCTCATCGCAGACGCCGAGCATCGTGCTGCTCGATCTGGGCCTGCCCGATATGGACGGCGTCAAGGTGGTGGAGTCGGTGCGCACATGGTCGGGCATGCCGATTATTGTGGTCTCGGCGCGCAGCGAGGATGCGGACAAGATCCGCGCGCTCGATGCCGGCGCCGACGACTACCTGACCAAGCCGTTTTCGGTCGAGGAGTTGCTCGCGCGCATTCGCACAACGCTTAGGCGCCTTTCGTATGCTCAGACGGGCGGTGTTTCCTCCGAGGGCTCGTTCGATGCCGGTGAGCTCCATATCGATTTTGATGCCGGTATCGCCACGATGGATGGCGAGGAGCTGCATCTGACGCCGATCGAGTACAAGCTCCTGTGCCTGCTGGCGCATAACGCCGACAAGGTGCTGACGCATCAGTTTATCCTGCACGAGATTTGGGGCACGGCAACTAAGAGCGACCTGGCGAGCCTGCGTGTCTTTATGGGCACGTTGCGTAAGAAAATCGAGTCCGACCCCGCGCATCCGCGCTACATCCAAACGCACGTGGGTATCGGCTATCGCCTGGTCACCCAAGGGTAGGACGGCGTCCGCCATCCCACTATGAGTTGCGGTGAAATACGGTCTAAATTTGCCTAATTCCAGGCAAAGCAGTCCATATTCCACCGCAACTTTTTTATTTGCCCTTGGGCTTGCTGGCGTAGAACTTCTTCTTTTTGGGCTTGCCGGCGGGGGAGGGTTTGCCGTCGCCGCGCGGCCCTCGGTCTCCGGCCTGCGCGTGCGCGGGCGCCGTTGCGCGAGGCTTGCGGGCTTCGGGGTTGCGCAACTCCTCGGTTCGCTCGGCAATCTCCTCGGCGTTAAAGCCGACCTCGGCCATGGCGTCCTCAATGGGCAGGCGGCGCACGATGTAGCAGTGGTGCACCTTCTGGTTGCGCGCGAAGTCCTCGGGGATGGTCTGCGCCGTAATGTCCTCCAACACCACGCCCGCGCGCGCGAGCTTGCGCGTCTCGGGGCGGAAGCCACGCAGGTTGCAGCTAAAGATGGCATGTCCGCCCTGTGCGAGCAGGCGCGATACGCCGGCCAACAGCTCAACATGGTCGCGCTGGACATCCCAGGTACGGCGGCCCATCTTGGACGAGTTCGAGAACGTGGGCGGGTCGACAAAGATCAGGTCCCAGCGGTTGCGCGTCTGGCGCTGGTCGCGAATCCAGGCAAGCACGTCGTCGCGCACAAAATGATGCTGCGGACCAACAAAGCCGTTCTGGCGCATATTGCGCTCGGCCCAGTCCAGGTAGGTGTTGGAAAGGTCGACCGTCACAGTTTCCTCGACGCCGCCGTCTGCCGCATAGCAGGTGGCGGTGCCGGTATAGGCGAACAGATTGAGGAAGCGGCGCGCCTGCTTGGCGTGCTCGCGCACCAGGTTGCGGGTGACGCGGTGGTCCAGGAAGATGCCCACATCCAGGTAGTCATCAAAGTTGACGGCAAAGGTGAGTCCACCCTCTTCGATGAGCGGCAGGCGACGGCGCGCGATGTTGGCGCGCTCGCCCGATGCGCCCTTGCCGGCGCCCTGTTTGCCGTACTGCGAGCCGCCGCGCGAACGCATGCGGGCCTTGGCGTGCACGTGCTCGGCCGGAACATCAAGGATGCGCGGCGCGATGGCCAAGATGTCGAGCATACGGGCCTGGGCTAGCGCGGGATCGATGGTCTTAGGCGCGGCGTATTCGGCGATGACGAGCCAGCGGCCCGGCGTCTGCGGGCAGCCTTCGTACAGGTCGATGGCGGCGGAGTAGTCGGGCAGGTCGGCATCGTAGACGCGGTAGCAGCTCACGCCCTCGCGCTTTGCCCACTTGCGACGCAGACGGGCATTCTTGCGCAGGCGGTTGGCGAACTGCTCCGACTCGGGGATGAGCACGGGCAGCGGCTTGCCGTCGCCCAGGTCGAGCGTGGCAGCAGGTTCGGGCATGGCGGAAGCGGCGGCTTCATCGTTGGTTTCGTTGGCATCCTCAACCTCGACCTCGGCATCCGCACTGGTCGCAGCCTCAAACGCTGCGGCGGCGTGGTCGAGTGAAGGCCAAACCTCAAGAGCCGCCTCCTCGTTATTGGGCATGACGGCGATGGAGTGCGCGGGCTCGGCATGGAGCGCGCGGGCCAGCAATCCGTCACGGGTGAGCGCGGCGACCGGTGCCGAAGCGAGCTCGGGCGCGCGGCGCAGCTCGCCGACCAGCGTCATGGCGTCGTGCATGAGCGAAAGCGGTGTCTCGGTCGTGTCCGCGACCAGGGCGGCACCGGCAACGGTACCTGCGTGGTCCAGCACGGTGGCGGGCTTGGCGGCACAAAAGTCGACAAAACGCTTGTAGCCGGCGCACTTGACCATGCGCTCGGCAGTCTTGCGGGCGGCGGGGTCGATGTCTACGGCCACGATGCGCGCCTGGCGCTCGCGCGCTGCCGCCTCGCGTTCGCGCGCCTCGGCAAGCAGCTGCTCCCACAGAGCGGCGTCGTGCAGCTGCCAGCCCTCAAAGCCCCAGCGCTCGCGTGCGGCGCCCGGGGCGCGGTCGGTCAGAATGTTTACGGCTTCCAGCAACAGGCCGCCGCCGGCGCACGAGGCATCGATTAGCGTGGGAAGGGCTTCATTCTCGTAATCGTCGGCCGTCAGCTCGCGCTCGCACAGTGCGGTCCAGCCGACCTGCGCCAGCACCAGGGCGGCGTAGTCGGGGCGCAGCACGTGCGCGCCCTCACCGGCACGGGTCGCCGCGGGCGGCAGGCGCTTGAACAGCGGGTCGCCCGAAAGATCCAGGCTGATGCTCGCGCGGCGCTGACGCAGCGAAAGCAGCAGGTGAACGTCGGGATCGGCGGCGTCGACATCGGCGCGACGGCCCGTGGTCTCGGCCAGACGGTCGCACAGCGCATCCTTGGCGCGCAGGGCCGAGAAGCGCGTGTTGCGCAGCTGTTCGGTCACGCCGCGGGCGGTAATGGCGATGGTGGCGCCGGGGCGGACGATGTTCTCCCAGGCGATGTCGTAAACGCTATCGTACAGCTCGTCGGCATCTTGCGCCTCAAAGCGTCCGAGCACCGCAAACACGCGGCTGGCCAGGCGCGACCACAGGCATGCGCGATAGCCCCGCTCAAGCTCGCCCTCAAACGTGGCGCGGCCCTTTAGGCGGCGGACATGCGAAAGCCCGAGGCGTTTAAGCTCATCGGCGAGTGCGGACTCAAAGCCCTCGGGGCAGCTTGCGTAAAATTCCATGGGTGACCTCTCTGGTTGCGTCGCTCCATTATATGATGGATGCTTCGTTTGCCCTTATCCTCGAAAGGAACTCATATGATTGATGCGTGTCCCAAACCCGCTGTGCTCTTTTTTGACGTGGACGGCACGCTGACGTCGTTCGATCCCGACGATATGACCGATAAGGACTTTTCGGCGGTTCGCCCCTCGCAGGCGGTGATCGAGGCGTTTCATCGTCTGCGCGACGCAGGGCACAAGGCGTTTATCTGCACGGGTCGTCCCTTGTGGCTGATTGCCGATGGCCTGCGTGCTTTGGAGCCTGCGGGTGTCGTTGCCATGGCGGGAGCGACGCTCGAGGTCGAGGGCCGCGTGGTGCATGAGGACTGCTTTGACGAGGACGTTATTGAGGAGCTTGCGCGCCGTATGGCCGCGGCAGGGATTGAGGCCTTTTTCGAGACCAACGTGGCTACTTTTGCCCTGGAACCCGCGGGTGTTGAGCAGTCGTCTCTGATCGGCACTTCTGTGGTGCACAGCACCGAGGAAATGCGCGTCGACGGCAGTCTGCGCGTGGGCAAGGTATGCCTCAGTGTGCCCAGTTTGGCTCGCGTGGCCAACGATGACGGCTTTATCGATCGCGAGTTTGAGCTGTGCAACACCGGTGGCCAGAATCGCGAGCTGAGCCCCAAGGGCATTGACAAGGGCGTGGGCGTGGCGCGAGCGCTGGAATACCTGGGTCGCACCGGCAACGCGCGCACCTTTGGCTTTGGCGATTCCGGCAACGATCTGGGTATGCTCGCCGCTGTCGAGACGGCCGTGGCCATGGGCAACGCTATGCCCGAGGTCAAGGCGCTCGCCGACTACGTGACTGATGATGTCGCACACGACGGCACCGTCACAGCGATGCAGCATTTCGGCCTCATCTAATGAATCCCACGTTCTGACGTTTGCTCAAACTGCGACTCTTTGCTTTTGCATGCTCAATCGATTTATCAATCCAAACACTGAGGTGTTTATACCGTTCGCCGAGAAGATAAAAAACCGCAGCTCACGCCTTGATAAACGTAGGTAAAGTGTTTAGCAGTTTAACGCCCATGTGCAAGCGAAAGGAATCAGGCAGATGGCAATCAAGGTGTTCGCTGACGGTGCAAACCTCGAGGGCATGCTCGACATGTACGAGAACGGCAACGTTCAGGGTTTCACGACCAACCCGTCCCTTATGAAGAAGGGCGGCGTGACGGATTACCGCGCGTTTGCCAAGGAGGTCCTGGCCCACATCACCGATGTGTCCGTCTCGTTTGAGGTCTTTGCCGACGACGTCGAGACCATGGAGGTCGAGGCGCGCGAGATCGCTACCTGGGCCGAGAACGTCTACGTCAAGATTCCGTGCGTGACCACCAAGGGCGAGTCCACCGCCGAGCTGGTGCGCAAGCTTTCGGCCGACGGCATCAAGGTCAACGTCACCACCATCTTTACGCCTACGCAGGTTGATGAGATGGTCGAGGCCGTCGACGCCGAGACGCCGTCCATCATCTCGCTCTTTGCCGGCCGCATCGCCGATACCGGCGTCGACCCCATTCCGTTTATGACGGAGTCGGTCAAGAAGGCCGCCGCAAAGCCCAACTGCGAGGTCCTGTGGGCGTCCACGCGCGAGCTCATCAACATTTACCAGGCCGAGGCCTGCGGTTGCCAGATCATTACGGTGCCCAACAGCATCCTGGCCAAGCGCAAGAACATTGGTCGCGACCCGTACGAGGTCTCGCTCGACACCGTGCGCGGCTTTGCCAAGGATATCGCGGCGCTCGGTTTCCATATCCTGCCGTAGCGCGAACACCGACTGTACCGTGGGCTGTTCGCTCCGGCCTTTCCTTTCCCTATCGCTCACGCGCTCCGCGAGGGTCGCGCTAGGCAAAGGAAAGGCCGGGGCTGCCGGTACGAGCTTGCCAGCAAGTTGGCGCTTGGCTTCCATATCCTGCCGTGGGCAAAGGTACCCCCGCCTGCGCCGTGCAAAATTGAGAGTATTCAGCAAGGTAAAGGTCTTTATCAGTTGACCGAAGCATGGAACGGCCCCCGTTTTGGCTCTGACGACGCTAAAACGGGGGCTGTTTTTTTGCTTTTTCGTCTCTGAGGGGCATCCGGAACGGTGGAATTTGCAGAATACTCGCGATTTTGCACATCGCTACAGGGGGTACCTTTGCTTTGGCGGTTTACTTGCCCTGTACCATGGTGAGGGAGATCTTTTTGCGGTCGCGATCGACCTTCTCGACCCACACCTTGACCGTGTCACCGACGCGCACCACGTCGCTCGGGTGCTTGACAAAGCGGTTGGCCAGCTTGGAGATATGCACGAGGCCGTCCTGGTGCACGCCCACGTCGACGAACGCGCCAAAGTCGACGACGTTGCGCACCGTGCCCTTGAGTTCCATGCCGGGTTCCAGGTCGTCGATGGAAAGCGCTGAGCGGCTAAAGACCACCTCGGGCGCGTCGTCGCGCGGGTCGCGGCCGGGCTTCTTGAGCTCGTTAACGATGTCGATGAGCGTGAGGGTACCGCAGTCTAGGTCGCTGGCCAGTGCCGAGATGCTGCCCAGACGGCGCTCGATGTCGGGCACGCCGCCGCGGCTGAGCTCGCTGGCCCCAACGCCGGCGCGCTTCAGGACGGATGTGGCCACCTCGTAGCTCTCGGGGTGGACGCTTGTCGCGTCGAGTGGGTTCTTGCCGCCGCTGATGCGCAAAAAGCCCGCGGCGTTGAGATATGCCTTGGGTCCCAGCTTGGGGACCTTCTTAAGCTGGCGGCGATCGGTAAAGGCACCGTTTTCCTCGCGGTAGGCCACGATGTTTTTGGCCACGCTCGGCGTGATGCCCGATACGTATCCCAGCAGGCTTGCGCTCGCGGTATTCACGTCGACGCCCACGCGGTTGACGACGTCCTCCACCACATGGCCCAGGGTGCGCGAAAGCTCGGCCTGGTCAAGGTCGTGCTGGTATTGGCCCACGCCGATGGACTGGGGCGGAATCTTGACGAGCTCTGCCAGCGGGTCCTGCAGGCGGCGGCCCAGGCTCATGGCGCCACGCACGGTGACGTCCAGGTCGGGGTATTCCTGGCTGGCGAGCTCGGAAGCCGAGTACACCGATGCGCCGGCCTCGTTGACGATGGTGTATCGCAAGTTGGGCGCCTGCTCGGCAATGAACTCCGAGACGACTTCCTCGGTCTCGCGGCTGGCGGTGCCGTTGCCGATGACGATGGTGTTGACGCTGTCCTTCTTGACGAGGCGGGCGAGCTCGCGCTTGGTGCCGGCGACGTCGTGGCGCGGCTTGGTGGGGTAGACCACGCCGTGGTCGAGCAGCTTGCCGGTCTCGTCCATGACGGCGACCTTGCAGCCGGTGCGGTAGCCCGGATCGAGCGCGAGCACGCGGGCGCCGCGCACGGGGCGCGCCGAGAGCAAGCCCTCGAGATTCTTGGCAAAGACGTTGATGGCCTCGGTCTGGGCGCGAACGGTGAGCTTAGCACGGGCCTCGCGCTCCAGCGAGGGAGCCATGAGGCGCTTGTAGCCGTCGGCGATGGCGGCATCGAAGATGGGAGCAAACACACCCTGGCGTCGGGGCCAACGGCTGCCGAGGCGTGCCGTGGCGGCAGCGCCGTCGACGTTCACGCGCACGCGGAGTTTGCCCTCGCGCTCGCCGCGGTCGATAGCCAGTACGCGGTGGTTGGGTATACGGCGCAGCGGCTCATCAAAGTTGTAGTAGGGTTCGTAGGGGGTCTTCTCGGTGGGGTCGGTGGCCTCGACGACGATGTCGGCGGTGTTTTGCGTAAAGGCGCGCAGGTCGGCGACGTTCTCGGGGTCCTCGGCTACCGTCTCGGCCACGATGTCGGCGGCGCCGGCGAGCGCCTTCTCGGGCGTGTCAAAGCCGGCCTCCTCGTTGACGTATGCCGCGGCGGCGTCGAGTGCGCTGCCCTTGGCGGAAGCCTGCATGATGACCAGGTTGGCGAGCGGCTCCAGGCCGGCCTCGCGGGCCTTTTGCGCGCGGGTCATGCGCTTTTTGCGGTAGGGCTTGTAGAGGTCCTCGACACGCTGGAGCTGCGTGGCCTCGCGAATCTGCTGTTCGAGTTCGGGCGTGAGCTTGCCCTGGGCGTCGATGAGCAGAATGACGTCCTCTTTGCGCTGCTCAAGATTGCGCAGGTAGGACAGGCGCTCGTCGAGCGCGCGCAGGGCGACGTCGTCCATGCCGCCCGTTGCTTCCTTGCGGTAGCGCGAGATAAAGGGGATGGTGTTGCCCTCATCGATGAGCTTGACGGCAGCCTCGACGTTGGCGGCCTTAAGGTTGAGCTCGCGGGCGAGCTGGGCGATAAGATCCATGGGACTCCTTGCGTTTAAGGTGCGTTTGCAGCACAGGGCTACCAAGGATACCACCCGTCCCAAAAGACTGTTTTGGGGTTGCGCCACGAAAGGGGCCTATCTACTACGTTTGAACCGTATGGGTCGACCATCCCCCGGTTTTCCGAAAATCGGCAAGCCGTCTACCTGCACTGATAATTGTTCTCGGGGGAAGCGGGCACTGCGGGGCGCGGCAACGGCGCGCGATTTCCGCGTCGCAGCGCTACCCTGATGCTGAATG
>CABRBC010000063.1:0-21349 GCA_902469055.1 uncultured Collinsella sp.
AACCTGTGTTATGTAGCAATTCCAGATTCTAGGACAGGGGCCGCTTGCGTTTGGCGGTCAGCCGTCGGCGCGCTTACACCAACATTTCCGACGCGATCCTGAGCAACAAAACCGACAATTTTGTAGCGAATTCTCAATTCTCTTGACATTTTCTCAGATTTACCTTCGTTTATTCGCTATTTATTTTTTGTTTCTACTGGTAATTTAGTTGCCAATCATTTTTTAATGGCATTAGATTAATTTGCACAACATTTTGCTCAAGAGTAAACATCCTGTGAACAGTCGAAAACGACCATGAACGGTAGATCATTAACCGGGATGAATATCCTACCAAATTGATGAGAATATCTTAAACCCATCGGTGGTTAGAAGCATGATGTTCAGACAACAATATTTGAATTTTCACACAGATTTTTGGTATCAATTCGCCCAAATCGCCTGAGGCCACCACAAAGGTGCCTGCCCACTTTGTGGTGGTTCTCCCCCTGCGCTACAGCAGATGTTCCTCGATAAAGATCGCGATGCCGTCTTTGTCGTTGCTGGCGGTTACAAAATCGGCGGCGGCACGGGTGGCATCGCTGCCGTTTGCCATGGCCACGCCCACGCCGGCGTCGGCCACCATGCAGGTGTCGTTGTCGGCATCGCCAAACACGCAGATGTTCTGGAGCTCCATGTCGTTGAGCTCCGCCACGCGCACAAGGCCGCGCGTCTTGGACACGCGCGGATCCATGAACTCGTAGAGCCGCTGCGTGGTTTGCAGAGCCGCCGCCTTAACAGTGTCATCGGCAAACGTCGACGCCCGCTCAATCACCCGCGGCATCACCTCGGGCGCCATGGTAAACATCACCTTGGGCTGCGGCTCGCGCAACAACTCGGCAAAATCGACCACCTGGTAGGGCACACCGTCGACGCGCGACAGGTGCTCGACACACGCGTTGCTCTCGGGCACGTAGAACACGCCGTCTCGGGGGCAGACGGGCGTTGCCGGAAGGTCCGCCATGTGCTTGCAGATGCGCGCGATGGTCTCGCCCGGCAGCGGATAGCTCAGCTCGTTGACGTCGTGCGCGCGGTCGATGACCTCGGCGCCACCGCAACCCACCATCACGTCTACCAGGCCTTCGATGCCCCAGAGCTCGTACATGGCCTCGGTCGCGTGGGCGTCGCGCCCGGTGCACAGGCCAAAGAGCACGCCGCGCTCGCGCAGGGCGCGGATCGCCGCCACGGTGCGCGGGGACACCGTGTGCTGACTCGTGAGCAGCGTGCCGTCGATATCGCAGAACACGGCTTTGATGTGGTTGAAGGTGGTGTCCATGGGGGCCTTTCTGGGTTGTGCGGCGGTGCTGAATGTGGTCGGAAATGGTGTACATGGTATACCAAGGCGCAGGCCGTTGGGATCCAATCGCCACAAAGGCGTCTGGCCTCTCTGTGGTGGCCGAACCCGAAGGGCGGCCTGCCCGGAGCGCATAGCATCACAACATTCGACGTTTTTCGGCAAAATCGCGATTTTCATCGAATGTTGTGATGGTTTTTACTGCCTTGCGGCACGATCAAAATGCCGGCGTCCAAACAGCAGCAACGCCGCGGGAACCGCCGTCACAACCATGCCCGCCCCTACGAGCGTCTGCTGCACGCCAAATGTCGCCGCCAGCCAGGGGGCAATCGCCAGCGGGGCCACGCCGGCGAACATGTTGCCAAAGCCCATGACCGAGTTGACGCGGCCGAGCTGCTCGAGCGGGGCCGTCGTTTGCACGATCGTGTTGTGGAGCGGGTTGACGACGCCCCACGCCACGCCCAGGACAATCTGGCCGACAAGGGCTACGCCCACGTACGGTGTCCCCACATAGAGCAAACTTCCCAGGCCCACGGACATGAGCGCCACGAGCAGGGTTTTAAGGTTGACCAGGTGCGGCGGCAAGCGGAGCGCGAGGACGGCGCCCAGCACCGCGCCGACACCGCTGGCCGACGAGAGCCAGCCCATCCACTCAACACCGACGTGCAGGACATCGCGGTAGAAGAACGACTCCAGCGGGTCGAAGGCACCGTAGCCAAAGTTCGAGAGGAAGATGATGCAGAAAAGTAGCGCGAGGACGCTGTTGGCGAAGACTGTCTTGATGCTAGTCGCGAAGGTTGCACGGGAAGATGTGTTGGGGTCGGAGCTTTGGCTGGCCTTATCCGATGTGATGTCGCCGATCGCGGGTTTGCCTTCGTGTGTGGCGGCCTGACCTGCACTTTGCCTAAAGTCCCAGCCGGCAATGAGCGCCAATGCGGTAAAGAGCATCATGAGCACGAACACCGCGCGCGACGACGCAGCCGCCGCGACAAAGCCGCCCATCATGGGGCCAACGATGATACTCACGTTTGAAAGCATGGCGATGGCAGAGTTGATGTCTTTGAGCTCGACAGGATCGTCGGTGAGGTAGGCTGGATAGGATGTGGCGATGGGCTGGGCAAACCCCATCACAAAGCCCAGGAGCACCGCGCCGAGCAGGACGATGCCGGTCGCGCTGCCAAAGGCAATGATCGCCGCGCCGGTTGCCAGCGTGCCCACGATGCTCAGCAAGAAATGACGGCGCGGGCCCCAGGCGTCGAGCGCCGCGCCGCCCGCAAAGGATCCCAAGATCACGAATACGTTCATAAAAAGGACGGCCAGCGATGTTGCCACAACCGAGGCATCGTCTGCATAGGTGAGCGTTCCGATGACGCCGATAAAGTAGCTGGTCTGGAAACCGGTATAGATGAGGAAGCGCATTGCCACCAGGCGCTTGGCCTGCGCGGACAGCGATGATTGAGGCTTCGAGAAAAGAGAGGCAAGCATGGAGACTCCTTGTTTCATACGAATGCGGACGGCGGGCATTCGCCACCATCTGTCAAATCAATCTATCCGCATGAAACATTAAGGACACATCAAGCCCCTTCTCTCCGTTTTTCGCCCGTCATGAACTACTTGGTAGATTGTAAGGCATGTCCCACACATCTACCAAAGCAAAAAACACCACAAAGGCGCCTGTCCCCTTTGTGGTGGAAGTGACGTTTGCCCAGATAAAACCTGTCAAAATAAACCTGTCCCTTTTTGGCAGGTTTTAGGCCAGATAATCTTGAATCAGGTCGCAGATGGCTCGGGCGTCGTTGATGTTGATGGCTCGGGTCGCAAAGCCGGCATCGAATGCCTGGCGTGCCAGGGCTTCGTTGCAGGCAAGGGCCAGCGTGTGGCCATCGACCAGGTCGAGTGAGCTCTTGCCGCGCAGACGGTCGACACCGGAGCGCGCGACCACGATGTTGTCGAAGCCCTCGGTCTTGTAGCCCTCGATGATCACCACGTCGACATCGTTGTAACGCGACAGCAGCTCGCGAGCGGGCATCTCGTCCTCCTCGCGCGTGTCGGCGTACCCCGCCCAGCGTGTGGCGCAGATGAGTCCCACGTGCTTGGATCCGGCTTGGTGATGGCGCCAGGTATCCTTAGCGGGTACATCGATATCAAAGCCGTGGTGCCCGTGATGCTTGAGCGAACCCACGCGCAGGCCGCGGCGGGTGAGCTCGGCGATAACCTTCTCGACGAGCGTGGTCTTGCCCGAGTTTTGGTAGCCGATAAACGCGATCGCGGGGACGGCCGGTGTCGGAGCTGCGGGTGCGACGGCGACGGGTGCGCTCGCGGGTGCAACACCGTCAGCGGCCACGGCCTCAGCAGCAGCGGTCTGACGCTCTGCACGATCCCACACGCCAGAACGGCCGCCCTCCTTGTGCAGCAGGCGCACGTCGACGATTTCCATGCCGCGATCGACCGCCTTGCACATGTCATAGATTGTCAGGCACGCGGCACTCGCGCCGGTCAACGCCTCCATCTCGATACCCGTCTTGCCCGTCACGCCCGCCGTGACCAGCACGTGAAAGCCGACCTGCCCGTCCGCGCGCGCCGGTGCCCAGCCCTCGGGCACGTCCTCGGCCGGCGTCCCCGCCGGAGCGATGGGCACAATGTCGCACTTACTCTTGGTAATAAGCAAAGGATGGCACATGGGGATGATGTCGCTGGTGCGCTTGATGGCCATAATGCCCGCCACGCGCGCGCAGGCAAGCACGTCGCCCTTTTTGGCGCGGTCCTGCAGCACCATGGCCTGCGTCTCGGGGTGCATGAGGATGGTGCCCTCGGCGATGGCGATGCGATGGGTCTCGGCCTTGTCGGACACGTCGACCATGCGCACCTCGCCCTTGGCATCCACGTGCGTCAGCTCGTCGCGACGGGCGTCGCGGGCGGGCTCGGTGGCAGCGCTGGCAGACGGCTGCGCGGACACGTCGGCGCTGTCAGCATTCGCCGCAGCCGTGGCTTTGTGGGCAGACATCGCGGCCCTGCGAGCGGCCTTGGTGGCATCGGCGTACCTGCTCTTGGCCATATGATCATCCTCCGATTTGGGACATAAATCGTTGCGTGCCCTCAATTATCGCGTGTTCCTGCGGTTTGTGGGCCACGGCATCGCGCCAAATCGAAAGTACCTGCATATCATCACCACGGCGCAGCGCCTCACGCACCGAATACTCGGCATCGCTGAACAGGCACGGACGCACGTTGCCATCGGCCGTCAGGCGCAGACGGTTGCAATTCGCGCAAAAATGGTTGGACATGGCGCTGATGAAGCCAACCGTTCCCGCCGCACCCGGAAAGTGCCAATAGCGCGCAGGGCCCGCACCAGCAGGAGCGTCGTTGATGTCGAGCGGCTCGAGCTCGCCCAGTCCCGCCGCGGTGGCCCCGGCATTGATGCGCGCCCGCAGCTCGTCGCTCGGCACGGTATCGCTCGCGTCCCACAGCTCGGGATTGAGCGCGGGCGCATGCGGGTCCACAGCGCAATGCGAGCTGGTGCGCTCGTCGCCGATGGGCATGTATTCGATAAAGCGCAGGTGGATGGGGCGGTCGAGCGTGAGCCGTGCGAGGGCTGCCACATCCTGGTTGAGTCGACGCACGACAACGCAGTTGACCTTAACGGGCTCAAAGCCCCAAGCCAGCGCCGCGTCGATGCCAGCCATGGTCTGCTCGAGTCGACCTAGACGCGTGATCTTTCCAAACAGCGTAGGGTCGAGCGTATCGAGCGAAATGTTGACGCGGTTAAGCCCGGCATCTTTGAGCTGCGATGCCAGCTTGGGCAGCAGGGCGCCGTTGGTGGTAAGCGAGATGTCCTCGATCTGCGGAATCGCGCGGATGTCGCGAATGAGCGGAATGATGCGGCGGCTGACCAGCGGCTCGCCGCCCGTCAGGCGCACGCGGCGAATGCCCTCCCCCGCCACCAAGCGCACAAAGCGGGCGATTTCCTCGGCGCTGAGCAGCTCGTCGTGCGCGCGGGGCGCCACGCCATCGGCCGGCATGCAGTAAATGCAGCGGAAGTTGCACTTGTCGGTAACGGCAATGCGCAGGTAGTTGATATCGCGGCCAAAGCCGTCATGTTGCACGCGCCCGTCCACGCAGCCTTCCCCTCACGCGGCGTTTTATTCTTCGGAAAACATAATACCCCACGAGAGAATCATGCCGACACCCGTACGACAGGACGGGTCACTTCGAGCAAAACGGACTTTCCAAGCCCATCCTCAGCACAGACCATCACAACATTCGATGCTTTTCCCGTTTTTGGCAAAAAACGTCGAATGTTGTGATGGTTTGCCTGCCCACGGCACCCCGTAGAAGGACCAAAGCGCCCCTAAAGGCCGCCATCCCAGTGCCGAATCACGAATTCTCGCAGGTCGTTCTGACGTTTCTGGAATGCCTCGCTCCGGTCGCACTTAAGGCCCATAGCGAGCGCGATAGCGTTCATCGCCCGGTGCAATTGCAGCTGATGGGCAAACTGAGTCCCGGTGAGGATGATCATCCTAAAGCCCAGCGCACCCAGCACGGTCATACGCTCCGCATCCGACGCGCTGCGCTGTTTATCAAGATGGTCCGAGCCGTTGTATTCAATCCCCGTACCGCTCGCGGGCGCATATACGTCGATCTCGAAATACCCGGCCTTAGCAAGATACTTGAACTCGTTGGGAACATCGACCCGATGGTTGAGCTCGATCTTGGCGTATCCCAGCCCGCCCTGGGAACGTTTCGCTACGACCATGATTGCGGCGGCCGTCTCCATGGGCGACCGCGCGCCATCGTGCACGCGCTTGAGCACGGCGGCCGCGCGTATGGCCCCCTGACGAGATCGGTTCTCATTGCAATAAGCAATCAAATCGGCAACGGTATACCTCTGCCCTATCTCGATATAATCGCCTGTCGACAGATGATTCAAATGGTATCGGGCGCAAATTTCATACCCATATTCCAGCTGCTCGGGCTCGCTCATCCACGAACCCGCTTGGACAAAGCACATGGCCTCATCAACCACTAGAAGGCCCTCTGCCACCTCGATAAGATGGCCTGGAGGTATCGGCGCCCCAAACACGTGGCACCTAAATCCAGCCGGCGTCGAGCGCTCAAAATCGAAGTTGACGAGCGTGTCGATATGATCGAGTTCTTCTCGTGGAATACCGAGCGAAACCAGATAGTCGGTAACGATCCCAACTGCCGTTGAAGCCCTCAGCCCCTTGGCATCGAGTCCCAATTTGGGCAGGCTCGCGGTCGGCTCCGCCTCGTTAACAAGCGAGTCCTCATCGTATAGGCTGCTTGCTCGCGAGAGCGGCTCGGACGGGCGCGCCACGTTGTGGTACAGCCAGGCAGTCTTATGGGACAGGACGATCGGCAGGTCCATGAGCCCTCCAATGGAGTCGGATAACCAACCTTATTCCCCTGCCCACGGGTCCGCACACCTTCGTGCGCAAGAAAGCGATTCCACCCGGTCGAGTGGTAGAAAAACCATCACAACATTCGATGCTTTTCCCGATTTTGGCAAAAAGTGTCGAATGTTGTGATGGTTTGAGGCGGAGTGAGGGGCACTAAGCCTACACGGCGCATGCTCGTATTCAAATGGAAATGAATACAGGCTCACTTATTTCGCCCCACTGCCAACATAAACCTTGACTCTACAATCGTTGTAGGGTTTTCACTACACTGGTACGGAAACAAACCCAGCCAGAAAGCCCCGCCCATGGAACACGACCTCACACGCGGCAATGTCCTTAAGACCATCGCGGTCTTTGCCTTGCCTTATATGCTCTCGTACTTTTTGCAGATGCTCTACGGCATGGCCGACCTGTACATGATGGGGCAGTTTAGCGGCGCTGCCGGCATCACCGCCGTGGGCAATGGCGCGCAGACGCTCTATATCATTACCGTGACGCTCGTGGGCCTGGCCATGGGAACGACGGTCATCGTCGGCCACGCCGTGGGTTCGCGTCGGTTTGACCGCGCCGAGACCGCCATCGGCAACACCATCACGCTCTTTATGGGCGTCTCGGTGGTACTGGCCGCTGTCCTACTCGCACTGTGCCCGCAGATCGTGGCGCTCATTGGCACGCCGGCCGAGGCAGTCGAAGGAACCGCCGCCTACCTGCGCATCTGCTTTATTGGCATTCCGTTTATCGCCGCATACAACATCCTCTCGGCCATCTTTCGCGGGCTGGGCGATTCGCGCTCGCCCATGTACGTGATCGGCGTGGCATGCATCATCAACATCGCGCTCGACTTTCTGTTTATCGGCCACATGGGGCTCGGCCCTGTGGGCGCGGCGCTCGGCACAGTGACCGCCCAGACGGCCAGCGTTGCCCTCGCGCTCGTGTGGCTCAAGAGCCGCCGCACGAACATCCACGTTAAGCGCAGCGACCTGCGCCCCCAGCCCGAGGTGCTCGGTAGTATTCTTAAGATCGGCGTGCCCGTGGCCGTGCAGGACGGCTGCATCCAGGTGGCGTTTATGTTTATCACCGTCATCGCCAACCATCGTGGCCTGGTCGACGCCGCTGCCGTGGGCCTGGTCGAGAAGATGATCAGCTTTTTGTTCATTGTGCCGAGTTCCATGGGCGCCACCGTTAGCGCGCTCACGGCGCAAAACGCCGGCGCGGGCAAGGGCGACCGCGCGCGTCAGGTGCTCAAAGACGCCATGACAATCTCGGTGGTGTACGGTTGCCTGATCACGGTGCTGATGTGGCTGGTGGCACCGGCATTTATTAGCTTTTTTGCCAAGGACGCCGCGGTGGTCGCCGCCGGCACCGGCTATATGCGCAGCTACATTTTCGACGCGATTTTTGCCGGCATCCACATTTGCTTTAGCGGCTTTTTCGCTGCATACGGCAAGAGCTACATCGGCTTTGCGCACAACGTGCTGGCCGTGGCGCTCATTCGCGTGCCGGGCGCGTGGCTGCTGTCAAACGCCTATTCCGACACGCTGTTTCCCATGGGCATCGCTTCGCCGTGCGGATCGATTTTGTCGGCGGTCATCTGTGTTGTCGCGTTTACCGTGCTCAACCGCCGCGGAGCTTTTGACAAGCTGGTAGCGTAGCGGGGCGACGCGAGCCTGGCGCCCTCCCCGACCCTATTGAAAGGAGCGGTCCCATGACCGACTCGCCAACTGAACATACCGAGGGCCTGCTCCGAATTGGCGAGGTGGCGCGCCTGTTTAACCTGAGCGTGGGGACGCTACGTCATTACGAGCAGATGGGCTTGCTGGACCCGGCGCACATCGATCCGGCGAGTGGGTACCGCTACTACGGATCGCGGCAGCTCTCCACCCTCAATACCATCAGCCACCTGCATGTTCTCGACTTGTCGTTGGCGCAAATCCGCGAGTTTGTGACCACGCGCGATGTGGACCTCATGCAGCGGCAGCTGGCTCAGCAGCAGGAGCTCATCGAGCGCAAGCGACGCGAGCTGGAGCGCGTATCACGCAAGATTGACAACCGGCTTGCCCTGCTGCACGACGCCTTGAACACCGAGCTCGATACCATTTGCACAATCGATGCGCCCGAGCTTCGCTGCGCCGTGCTGCGCGAACGCGTCAACCCTACCGACGCCTATGCGCTGGAGTGGCAGATTCGTCAGCTGCAGAAAGGCCAGCACGAGACCTTTGTCTTTCTGGGCAACTTGGGCGTTGGGATTAGCGCCGAGCGCCTCGCCGCCGGCGACTTTGATGGCTACGACGAGGTCTTTCTACTGCTCGATGACACCGATGAGTACTTGGGCGACGTCGAGACGCGGCCCGCCGCGCGCTGCCTGACCATTAGCTTTCGCGGCACGCACGGGCAAGCGGGCCCGCGCTACGAGCAGCTACTCGGCTATATGCGCAAACACAACCTGACACCCGCCGGGCCCTCGCGCGAGATCGCCCTTATCGACGACATCATCAGCGACGACCCCGCGACCCATGTGACGCAGATCACGGTGCCGGTTGCCCCGTCCAAATAAGAACCGCCCGGAAGACATCATGCTTTCCGGGCGGTTCTTCAATTTGACTATTGATACCTTAAGCCTGGGGCACCTCGCCGGTAGCCAGAATCTGCTCGAGTGCGTCCTCGTTCAGTACAGGCACGCCCAGCTGCTCGGCCTTGGTAAGCTTGGAGCCCGCTTTGGGGCCGGCAACCAGGTAGCTCGTCTTCTTTGACACACTGCCCGAAACCTTGGCGCCGAGCACCTTGAGCGCCGCGCCCGCCTCATCGCGTGTGCGGTTGACGAGCGTGCCGGTGAGCACGAAGGTCAGGCCCGCGAGTGGTTGTGCGTCGGCGAGCTCGCCTGCCACGCCAGCGTCGGCTGCGGCTTGCGCATGCGCGGCGCCCAGGTCGACCTCGAGCGAAAGGCCCGCCTGGCGCAGACGCTCCAGCACAGCAAGGTTTTCGGGCACGGCCAGGAACTGCTTAACGCTCGCCGCAATCTTGGGGCCGATGCCCTCGCACTCGGCGATGTCCTCTTCGCTCGCCAAGATAAGCTTGTCAATCGACAGGAATCGCTCGGCGATGACCTCGCCCACGCTCTTGCCCACGTGGCGGATGCCCAGGGCAAACAGCACGCGACCGAGCGGCTGGCTCTTGGACTTGTTGAGCTCGGCGATGATTTTCTCGGCCGTCTTGAGGCCCACCGGAATGGGGTCGCCCTTCTTGACGCCCTTTTTGCTGTTGGAGCTGGCGTACACGCGGCCCGTGTCCAGGCCGGCAATGTCATCGACCGTGAGCTGGTAGAAGTCTGCGACGTCGTGAATCAAGCCGGCGGCGATCATCTTGTCGACGATCTCGTCGCCCAGGCCGTCGACGTCCATGCAGCCGCGGCTCACCCAGTGGAGCAAGCGCTCCTTGAGCTGCGCGGGGCAGTCGATGGAGACGCAGCGGTAGGCAACCTCGCCATCCTCGTGGACCACGGGGCTACCGCACACGGGGCAGACCTCGGGCATGTGCCAGTCGACCGAATCGGCCGGGCGTTTATCGAGCACCGGGCCCACGACCTCGGGGATCACGTCACCCGCCTTGTGCACGATGATGGTGTCGCCCTCGCGCACGTTTTTGCGGCGGATCTCGTCGATGTTGTGCAGCGTGGCGCGCGCGATGGTGGAGCCGGCGACTGTCACCGAATCGAACTCGGCGACCGGCGTGAGTACGCCGGTGCGGCCCACCTGGATGCGAATCTCGCGCAGGACGGTCTGCTTTTCCTCGGGCGGGAACTTAAAGGCAATGGCCCAGCGCGGCGCACGGGCAGTAAAGCCCAGGTCGAGCTGCTGCTGAAAGCTGTCCACCTTTACGACCACGCCGTCGATGTCGTAGTTCAGGTCGCCGCGATGCTCGAGCGCCTGGGCGCAGAACTCGTGAACCTCGGCGGGCGTGGCACAACGGGCCACGTTGGGGTTGACGCTAAAGCCGGCGCTGCGCAGCCAGTCCAGAAACTCGCGCTGACTGTGAACATGCAGCGGGTCGGTATCGGCGATGGCGTAGATAAAGGTAGCCAGGTCGCGGCGCGCCGTGACCTTGGGATCCTTTTGGCGCAGGCTGCCGGCGGCGGCGTTGCGCGGGTTGGCAAAGGGGTCGCGCCCCTCGGCATCGGCCTCGTCGTTCAGGCGCACAAAGCTGCCCTTGGGCATGTAGACCTCGCCGCGCACCTCGATGGTGCGCTCGCGATCGGCGCCCATGTGGGCGAGCGCCGGCTCGGACAGGTGCATGGGCACATCCTTGATGGTACGCACGTTGAGCGACACGTCCTCGCCCGTGGTGCCGTCGCCGCGCGTGGCGGCGCGCACAAAAGTGCCGTTTTGATAGGTAAGCGCGACGCCCAGACCGTCGATCTTAAGCTCGCAGGTATAGGTGACGCTACCGGCGCCGAGCGCATCCTCGGTGCGTTGGAGCCACGCGTCGAGCTCGTCCAGATCCATGGCATCGTCCATGGAATACATGCGTGCCATGTGCGTTACCGGCGTAAACTGCTCGCTCACGTAGCCGCCCACGCGCTGGGTATAGCTGTCGGGCGTTACCAGATCGGGGTAGGTCGCCTCGATTTCCTGCAGCTCAACGAGCATTTTGTCAAAGGCGGCGTCCGTGATCTCGGGCGCATCGAGCATGTAGTAGCGATAGGCGTGGTAATCGAGCTCGTGGCGCAGCTCGGCCGCGCGCGCTGCCGCCTGGGCACGGGCGTCGGTCGGTGCGGCGGCATCCGCGCTCGCGGACGTTTCGGTATCGATGTCCACACCGTCACCAAACAGGCTCGATTGCTCCATAGCGGCACTCCTTCGCTCGATTTCAAACGGATACAAGAGTACCACCGGTCGCAACGGGGCCGAATAGCCCTTTCGAACCGCACCGAATCGGCAGCCACCAGACCGGGGTGGACAATTAGTTCAGATACGTATAAATCCTAGAGCTGGATCAGGCACGAACACCCCTGTTTCAACTAATTTGAGCCCCTCGAAACCATGTAAACGTCCCACTCTCCCTTCCAAACACCCATTCGAGCCCCATCCCAATCAAAAATTGCTCAAAACGCATCCCAAGCTGCCCCAGATTTATACGTATCTGAACTAACTGTCCAGACCATTACGAACCAGGCCTCTTGCCAGCCACAAGTGATCCGTTTTCCTCCGCCCCCAACGGATCAATAAGAAAAGGGGGGCTGTCCCGCGTTGGTGGGACAGCCCCTCTGGCATCGGTATGAGCGAAACGGCTCGCTAGTAGCCCTGGCCGTAGCCCTGACCCTGGCCCTGCTGGCCTAACAGCTCCTCCAGGTACTGGCGCAGCTGCTCGTCGGTAATACCGCCATTGCCGGTGTCGGTCGAACTGTCGTCCTGCTGCTGGTTCTGCAGCTCTTCATCGGAGCCCAGCTCGACGGTGACCTTTTTCTCTTCCTTGCCGCGCATGAGTGTGATCTCGACCTTCTCGCCCACCTCGTGGCTGCGCAGAGCAATGATCAGGCCATCGGCGCTCGTGATCTCGTCGTCGCCCAGCTTGGTGATGACATCGCCCTCCTGAATGCCGGCCTTGGCAGCAGGACCATCCTCAACGACGCTCGCCACATACGCGCCGCTATCGGTGCTCAGCTTGTTGGTGCGGGCGTTGAGCGCATTGACGCTCGAAAGCGTAGCGCCCATGTACGGATGCACCGGCGTCTTGCCGTCGATAATCTGGTCGGCAATGTTCTTGGCATAGTTGACCGGAATGGCAAAGCCCACGCCCGAGCTGGAGCCCGAATAACTCTCGATGAGCGAATTAATGCCCACAAGCTCGCCATTGTCGTTAACGAGCGCGCCGCCGGAGTTGCCCGGGTTGATGGCGGCATCGGTCTGGATCATGTTGGCATAGATAGTGTTGCCGCTGGTAGAGCTCATAGCCGTGGAGCGATACAGCGCCGACACAATACCCGTGGAGACGGACTGCTCGTTGCCGAACGGCGAGCCGATCGCCATGACCCACTCGCCCACGTTGAGCTTGGAGGAATCACCGATCTCGATCGGCGTAAGCTTGGAGGCGTCGGCGTCCTTGAGCTTGATGACGGCTAGGTCGCTCGAGGCGTCGTTGCCCACGAACTCGGCCTCATAGGTGGTGCCGTCGTCCATGGTCACCACGTACTGGTCATAGCCATCGACCACGTGGTTGTTGGTAAGGATGTGACCCTCGGTATCGAGCACCACGCCCGAACCGACGCTGCCCGAGCTATCCGACTCATCAGCAGACTGCGAAAGCGAGCCATTCTGGCTGCCGCTCGAAGTGGCGGTGATGGAAACGACGGAGGGCAAGGCCTTGGCAGAGACGGCCTCGGCCAGCGTGGTGTCCTCGGAATCGATCGTAATCTTTTGCGTCGATGAACCCGAAGCACCCGCCGTCACGGCATTCTTGCCGCCACCAATGTTGAGCGTGCCGCTCATAATGAGCGCAATGACCAGCAGGGCGCCGCAGGCACAGCCGGCGAGTGCTGTAATGAAAATCGGCAGCTTTTTGGTCTTGGTCTTGACCACCGTGTGCTTGTTTACGACCTGTTGGCCGCCCAGCGGCTTGCCGGTCTGTGTGTCGTAAGCCTGCACGTAGGGAATGTTGCTGCCGGCAGGCGTCGACTCCACCTGCACGCGCGGCTGCTGCTGGGTCTCGCCGGCGTTGCCCGCATCCTGGGGACGCTGGGAATCGTACTCGCTCATAGCTGCGATCCTTTCGTCAAATAACCAAAGGCCCGCCAAACACGTGGCGGGCCATCATTGTTCACGTTGAGTTGTACCCCAATATGCGGGCGAACGTGTATGAGAACGCAATCTTTTAGGAAGGCTTAAGTTCTGCTGCAGGCCCAAAAGGGCCCAGCCTACGGCAAAACCACCACAAAGGTGCCTGTCCCCTTTGTGGTGGAAATCTAGTCCTTAAACAGATAGCCCACGCCGCGGACGGTGGTGATGTGTGCCGCGATCTGCGGGCCCACCTTGGAGCGGATGCGTCGAATGTGCACGTCGACGGTGCGCGTGCCGCCGCAGTACTCAAAGCCCCACACGCGGTGCAGCAGCACCTCGCGGCTGTAGGCACGGTTGGGGTGCGTCGCCAAAAAGCTCAGCAGCGAGTACTCCATCAGCGTCAGGTCGATGGGCTCATCATCGAGCGTCACCTGGTAGGTAGCCAGGTTAATCTCAAGGTTGTCGATGTTGAGCACATCGTCGGCGGTGACGGTCTCCTCCTCGCCCATCAGGCGCTGCGCACGAGCCTTAAGCTCGTTGGATGTCGCCGTGGGGCATACAAAGTCGGCATGCGCGTGATTGGGCAGGCGCAAGGTACCGAGCGCCTCGTCGTCGACGATCACCAACATGGGGACACCGCCGCGATCGTCAAGCCACTTGGCAATCTGATCGATGCGGTCGCCGCGGATGCCGTCGGAGTCGAGGATCAGCAGGTCAAAGTCGTGCGCCGCAGTCGGCGAATCGGGGGTTGCCAGGCTCACCTCGACACCCAGGGTGGTCGTCAAGCTGCGGGCAAACTCGTGGAAGCGCGTCGTGCGCGCCATGAACAGGGCACTCTTTTCGGACATATCGGCCTCCAAGGAAATGAGCTCAATCGTACTGGAACAAGCCAGCGCGATTAGGAGTTCGCCAGATAGTGCTTAATCTCCCACTCGGTGATCGTGGACTCAAACTTATGCCACTCGTCGCGCTTCTTTTTAAGGAAGAAACTGTGGATGTGCTCGCCGAGGGCATCCTTCATAAACTGCGAGTCCTCAAACACGTCGAGCGCCTCTTTGAGCGAGCGCGGCAGCGGCGTGTAACCGGCCTCGAGCATCTGACGGTCGGTGAGCTTGAGCGTCTCGGCCGTTGCCTCGGGCGGAAGCTCCAGCTTGCGCTCGATGCCGTCCAGACCAGCCGCCAGCGTGACGGCGTTGACCAGGTACGGGTTGGCCATGGGGTCGGGACTGCGCAGCTCGATGCGCGTAGACAGCTGCTTGCCGGGCTTGTAGACCGGGATGCGGACCATACTCGCGCGGTTGCGCAGGCCCCACGTGGCGTACTGCGGCACGGAGTCGCCGCCCGTGGTGATGCGCTTGTACGAGTTGACCGTGGGGTTGGTGATGGCGCTAATCTCGCGCGCGTGCGCCAGGATGCCGGCCATGTAGTGCTTGGCGACGTCGGAGAGATGGTACTTCTCGTCGCCCTCGCCCCAAAAGACGTTATTGCCGTCGTGATCGAACAGCGACTGGCACAGGAACATAGCGCTGCCGTCCTCGCCTGCCAACGGCTTGGGCATAAAGGAGGCGTGGCAGCCGCTCTCGTAGGCCTGCTGCTTAATGATGAGTTTGGCCGTGGTGATGGCGTCGGACATGCTCAGGGCCTCGGCGTGGCGCAGGCTCATGCCGTGCTGCGAGCGGCCGGCGGCGTGGAAGGTATACTCCACGGGCACGGACATCTTCTCGAGCGTGAGGACCGTGTTGCGACGCAGGTCGCGGGCGGCATCGCTCACCGAAAGATCGAAGTAGCCCACGTTGTCGAGCGGCTCGGGGGTGTGCTCGTCGGGGAAGTAGTAATACTCCAGCTCGGCGCCCACGTTGAGCAGGTAGCCAGCCTTCTCGGCCTTGCGGAACATGCGGCGCAGGGCATCGCGCGGATCGCCGGCGAAGGGCTTACGGTCGGGGGTGCACACGTCGCAGAACACGCGGGCGACGCCGTTGTGGCTCGGGCGCCACGGCAGGATCTGGAAGGTCGAAGCATCGGGGAACGCCAGCATGTCGGCTTCCTCGGGCGTAGCAAAGCCCTCGATGGCGGAGCCGTCAAAGCCAATACCCTCCTCAAAAGCGACCTCGAGGTCCTCGGGGCTAATGGCAAAGTTCTTGAGGCGGCCGAGAATGTCGACAAACCACAGACGCACAAAGCGGATGTCACGCTGCTCTACGGAGCGGAGTACGTAATCGATGTTCTGCTGGTTCATGTCGCTCCCCTTTCTTTCGGGCGGGTTTCGACTGGTCTATATCGCAGATACTATCGCAGAAAAATGTTTCCGCAGGGTTAAAGCGTATCAAGCGCTCAAAAAACGTGCGCGAGCAGGCGGTTGCGAACGAGCGGCTAGCGTTCAGATTCGGAGACAATTTGTCTACAGGCTCGTTCCAGCGCAGGGAACTCCATCGTCACTGCATCCCAAACAACCGAGCGGTCGACATTGCCGTAATCATGCGCAAGATAATTTCTCATGCCGATAATTCCACGCCATTCAATTTCGGGATGAAGCCGCTGCGAGCGTTCCGACAATTTGCCCGCTTCTTCCGTCACCCTAAGCGCACACATCAAAAGGGAGTCCGCCAACGCCCTCGTCCGCACGTCATTCGCATGCAGAAACTGGTCCTCGGTGATATCAAAAGCCTTGATGCGCTCGTTCGTTTCGGAGATGGCCTCCAAAACCTCTTGGGCGCGAAGGCTGTCTGACTTACGCGCGATCATAAAGGATCACTCCTTCGCGCTCGATTACCGCGGCAAGTTCGTCATCAAGATGATCACTAGAGACGAGATCAACCTGCCTCCCGGTTTCTTTGCGCACCGCCTCGCCAAACGCCGACAGCGCAAAAAGACCAAAGCCCTGCTCGCGATCGACTTCGAGACGCAAGTCAATATCACTATCGGCATGCGCCTCGCCACGGGCATACGAACCAAATAGAATCACGGTTTTGATGGCGGGAATCGTGCTGGCTGCCTCGCGGACGGCGGACTCAATCTGGGCAGTATCCAAAATGCCCGCCGCGGCGCTTTCGCTCGCAGAGCTTTTACCAAGTGAAGGAACAAACGGCAGAGAGCGCTCGCGCAGCATCTGCCTCATAAACATATTGACCGCAACAGACGAAGTCATGCCAAGCTCTTCGCACAGTTCGGCAAATGAGTCTTTAATTGACGAGTCCACTCGCACACTCAGCACAGACGCAGCCATGGATACCTCCTGTATGACATTGTCTATATATTATCATACAGACTAGCGCGAGGTCGAAGCGCGGTGTTCGATGTGGCCGGGGACCTCGATACGCTTGGGGGCGAGCTTTGCGGCCTCGCCCACCGTGGTGGTGACGACGTCGATGCGCTCGGACAGGCGCTCGACCACGCGCTCGGCGATGGTAAGGGTGTCTTGCGCGGCCGTGGTCACACCGCCAAAGAGCACGTGGTTCCAGGGATAATCGTCAAATGTCGCGATCTTAAGACCAGCCGGCAGCGAGGGACCAAGCTGCGCCAGCGCCTCGGTCAAACGCAGGAAGACCAAGCCGTTGACGGCAATGAGGCCGAGCTTTTTGCCTGCATAGCCGCGGATGGTCTCGTCCAGGCGGCCGACGCCCGTGGCGCCCCCGTCGGCCAGGGTGACGACCTCGCCGGCAAGGCCGCGGTGCAAAAGCTCGTCGGTAAAGGCCTCGGCGCGCTTGCGACGCACGGGGCTGTCGTCGCTTGCCTCGGTGAGCAGGCACAGGCGCTCGCTGCCAGCGGCGGTCAAGGCGTCTACCAGGCCGGCGACCAGCTCACGGTTGTTAGATGTCACCAGATCGACACCGCCGTCGGCAACGTCGCGGTCGAGCAGCACAACGGGCAGGCGCCCCGCGGCCGCGGCGATCGCCTTGTCGTTGCCTCCGCAGGTGTTGACGACCAGGCCGTCCACGTCAGCATCGATAAGTCTGGCGAGCGACTCGGCCTCCTTAGCGGGGTCGTTGCCGCTAATGGCCGTCATGAGCGAGCAGCCGCGCGCGGCGGCGCTGGCGGAAAGTCCTTCAAGCATGGCGCTCGAGAACGGGTTGGCGATGTCGGCCAGGATCACACCGATGAGGTTGGTACGCGAGCTGCGCAGATTGCGCGCGGCAGCACGTGGGCGATAGCCGGTGCGCTCGATGACCTCGGCGATGCGAGCACGGGTCTCCTCGGTCATTTGCCCGGGGCGGTTGTTGAGATAGCGCGAGACCGTGGCCGGGCTCACGCCCGCCTCGGCGGCAATGTCCTTGATTCTCATCTGCGCCATAACGCACCCCGTTTCCCAATTGTCGGCGGTCTGAGCCATTTTAGGCATTTTTTTAAAAATCTCGGTTGCAAAACGCTGTAGGTGAGTATACTACAACTCGAAACGAAACCGATTTCGTAAACCGATTTCGGCGAGCGTTGGCACGCAGGTGCAAAGACGCACCCTACCGTCTTGGCACCTGCGTGCCAACGCCATATCAAAGGTGTACGCACGAGTAAAAGGAGCTGCGCGACCATGGGTAAAACGGTTCTTACCTTCGGCGAGATCATGATGAGACTCTCGCCCAAAGACCACCTGCGTATTGAGCAGGCAACCGAGTTTGACGTCCGCTACGGTGGCGCCGAGGCCAACACCGCTCTTTCCCTAGCCTACCAAGGCGACAAGGCCGCTTACGTATCCGTTGTCCCGGCCAACCGCCTAGGCGAGTGCGCGCTGCGCTCGCTGAAGGCCTACGGCGTCGACACAACGCGCGTCGTGCGTCAGGGCGACCGTCTTGGCTCCTATGTGTTTGAGGTCGGCGCCTCGCAGCGCGGTAACGGTTGCGTCTACGACCGCAAGTACTCTGCCATCAACATGGCCAAGCGCGACGTCTTTAACTGGGACGAGATCCTCAAGGGCATCGATGTCTTCTATTTCTCCGGCGTGACCCCCGCCGTCTCCGATGAGATGGCCGCCGCCTGCAAGGATGCCCTCACCGCCTGCCGCGCCAAGGGCATCACGACCGTGTGCGACGTGAATTATCGCGGCAAGATGTGGTCGCCCGAGAAGTCGCAGGCCACCATGAAGGAACTCCTGCCGCTCGTCGACATCTGCATCGCCAACGACGAGGATGCGCCTGCCGGCCTTGGCATGACCTGCGTCTCCGGCTCCCTCGCCCACGGCATCGAGGAGCGTGACACCTACGTCGAGATGGCCCGTCAGATCTGCGCCGAGTACGGTTGCAAGAAGGTCGCCTCGGTCGTCCGCAACATCTCCTGCGTCGAGCGCTCCATCTGGATGGGCATGCTCTTTGACGCCGAGAGCGGCGAGCACTGGTTCTCCCCTGCTCACGACGTGCACGTGCTCGAGGGCGTTGCCGCCGGCGACGCTTTCAACGCCGGCCTCGTCCATGCCCTCATCAACGACTTTGACCCGCAGGACGCCGTCAACTACGCGATTGCAGCCTCGATCCTCAAGCTCACCATCAAAGGCGATTCCAACTTGGTGACCGCAGGCGAGATCGCAGCCGTGGCATCCGCCGCCGACGGTGGCACCCGCGTCGCGCGCTAGTCCGTCTCCATTCCGCGGGCCGCAGCTTTCCAATCCCATACCCCTGCGGCCCGCTCCCCGATTCCTCCGGCCGGGCAAAACCACCAGTCCCATTCCGGTTTTGTCTGGCATTCCCTACATGACTGGTCGAGCAGCCGGTTTTGGAATTGCTTGAACCCCAAGCAGTGCCTCCGATAACCAATCCAAAATCGGCTCCTGACCAGCACATTTGGCAATCACGCGCCCATGCGCGCCACACATCGAAAGGAACATCATGTTCGATCAGTTCTACACCACGCTTGAGTCCCTGGGCATCGTGCCGGTCGTTGTACTCGACAAGGTCGAGGACGCCGCTCCGCTCGCCCACGCCCTTATGGCAGCTGGCATGAAGTCCGCCGAGGTCACCTTCCGCACCGCCTGCGCCGCCGAGTGCATCGCCGCTATGGCCGAGGCCGAGCCCGAGATGTGCGTTGGCGCCGGCACTGTCCTGACCGTCGAGCAGGTTGAGCAGGCCCGCGCAGCCGGTGCCAAGTTCATCGTCTCCCCGGGTTACAACGAGGACGTCGTGAAGCACTGCATCGACATCGACCTGCCCGTCCTTCCCGGAACCGTGACCCCCTCCGAGGTCACCGCAGCCGAGAACCTGGGCCTCAAGGTCACCAAGTTCTTCCCCGCGTCCCAGTATGGCGGCCTGAACACCATCAAGGCCCTCGCCGCTCCGTTTGTCGGTCACCGCTTTATGCCTACCGGCGGCGTGAGCACCGCCAACGTCGAGGAGTACCTGAGCTCCTCCGCCATCATCGCCTGCGGTGGCACCTGGATGGTCAAGCCGGCCCTGTTTGCCGACGGCGACTTCTCCAAGGTCGAGCAGATCGCCCACGAGGCCATGGACGTCGTCAAGAAGGTCCGCGGCTAGGTTTAGCTCTCTATCGTGAAAGGGGGCGTGCCCTAGACCTCGCCCCCTTTCTTTTAAAACGGCTCGGAAGCGCGCCGTTTCCGTCACGAACAAGAACCAAAACCGTCTTGTATGCTGATAGAACGTGACGGAAGCGACACGCCCCCGAGCCGCTTTGCATACTCAGCTGGCAACCGCGCCCAGTTGAGCCACATCGACAAAAGCCGAGCCACCAAAACAGCTGCGGCGCCGTCTGGAGGAACGGACCCTTGCTTCCGGTCATTTTCTCCAAGCGGCGCCGCAGCTTTGTGCCCCGGTTACGCCCCAACGCAGTTGCGGTGAAATAGGGACTGTTTGCGCCACCTAGGCCGCAAAACAGTCCCTATTTCACCGCAACTTATATGGGGATTGATTAGATGAACGAGTCTTTGGACAGCTCAAAATAGTCGGGATGCAAGGCGATAACCGGGCCCTGCTCCTCGGGCATCAGGTGCAAGTGCGTCTCTGCCAGATAGCTCGCCGTGTCGGTATCGCCCCTCTTAATGGCCTCGAGAATCCGGCGATGCTGCCGACGAATCGGCTCCCAATCTAGATCCTGCGACACCATACGCAACCAGTTGTATCGCTCAAAATGCGTGTTGATGCTCTTCATCCAATCCCACAACATGTGACGACCGGCAATCTCAAAACATGTCTCATGGAACAGGTTATCCAGGTCAAAGAAACGGCGCGTTTCGCCATGGTCGAGCGACTCGGACTCGGTAAGAATCTGCTCAAGCCGCTGCTTTTGCTCGGGCGTAGCAGCCGAACAGCATTTAATAAGCACGCTTCTCTCGAGTTTCTCACGCAAGAAACAGGCGTTCTCGGCGCGTTCCATGCTGATTTTTGAGACATAGGTGCCGCTTTTGGGACGCGTTTCCACCAGCTCCTGCTCACGCAGGCGCACAAAGGACTCGCGAATGGGCGTGCGCCCGATTCCCGTCTCTTTTTCCAGACCAATCGCCGAAAGGCGCGTGCCGGGCTTGAGCTCGGCATAGATAATCTTGGAGCGTAATGCGTTGTATGCCTGATCTTGCAGGCTCTGATAATGCTGGTGCTGTTCCATAAAGCCCTCGGATAAACCCTCGGTTAGTCGAATACCACCATGCAATACTATCGCATCGACACGCCCCAGCTCCCAATCAGTCTTTTTGGGACGGGGCTCTTTTAGCTACCCTGGCCCGCAGATCGGCCCCCTTGCCACAAAAGTGGCCCATCTACTACGTTAACACGGACAGCCTCGGCCATACCGAAAACCGTGAAAACAAAACCGACGCTCCTATAAGTTGTCAAGAGGCAGTTTGCGGGAGCGCTCTCTCCAATTCGCACAGGAGCTCGTAATCCCTCCTCTCCAGTTTCGTC